>NZ_JBWJOX010000006.1:0-306695 GCF_056393195.1 Stenotrophomonas sp. Steno-C18 | reverse complement strand
GCCGGCCGTGGCGATGGTGCCGCGCTGGCCATCCAGTTGCCCGGTGCTGAGGGCCAGGCCCTGCGTACCGGCATGGCTGACGGTGCCGTCTTCATTGACCAGGCGACCGGCATCCAGTACCAGCGACTTGGCATTGCTGGCAATCGTGCCGGCGCTGTTGTCCAACTGACCGGCAACCGACCACTGCGCGGCACGGTTGGCGACCTGCTCAATGAGGCCGCCACGATTGACGAATGACTGCACCGCAAGTTCAAACCCGCCGGATACACTCCACTGCCCCTTGCTGTTGTCGACAGTGGCAGCCCGCACCCGCGCATCGCCTTGCACCTTCAAGGTGCCATCAACGTTGCGCAGCTCGCCGCCCTCTACCCGCAGCGATTCAACCCCGATCCTGCCGCCGCTGTTGTCCAGGCCATCACGCGTCGACAGCACCACAGCGCCCAGTGCATCGATGCGCCCGGCGTCATTGTCCAGCGCATTGCCGATGTTCAATGCGCCCGCCGCCAGCGGAGCGGTGATGGGCGGCGTACCGGTACCCGTACCGCCATTCCCCCCGCCTTCCGTTCCACCGGAACTACCTCCACCGGGCGTTCCTGTCCCGCCATTGCCACCCGTGCCGCCGTTGCTCCCGCCACTGCCAGCCAGCTCCACGGCACCGATACGGCCGCTATCGCGGTTGCTCAGTGATGCCGTTTTGATTTCAAGCGCTTGCGCCCCCGTCTGTTCAATCGCACCGTCACGATTGCGCAACGAAGCTGCGTTCACCTCAAGCCGCCGGCCATTGAGCGTGCCGCCGCTGTTGTCCATATCAGCAGCCGTGTTGATGATGGCCTCGCGGGCCGCGCTTACGGTGCCGCTGTTGGCCACTCCGGCAGTGGCGGTCAGTTTCGTATCCTGCTGCGACTGCAAGGCACCGCTGTTCTCGATGCGCCCGTCCACGGTGACCACCAGCTCACCGGCCTGCGCACCGATGTTGCCGGCGTTGCGCACGCCGAGGCCGTGTTCGTTGCCAACCAGCCAGATCTTGTTGGCATACATGCCACCCAGCGCACCCACGTCCAATGCGAAGGCTGGCGCTTGGCCATTGCTCTGCTGGGCGGTGACGCTGCTGTGATCGGCGCTGACAATATTGCTGCCCAGGCTGGCCTGCAGCTGGTTGGCCCAGATGCCGGCGTTGACGTCCAGCGAGCGGGTGATGATGTCGGTGTAATCGGTGCGGCTGGCGTCCAGGCCTGCGCCACTGATACGGATGGCGCCCCCCTCCACGCGATACCCGTCCAACGCACCGCCGTTGACGATGGGCGTACCGGTGGTCAGCGTCACCCGGCTGGCGTTGAGAAAGCCACCCCCATCCACCTGGATGCCGGCCGGGTTGGCGATCACCACCTGCGCGCGGTCACCAGCCACTTCGACATAGCCGCGCAGCTGGCTGGGATCGGCGCTGTTGACCTCGTTGAGGATGACCCGTGCCGTGCCGGTCGCCAGGTAGGGATTGCCCTGCACCCAGCCGCCCAGTTCCGTCTGTACGTTGGTGCGTGAGTTGTTGAGGATGGCGCCTTCGCTGCCAACATCGAACTGCCGATAGCTGTTGCGCGAAATCCCCTTGGCAGTGGGGGTGGTGATGTTGACCTGCGGCGTGCCATTGGCCGATGTCACCACGGTAGGCCGCTGGTTCGTCGGTGCGGTGGGGTCGGTGACGATGCGTCCGGCATGCTGCCCCGGTGCCTGCTGGGCGGACAACGGCTGCACCAGCCCCACCCACCCCATGGCCACCCAAAGCGCGAAGCTCATCGGACGCAGCGTCGCCATCGAAAGGCCCGCGCCACTGCACAGCCCCCCTTGCGTTGCCTTTACCAGCTCGGACGCGACCTGCCAGACACCCAGGGTACGGTTGTAGACCAGACGGTAAACACGATTCATGGCATTGCTTCCTTTCTATGCTTGTTGTTCTATGACCCGCCGATCCGCACACTGCAGATGCCTGCGGCCCTGTTGGCCGCAGACGATCAGAACGAGGCGCTCAGGCTGAAACCGAAGGTCGTATACGCGGTGGGGAAGCCGCGGGGTTTGTGCAACGGGCTGCCGACGAACACGTCCCACTGCGCATGCGCGACACCGCCCCGAAGTCCCATCGCGGCACCGGCGAGGTAGTCGCCCATCTGCCCGCGCGTGGAAGGACCACCCACATGGCCGTAGTCCGCGCCTACGTAAGCTTCCTGACCACCACCCAGTGCGAAACCCAGCTCATTGCGCAGCACCCAGCCACGCTCGCCGGTCAATGACATCTCGCCGTCGAAGCCACGCACCGTGTAACGGCCACCAATCGAGAAGCGGTCCTGCGGCACCAGCAGTGAGCGATTCCATTGCGCGCGCCAGCTGCTGGTGTAACGGACGGGCTGCCGGCCCAGCTTGAACGGGACCATCAACTGCGCATCGGCGGTGATGACGCGGCCACGCGCGGTGCCTTCGCCAAATGCTTCTTCTGGTGCAGGCAGCGCATCGAAGGCACGCGTTCCGCGCCGATAGGCCAAGCCAAGATCCAGCGTGCTGCTGCCAATGAAGTGCTTGTGCGACAGGCCCAGCTCCCAACCGGCCATGCGCCTGCGCTGTACTTCGATCTCTGCATCGTCGATGAAGTTGTTCGAGTCGCGATACCAACCCCGTGCATAGCCGCTGGTCTTGAAGCTGGCATTGCGGAACAGCATGCGCGTCAGCCGCACTTCCGCATTGCGGCTGGAACCGCTGTAGACATAGGTTTCATACGCACCGGCGACCGATTGGCGGTAGTCGTAGTCACTGGCGTTGATCCCCAGCAACCATTGCCCGACGGGAACGCTATAGTGCGCCGCCCAGCTTTCGGTATCGCGCCCGCTGCCGTTGAACACGGACTTGCCCGCGTTGAAATAGAACAGGTCGTTCAGTCGCGCCAGGTTGTCCAGCGATGCCGTGGCTCCGGCCTGCAGTTTGCCGGTCGAGGTGCTGCCCGAGTCATCCAGCGTGAGGTTGACGCGGACTTTTGAGCGCTGCTTCCAACTGATCAGCAGGTCGCTTTCACCCGGCTTGGCGGCAGCACCTTCAGCCGGCGGCGCGATCTGAATGTCGACCGTTGCGGTCGGTACGCGCTGGAAGTTCTCCAGGGCCTGCTCGATATCGCGCAGATTGAGCAGGTCACCCGAACTGGCAGGCAGCGCGTTCCACAATGCCGGATGCGGCTGCACATCATCAGCGAAGCGGATGGCATGGATCCGCCCCGGCACAACGGTCAAAGCCAATGCGCCATGCTTCAGGTCCTGGGGTGCGGCAAGAATGCGGGTAGTGACATAGCCACGCGCGATGATTGCGTTCTGTACGCGCTTCATCACGATGTCCACACCAGCGGTGCCGAGGCAGCGCCCGGTGGCCGGATCGTCCCTGGGACTGGCCGCCTTCAACGCCCAGCCAAAGCGCTCAGCGTCTCCGCCATCCAGCGTGATGTGGTTGATGACGAAACATGGCGTCTCGTCCGAAGGCAATCTGCCCACTGATGCCTCGGGCGTCGGCTGCAGCCGCGCATCCGGCTGTGCCTCCTGCTGTTCACGCAGTACGCGCTCACGCTCCTGCTGTCGCAGCAGCTCCTGTGCGTTTGCATCGGCACTCTGTGCGTGAGCAGCACCGCCCCCAAGCAATACACCGCATGCAACCGCCAGCAATCCCCTGCGCGCCTTCCATGGGCCACGCCCCTGCATTCCCTTGCTTTCCATGCAACCCACTGTCCTTGGTCAGCCGCAACACGCGGCTGTACGGGATGATTGGGGCGTGCGCACCATCCCGGAAAGCATCGGCTCTGCAGTCGAGGTCGAGAACGTCCTGCTTCCCGGCTGCAACCGCCCCCTGTGAACCAATTTGCAGTGCGGATGCTATCAAAAACATAGACATCATTGCCTCACGAAAAACAAAAACCATATTCATGACAAGCCTTGCTGGCATGAACATATGCCGATCGGTTGTTGGCCATCGAATCGCCACTGGCCCAGAAAACCAATAAAAAAGGCCATGCGATGCATGGCCTTTGGCAAAACAGAACGTGCGATGGCTGATCAGAACGGAATATCGTCGTCGGCAAAATCGTCCATCGGCGGCGCCGACTGCTGGGCCGGTGCCGGGCGCTGCTGCTGGCGCTGGCCGCCGCCGTAACCGCCGCCCTGTTCCTGGTTGCCGTAGCCGCCACCGCCCTGCTGCTGGCGTGGGGCCGACTGGCGCTGCGGGCGATCGCCACCGAAGTTGCCGCCGCCACCGCCGCCGCCTTCACCACGGCCGCCGAGCATCTGCATCTCGTTGGCGACGATGTCGGTGGAGTACTTCTCCACGCCATCCTGGCCGGTGTACTTGTCGTAGCGCAGCTCGCCTTCTACGTAGACCTGCGAACCCTTGCGCAGGTATTCACCGGCGATCTCGCCGAGCTTGCCGAAGAACACCACGCGGTGCCATTCGGTGCGCTCCTGGTTGTTGCCATCGCGGTCCTTGCGGACGCTGGTGGTGGCAAGGCTCACGCGGGTGATGGCCATGCCGGCCTGGGTGTACTTGGTGTCCGGGTCGTTGCCGAGGTTGCCGACCAGGATGACTTTATTGATGCCGCGGGCCATAGGATTGTTTCTTCCGTTGGGAGCCAGGATCCGCGCCGACGGTGTTGCGGCCGGCGCAAAGGGGTCCTGACAAGGGGACTGGGGGATGCGTAACGCGGGATGTTAACACCGCGGCCCGCGTTCACCCGCGCTCGCGATCAATCCTCGGCCTCGGCCGACACGCTACCGAGGTAATCGCGCAGGTCCTGCGGCCATGGAGCGATGGAGCGGGCAAAACCTGCCTCGTCGCCGGCGAACAGCAGGCGGCTGGCCTCCTCGAAGCCTGGCAGGTCACCGGCCAGGATGGACATGGCCTTGTAACGGGCCTCCGGTGAGGCCGGGAGCCCCTGCTCCTGCTCGCGGCGGCGGGCTTCATCCACCAGCCGGCGCAACGCCTGCGAGGCCCCGCCGCGTTGGCTGGCCAGCCATTCCCAATGCCGTGGCAGCAGGGTCACCTCGCGGGCCACCACGCCCAGCCGGGGACGACCGCGTTCACGTGGGGCGGCAGCCTCCTGCGGCGCGGCCGGCGCAGGTGCCAAGCGGGCCCGCAGGCGCTCCAGCACCTGAGTCAGCCCACCACGCAGGTCCAGGTCAACCGTTTCCCCGGAGCCATCGTTGAGCAGCAGCAATGGCCGTCCATTGGCCCCCACGCCACCGCGCGCCACGGCCTCGGCCACCACCTGCTGCAGCGGCCCCCTGGCCAGCAGCTGGTGCCCCTCGAACAGGGCGTGCGGCGCGTTCAGCAGATCGTTCATAGCACCTCTATTTTAATCCGGGTAATATCTGTGACTGAATTACACCCGGGCAATATTGCCACATCTTCGAGAATCTCTCATGGACAAACAAACCCGCCGTCAGCAAAGCGCCGACTACAAGCGGCAGGAAGTACAAAGCGGCATCTACCAGATCCACTGCACCGCCACCGATGCGCGCTGGGCAGGCATCGCCCTGAACCTGTCCGCGATCCGCAACCGGCTGTGGTTCGGCCTGCGCCAGGGCAGCCATCCGCACCGGCAACTGCAGCAGGCCTGGGCAGCGCACGGTGCCGACGCATTCCAGTGGGAGCCGATCCTTGCGTTGGAAGAAGACCCGGAGCGGCCGGATTTCGAGCGCGACCGATTGCTGCGCGATGCGCTCGAACAGCACTGCCTGCAGAGCGGCGCAACGCCATTGCGTTAAGCGCCCGCATGGCCGGTGGCGGCAACGCATTTGCATGGCATGATGCCCGGCGGCACCTCCCCTCGGCGCACGATGACCATCAAAGGCAAAGCCACCTCCCTGGATATCGCACACATGGCCGGCGTCTCGCAGCCGACCGTGTCGCGTGCCCTGCGTGGCAGCCCGATGGTGAACGCCGAGACGCGCAAGCGCATCCTGGAGATCGCGCGCCAGCTGAACTACAAGGTCGACAAGAACGCTTCCAGCCTGCGCTGCCAGCAATCCGGCACCCTGGCGCTGCTGTTCTTCGAGGACCCCACCCCGGACGATTCGCTGATCAACCCGTTCTTCCACTCGATGCTGGGTTCGATCACCCGTGCCTGCGCGCTGCATGGGCATGACCTGCTGGTGTCCTTCCAGCAGCTGTCCAGCGACTGGCATGCCGACTTCGAGGACAGCAACAAGGCCGACGGCATCATCCTGCTCGGCTACGGTGATTACCACGAGTCGGTGGAACGGCTGGAGCGGCTGGTCGAACAGGGCACGCACTTCGTCCGCTGGGGCGCGGCGCTGCCGGGCCAGCCCGGGGTATCGGTGGGCAGTGACAACTTCCAGGGCGGGTTCGACATCACCGCCCACCTGCTCGACCAGGGCTGCCGGCGCATTGCCTTCCTGGGCCATGCCGACAGCCACTACCCGGAGTTCGCCGAGCGTTACCGCGGCCATGCCGAAGCCCTGCGCGCGCGCGGGCTGACGCCGGAGGCCGCGCTGCAGCACGATGCCATCACCACCGAGGATTCCGGCCATAACGCCTGCCTGGCCCTGCTGGACCGCGGCGAGCGTTTCGACGCGGTCTGCGCCGCCAGCGACCTGATCGCCATCGGCGCGCTGCGTGCGCTGCGCGAGCGCGGCCTGCGCGTGCCGGACGACGTGGCGGTGACCGGGTTCGACGATATTCCGCTGGCCGGTTCGGTATCGCCGGCGTTGACCACGGTGCAACAGGACACCAAGCAGGCCGGCCAGTTGCTGGTGGAAAAACTGCTGGGGCTGATCGCGCGCGAGCCGGTGGAGGGCATCAACATCCCGGTGAAGCTGGTGGTGCGGGAATCGTCGCGGCGACAAGCGTTGTAGAAGCGGCTTCCGTCGCGATGCCGAGAGCGAAGAAGCCAGTACGCTGGCTGTAGTTGCAGTTTTCCCTTGGGGCTGACGACGTGGTCGGCTTCGCGGCTGAAGCCGCTCCTACCCAGGCACGTTGGTCAACTGAAGTCCTTGAGGATCTCCTGCAGGCCCGCCGGCGAGATCTCGAAGCCCAGCGAAGTACCCGGATTGACCACCACGCCATAACCGCCCGGTACGCGGCGCAGTACTTCGAACATCAACATGCGGATGTTGTGCGGCGCCTGCTGGGTGTGGAAACCGACGCGCGACATGTCGGTGAATACCGCCACATGCAGGACGCCCTGCTTGTCGAACAGCAACGGGTCGAAGCCACTGCCGTCCGGCGTGACCAGGCTGCCGGTAAGCAGCACGACTTCCGAGGCGACAAACGCCTGCATGAAGGCCTTGATCGGCAGTTTGCCGTCCATCGCGGTCTGCAGCAGCGTTTCGATGGGGGTCTGCGGGGGAAGCTCGTTCATGGGTACTGCGTGGGGATGCGGGGGTGTGGATTGTAGCGGGTGGCTGGCTGCAGCGGCCCTCTCCCCAACCCCTCTCCCGCTTACGGGAGAGGGGCTTCGGTTGTCCGCGGGCTGTGGGGCTGCGAGCGCCCGCTTTTTGCCCCCGCCCTTTGCGTCAGGTCAGGGAGGGGTTGGCTGTTTGCCGAATCGCTGAACGCCGCCCTCGCCCCCCTTCTCCCGCTTCCGGGAGAGGGGCTTGGTTGGTCAGCGCTTCAGGTGTTGGTTGCGGGCCTGCTGGTCGGCCATTGCGGCATCCAGCTGCGCTTTCAACTCGGCCTGCTCAACCTCGCCTTCCAGCACGAACACCTTGATGCCATGGGCCGGCACGTCGGTCTTCAAGGTGCGCCGCACGGTCAACGTGCCGCCGTCCAACGCGTCGCGCCATTGTCCGGCCTGCAGGTAGCGGCTCACCTCGAACCCCTGCGCCGTGTCCCCCTTGTTGAGCAGCACCAGCGCGGTCTGCGTGGTGTCGCCCTGTTGCAGCACGCGGAAGAACACCGCCTGGTCACCCTGCAGGCGCTCGTTGACCTGCAGGCCGCGCTGCAACGCCGGGGTGGCCTGGCGCAGCCGCGCGATGCGCTGCAGGGGGCCGAAGATCGGGCTCTGCGGCGCATGGGCAATGCGCTCCTGGCCGAAGTAGGCACGGTTGCCGGCGTGCTCGGCGCGGCCACGCATGAAGCCTGTCTCCGAGCCGTAGTACAGCACCGGGATGCCGCGTGCGGTGAACAGCCAGTTGTGCGCGTCGATGAACCCGGCATCGGTCGCGTCCAGGCGCGCCATGTCGTGGTTGTCGTAGAAGCTCATCAGCTCGTACGGATTGGCGTACGGCCCACCGGTCAGGTGCAACGGTTCGGACAGGGCCTCGAAGCCCTTCTGCTCCTTGCCGAATACCGCCGAAATCGCGCCGCGTAGCGGGAAATCCAGCACGCTGACATTGGCGTTGCCCGGCCAGGTGTGCTCGGCGATCTTGCTGGCGTCGTAGTCGAAGGCTTCGCCGAACATGAACATGCCCGGGTGTTGCGCGCGGATGCGCTGCACGAACGCATGCCACCACGGGTGCGGCAGCCAGCCGATGGTGTCGATGCGCAGCGCGTCCACGCCCTGCCCCGTCCATTGCAGGTAGGCACCGACCAGGTAGTCCATCACCGCCGGGTTGTGCTCGTTGAAGTCGGACAGCTCGGCCAGGTTGCCATCGAAGATCGAGCCCTTGCTGCCATCGACCGGGCCGATGTTGTTGTAGAACGCATGCAGCCGGTTGTGCGTGGGGTCGAGCTTGTCCGGCGGCAGGTTCTGGTGGTCGGCGATCAACCGGCCATCCTTGTCAAAGATCTGGCCGAACTGCGGCTGGGCGGTCGGCATGGTCCAGGCCGGCGAGCCATGGTTGCCGACGATGTCCAGCACCACCTTCAGCCCGGCACCGTGCAGGCCCTGGGTCAGGCCGGCGAAGTCCAGGCCGGCGCTGGGCAGGTGTTCGTCCAGCTTGTAGAAACTCACGCCCCAGTAGCCGTGGTAGCCGGTCTTGCCCCGGTCGGTCAGCGTGCTGGTGCAGCTGATCGGCTTGCTGCCGGTGAAGGCCTGGTCCGGGTTGTCGACGATCGGGGTGATCCACACCGCGCCGAAGCCGAGCCCGCGGATGTAGCCGGCATTGTCGAGCAGGCCCTTGAAGTCACCGCCAAGGTAGCCGATGTTGCCGTCGATCTTGTCCGCGCACGGCACCGGGATGTCGAAGGTGCGGTGCGCGCCCCCCTGGTCACGGTGGTCGTTGGCGGTGTCGCCATTGACGAAACGGTCGGTGACCACGAAGTACACCGCATCGCTGGCAAAGGGCTCGGACGTACCCACGTAGTCCGGCCGCGCGGCCAGGACGGGAGCGGCGGCCAGCGCCAACGAGACTGCCACCGACAAACGCATGCGCATCACACCACCTCCGGTTGCGACGGAACCCGCAGCACGCACAGGCCGGCGACGAACAGGCTGCAGCCGCCCAGCACCAGCACATGCATCGGCACGCCGCCCAGCCAGCTGCGCAGGGCAAAGCCCAGCGCACTGGCCGCGACCAGCTGCGGGATCACGATGAAGAAATTGAAGATGCCCATGTACACGCCCATCTTGGTGGACGGCACGCTGTCGGACAGCAGGGCGTACGGCAGCGACAGGATCGAGGCCCAGGCAAAGCCGACGCCGACCATCGACAGCAGCAGCCACGCCGGGTCGCTGATGAACATCAGCGAGACCAGCCCCAGCCCTCCCAGCCACAGGTTGACCAGGTGGCTCCAGCGCAGGCCCATCACCCGCACCATCAGCGGGATCACCAGCGCGGCCAGCGCGGCGAAGCCGTTGTAGGCACCAAACAGCACGCCCACCCAGTTGGCCCCTTCGTTGTAGGCCGCCGATTGCGGGTCGGTGGAACCGAAATGGGTACCGGCGACCGCGGCGGTGGTGTAGATCCACATCGCGAACAGGGCGAACCACGAGAAAAACTGCACCCAGGCCAGCCGACGCATGGTGGTGGGCATGGTGCGCAGGTCGCCGACGATGGTCGCCAGCATGTGCGTGCCCGGCAGCATCCGGGCCACGCCCAGCAGCAGGCCGTAGGCCGCGCACAGACCGGCCAGCACGTACAACATGCGGTCGCCCTGCCGCCAGGCGATCAATGCCGCCAGCAACACGCCCACCCCCAGCCAGCCGAGGATGTGGCTCCCGCGCGGCGGGCCGATCACCGGCGCGGCCGCATGCAGCGGCGAGGGTTCGGCATCGTCGAAACCGGCCAGCTCGGCCGGCGAGTACTCACGGGTGCTGACCACCGTCCAGGTGATCGCGGCCAGCAGCACGGCGGCACCGAAGTAGAACGCATAGCGCACGGTGTCCGGCACCTGCCCCGGCGCGGCGGTGTTGGCCACGCCGAAGTGGGCCAACAGGTACGGCAGGAAGCTGGCGACGATGGCCCCCACGCCGATGAAGAAACTCTGCATCGCGTAGCCGCTGGGACGCTGCCGCGGCGAAAGCTGGTCGCCGACGAAGGCGCGGAACGGCTCCATCGACACGTTGATCGAGGCATCCAGCACCCACAGCGTGCCGGCCGCGATCCACAGCGTCGGTGAATTGGGCATCACCAGCAGGGCCAGCGTGGTCAGCACCGCGCCGATCATGAAGAACGGGCGGCGGCGGCCCCAGCGCGTCCAGGTGCGGTCGGACAGGTAGCCGATCACCGGCTGTACCAGCAAGCCGGTCAGCGGCGCGGCGATCCAGAGCCCGGGCACTGCCTCCATCGAGGCCCCCAGGGTCTCGAAGATGCGGCTGGCATTGGCGTTCTGCAGTGCAAAGCCGAACTGGATGCCCAGGAAGCCGAAGCACATGTTCCAGATCTGCCAGAACGACAATTGCGGTTTGCTTTTCATCAAGCGGTTCCCCCCTCCGGGAATCACGGATGCGATGTACGGGCGCCGTTGCGCCGGGCCATGGTAGAGGCGTGGTGGCGGATGCGCACCGCCGGTGCATACGTATTCAGTGCCCCTGCCGGCCATGACGCCCTGCACCAACTGGAATAGTGGTGGCACCTGCTTCCCGTTCCTGCACCCCGGAGTTGATACCCGACATGGCACCGCCACGCCCGTCCTCCCGCCTGTTCCGCCTGAAACTCGCCTTCACCCTGCTGCTGGCCGGCCTGCCCGCCGCACACGCGGCCGAACTGGCCCGCGTCAGCTCGCCCGGCGACGTACTCAGCGTCACCCTCGAATCGCAGCATGAAGGGCGCCTGGCCTACCGGGTGGAGCGCAACGGGGAGGCGGTGATCGCGCCCTCGCGGCTGGGCTTCCTGCTCGACAGCGGCCGGCTGGAGCGCAACCTGGAACTGACCGGACAGGCGCGCCGCAGCGTCGACGAAACCTGGGAGCAACCCTGGGGCGAACGCCGCCTCACCCGCAACCACTACAACGAACTGCGCGCCAGCTTCACCGAGAAGGCCCCCTCGGGCGTCGCGCACGGGCGCCGCTTCGACGTGGTGTTCCGCGTCTACGACGATGGCGTGGGCTTTCGCTACGAGTTCCCGCAGCAACCGGCGATGCAGCAGGCACGGATCAACGCCGAGCTGACCGAATTCGCCCCGGCGCGACCGGCCACGGCCTGGTGGATCCCCGCCTTCGAGTGGAACCGCGAGGAGTACCTGTACCACCGCACCCCGCTCAACCAGATCGGTACCGCGCAGACCCCACTCACCCTGCGCAGCGACAACGGCCTGCACCTGTCCATCCACGAAGCGGCGCTGGTCGACTACGCCGGCATGAACCTGGCCCGTGGCGATGGCGACGTGCTGCGCGCTGCGCTGACCCCGTCCAGCAACGGCGCGCCGGTGGTCCGCGCACTGCCGTTCAACACCCCGTGGCGCACGCTCCAGGTCGGCGAGAAGGCCGGTGACCTGGTCGAATCCAGCCTGATCCTCAACCTCAACGAGCCCAATGCCATCGGCGACGTGAGCTGGTTCACGCCGGCCAAGTACGTCGGTGTCTGGTGGTCGCTGCACCTGGAAACCGAAACCTGGGCGACCGGCCCGAAGCACGGTGCCACCACCGCCAACACCCGTCGTTACATCGATTTCGCCGCTGCCAATGGCTTCCGTGGCGTGCTGGTCGAAGGCTGGAACCCGGGCTGGGACGGGGACTGGTTCGCCAACGGTTGGGGCTTCGACTTCACCCGCCCCACCGCCGACTTCGACCTGCCGGGCCTGGCGCGCTACGGCGCGGACAAGGGCGTGCACCTGATCGGCCACCACGAAACCGCCTGCGCGGTCAGCCACTACGAGCGCCAACTGCCGGCCGCGCTGGACCTGTATGCGCGCAACGGCGTGGACGTGGTCAAGACCGGTTACGTCTGCGACGCCGGCGACATCCAGCGCCAGGACACGGCCGGTGGCCCGGTGGTGCGCGAGTGGCACGAGGGCCAGTGGATGAGCAACCACAACCTGCGCGTGCTCAAGCAGGCCGCCGACAGGCACATCGCGATCAACTCGCACGAGCCGATCAAGGACACCGGCCTGCGCCGTACCTGGCCCAACTGGGTCTCGCGCGAGGGCGCGCGCGGTATGGAATTCAATGCCTGGGGCAACCCGCCGAACCCGCCCGGCCACGAGGCCACGCTGGTGTTCACCCGCATGCTCGGCGGGCCGATGGACTACACCCCCGGCATCGTCAGCCTGAAGGGCCGCAACGGCCTGCCACTGCGCAGCACCCTGGCCAAGCAGCTGGCGCTGTACGTGGTGCTGTACAGCCCGATCCAGATGGTGGCCGACCTGCCCGAGCATTACGCCCAGCACCCGGACGCCTTCCAGTTCATCAAGGACGTGGCGGTCGACTGGGAACAGAGCCACGTGCTCAACGGCGAGGTAGGCCAGTACGTGACGCTGGCGCGCAAGGCCCGCGGCTCGGAGGAGTGGTTCATCGGCAGCGTCGGTGACGAGCAGCCGCATTCCCTGCAGGCCTCGCTGTCGTTCCTGGATCCCAAGCGCCGCTACCGCGCCGAGATCTACCGCGACGGCGACGGTGCCAACTGGGAGACCCGGCCATTTGCCTTCGTCCGCGAGACCCGCGAAGTGCGCAGCAGTGACAGCCTGACCCTGCCGCTGGGTGCCGGCGGTGGCGCGGCGGTGCGGCTGGTGCCGCTGGACTGACCCGCGACGCCCCGCAGGAACGGCCCCGGCCACGTGGCTGGCCAGACCGATCCGCAAGGACGGAGCGCAACTTCAGATGCCCGGTGGCCGCGTTGGCAATGGCTTCGCGGCCCTGGCCGCGCCTGCGGGCATCGCTCGCCTGCCGGAAGCGTTTTCACCGCCATTCCACCACCGCAAAACCCATTGAATACGTATGCAGGGCGATTCCGCGACGTTGCCCGCTGATTACCATGCGAGACATGTCGCAGGCAGCCCCATCGCACCGCCGACACGTGCACGGAGACCACTCCGGCATGCAGAAAAAAACAATCCGACGACATTACCTGGGAGGGGAGAATGTTGAACACCAAGCGCAACCTGTTGAGCGCGGCGCTCGCGTCCGCCATCGCACTGACCGCCACCGGCGTGCAGGCGCAAACCGCCGACGAAACCGCCAAGAAGGCCGACGCCACCAATCTGGACACGGTCACCGTCACCGGCATCCGCCGCGGCATTGAGAGCGCCATCTCGGTCAAGCGTGATTCCACCTCGATCGTGGAAGCCATCTCAGCCGAGGACATCGGCAAGCTGCCGGACGTGAGCATCGCCGAATCGATCGCCCGCCTGCCCGGCCTGGCCGCCCAGCGCGTCGCCGGCCGCGCCCAGGTCATCAGCGTGCGTGGCCTGTCGCCCGACTTCGCCACCACGCTGCTCAACGGGCGCGAGATGGTCAGCACCGGCGACAACCGCAGCGTCGAGTTCGACCAGTACCCGTCGGAACTGATCAGCGGCGTCACCGTCTACAAGACCCCGGACTCGGGCCTGGTCGGCCAGGGCCTGTCCGGCACGCTGGACATGCAGACCGTGCGCCCGCTCAGCTACGGTGACCGCGTGATCGCCATCAGCGGCCGCTACCAGAAGAACTCGCTGGGCGAAGCCGCCGGCGAAGACCCGTATGGCAACCGCATCAATGCCAGCTTCGTCGACAAGTTCGCCGACGACACCATCGGCCTGGCGATCGGTTACTCCCACTCGGAGATGTCCAAGCAGGAGAACCAGGTCGGCCTGTACGAGCCGTGGCAGGCCCTGGGGGGCGATGACTGGCGCCCGGGCGTCACCGCCGGCACCTACTATTCCGACGGCATCAAGGCACTGCGCCGCACCGGCCACTCCAAGCGCGACGGCGTGATGGCCACCCTGCAGTTCCGTCCCAACAACACCTGGACGAGCACGCTGGACGCCTTCTACACCAAGGCCAAGGAGTACGACACCGCCAACCAGATGGAGATCCACCTGGGCGACTACAACGGCGGCTACGGCCGGCTGGATGTCACCGACGTGGTGGTCAACGACAACGGCAGCTTCGTCAGCGGCACCGCGCACAACGTCTACCCGCTGGTGCGCGGCATGTACAACCACCGCGAAGACAGCATCAAGGCACTGGGCTGGAACAACGAGTTCAACTTCGAGCGCGTGCGCGTGGTGGCCGACGTCAGCTGGTCCAAGGCCGAGCGCGACGAGATCAACCTGGAGAACAACCTGCAGCTGTTGCCGGCACCGCAGCTGGATTCGGTCAAGCTCAACTTCGGTGGCGGCAGCTTCCCGCAGTTCACCCCGGGCATGGACTACTCCGACTACAGCAAGCTGTACCTGACCAACACCATCTATGGCTCTGGCTACGGCAAGACCCCGCACGTGGACGACGAGCTGAAGGGCGTCAAGCTGATGGCGACCTTCCCGGTGCCGGACGGCTTCAACTGGTTCTCCGACTTCGACGTGGGCGTGAACTACGCCGACCGCAGCAAGAACAAGACCCAGGCCGAAGGCAACATCAACCTCGGCGCGCAGGGCATCACCAGCATCGACGGCGACCTGCAGTACAAGCCTGTCAACCTGGGCTTTGCCGGTGCCGGCTACATCCCGGCCTGGAACGTGCCCGCCGCCGTGGCCCGCTACATGGTATTCAACCCGACCACCACCGAGAGCTACCTGATCCCGAAGCAGTGGACGGTGGACGAGGAGATCACCACCACCTTCCTGCGTGCCAACATCAGCACCCAGATCGGCTCGATCCCGGTGCGCGGCAACGTCGGCATCCAGGCCCAGCACGTGCGCCAGTCCTCCAGCTCGAACTACTGGGATGGCGGGCAGCCGGTCGGCAGCCAGGTCATCCCGATCAACGAAGGCAAGAGCTACCTCGACTTCCTGCCGAGCCTGAACCTGGCCTTCGAACTGCCGGCCGAGAACACCGTGCGCTTCGCCCTGGCCCGCCAGGTCGCACGCCCGCGCGTGGATGAGCTGCGCGCGTCGATGGAATTCGGCGTGGATACCAACAACGGCAAGCCCGGCGCCAGCGGCGGCAACCCGAACCTGGACCCGTGGGTGGCCAACGCGGTCGACCTGTCCTGGGAGAAGTACTTCGGCAACAAGGCCTACGTGGCTGCCGCGGTGTTCTACAAGGACCTCAAGACCTACATCTACACCGAGAAGCGCGACGGCTACGACTTCACCCAGCAGGTCGATGCCTGGCTGGAAGCCAACGCCATTTCGCTGCCGCCGGGCGTGGTGGTCGACAAGACCGGCACCTACACCGCACCGTTCAACGGCAACGGTGGCAGCCTGCGCGGCGCCGAGCTGACCGCCTCGCTGCCGCTGGACCTGTTCTTCGAAGGCCTGCGCGGCTTCGGCGTGGTCGCCAGCGCCAGCTTCAACGACAGCAACATCACCATCCCGCCGGACCCGGGCACCACCTCCAGCGTCGGCTCCGAGCCGATCATGCTGCCGGGCCTGTCCAAGCGCGTGTACAACTTCACCGCCTACTACGAGAACAGTGGCTTCGAAGTGCGCCTGAACCAGCGCAAGCGCTCGGACTTCATCGGTGAGATCGGCAACTTCAACGGCAACCGCACCCTGCGTTACGTCAAGGGCGAGGACGTGCTGGACGCGCAGGTGGGCTACAGCTTCGGCGACGGCACGATGTTCAAGGGCCTGAGCCTGTTCCTGCAGGCCAGCAACCTGACCAACTCCAAGTACGAGACCTACGCCGGCAGCAAGGACCGTCCGCTGGAAACCGTGGAATGGGGCCGCACCTACCAGGTTGGCGTGAACTACAAGTTCTAAGCCGTTCTGGCCGGAAACACAGTAAAGGCCCGCTGCATGTGCAGCGGGCCTTCTGCGTTGGTGGCAACCATGTCGTGGCGGGTTACCGGGATGCCGTGGTGGGGGACCGGGGAAGTGTTTTCAGCTTGGCGGGAGTGCCGTCCAGGAACAACCTGCTGGCACTGCACTGGTGCTGGTGCTGGTGCAGCAGCGGCGAACTCTGCCTGGGAAGTTGTGCCCTGATCCCCCCACAGGCGGGAAGCGCTTTGGCTTTGGCTTTGGCTCTTGCTTTGGCTCTTGCTTTGGCTCTTGCTTTTGCTCTGCTCTGCTCTGCTCTGGCCTTGGCCTTGGCTTCGGCTTCGGCTTCGGCTTTCGATTCAGCATTGGCCTTGGTCATTCCCTTCTCCCGCTTGCGGGGGAAGGTGCCCGGAGGGCGGATGGGGGAGCTTTGGCTTGGCTTCAACTTTGGATTGCAGCCAAGAGCACCCTCACCCCAACCCCTCTCCCGTGAACGGGAGAGGGGCTTAAGCCACAGCAAAAGCCACAGCCACAGCCACAGCAACAGCAACAGCCAAGCCACAGCCAAAGAAAAGGCGGAGATGCCATCTCCGCCTGCATGAAAGAGAGAAACGGGGACTCAGCTGCGACGTGCGCAGTACACCGCGTTTCCAGCCAGTACCAGTTCGCCAGCTTCCAGCGCACCGGCCACTGGACCCGGCAGCGCCAAGGCCTGCCACTCTCCGGCCGGCAACGCATGCCGCACCGTATCCCCTGACAGATTGAACGCCAGCAGCAAGGTCTCATCACCCGCCTGACGCTCGAACAACAACACCGGCTCAGTGCTGTCCAGGAAGCGGATCGTCCCCTCCACCAACGCCGGATGCGCCTTGCGCCAGCGCAGGAAGTTGCGGAAGGCCTGCAGTGTCGAATCACCGTCCGCTTCCTGCGCCTGCACCGATAGCGCGCGGTGCTCGGCCGGAATCGGCAACCACGGCTCGCCCCGGGTGAAGCCGGCCAGGGCCTGGTCCGTCCATGGCATCGGCGTGCGGCAGCCGTCGCGGCCCTTGAAGTTCGGCCAGAAGGTGATGCCGTACGGGTCCTGCAGCGCCTCGAACGGCACGTCCGCCTCGCCCAGCCCCAGCTCCTCGCCCTGGTAGATGCAGACCGAGCCACGCAGCGAGCACACCAGCGCGACCAGCATCTTGGCCAGCTGCGGATTGGCGGGATGGCCGCCCCAACGCGTCACTGCACGCTGCACGTCGTGGTTGGACACCGCCCAGCACGGCCAGCCGTCGCGCATGGTCGCTTCCAGCTTTTCCACGGTGCTGCGGATGTACTCCACGCTGTAGTCGTCCACCAGCAGCTCGAAGCTGTAGCCCATGTGCAGGCGGCCCGGCGCCGTGTACTCGGCGGTGGTGGCCAGCGAATCCTCCGAGGAGATCTCGCCCAGCGTCACCGCGCCCGGGTACTGGTCGAGCAACGCGCGCAGGCGCTCCAGGAAGCCGATGTTCTCCGGGCGGGTGTTGTTGTAGTAGTGGTACTGGAAGGCGTACGGGTTGTCCGGGCTGAAGCCGCGGCCCACGCGCTGGTCTTCCGGCTTGGGCGGGTTGTCGCGCAGCTGCGCGTCGTGGAAGCAGAAGTTGATGGAGTCCAGGCGGAACCCATCCACGCCCCGGTCCAGCCAGAACTTCACGTAGTCCAGCGTCGCCTGCTGCACCGCCGGGTTATGGAAATCCAGGTCCGGCTGCGAGGACAGGAAGTTGTGCAGGTAGTACTGGCGGCGGCGCGGTTCCCAGCGCCAGGCCACGCCGCCGAAGATCGACAGCCAGTTGTTCGGCGGCGTGCCGTCCTCGCGTGCGTCGGCCCACACGTACCAGTCGGCCTTGGGGTTGTCGCGGCTCTCGCGGCTTTCCTTGAACCAGGCGTGCTCCACCGATGTGTGGCTGAACACCTGGTCGATCATCACCTTCAGGCCCAGCGCATGCGCCTTGGCCAGCAGGCGGTCGAAATCGGCCAGGTTGCCGAACAACGGGTCGACGTCACGCTGGTCGGCGATGTCGTAGCCGAAATCGGCCATCGGCGACTTGAAGAACGGCGAGACCCAGATCGCATCCACGCCCAGCGAGGCGATGTAGTCCAGGCGCTCGATGATGCCCGGCAGGTCGCCCACGCCATCCCCATCGGTATCCAGGTAGCTGCGCGGATAGATCTGGTAGATGACGGCGCCGCGCCACCATGGAGTCTTCGACATCGAGCGCCCCCCTCCGGGCTTCAGGAGCCCCACAGGGGGCTGAAAACAGATGCCGGTCAGCTTAGCGTCGCCACTTTGCCGGCGGTGTCGCTTGCATACGTATTCACTGGGCCGGAAGCGTTTCCGGCCCCCCGGGGCGCACACCGCCTATAATCGCCGGGTACCCCCAGAAGCAACCGTATGAGCCTCGCCGAAGACCTCCGCCCCGCGCTGGGCCTGCCCGCCATCCAGACCCTTGCCGCGCCGGACATGGCCGCGGTCGATGCGCTGATCCGCCGCCGCCTGTCCTCGGACGTGGTGCTGATCAACCAGATCGCCGACCACATCATTTCCGCCGGCGGCAAGCGCCTGCGGCCGATGCTGGTGATGCTGGCCGGCCACGCGGTCGGCGGTGCCGGGCCGGAGCACCACCAGCTGGCGGCGATCATCGAGTTCATCCACACCTCGACCCTGCTGCACGATGACGTGGTCGACGAATCGGACCTGCGCCGGGGCCGCAGCACCGCCAACGCGCTGTGGGGCAACGCGCCGAGCGTGCTGGTCGGTGACTTCCTGTACTCGCGCAGCTTCCAGCTGATGGTCGAGCTGGACCGCATGCCGGTGATGCAGATCCTGGCCGACACCACCAACCGCATCGCCGAGGGCGAGGTGCTGCAGCTGCTGCACGTGCACAACCCGGACACCGACGAGGCGGCCTACCTGCGCGTGATCGAGCGCAAGACCGCCGTGCTGTTCGCCGCCGGTACCCGTCTGGGTGCGCTGGCCACCGGTGCCGACGAGGCGGTGCAGCAGAAGCTGTTCGACTACGGCATGCACCTGGGCTATGCGTTCCAGATCGCCGACGACGTGCTGGACTACTCGGCCAACGCCGACGAGCTGGGCAAGAACCTGGGCGACGACCTGGCCGAGGGCAAGGCCACGTTGCCCCTGATCCACGCCATGGCGCATTCGGACGAAACCACCCGCCAGCGCCTGCGCGAGATCGTGCAGAACGGCGATGCCACTGCCATGCCGGAAGTGCTGGCCGCCATCCATGCCACCGGCGGCCTGGGCTACAGCCGCAAGCGTGCGATGGAATATGCCGACGCGGCCGAACAGGCGCTGGAAGGCCTGCCGGAAAGCAACGCGGTCGCCGCCCTGCGCGGCCTGGCCCGCTACGCCATCGAGCGCAGCCACTAAGCCATGGCGGCCGAAGGCTTCAGCGCCGAAGAGCGCACCGTGCTGCTGGCGGTAAAGGGCGTGGGTGCCACCGTGGTGGCACGGCTGGAGCAGCTGGGCTTCCACTCGCTGGCACAGCTGGCCGACGCCGAGACGATGGACATCGTGACCCAGGCCTCGGCCATGCTGGGCAGCAGCTGCTGGCGCAACAGTCCGCAGGCCCGCGCGGCGATCAGCGGCGCCATCGACGCCGCCCGCCAGGCCCGCTGATCGCACGCGCTTCAGCGGAGCCATGCCCCGCTGAAGCCTTGCCGGGTACCCTCTGCCGAGCGTGGCCCGGCCCGACGGCTCAGTGCTCCAGGCGCTCTTCCAGGAAGTTGTCCATCATCTTCCATGCACGCTTGGCGGCGCGCGGGTCGTACAGGCAGCCCGGCGGGCTGTTGGCATCGGATTCGGCGAAGCAATGCACCGCGCCGCTGAAATTGACGAACTGCCAGTCCGCGCCGGCGCCATCCATTTCCGTGCCGAACGCAGCGATGTCCCCGGCACTGACGCCCTGGTCGGCCGCGCCATTGAGCACCAGCATCGGCACCTTGCCACTGCCCGCAGCGGCCGGGCTCGGCGTGGACAGGCCGCCGTGCAGGCTCACCACGCCGGCCAGCGGCATCCCCGCGCGCGCCATCTCCAGCACCGTGGTACCGCCGAAGCAGAACCCCACCGCACCGATATGGGCGACATCCAGCGGTGCCTTGCCGGCCTGTGCCTTCAGCGCCTCCAGCGCGGCCTGGGCACGCGTACGCAGTTCGGCGCGGTTCTCGCGCAGCGGCTTGGAGGCCGCGGCGGCTTCATCGTTGTCCTTCGGGCGGACCTGCTTGCCGTAGACGTCGGCGACCAGCACCACGTAGTCGTCGCCGGCGATCTGCTCGGCCTTGGCGACGGCCGAGGCATTCACGCCCCGCCAGTTCGGCACCATCACCACGCCCGGGCGGCGCGCATCACCGTCGTCGTCATAGACCAGCACCCCGCTGTAGGTGGCGCCGCCGTGCTGCCATTCGACCGGGCGCTGCTGCATTTTCGCCAAGGCCGGCATCGCCGCCGAAAGACTCAAAGCCAACGCTGCCAACTGCCACTTTCGTGCTGCTTGCATGGGAGTGCTCCGGGTTGGGTTATGTCGCGGAGTCTACGGGCAAACGCGACCCTCACCCCAACCCCTCTCCCGTGAACGGGAGAAGGGCCAGTGCGCTACGAGCCGCAGCAATCCGAGCCCCTCTCCCGTTCACGGGAGAGGGGTTGGGGTGAGGGGAAGCTTCTGGCCCAAGAAGCCAGCGCTCCGCTCAGCCCACGCCCAATCCGGGAATCGCGCTGATCAGGTCCGGATCAAACCCGGCCAGTTCAGCGAAATGACGACCACGCGCCACGTAGTCCTTGTAGGCACCGAAACTCGGCGCACCCGGTGACAGCAACACCACCCCGCCCTGTGTACCCAGCGCACCACGCGCCAGTTCCACCGCATGCGGCAGGTCGCCGCCGGCATGCAGGCCAAACCGGCCCTCATCGGCCAAGGGCTGCAGCAGGGTGTGGATGCGCGGGCCATTGGCACCCATCGTCACGATCTCCACCGGCGCGTCGTCGCGCATGTGCGCGGCGAAATCGTGCCAGTCCACGCCGCGGTCATGCCCGCCCACCAGCAGCGCGATGCGTTGCCCGGCGAAGCAGTCCAGCGCGGCCAGCGAGGCATGCGGCGTGGTGCTGATCGAATCATTGACCCAACGCAACCCGTCGCGCTCGCCCAGCGTCTGCAGGCGATTGGGTAGCGGACGGAAGCCCTGCACCGCCGGGGCCAAGGCCACCGCATCCAGGCCCATCGCTTCCAGCGCGGCCAGCACCGCGCACAGGTTGCCGCGGTTATGACGCCCCGGCAGTGGCGTGTTCGAGGTATCGAACACTGGCTGCGCACCGCGATGCACCACCTCGCCCACCATGTGCCAACCCTCGGGTTGGTTGAACCACACGATCTGGCTATGCGGCAGCTGCAGCGCGCGCAGGTGTTCGTCGGCGGCGTTGAGCACCGCGACACGCGGATGCCCGCCAGTCACCAGCGACAGCTTGTCGTCGATGTAGCGCTGCTCGCTGCCGTGCCAGTCCAGGTGCTCGGGAAAGAGGTTCAGCACGATCGCCACGTCCGGGCGCGCGCCGCTGCGCGCCACTTCGCCGGTCTGGTAACTGGACAGCTCCACCGCCCAGTAGTCCGGCGCCGGCTGCGGGTCCAGCACTTCCAGCAGCGGCAAGCCGATGTTGCCCACCAGACCGGTGCGATGCCCCGCCGCGCGCAGCAAGTGCGCCAGCAGCGAGGTGGTGGTGCTCTTGCCCTTGGTGCCGGTCACGCACACCGTGTTGGGCAGGTTGCCGTCGGCATTGGCGTGTTCGCTAAACCACAGCGAGGTACCGCCGATGAACTGCGTGCCCTGCGCGCCGGCCTGCTGCGCCGCGGGTGTGTACGGGCTGATGCCCGGTGACTTGATCACCACCTCGAAGCGCGACAGTGCCGCGCCCGTGATGTCGGTTTCCACCTGCAGCGCGCCAGCGGTCTCGGCACGCGCCTGCTCGGCCTCGGCCGACGGGCAGAACAGCGTCAGCGGCAGCCGTGGCAGGCGCTGGCGCAGTACCGCGAACGCGGCACGGCCCTCGCGCCCCCAGCCCCACAGCGCGACGCGCTTGCCTTCAAGCTGCGAAATTCGCACGCAGACGCTCCCACAGTGCTGCCGGGATGCGGTGTTCGCCGTCGATGACCAGCAACGGCTCGATCTTCAATTCTTCCGCCGACAGCGTCGGCTGGATCAGGTTGGCGAAGCGCTTCACCAACACGTCTTCCTTCCATTCCGGACGCGCGGCCAGGGTGGCCATCGCCGCGCGCGATTCCTTGCCCTCGCCCACGCATTCGAACGGCTTGTGGTCCTGGAACTCCAGCAGCGCGTCGTAGCCGCCGGCCTGCTCGCTGTCATCGAGCAGGTTGCGGCCGAAGATGCGCACCAGGCGCGTCTTGGGCATGAACGGGGCCAGCGCCAGGAACACGAAGTGGCACTTGGGGCACACGCCGCACCAGCGGTTCACCGGGCGCTCGCCGAGGATGTGGAAGTTGCGGTTGCAGCTGGAGAAATGCGCGTCGTAGAAATCGGTCCTGGCGAACTGGCGGGCCACCGCCAGTTCCGAGAGCGGTCGCAGCAGCGAGTAGTACTGCAGGTCGGCGGCCACGTGCTGCTGCACGTACTCACCGAACGCCTTCTCGAAGGCCCAGCCCTTGGACCACTGGTGGTTGACCTCGCCGGTGCCGGCGATCTGGCTGCCGTAGCTGGCCGAACGCTCGTTGGAGAACACCACCTGGTCCACGCCCTGTACCAGCGCGGCCAGCACCATGATCGCCGAGTTCACCGCGGTGACCGGGATATGCCCGTTCCATGCACCCTGACGATTGAGCTCGAACAGCTCCGGGGCCAGCGTGCGACCGATGTTGAGCATCGGCAGGCCGGTGCGTTCGGCACAGGCGCGGATCAGCTGCGAGCCACCGATCCAGGTGACGGTCTCGGTCACGCCGGCATTGCGCAAGGCTTCGATGCTGACCAGCGAATCCTTGCCGCCGCCGATGGCGACGAGGGCGTGGTGGGAGAGGTTGAGATTGGGAGCAGAGCCGCCCTCACCCCCTGCCCCTCTCCCGCTAGCGGGAGAGGGGAGCGAAGCCACCGGCAGCTTGAACCTGCCGCGCAGGTTCAGGCCATTGCGGTAGGCGAACTCCCCCAGGCCGTTGAGGTAGACGGTTTCCACCAGGGCGGCGGTGTCGGCATCGATGGCATAGCTGTCGATGCTGACCTCCGCAGGTACGCCAGCCTTGTAGTAACTCACGCCGGCGATCAGGTGCAGCAGCTGCAAGGCACGCTGCACGGCTGCGGCGCGTTCGCCCTCCAGCTGGAACGGTGCACCCGGCACGGTGACGGTCTCGGTCATCTCCGGGCCGTCGTCGAAGGCGTAGACCAGCCGCGCCACGCCGGTGTCCGCGGCGAAATCGCAGCGGACGAAGCGGAAACGGGAAACCTGGTGTTTATCAAAAGCTGTCATGGCGTATCCGAATCAAACGAACCGTTTTCGCGCGGGCGCGCGGCGGGACGACAAAAAAGGTGGGCGTCAGGCATTGACCACGCCTTCGCGCGGCAGGACGCGCTGGTTGTAGGTACTGGCCATGCTGAAACCATAGGCACCGGCATCGGCGATCAGCATCACGTCCCCCGGCGCGGTGGCGCCGGGCAGCTTCACCCGTTGCGCGAACACGTCGCTGGATTCGCAGATCGGGCCGACCACGCTGAAATCAACATCACGCGCTTCGTCCAGCCGCGACAGGTTGGCGATGTCGTGCCAGGCGTCGTACAGCGCCGGGCGCAGCAGGGCGTTCATGCCGGCATCCAGGCCGACGCGGCGCACACCGTCCTTCTCCACCACCTGCGAGGCATGGGTGAGCAGCACGCCGGACTCGGCCACCATGAAGCGGCCGGGCTCGACCGCCAGCTGGAACGCCGGGTGCACCGCCTTGATCGCGGCCAGGCCGGCGGCCCAGGCGTCCAGGTCGAACGGCTCGTCGTCGTCGCTGTACGGCACCGGCAGGCCACCGCCGATGTCCAGGATCTCCACGCTGCCGATGCGGCGCGCGAAACCGGCCATCTCATCGACCATCTGCTGCCAGTGGCCGGCGTTCTCGATGCCGCTGCCCAGGTGCGCGTGCACGCCGGTGATGCGGATATCCAGCGCGCGCGCGGCGGCGATGAACTCGTCCACGCGCAGCGCCGACAGGCCGAACTTGGAATCCTTGCCGCCGGTGTTGACCTTCTTGTGGTGGCCGTCGCCATGGCCCAGGTCGATGCGCACCCACAGCTTGCGGCCGCGGAACACCTCCGGCCAGTGCTGCAGCAGCTCGACGTTGTCGATGGTGACGTTGACGCCGCGCGCCAGCACCGCGGCGTACTCGCCGATCGGCGCGAAGCTCGGGGTGAACAGCACGCGCTCCGGCGCCAGGTCCGGCACCGCCGCGAACACCAGCTCCACTTCCCCTTGCGACACGCATTCCAGGCCGAACCCTTCGGCGGCCAGGGTGCGCAGGATATCCGGGTGCGAGTTGGCCTTGATCGCGTAGAAACGGCGGTCGATGGCGCTGATGGCGTTCAACTGGCGGGCGCGCTCGCGCACCTTGTCCAGGTCGTAGATGTAGGCCGGCGTGCCCTGTGCGGCCAGCTCCAGCAGCTTCTGGCGCTGCTGCGGCGCCTGCCACCACGGCGTCTGCCGGGGGCGGATGGTGCCGATGATCTCGCGCCAGCGCGGACCGAACACCTGTTCTTCGTAGACCGGCATCGCGCCGCTGCCGATCAGCTCGTCGTGCAGGATCGGCAGCAACCCGTCGGCGTCGGCCTCGTCGATGACGAAGGTCAGGTTCAGGTCGTTGGACGACTGCGAGATCATGTGCACGCGCTCCTTGCCGAACGTGGCCCACACGTCGGAGAGCTTGTACAGCAGCGAGCGCATGCCACGGCCGACCAGGGTGATGGCCGCGCACGGCACGATCACCTTGACCTTGCAGATCTCCGACAGGTCGGCCGACAACGCGGCCAGCACGTCGGTGTTGACCAGGTTCTCGGACGGGTCCAGCGACACCGTGACGTTGGTCTCGGCCGAACCGATCAGGTCCACCGACAGGCCGTGCTTCTTGAACAGGTTGAACACGTCGGACAGGAAGCCGACCTGCTGCCACATGCCGATGCCTTCCATCGACACCAGCACGATGCCGTTGCGGCGGCTGATCGCCTTCACCCCCGGCACCGGCTCGGCGTTGCCGTCGATGCTGGTGCCCGGCATGTGCGGGCGCTCGGTGTCGAGGATGGCCATCGGCACGCCGGCGTCACGGCACGGCTTGATCGAGCGCGGGTGCAGCACCTTGGCACCGGTGGTGGCGATTTCCTGCGCCTCGTAGTAGTCCAGCCGGGTCAGCAGGCGTGCGTCGGGCACGTCCTTCGGGTTGGCGCTGAACATGCCCGGCACGTCGGTCCAGATTTCCACGCGGCTGGCACCGAGCAGCGCGCCGAAGTACGCGGCCGAGGTATCCGAGCCACCACGGCCCAGGATGGCGGTGCCACCGTCGCCGTGGCGCGAGATGAAGCCCTGGGTGATCAGCATGCGCGTGGGCTGCGCGGAGAAACGCGGCGTGAAGTCGGCATCGCCCTGCCACTGGCAGTTCACCGACAGGCGCTGCGACCAGGCAGTCTGGTTCGGTGCCGGCGGCTGCGCATGCAGCCACTGGCGGGCGTCCATCCAGCCGAAATCCAGGCCGTTGCTGCGCAGGTAGGCGGCACCGATGCTCGAGGACAGCAGTTCGCCCTGCCCCAGCACCTCGGCCTGCCAGTCCAGCGGGCGGCTGGCGGCGCGCGGGTCGTCCAGCAGCGACTGCAGCGCGGCCAGCCGTTCGGCCAGTACCTCGCTGCCGAGCTCCAGCTCGGCGAGGAAGTCGTTGTGACGCTGGACCAGCGCGGCCACGCGTTCACGGCTGTCGGCCGCGCCGTCGGCGATGGCGGTCAATTCATTGGTGACGCCGGATAGCGCCGACACCACCACCAGAACACGCCCACCGGTCTCGTCCGCACGTTTTTTCGCCAGTTCCCCGATCGTGTTCCAACGATGCCGACGGGACACCGAGGTGCCACCGAACTTGAGGACGATCCAGCGATCAGCGATTGGGGAAGCGGACATTGGCTTTGGAGGTTCACAGTGGGAGAAAGACCCGGCAATGCGGGCGGAACCCCCGATTCTATGCCAAGGCCCATGAGGCCGGACCGCTGATTTCGGGAGATACCATTCCAGCCCGCCCCCTCCCGGGGCGAAGAAAGTAGCACTTGCAACGATCCGGGTCATCCACCTGAACAGCCACCCCGCAGGAGTGTCCTCGGGCGCGATGCCGATCGCCCTCGGGTTGCGGCGATTCGGGGGCTCCGATACCGAGGCCGCTCCCACCCGTGATGCGACATTTGCGTGCGGCTTGCCTAAGCTGGCCTGCCCTGTTCCCCATACCGCAATGACCGCTCGCCGCTATCTGCAGTTGGATGTGTTCTCAGCCCGGCCCGGCGCCGGCAACCCGTTGGGCGTCGTTCTCGACAGCGATGGGTTGGACAGCCAGGACATGCAGGCCATCGCGGCCTGGCTGAACCTGTCCGAGACGGTCTTCCTGCTGCCCTCGGATGACGAGGCCAGTTACCGCGTCCGCATCTTCACCCCATGCTGCGAGCTGCCGTTCGCCGGCCACCCCAGCGTGGGGGCGGCATGGGCAGCGCTGACCTGCGGGCGGGTGCGCCCGCGCAACGGCCTGCTGATCCAGCAATGCGCGGCCGGCCGGCTGCCGGTACGGGTGTCCGGCCCGCCGCAGGCACCGCTGATCGAGTTGGCCAGCCCGCCACCGCGGCGGCTGCCGGATCCCCCCGGGGTTGTCCCCGCGCAACTGCGTGCACTGGCCGCCGCCGGCCAGTTGCCGGAGCTGTGGGACAACGGCCCGCGCTGGTGGCTGCTGCCGGCGCGCGACGCCGCCAGCCTGCGTGCGCTGGTCGCGGACATGCCCGCGCTGCGCGACTGGAGCATCGCCACCGCTGCCACCGGCGTGGCCCTGTTCGCCCCCGAGCCCTGCCCGACGCATGCGCTGGTGGTGCGCGCGTTCTGCCCTGCCGATGCGCCTGACGTCCCCGAGGATCCGGTCACCGGAAGCGCCAACGCACTGATCGCGGCGTGGTTGCGGGAGCGCGCCCAACTGCCGGGCACCAATGGCTGCTATGTCGCCAGCCAGGGCCGCGAAGTCGGCCGCGACGGTCAGGTGCAGCTCCGCGTGGAGGCGCAGGGCGATATCTGGATCGGCGGCCAGGTCCAGCGGGTGATTCAGGCAAACCTGCACTGGTAAGCTGCCCGGCCCCCTTCCTGGAGTGTCCCCCGCGATGGCCGTACGCCGTTATCTGCAGCTGGATGTGTTTTCCGCCCGTCCCGGCGCCGGCAACGCGTTGGGCGTGATCGTCGACAGCGACGGCCTGGACAGCCAGGGCATGCAGGCCATCGCCGCCTGGCTGAACCTCTCCGAGACCATCTTCTTCCTGCCGCCGGACGAGGGCGCCAGTTACCACGTCCGCATCTTCACCCCGAAGGGCGAGTTGCCCTTCGCCGGCCACCCCAGCGTGGGCGCGGCGTGGGCGGCGGTCGAACTGGGCCTGGCCACGCCGGACGAGGACGGCCGGCTGGTGCAGCAGTGCGCCGCCGGGATGCTGCCGGTCCACGTGCAGGGCGGGCGCTGGTTCCGCCAGATCAAGGTCCGCAGCCCGCAGGCCGAGCGCCGCGAGCAGCCCGTCCCGGTCCTGCCCGATGGCCTGGCCACCCTGGCCTATCCTGGCCAGAGCCCGGTGCTGTGGAACAACGGACCGGACTGGTGGCTGCTGCAAGCCTCCAGCGAAGCCGCGTTGCGCCGCTACACCCCGGAGCTGGCGGCCATCGCCGCCCTGCCCGGGCGCGGCAAGCTGGCCGTGTTTGCCCCGGCCGACCGCCCGGACGTGGGCTACCAGTACGTCGTGCGCGCCTTCGCGCCCGGCGTGGGCGTCAACGAGGACCCGGTGACCGGCAGCGCCAACGCGCTGGTCGCCGCGCACCTGCTCGCGCAGGGTCGGATCAAGCCCGGCGACCAGTACCTGGCCAGCCAGGGACGCGAACTGGGCCGTAACGGCGAAGTGCGGGTGCAGGTGGATATCGATTCCCAGATCTGGATCGGCGGTGAGGTGCAGCCGGTGATCTCCGGCCAGATCGAGTGGTGACGTCGCACCCTCTCCCCCACCCCGCTCCCGCTACTCGGGAGAGGGGCTGTCTACCGCATTGCTTCTCCACGGATTGCCCATGACCACCCGTCGCTTCCTGCAACTTGATGTCTTCGCACCGCGCCCCGGCACCGGCAACCCGCTGGCGGTCGTGCTCGACGCCGACGGCCTGGACGATGCCGCCATGCAGGCCATCGCCCGCTGGACCCGCTTGCCCGAGACCACCTTCATCAGTGCGCCGACCGTTCCCGGCGCCAGTTACCGCATCCGCATGTTCGCGCCGCAGAAGGAAGTGCCGTTCGCCGGCCACCCCAGCGTCGGCAGCGCACATGCGGTACTCGAAGCCGGCGTCGCCGCCGCGGTCGATGGCCAGTTGATCCAGGACGGCATCGCCGGCCAGCTGCCGCTGCGCATCCACACGCAGGACGGCGTGCGCACCATCGCCATCCGCACCCCGCGTGCCTCGGTGGCCGAAGTGGCCACCGTCGATGACGCGCGCCTGCAACCGGCAATCCATGGCTGGCCGCTGGGCGAACTGCCGCCGGCGCTGATGGAGGGCGGCCGCCGCTGGTGGGTGGTCGAGGTGGCTGACGAAGCCAGCCTGCGCGGCCTTGCACCGGACTGGGAGGCGATCGCCACGCTGGCCGAGGCCACCGGCGCGATGGGCGTGTTCGCCTACGCCCGCAGCAGCGGCGAGGGCTACCAGCTGGTCGTGCGCGCCTTCGTCGGCAACGGTCGACGTTTCGAGGACGCCGCCTCCGGCGCGGCCAACGCCGTGCTCGCGGCATGGCTGGACGAACGTGGCGCCCTGCCCGGCAGCGGCAAGCGCTACACCGCCAGCCAGGGGCGCGAGGTCGGCCACGACGCGTTGCTGGAGCTGAGCATCGACGACCACGGCGAGGTCTGGTCCGGCGGCCAGGTGCAGACCGTCATCCAGGGAACCATCGACTGGTAAGCCGGGTCACAGCGGCCTGGTCTCCTGAAGGGAAGCACGCAATGCGCAGATGGATCCTGTTGGCCGCGCTCTGGTTGTCCGCTGTCACCCCCGCCTGCGCCGTGCAGCCCGCGCCGCCCCAGCGCATCCTGTTCGTGGGCAACAGCCTCACCTACTACGGCAACCTGCCGGCGACCTTCGCCGCGCTGGCCCAGGCCAACGGCCATGCGGTCGAGGCCGAGATGATCCTTGAGGGCGGCGCCACGCTCAGCGAGCGGCTGGCCGATGGCAGCGTGCAGACAGCGCTGGCCGGACGACGACCGCAGGTGCTGGTGCTGCAGGAACGCGGCGGCGACCTGCTCTGCCTGGGCGGGCGGCAACGGTGCGAGCAGTCGCAGCATGCGCTGCAGGTACTGGCCGAGGCCGCCCGCGCCGTGCAGGCGCGCGTGCTGGTGCTGGGCACCTACCAGGCCAATGCGCAGGCCTCGGCCGCGCTGGTGGAAAAGGAAGCCGCGGCCGCGCGCCAGGCCGGTGCGGAATACGTCGAGATCTCGCAGACCCTGGCTGACCTCTCGTGGCATCTGCCGGACCTGCCCTGGTATGCGGAAGACGGCATGCACCCCGGACCGGCGTTGACCCTGCTCGATGCAATCAAGCTCCATCGCGCCCTGTACGGCATGCCGGAGGCACGCATGCTGGAGATCGACGCCCCCCGCTATGGGGCCAACAGCGGGCTGCAGGCAGTGCTGCGCCGCGCCGATGCCGCCGCGCCCAACGCCGGCACGCCGCCGCATCTCCACTACGAACATGCCCAGGTCGAGCGTCTTGTCCGTGCACTGGATCGCGCGACGCGCGCCACCGCCCCTGCACCGACAACGCCGGCATCGGCGCATTGATCCGGCCGCCGCAGGCGATACTGCAGGCCTTCCTTCCACGCCGCCCCGTCCAGGTCCTGAATGCCACATCTCACCCTTGAATACAGCGACAACCTCGGTACCGCGATCAGCCCGGCCGTGCTGCGCGGCTTGAACCACGCCCTGGTCGGCACCGGCCATTTCGACGAGGCCGACATCAAGACCCGTGCGCTGGCGTTCGACTGCGTGGCCATTGGCACCGACGACGCGCCCCGCGCCTTCCTGGCGGCGACGCTGTCCCTGCTCTCGGGGCGCTCGCTGCAGGTTCGCCAGGAGATCGCCCAGGCCTTGCTGGCAGCGCTGGAAGCGGCCGTGCCGGCCAATGGCAATGCCCTGCAGACCAGCGTGCAACTGGTCGAGATCGAACGCGACAGCTACGCCAAGTCCCATCGCGCCTGAGCCACCGGCGCCCCATCCACACCGCCAAGGACAGCCATGACCACCCTCCAGGCCCTGTACCACGCCATCGACGCGCACAACGGTACGTTCCTATGTGAAGCACTGGACGATGCCAACATCACCCGCACCATCGACTTCCGCCATCGGCTGGCCCCGGCGCAAGGCATCGAAGGCGTCCCTGACCTGGCGGGCCTGCGTGACTTCTACCGGCAGTTCGGCGAAGTGTTGTTCTACGGCGACGAGGACAGCGGTGAAGCCGCCGTGCGGCTCGCCGCGCCGTCGGATTGGGCGCTGCTGCGTTCCGGGTTCGATGGCTGGACCGAGGACATGGCCGAAGACGAACGCGAGGAGTACCTGCCGGAATGGGCCGATGATGCGCTGGTGGTCGGCGAGGAACCCCGCACCGGCAACTACCTGCTGATACCCACCCACGGCGCCGATGCCGGGAAGGTCTTCCTGTTCGACCATGACGGATTCGAGTTCACCGAACAGGCCCCGGACCTGCCGGGCTACGCCTGGAAGCAGCTCGACCCGGATGACGGCGCCCTGCTGGCGATGGCCACCCACCTGCGTTTCATCAGCGATGCCACGCCGCACCAGTGGTGGATACGCGAGCTGCGCGACAACCGCGGCAACATCGCGCGCACCCACGCGTGAGCCACGCCTGACGGACTAGGCCGGTCGTCGTCCCAAGCGATAGCCCAGCCATGCGAATGGCAGGTAGGCCAGCACCACGTCCAGCACCTCGAACCAGCGTGGCGCCGGCAGCATGAAGCAACTGGCGATGCCACCGGCCAGGAACAGCACGCCGATCACGGCCGCCGGCACCCGGCTCACGCGGCCGGCAATCCAGGTTGCCAGCAGTGCGCCGACGAACGTGCCCAGTGCGTGGGCCAGGAAGGGAAAGACGAAATGGGCCGGCCCCAGCAGCGGCATCGCCGCCGCCAGGCCTTCGCTGGTGGTGGTATCCACGCCCGCCGGCGCCGGTACCACCCGTGCGCCCAGCAGGATCAACCCCATGTTCACCGCGCTGCCGACGATCAACCCCACCACCACGGCCAGCAGCCCTTTCAGGAATGCGCGCATCGACCCTCTCCCATGACGCCCGATGATGCGCCAGTATGATCCGCCCCGCGCGGCCAGGCACGTCGGCGCGCAGCATGACCCAAACGGAGCCCCGCATGCCCCACCGCCCCCTGCAGACCTACCGCGGCAGCTGCCACTGCGGCGCGGTCAGCTTCCGCATCCAGACCGACTTCCCCGAGCTGACCACCTGCGACTGCTCCATCTGCCGGCGCCGGAACGCGCTGATGGTCAAGGTGCACGAATCCGCGTTCGAACTGCTGTCCGGGCAGGAGCAACTGGTCGAGTACCAGTTCCATACCCGCACCGCGCACCATTACTTCTGCGCCACCTGCGGCATCTACCCGTTCCACCGCAAGCGGGTAACGCCGGATTTCTACGGCATCAACGTGTTCTGCCTGGAGGACTTCGACCCGACCGGCATCCCGGTGCGCGCCACGGTCGGAGCCGGCATGGCGTAAACCAACCAGCGTTCGCAAGGCTTGGTTTTGGCTTTGGCGGTTCCCTTCTCCCGCTGGCGGGAGAAGGTGCCTGCAAGGCGGATGAGGGAGCTGCGCGGAGCGTGCTTCCAGCACTCCAGGTGCGATACCTCCACATAGCACCCTCACCCCAACCCCTCTCCCGCACCCGGGAGAGGGGCTAAAAACGCGAGTCGCCATCAGGCCCCGTTGAACACTTATCGCCAGTTGTAGTTGAACGAAACACCGATAATGCGCGGTTCGTTGTATACCGCGGCCATGTAGTTCTCGATCACGCCCTTGAGGTTCTTCTCGTTGGTGATGTTGCGCGCGAACGCCGCCACTTCCCAGGCACCGTAGCCGCCGGTGTAACCCACGCGCAGGCCGCCTTCGAAGTTGCCCTTGGAATGGAACTCGTCGCTGCTGTACAGCACGAACTGGGTCTGCCCCTGCTTGTTCCAATCGGTGGCGAAGAACAATGCACCGTCATCCCCCATCGGGACGTCGTAGCGGGCGGCCAGATTGAGGTTGTACCTGGGGGCGTTCGGCAGCGGGTTGCCGTCGATCTGCGCGTAGACATTGCTGCCGATCTTGATGGTCGGGTCGTTGACCGTGCACACCACCACGCCGTTGAGCGCACAGACCTGCGCATACACGCGCTTGTCCTGGATCTTGCTGTGCAGCAGGCTCAGGCCGGCGGTCAGCGACAGGTTCGGGATCGGGCGCCAGTCCAGGTCGGCCTCCAGGCCGTAGGCCCGGGCCTTGTCGGCGTTGAACAACACGCCGTTGCCGTTGGAGTCGTTGCCGTTGAGCTGGATGTCATCCACCGCATACGTGAAGCCACTGACGTTCAGGCGCAGGCGGTTGTCGAACAGGCTGCTCTTGATGCCGGCTTCCCATGACAGGATGGTCTCCGAATCGGCGGTGGTGAAATCGGCGTTGAACACCGCCGAGCGGCCCTGGATGGTCGGGCCACGGAAGCCACGTGCCACGCGGGCGTATACGCTCAGTTCGGGGCTGACCTCGTACATCGCGCTCAGGTCCCAGCTGGGCTGGGTATCGGACATCGCCACATCACGACGCCCCTTGTAGGTCACCGCCCCGGCGGCGGTGTCGGCGGTCTTGAGCAGGCGCGTGCGCTTCTCGTCCTTGGTGGCGCGGATGCCGGCGGTCAGGGTCAGCGCGTCGGTCGCCTTCCAGCTCACCTGGCCAAAACCAGCCCAGGAGGTGTTGGTGTTGCGCAGGCGCACCCAGTTGTTCGGGTTGTGCGCGGCCGTCTGCAGGAACCAGGCGCGCTGGTAGAAATCGGTGGTGTCGCGGCCATCGAAGTAGAACCCGCCCACCTGCCACGACCACGGGTCGGTGCGGTTGGAAGCCAGGCGCACTTCCTGGGTGAACTGGTCCAGGTCGCGCACCTGTCCCATCGACTGGCCGTACCCGTTGGGCACGCCACCGACCGGGTAGTCCGCCGCGGCGCCGCCGTCGGTATCACCGCGGCTATAGCCGGAGGTGGTTTCGTAGGCGCTGATCGACGTCAGCGTGGTGGTACCGAAGTCATAGGTCGCCTTGATCGATCCGCCGTGGGTCTTGTAGGCCTGCGGGTTGTTGCCGGCTTCGTCGTAGGCCACCTTGTCACGCGCCACGTCCACGCGGTTGCTGCCCTTGGTCAGCGCATTGCGCAGGAACAGGGTCGAGGTGCCTTCATAGTCGCGGGTGTGCGCCGAGGCCAGCAGCGAGAACTGCTCGTTGGGCTGCAACAGCAGCTGCAGGCGCAGGTTGCGGTCGTCGTAGCCGCCCATCGCGTCCTTCTTCGGCGTTACCGTGCCATCCGCGCTCGGGCCGTCATAGGTGTTGTCGACCCAGTCGTCGCGGTGCTGGTACAGCGTGGAGACACGGTAGGACAGCACGTCGTTGATCGCACCGCCCATGCCGCCGTCGATGGACACGGTGTTGTAGCTGCCGTAGCTGACGTTGACCCGGCCGCTGCCCTCCTGGCTCGGCTTGACCGTGTCGAACTTGACGATGCCGGCGGTGGTATTGCGCCCGAACAGCGAGCCCTGCGGGCCGCGCAGCACTTCCACCTGGTCCACGTCATAGACGGGGTTGGACTTGAGCACCACGTGCTCCAGCACCACGTCGTCCTGGATGATCGACACCGGCTGCGAGGCCCCCAGGTAGAAGTCGATGTTGCCCAGGCCACGGATGTAAAAGCGCGGGAAGATGCGCCCGGTGGTGGTCTCAGCATAGAAGCTCGGCACCCGGCCGGACAGCGCCAGCAGCGTGTCGTCGGCGCCTTCGGTATAGCTGCGCAGTGCTTCGCCCTGGACCACGCCAACCGAGACCGGGACGTCCTGCAGATTCTGCTCGCGGCGCTCTGCGGTGACGGTGATGGTGTCCAGCGCGGTGGCCGCGCTGCGCTCGGCGCCTGGCGCGGCGTCCTGCGCCAGCGCGGACTGTGTGGCCAGCGGCAGGACCAGCAGAGCGCAAGCCTGCGCCAGCAGCGAGCGGCGCGGCAGCGTGCGGATGGAACGATTGAAAACACGTGAAACAGGGTGAAGCTGCATGGAGTTGCCCTTGGTTGGCAGGTGATGAGTCCGTTCGGCCCGGGCCGCACCGATGGCGCGGCATGAAAGCGCGCAGATCATCACTGCACAACATTGCAGTTGCGTAACACGGTCGCCCGCGTACGCGCCGGCCGACGGCCCACCGTCCCCCATGCACCGCCGCCACCCGGACCTGCATCAGGTCCGGGATGGCGGCAGGCAGATCACCAGGTGCCAGCGCTCAGCGCTGGTAGCCCTTCAGGAACAGCCAGGTGATCAGGGTTGCGTCCGGGCCCTTCGGGTCGGTGAACGGCAGCCCGGAGGTACTGCCACTCCAGGCATGCCCCATCCCGTGGATGACGTAGTGCTGGGCCAGCAGTTGTCCGCCATAGGTGTAGTTGTAGACGGTGTAGGCACGCCCGCCGGGCACTTGTCCGGCAATCGTGCTGGTGGGCACGTACTTGACCGAGTCGTTGTCGATGCCGTCATCGGCCAAGTCATTGGTCTGCAGGAACTGGCGCACCGCCTGCTGGCCGTTCACCGGGTTGACCGTGGCATCGGCGCTGCCATGGAACACCAGCAGCGGGATCGGCCGTGGCGACGGCGAGCCCGAACACTCCCAGGCGCTGCGCCCGTTGCCGTCCGGGGAGTAGATGCTGCCGGCCAGCAGCGCGTAGGCGCTGCCGGAAACGGTGGTCGCGCCCTTGTACATGCCACCGGAGTGCACCGCGCCGGCGGCGAACACGTCCGAGTAGCAGGCCAACATGATCGAGGTCATCGCACCGCCGGCGGAGATGCCGGTGACGTAGACCCGCCGCGCATCCACATTGTAGTCGCCTTTCACCGCATCCACGATGCCGGCCAGGATCGACGCTTCGCCGCTGCCGCGCGCCTGGTTGACCGGCAGTTGCCAGTTCCAGCAGCGTGCCGGGTTGGCGGTGACGTTCTGACGCGGGTACACCGTGATGTAGCCCTCCACGTCGGCCACGTCGTTGAAGCCGGAAGCCTCGCCCATCAGGTTCGGCCCGTTGACGCAGCCGTGCAGCACCAGCAGCAACGGCCGGGGTTGCGCCGGGTCGTAGCCGGCCGGCACCCACACCTGGTATTCACGGGCACCGTAAAGATTGCCGTATACGCCGAAATCCCAATGCCCCACCGCCTGCGCGTGCGCGGGGCCCGCCACTGCAAACCATGCACACAGGGCCAGCAGGCCCGCCTTGATCATCTCGATGCCGGATTTCATAGCCAGATCCTCATGCGTGAGTCGTGGATGAAGTCGTGCCGAAGTCACCACGGGGAGAAGCACGCCCGCGGGTGTTGCCCTGCCGCCGTCACACCCAACCGGTGGCGTAATGGATGCCGATCACCACGAACACCGCGACCGTCTTGATGATCGTCACCGCGAAGATGTCCTTGTAGGCCTGCCGATGGGTCAGCCCGGTCACCATCAGCAGGGTGATCACCGCACCGTTGTGCGGCAGGCTGTCCATGCCGCCGGAGGCCATCGAGGCGACCCGGTGCAGCACTTCCATGGGGATGCCGGCCGCCTGCGCGTTGGCGACGAAGGTCTCCGACATCGCCGCCAGCGCGATGCTCATGCCGCCGGAGGCCGATCCGGTCACGCCGGCCAGCCCGGTGACGGTGACCGCTTCGTGCAGCAGCGGGTCCTTGATCGCCCCCAATGCGTTGGCCACCACCATGAAACCCGGCAATGCGGCTATCACCGCGCCGAAGCCGTACTCCGAGGCGGTGTTCATCGCCGCCAGCAGCGCACCACCGATGGCCGCCTTGGTGCCTTCGGCGAACTGGGTGACCACCGGCCGCCAGGCCAGCACCAGCACCGTGGCGATGCCGACCAGCAATGCGCCTTCCACCGCCCAGATCGCGGCGATCTTCGGCACCTCCTGCACCACCGGTGCGGCCTTGCCGAGTACCGCGGGCACGAAGCTGTGCTCGGCCCCGTACCAGTGCGGGATTCCCAGCGTCAGCAGCTTGTTGGACACGAACACCAGCACCAGCGGCAGCACCGCCACCCCGGCGTTGGCCAGCGTGGTGCCGGCGAACGGCGCCGGCTCGTTGACCAGCGTCGCCGGGTCGCCATACCCCTCGCCATGACGCGCGGCCACGCGGCGGCGCCATTCCAGGTAGGCCATGCCGACGCCGAGCACGAAGAGGCTGCCGAGGATGCCCAGCACCGGCGCGGCCCAGGTATCGGTGCCGAAGAACGTGGTCGGGATGATGTTCTGGATCTGCGGCGTGCCCGGCAACGCATCCATCGTGAAGCTGAAGCCGCCCACCGCCAACGTGGCCGGGATCAACCGCTTGGGGATGTCGCTCTGCCGGAACATCTCCGCGGCGAACGGGTACACCGCGAACACCACCACGAACAGGGACACGCCACCGTAGGTCAGCAGCCCGGACACCAGCACGATCGAGAGCATCGCCCGTTGCGGCCCGAACAGGCCGATCGCCGCCTGCACGATCGACTTGGAGAACCCGGACAGCTCGATCAGCTTGCCGAACACCGCCCCGAGCAGGAACACCGGGAAGTACAGCTTCAGGAAGCCCACCATCTTGTCCATGAACAAGCCGGTGAACATCGGCGCCACCAGCGACGGGTCGGTCAGCAGCACCGCCCCCAGCGCGGCGATGGGCGCGAACAGGATGACGCTGTAGCCGCGGTAGGCCACCAGCATCAGGAAGCCCAGCGCGGCAAGCACGATCAGCAACGACATACGGCGCTCCCGGAAGAGGAGGCGCCAAGTATCCGGATCTGGCCGCCGCTGCCGACTGGACCTAGGTCCACTCGCTGGGCCGGGGGTACGCCGCTAGCCTAGGCTCCACGGGTGGCAATGGGCCATCCGCAACGCACCTGCCTGGGGAGGACCGAATGAAGCGGAACTGTTTGAGCCTGATGATCGGCGCGCTGCTGGCCTCCGGGCCGGCACTGGCACAGGAGGCGCCGCAGGCCGCGCCGGCGGCGGACAGGGGCGCTTCGGCCACCAACCTGGACACCATCATGGTGACCGCGCGCAAGCGCGAGGAAACCCTGCAGGAAGTGCCGGTGGCGGTGACTGCGTTCACCTCCGAGGCGCTGGACAAGTTGAACGTGCAGGACATCGGCGACCTCGACGCCCAGGTGCCCAACCTGACCATCTACGCCGCGCGCGGCGCCAGCAGCACGGTCACCGCCTACATCCGCGGCGTCGGCCAGTCCGACCCCACCTGGGGCGCCGACCCGGGCGTGGGCATCTACCTGGATGACGTCTACATCGCCCGCCCGCAGGGCGCGCTGCTGGACGTGTTCGACGTGTCGCGCATCGAGGTGCTGCGTGGCCCGCAGGGCACGCTGTACGGCAAGAACACCATCGGCGGTGCGATCAAGTACGTTTCGCGTGGCCTGCCGACCACCACCGAGGGCTTTGCCCAGGTCACCGTGGGCAACTACAACCAGCGCGATGCCAAGGCCGCCATCGGTGGCCCGCTGGGCGGGCCGGACAGCGGCCTGCGTGGCCGCATCGCGGTGGCCAGCATGAACCGTGACGGCTTCGGCGAGAACACCTACAACGGCCAACCGGTCAGCGACAAGCAGGTCAACGCCGCGCGCCTGAACCTGGGCGCCTACGCCGGCGACGATTTCGACGTGCAGTTCGCGCTGGACTGGATCGACGACCAGTCCGGCATGCGCGGCTCCAAGATGCTCGCGCGCAACCCGTTCACCCCGGCCTACCCGCCGATGGACGACCGCTACGACATCCGTTCGGGCATGCCCAACGTCAACAGTGTGGAAACCAAGGGCGCCTCGGCGACGGTGAACTGGCGGCCCAACGAAGACTGGGCGCTCAAGTACGTGGTCGCCAAGCGCGAGTCCGATTCGCACTCCAACATCGACTTCGACACTACCCCGGTCAAGCTGGCCGATGTCGGCGGCTTCTACGAGGACAACCAGGTCAGCAACGAACTGCAGGCCAACTACGATGGCGGCGGGCGCGTGCGCGGCGTGGTCGGCCTGTACCAGTTCAGCGGCGAGGCCGGTGGCCAGATCCGCAACAACTTCTTCAACCTGCAGTTCGGCGACACCCGCGGCAAGGTACTCACCGACAGCGTCGCGCTGTATGCGGACTGGACGTTCGACCTGACCAGCAGGCTCAAGCTCGACGTCGGCGCCCGTTACACCGACGAGGACAAGCGCGCGATCGTGCTCAACCGCTTCTACGCCGATGCGACCTTCACCCGGCCGATCGCGGTGGCCGCCGACTTCGACAAGACCACCAACTTCAAGAACGTCTCGCCGAAGGTGTCGCTGGACTACCAGATCACCCCGGACATCATGGTCTACGGCCTGGCCACGCGTGGCTTCAAGTCCGGCGGCTACAACATCCGCGCCAATGCCGTGGCGGTGCCGCGCTCGGCCGAACCGTTCGACGACGAGACCGTGGACAGCTACGAGATCGGCAGCAAGATGGCCTTCCTCGACCAGCGCCTGTTCCTGAACCTGTCGGCCTTCCACAACAAGTACAAGGACATCCAGCTGTCGGTGTTCACCGGCATCGACACCAACGGCGATGGCGTGAACGACGCCTTCTTCGGCGACTTCACCAACGCCGGCAAGGGCACGGTCAACGGCCTGGAAGTCGAGTATCAGTACCTGCCGACCCAGAACTGGCTGATCACCGGCAACCTGGCCTGGCTGGACACCAAGTACGACGAGTACATCGATGGCGGAGTCGACGTCGCCGACAGGATGAAGTTCACCAATGCACCCGAGTTCTCCGGCGCGGTGAACGTGGAGTACCGCACCGACCTGGCCAATGGCGGCAACCTGTCCGCGCGGGTGGGCTACAGCTACCAGAGCGAGGTCTGGCCGACCACCGACCTGAGCCCGGTGATCCGGCAGGATGGCTACGGCCTGGTCAATGCCGGCGTGATCTGGAAGCTCAACGATGCCTGGACGTTCTCCCTGCAAGGCACCAATCTTGCCGACAAGGAGTACCGCACCACCGGTTACAACATCCCGGCGGTGGGCACGCTGATCGGCTTCTACGGTCCGCCGCGCCAGTACAGCCTCAGCGTCCGCTACGACTTCTAGGAACCCCTGCATGACCCGGTCCTACGATGACCTGTACTGGAACAGCAGCGACGGTCTGCGCCTGCATGCACGTGACCACCAACCGGCCGCGGGGACATCCCCCCGCGGCACGGTGGTCTGCATCCCCGGCCTGACCCGCAACGGCGCCGACTTCGACGCGCTGGCCACGACGCTGTCCGCGCGCGGCTGGCGCGTGCTGGCGGTCGACCTGCGCGGCCGCGCCGGCTCGGCGCGCGCACCCGACCCGTCCAGCTACAACCCCCGCACCTACGCCGATGACCTGGTCGCGCTGCTGCGCGCGCAGGGCATCGACAGGAGCGTGTTCATCGGCACTTCGCTGGGCGTGCTGGTCACCATCACCCTGGCCACGCGCGCACCCGGGCTGATCGCCGCCGCCGTGCTCAACGATGCCGGGCCGAAGGTGCCACGCCAGGCGCTGGCACGGATCGGCAAGTACGCTGGCAAGCACCTGCCGCCGATGGACCTGGCGCAGGCCGCCGCCTACGCCGAGTCGATCGGCAAGGCATCGTTCCCGCGCTTCGGCGCCGACGACTGGCGGGACATGGCCACGCGCATGTTCCGCCAGCGCGACGACGGGCTGCTGGAACTCGACTACGACCCGGCCGTCATCCGCACCACCCGGCCCTGGGTGTTGTGGCTGCTGCGGCCGCTGCTGTGGCGCGCGGTCCGCACGCTCACCGGCCAGGCACCGACCCTGATCGTGCGGGGCGCGCTTTCGGACATTCTCCCGCCCGACGTGGCACGGCAGATGGCCGCCACCTCGGCGAACGCCCGCCTGGTCGAAGTGCCCGAGGTCGGTCACGCCCCGACCCTGTCCGAGCCGGAAGCGCGCCAGGCCATCCTGGCCTTGCTGGAGCGCGTGGCATGAGCACCATCGACGACCACCTGCCGCCGGCAGTGGCGGCACTGCAGCGTTGGGCCGAAGCCGAGCGGTTGGGGACGGGCGTGCAGGTGGGGCAATCCCGCATCGATGCGTTCGCCGATGCCACCGGCGACCACAACTGGATCCATGTCGATCCGGCGCGGGCGCAGGCCGAGCTGCCCGGCGGGCAGACCATCGCCCATGGTTTCCTGCTGCTCTCGCTCACCGTCCAGGACGACGTGGCCGCGCTGGCCGCGCTCCCCGGCATCACCCGGGTGCTCAACTACGGCTTGAACAAGGTGCGCTTCCTGGCCCCGGTTCCCAGCGGCGCGGACGTGCGCGTGCGTTCGCGGCTGCTGTCGCTGCAATGCCGCCAGCCCGGGCAATGGCTGCTGACCCAGCACAAGACGGTGGAACTGCAACCGACCGGCGACGTGGCGCTGGTGGCCGAACAGCTCGCCCTGGTCCTCATCGATCCCTAGCCCGCCACGCCCTCGCCGCGACCGCGCCACCGTGCCGACCGGCACCTGCCGGGCGGCTGGCCGGATCCCTACACTGGAGCGATGTTGACGCCCTCCATCGTCCTGTTGGCCTGCCTTGCCTGGACCGTGCTGCTGTTCGGCGTCGCGCTGTGGGGCGAACGCCAGGGCCATCGCCTGGCACGTGCCTGGCCGGTGATCTATGCGCTGTCGCTGGCCGTGCACTGCACCGCCTGGACCTACTACGGCGCCGCCTCGCAGGGCGCGCAATGGGGCTTCGCGATCCCGCCGACGCTGATCGGCATGGCGTTGATCTTCGCCTTCGGCATGCCGTTCCTGGCGCGGCTGGGCCGGCTGGCCAAGCAGCACAACAGCGCCACCATCGCCGACCTGGTGGTGGCACGGCTGCGCACCGACCAGGGATTGGGCATGACCATCACCCTGGTCGCGCTGATCGGCATCATTCCCTACATCGCCTTGCAGCTGAAGGCGATCAGCCAGGGCCTGGGCGCACTGCTCGGCGACCAGTTGGCCGGCGGTGGCACACCGCCGGACGTGTCGTTCTGGTTCGCGCTGACGATGGCGGCGTTCACCCTGCTGTTCGGCGCGCGCAAGGCTTCGGCCACCGAGCACAACCGCGGCATCGTGGTGGCGCTGGGGCTGGAGTCGCTGCTCAAGCTGGCCGCGCTGCTGGCCATCGGCCTGTATGCGGCCCTGTCGGTACAGGCCGACAGCCCCTTGCTCGCACGCATGACGCAGCTGCCGCCGCCCGCAGTGGTCCCGGACTTCCTCACCATGGTCGCGCTCGGCGCGATGGCGGCCTTCACCCTGCCCCATCAGTTCCACGTCGGCGTGGTCGAACTGCGCCAGACCTCCGACCTGAAGACCGCGCGTTGGCTGTTCCCGCTCTACCTGCTGCTGATCGGGCTGCCGTCGGTGCCGATGGCGCTGTCCGGCGCGGCCCAGCTCGGGCAATCGGTATCGCCGGACGTCTACGTGCTGATGCTGCCGCAGGCCGCCGGCCACCACCTCCTGGCCCTGCTCGCCTACCTGGGCAGCCTGAGCGCGGCCACCGGCATGATGATCCTGTCCGGCCTGACCCTGTCGATCATGCTCGGCAACCACGGCTTCGGCTCGCGCCTGCTCGGCGGCATGCATGGCGACACCGGCGCCGACCTGCGCCCGCGCGTGATCGCGTTCCGGCGCGCCGGCATCCTGGCCGTGTTCCTGATGTCCTGGCTGTACAGCCGGGCGATGAGCGACACCGAAGCGCTCAGTGATTTCGGCCTGATGTCCTTCACCGCGCTGGCGCAGCTGGCGCCGGCGGTGCTGCTGGCGGTGTACCGCCCGCGCACGCCCTCGCCGGCCATCATCGCCGGCATCGTGACCGGCTCGCTGGTATGGCTGTGGCTGGTGTTGCTGCCGATGATCGTCTCGCCGCCGGCCGCCTCGGAAGGGCTGCACTGGGTCGTGTTCTTCCCGCTGCGCGTGCAGCCGGGCCACATCGCGATCAGCATGGGCGTCAGCCTGCTGGTCAACCTGATCACCGTCGCGGTGATGGCGCGCGCGGTGCGCCCGTCGTTGCCGCAGCAACGCGAAGGCGTGGCCGCCGCCTCCATGCGCAAGACCGCCGGGCGCTTCCTCGGCCAGGAACGCACGCGCCAGCTGATGGCCGGGCATGCCGGGCAGATGCTGGACGACCAGCGTGTCACCGCCATCGAGCGCGAGCTCACCGCCGTGGTCGGTGCCGGGATGGCGCGGTTGCTGGTCGAGGCCGCACGCGATGGCGGCGCCGCACCACTGGAAGCAGTCACCCGCGCGGTCGGCGAAGCCACCCAGGTACTGCGCTTCAACCAGCGCCTGCTCGAAGCCGCGCTGGAGAACATGAGCCAGGGCATCAGCGTGGTCGACGCGCAGCTGCAGCTGGTGGCCTGGAACAGCCGCTATGCCGCGTTGTTCAAGTTCCCGCCCGAGCTGCTGCAGGTGGGCCAGCCGGTCGCCCATCTCACCGAGTGGGCAATGGGACAGCTGAAGATCGGCCAGGGCGGCGCCGATACCCCGGCCAAGGCGCTGAACCGGCGCGTGGCGCATATGCGGCGCGGCACGCCGCACCTGTCCGAGCGCATTTTCCCCGATGACACCATCGTCGAGATCCGCGGCAACCCGATGCCTGGCGGCGGTTACGTCGCCACCTTCACCGACGTCACCGCGTTCCGCCGCGCCGAGGATGCGCTCAAGCGCAGCAACGAGACCCTGGAGCGCCGCGTGCAGGACCGCACCGCGCGCCTGGAGCAGGCCGTACACGAGGCAGAGCGCGCCAACGTGGCCAAGACGCGCTTCCTGACCGCAGTCGGCCACGACCTGATCCAGCCGCTGCATGCCGCCCAACTGCTGACCGACGCCATGTCGCAGCACCTGGAGTCCGAATTCCTGGACAGCTTCCTGCGCCAGATCCGCGGCGCGCTGGACTCCACCGACGACCTGCTCTCGGGCCTGCTCGACATCTCGCGGCTGGAAGCCGGTGGGCTGGTCGCCGACCCGCGCCCGTTCGCGCTGTCCAACGTGCTCGACCCGCTCGCGCAGGAATTCTCGGTGCTGGCTGCCGCACGCGGCCTGCAGTTCCGCTACGTGCCCAGCCGCGCCTGGGTGCACAGCGACCCGCTGCTGCTGCGCCGTGTGCTGCAGAACTTCCTGGCCAACGCCATCCGTTACACGCGCAGCGGCGGCGTGCTGCTCGGTGTCCGCCGGCGCGGCGAGGCGCTGGTGGTCGGCGTGCACGACAGCGGCCCGGGCATCGCCGCCGACCAGCAGGGCGTGGTGTTCGAGGAGTTCCAGCGCGGCGACCGCAGCAACGGGCAGGGTTTGGGCCTGGGCCTGACCATCGCGCAACGCATCGCCGCCCTGCTGCATGCACCGTTGTCGCTGCACAGCGCGCTCGGCCGCGGCTCGGCCTTCGCCATCACGGTGCCGCGTGCCTACCCGGCGCGCGCGCCGCGCAACGACGCGCCCGCGGCCACCAGCACCATCAAGGGCACCCGCGTGCTGGTGGTGGACAACGACCCCGATGCGCTGGCGGCGATGCGGCAGATGCTGCTGGCCTGGGGCTGCGAGGTCACCGCGCTGGCCGATGGCGCCAACGCGGGCACCGCGGCGCGCGAAGCCGGGCTGTGGCTGTTCGACTACCACCTCGATGACGGCGACACCGGCATTGCCCTATACGCGCGTCTGGCCGCTGTGCACGGCCCGCGCCCGACCGTGATCCTCAGCGCGGACACCGGCAGTGACACCCGCGAGGCGGTGCGTGAGGCTGGCTTGTCACTGTTGAACAAGCCTTTCAAGCCGCTGGCGCTTCGCTGGGCGATCAACCACCTGCTGGCCGCGCGTGCCACCGGCGAGGACGACGGCGCCACGGGGGGCCACGGCTGACCGGTGCCGGCTCAGGCCTCTTCGGCGGCCTCGCGCTGCACCCGCGCGTCCGCGCCCTCGATCTGCCGCGAGGGATCGGCCAGGCCGAGCTCATGCAGGACGCGGATCGCCTGCGCACGGTTGCGCACGCCCAGCCGGCCCATGATGCGCGTCATGTGTGCCTTCACCGTTCGCAGCTGCACCCCCAGGCGGTCGGCGATCTGCTTGTTGAGCAGGCCTTCGGCGACCAGGCTCAACACCCGGTACTGGTGCGCCGACAGGCTGGACAGCCGCGCGGCCAGATCGGCATCGCGGCTGAACGGCGCCACCCGCGCGACGGTATCGCGCAGCATCGCCGGTATCCAGCGCTCGCCTTCAAGCACGGTCAGCAGCGCCTGCTGCAGGTCCGCCAGCCCCGAACTCTTGGGCAGGTAACCGGCCGCCCCCAGGTCGATGGCACGCCGGATCACATGCGGTTCCTCGTTGGCCGAGACGATGATGATCGCCAGCCCCGGCTGCAGCGCGCGGATCGTCGCCAGCCCGGCAAGGCCGTGGTTGCCCGGCATGTGCAGGTCGAGCAGCATCAGGTCGATCGACTGGCCCTCGATGGCCTCCAGTACCCCGTCCAGTGAATCGGCTTCGCTGATCTGCAGGTCGACCACCGCTTCATCGGCCGCGCGATGCAGCGCGGCTCTGAACAGGGGGTGGTCATCGGCGATGAGCAGGGTTGGCATCTCGGGCCGAGGTTAGCAAATCCCATTGCAGCTGAGCACGGGGACCTAGGTACGCTGGTATCCCCAGACCGGATTGATAGTGTGGAGCGATGAACATTCCCTGCCGTGCTTCCCTGCTTTGCGCCGTGCTGCCGATCCTGTATGGCGGCATCCCCGTCGCAAACGCCGCCACCGCCCCCGTGCCTGCCGCCGCCCCGGTGTTCGAGCAATGGCGCGAGACATCCCATCGCGGCAGCGATGACCTGATGACAGCCGGGCTCGGTCTTGAAGGCCTGCGCGCCAGCGCGCCCCCCGCATTCGCCAAGCCCACCGCGCCCACCGCAGAGCAAGCGCGGCGCCGTGCGATCTGGAGCAGCTGGCGGGGCATCGCCGACCTGACCCCGGGTGGCGGCTTCGGTGAAATCTACGGCACGTTCCAGCCCGCACCGGGGCGCGAGTTCTCCGCCTACGGCCGCATCCCCGGCGCCGGCCAGCCGCACCGCGTGCTGGTGCAGATACCGGACAACTTCGACCCCGCACGCCGCTGCCTGGTCGCGACGGCGTCTTCCGGTTCGCGCGGGATCTACGGCGCGATTTCCGTGGCCGGCAGTTGGGGACTGGCCCACGGTTGCGCGGTGGCCTATACGGACAAGGGCGCCGGCAGCGATTACTACGATCTGGACGCAGGCATTGGCTTCCAGGCCGATGGCACCCCGGCTGCCGATGGCGCGTTGGCATTCGTCCCCGCGAAGGGAAGCGCTGCGCATGGCGTCGCGTTCAAGCACGCACATTCGGGCGACAACCCGGAAGCCGACTGGGGCCTGCACCTCGTGCAGGCCGTGCAGTTCGGATTGCAGGCGCTGGACCGTGCCTATCCGCAGTCGGCCCCCTTCACCCCGGCCAACACACGCACGTTGGGTGTCGGGGTATCCAACGGCGGCGGCGCGGTATTGCGCGCCGCCGAAATTGAAGGCGATTGGTTTGATGCGATGGTGGCCGGTGAGCCCAACGTATCGGTCGCAGGCGCCCCTCCGCTCTACGATTTCGTGACCCAGGCCGCGCTGCTGATGCCTTGCGCATTACTGGCCATCGATGACCTGCCGCAGCCACCCGCGCAGGCCCAGACACGACCGGCCGGAATCCAGCGCTGCGCAGTGCTGGCATCCATTGGACAGGTGCAAGGCGCGGACATCGAAGCCCAGGCGCGATCGGCATGGCAACAGTTGGCAAATGCAGGCCTGAGTGAACCCGCCCTGCGCGCAGCCGCGTTCTCGACCGGATTTGATCTGTGGCAAGCGATCGCCGCCACCTATGCGTCAGCCTATGGTGGCTATGCCGCAGGCAATCACCCCTGCGGGTACACCTTCGCCGCCGCCGGCCCGGATGGCAGGCCCGGCATCGCGACACCCGAGGTCCGTACAGCCTGGTGGAGCGATGCCAGCGGCATCCCGCCAGGCAATGGTGTGACGCTGCTGTACGACGATCACGCGCTGCCCGCAGCGGATCCCCTGCCTGGCCTGTCCTGCCTGCGCTCGCTCTGGACCCACGATGGTGCAGGTGCCGAGCGCGTGCGCGCCGGCATTGCCCGTGCAGCCGCCAACCCGCCCCGCCCGGGCCTGCCGATCGTCGTCATCCATGGCATCGACGACGGACTGGTGCCGATCAGCCTGACCAGCGACCGCTACGTGCCGCAGGCGCGTGCGGCGGGCGCACGGATCGCCTATTGGCGGGTAGCCAACGCGCAGCATTTCGACTCGCTGCTGGCGTTCCCGGATTACCGCAAGCGCTATGTACCGCTGCTGCCCTACCTGTTCGCGGCCATGGACCAGGTCTGGAACCACCTCGAAGACCCGGCGCAGCCCCTGCCCCAGGATGCACTGATCACCCCCACCCCGCGCGCGGAAGCACCGCTGCAGCCCGCACAGTTGTCGCTCCCGGCGGCCTCCCGTCGCTGACACCCCATTGCCTTGCCCCCAGGAATCGCCGATGCCCTCCACCACGCCGCCCGACTCCGGTCCCTACGCCTACCCGCTGCTGATCAAGCAACTGCTGCATACGCCGCTGGCAACCCGGCCCGGGCAGGAGATCGTCTACGGCGACGTGCGCCATGACTACCGCACGCTGCAGGCACGCATCGGCCAGCTCGCCGGCCTGCTGCAATCGCTGGGCGTGAAGCCCGGCGATACCGTCGCGGTGATGGACTGGGACAGCCACCGCTACCTGGAAAGCTACTTCGCGGTGCCGATGATGGGCGCGGTGCTGATGATGGTGAACATCCGCCTGGCCCCGGAACAGATCGCCTACACGCTCAAGCACAGCGGGGCCAGCGTGATCCTGGCCAACCGCGAGTTCCTGCCGGTGCTGGACGGCATCGCCGGGCAGTTGCCGGCGCTGCGCACGCGCATCCTGCTCGACGATGAAGGCGGCGCGTTGCCCGATGGCTTCGCCGCGGAGTACGAGGCCGGCCTGCAACAGGCCACGCCGGTCACGCGCTTCCCGGATTTCGACGAGAACACCCGCGCCACCACGTTCTATACGACCGGCACCACCGGCCTGCCCAAGGGCGTCTACTTCAGCCATCGCCAGCTCGTGCTGCATTCGCTGGCGGCGATGGCCACGCTCGGCAGCGCGCACCAGCAGGGTCGCCTGCACCGCGACGACGTGTACATGCCGATCACGCCGATGTTCCATGTCCACGCCTGGGGCCTGCCCTACGTGGCCACGCTGATGGGCATCAAGCAGGTCTATCCGGGCCGCTACCTGCCCGGGCGGCTGCTGGCGCTGATCGGCCGCGAGAAGGTGACCTTCTCGCACTGCGTGCCGACCATCCTGCACATGCTGCTGAACGACCCGGCCTCGGCGCAGACCGACCTGCGCGGCTGGAAGGTCATCATCGGCGGCGCCGCACTGCCACGCGTGCTGGCCCAGCAGGCGCTGGCGCGCGGCATCGACATCTTCGGTGGTTACGGCATGTCCGAGACCTGCCCGGTGCTTACCGTCGCCCAGCTCGACGGCGACGCACTGGCCGACGGCGAGGCCGATGTCGCGCTGCGCACCAAGGCCGGCATCCCCATCCCGCTGGTGGACCTGCGCATCGTCGACGAGGACATGCACCAGGTCGCTCACGACGGCCAGGCCACCGGCGAAGTCGTGGTGCGCGCACCATGGCTGACCCAGGGTTACCTGCACGATCCCGCCGCGTCAGCCACCTTGTGGGCTGGCGGCTACCTGCATACCGGCGACATCGGCAACATCGACGCGGGCGGCTACCTGCGCGTGACCGATCGCATCAAGGACGTCATCAAGACCGGCGGTGAATGGATTTCCTCGCTCGCGCTGGAGGACATCATCGCCATGCACCCCGGGGTCGCCGAGGTCGCGGTGATCGGCGTCGCCGATCCCAAGTGGGGCGAGCGACCGCTGCCATTGGTGGTCACGCATGCCGGCCGCGACGTGACCGAGCAGGAGATCATCGCGCTGGTCACCGCGCGCAGCCAAGCCGGCGACATCTCCCGTTATGCCATCCCCGAGCGGGTGCGCTTCGTCGACACCATCGCGCGGACCAGCGTGGGCAAGATCAACAAGCGCCGGCTGCGCGACCAGCATGACGCGCCGGCCGAACCCGGCGGCGCCGCATCCCCCTGAGGGAAACCGCGCCCTTCACCGCGGGACCAGACCTCTCCTCCCGCGGCATTGCCAGCGGTGCGCGTGGGCCGCTGGCACCTTGCCGGCAGACGCCGGCTCAACCCGCCGGCGCGGCCTCGGCGGTGTAGACCGGCTCGCCATCCACCCAGGTCGACAACACCTTCAGGTCGTCCAGCTGCGCGGCATCCACCGTCAGCGGATCACGGTCGAACACCACGAAATCGGCGCGCAGGCCCGCCTGCAGGCGGCCCACCTGCGCTTCGTCATGCCCGGCCCAGGCCGCATCGCTGGTGAAGCCGCGCACCGCTTCCTCCGCGCTCAGGCGCTGGTCGGGCTGCCAACCGCCCGGCGGCTGGCCGTCGCGGTCCTGGCGGGTCACCGCGGCGTACAGGCCCAGGCGCGGATCGACGTTCTCCACCGGGAAATCCGAGCCCAATGCCAACCGCGCCCCGCTGTGCAGGTAGCGCTGCCAGGCATACGCACCCAGGATGCGCTCCGGCCCCACCCGCTGCGCGGCCCATCCCATGTCCGAGGTGGCATGCGTAGGCTGCATCGAGGCGATCACGCCCAATCGGGCGAAGCGCGGGATGTCCTCCAGCGACACCACCTGCGCATGCTCCACGCGCCAGCGGTGGTCACTGCCCTTGCGCGCGCCCAGCACCTTCTCGTAGGTGTCCAGCACGATGCGGTTGCCGCGATCACCGATGGCATGCGTGGCGACCTGCACCTTGCAGCCCTCGGCCTTGCGCACCGCCACCTCGAAATCGGCCGGCGAAGTCACCAGCAGGCCGCGGTTGTGCGGGTCATCGCTGTAGTCGGCGAGCAGGGCCGCGCCGCGGCTGCCCAGCGCACCGTCCATGAACAGCTTCACGCCACGCATCTCCAGACGACCGCCCGGATGCTGGTACAGGCCATCACGGCACAGGTCATCCAGCGCGGCCTGGTTGCCGTCGGCATAGGCATCGATGCGCAACGGCAGCTTGCCGGCGTCGGCCAGGCGCTTCATCAACGCCAGGTCCTCGCGCGAAACACCCATGTCGTGCACGCCGGTCAGGCCGTTGCTCACCGCCGCCTGCAACGCGGCCAGCAGGCGCTTCTCGCGGGCGGCATCATCCAGTGCGGGGATCTGCGCGGTGACCAGGCTGGAGGCCGCATCGACCAGCACGCCGGTCGGCCTGCCGGCGGCGTCGCGCACGATCCGTCCACCGTCCGGCTGCCAGTCGCCGGCCAACGGCTTGCCCGCCTTCTCGGCGATGCGCAGCGCGGCGCTGTTGACCCAGCCGGCGTGGCCGTCGACGCGGTCCAGGTAGACCGGCCGTTCCGGGAAGGCGGCGTCCAGGTCGGCGACGGTGGGAAAGTCGGTGTTGTCCCACCGGTTCTGGTCCCAGCCACGGCCCTGCAGCCACTCTCCCGGCGCCAGGGTCTTCTCGAATGCCTTGAGCCGCTCCACCACCTCGCCGCGGGTGCGCGCGCCGGACAGGTCGGCCTGCGCCAGCGTGTTGCCCAGGTAGACCAGGTGCGCATGTGCGTCGATCAGGCCCGGCACCACCGTGGCCTTGCCGGCGTCGATGCGGGGTGCCTGCGGATGCTGCTTCAGCACCGCCTCGCGCGTGCCCACGCTGAGCACGCGGCCAGTCTGCGCATCCCAGGCCATCGCGCCCACCACCGGCTGCGCCGGGTCTCCGGTACGGATGGTGTCGGCCACCAGCACCTTGACCTCGGCCTGGGCCGGGCTCAGGGACAGGCAGGGAAGCAACAGGGCAAGACAGGCGACACGGCGCATACGATCACTCCTGAACGGGACCCGGCGACTATGCCGCCATCCCGCAGGCATGACAAACCGCGGCCTGCGGCGTGCGCCGCAGGCTCGCCTCAGTCGGCGTTGACGTCCACCCGTACCCGGATGCGCTCGCCCGGGTGGTAGTCACGGCGGGTGTGGTATTCGCGGCCGGCGTACTCGTAGGTCACGTCATAGCCGTCCACGCGTTCGCTCTCGCTGCCATAGCCACCGGGCTCACAGACGCGCACGTCGCCGCGGCGGTAGTCCGGGCCACGGTTGCTGGCTTCGTAGATGGCGCGCCCGGCCGCGCCGCCGGCGATCGTTCCCACCGCGGTGCCGAGGTAGCGGCCGTCGCCACCACCGATGCGACTACCGATCATCGCGCCGGCCAGGCCACCGATCACCGTGGCGATCTGGCGCCCGGTCTCGCTGCCCTGGCGGTACTGGCCATTGTCATTGCCGCGGTCGTCGTAGCCGTCGTTGCGATAGCCATTGCCGTTGTAGCGGCCGGTGTCGCGGTAGCCATCCTCGTTCACGTAGCTGCCATCGCTGCGCTGGTAGCAGCGCTCGTTGCGGCCGCCGTTGCCACTGACGATGATCGGGTCCACGCGCACCACCCGCGCGTAGTCGTAGGCCGGCCCGTTGTCGCCGGCATGGCCGCCGTCGCGGTAGCGGCCATCGTCATCGCGGTAGTCGGGACGGTACTGGCCGTCGTCGTAGTTCTGTGCGGACGCGGCAAAACTGGACAGGCCGGCCATGATCAGGACACCGGCGATAGGCAGCGAACGAAACATGGCAACAGGTCCCCGTGGTTGGATGGCGCGATGCTCGGGCGCGCCGGGTGAAACGTCCCTGAACCGGACCGGCGAGCCCTTCCCCGCCCGCCAGCCCCTGCCTGGATCAGGCGGAAAACTCGCTTTCCAGGCTGATCGGCACCGCGCTCAGCGCCTTGGACACCGGGCAGTTCTGCTTGGCGTCGTCGGCAATCGCGCGGAAGCGTACCTCGTCCAGCCCCGGCACCACCGCCTTGACCTTCAGGCGGATCTGCGAGAACTGCGGCCCGCCTTCCATCGACAGGTCGACGTCGGCACGGGTATCGAGCGAAGTGGGCGGGAAGCCGGCCTCGCTGAGCTTGGCCGACAGCGCCATGGTGAAGCAGCCGGCATGCGCGGCGGCGATCAGCTCCTCCGGATTGGTGCCCTTCTCCTCGCCAAAGCGCGTGCTGAAGGCATAGCGCGTGTTTTCCAGCAGCCCGCTCTGCGGCGTGGCCAGGCGGCCCTGCCCGGTCTTGAGGTCACCTTCCCAGTGCGCGGTGGCATGACGCGAAATACCCATGGTGGAACTCCTCGTGGTGGTTGGCAGCCCAGCCTAAGGCAGCGTTCGTTAGCGCATTGTGCGGCGCGTCGCCGATCACCGGGCCTGCCGTGGACGTGCCGGGTGACGCCGCACTGTATCCCTGTCGATGCTGTTTTCCCCTGTGTTTTGGCACGTGGAAGCATGCACAAACCGGCCAGAAGCAATTTTTATGGGCTTTTTTGTCGATTGCCTATTGGCGGCATGCAATTCATGCCCTACATTTCGCTTGCCGACGGGGTCGGCACGACCAAACAACCAACCGTTCACGGAACAGGAAATCATGGCAAAGACCGCTAAAAAGGCTGCCCCGAAGAAGGCAGTGAAGAAAGTCGCCACCAAGGCTGCCGCCAAGCCGGCCGCAGTGAAGCCGATCAAGGAAGCTCTGACCAAGTCGGGTCTGGTTGCCCACATCGCCGAAGCCACCTCCGTCGCTGCCAAGGACGTGCGCGCTGTGTTCGCCGCCCTGGAAGGCGCCGTTGCCGCCTCGGTCAACAAGAAGGGCGCCGGCTCCTTCACCCTGCCGGGCCTGCTGAAGATCAGCACCGTGAACGTTCCGGCCAAGCCGAAGCGCAAGGGCATCAACCCGTTCACCAAAGAAGAGCAGTGGTTCGCCGCCAAGCCGGCCACCACCAAGCTGAAGGTTCGTCCGCTCAAGAAGCTCAAGGACGCCGCGCTCTGATCAGCGCGCCCCTTGTGGCGAACCGGACGGGACGGCGAAAGCCGTCCCGTTTCTTTTTGGGGGCGCCCATGGCGCGTAGGCGGACCACTGCGTTCCATCCACGCCGGACCCGGGCACACTGGAACACAGCGTCATGGTCCGGCGCCTCGCAACACCCCGATGGCGGGCCTATGGTGGGTCCATCCCCCTACCCCCCCACGTCATCATGTCCAGCAACACGCACCGCTATCGCATCACCGTCACTCCCATCGAAACCGATGGCCAGCAGTGCACCGGGCGCTGCACGCTGGAGTTCGACCAGCGCACCACCTACAGCTGGATGAAGCAGTTCGAACAGGCCCAGCGCCAACGCCGCCTGCCCTCCAACGACGACGCATCGCTGGTGGTCGCCACCGGCCTGCTGCACAGCTTGTCGACCGCTTCGGGCCGGCACGGCAACGCCCTGGACAGCCTGCAGCCGGAACTGGACCAACTGCTGTTGAAGCTGGAAAAACTGCAGCAGCCCGGTTGAAGCCAGGCGCGTGGCTAACCGGGCATTCACTTGATCCGGTTATCTTGCGTCTCCGTCTCCACCAATCCACGAGTCCGCCATGAACCTGCGCCACCTGCTCCTGTCCGCCGTCGCCTGCATGGCCCTGGCCACCACCGCCCACGCCGCGCCGCAGGTCAACGGACGGCAGCTGACCGTGGGCGCCAGCGACGTGCAGGACTATCTGGACGGCAGCTTCCCGCGCACGCAGAAGGCGCTCGGCGGCCTGCTGGCGCTGACCGTCAGCGAACCGCACCTGACCCTGCCGCAGGGCAACCGCCTGGACCTGGGCTTCGCCTTGGCCATGGCCGCCGGTGGCACCTCGATGCCGGTCGGCAAGGTGCAGATCAGCAGCGGCCTGCGCTACGACGCGCAGACGCAGGGCTTCCACCTGGACCAGCCGACCGTCGACCGCTTCAACCCGGCCATGGCCGGTGGCGAACTGGATTCCAGCACCCGCAGCCTGCTCAACAGTTGGCTGGCCGATTACGCCCGCCGCGAACCGATCTACAAGATCGACCCGACCATCGCGCGGGTGATGGGCGCCTTGCAGGTACAGTCGGTCGGCATCGAGAACGGCCGCATCGCGGTGACCTTCAACCAGGGCCTGGGCAACCTGGTGCCGCAGGGCCTGCTGGGCAAGTAAGCCCCTCCCGCATGCAGGCAGGAAGGCCGCGAAAGCGGCCTTCCGCGTTTGTGCGCCCCGCCGCCGGGATTCCCTCCCGGCCCACGCCACAACGGGAAAGGGCCGCGCAGGCGGCCCCTTCATTCACCCCATCGATGCGCGGATCAGCGCTTGGGCTGCAGCATCGTGCCGGTGCACCTGGGCGAGCCGCAGCGGCATTCCCAGATCTTCTTCAGGCGCGCGGTGTGGCGCTCGGCCAAGGTGATGCCGTAGTTGTAGGTCAGCTCCTCGCCCGGCTTGATGTCGCGGACGGCTTCGATGAACACCTTGTCGGCGGTGCGGTCGTCGCCCTCGGCTTCCTCGATCATCGCCTCGCAGTTCGGGTCGCAGCTGTGGTTGATCCAGCGCGCATCGTTGCCCTTGTGGTTGGCGTCGATGACGTAGTCCTCGTTCAGCGTGAACAGGAAGGTATGCCCGCTCTCGACGTCGCCGGTGTCATCGGCATCCACCTCGGCATGGGTCCGGCGCTTGCCCTTGTACTCGATGACGCGCTCGCCCTGCTTGATGTCGGCCACGGCGAACACGCCGTTGCCATGAATGCTGGATTTGCGCGCCTGGATCTTCTTGGGCATGTAAATGACCGGAAACGAATGAGAGGCGCAGATTCTCTCCCATCTGCGCCAATGACCCAAGTACGCGCCGGACCGGGGCCGGGCCATCGCGCCCCTCCGCGGACACGACCCCACCCGGCGATCACGTCCCGGTGCCGGTACCCGCCGCCGGCCACGGTAACCACCGCCGTCACCTGCCCCGCCCCTGCCTGAACAGGGCGCTTGGACTCGACCGGCGACAAAGCGTACAATTTTGGTCCGCTTTGAACCCACGTGCCGAGATGCTCCGCGTCACCAAGCTCACCGATTACGCCACCGTCGTCATGACCGTGCTCGCCGCACGGCCGGACGAAGTGCTGAGCGCGACCGAGCTGGCCGAGGCCGCCGGTCTGGAACCGCCCACCGTCAGCAAGCTGCTCAAGCCCCTGGCCCAGGCCGGGCTGGTGGAAGGCCTGCGCGGCGTGCGCGGCGGCTACCGGCTGACCCGCCCGGCCAGCGAAATCACCCTGATCGAGGTCGTCGAGGCGATGGAAGGCCCGCTGGCGATCACCGAATGCAGCCAGGGCCAGAGCCATTGCGGCATCGCCAGCCAGTGCGGCGTGCGCTCGAACTGGCGGCTGATCAACGATGTCGTCAGCGACGCCCTGCGCGCCGTCACCCTGGCCCAGATGCTGCATCCCTTACCGCTTGCCGACCGTCGACGGATCACCGCCGACGTCGTCTCCTGAACCACCGTAGGCAGCCCCATGGCCACCGAGACCATTGAAAACGTCGGCATCGCCGACACTCCGAACCGTGAAATCCACGAACAGCTGGGTCGCAAGTACGACGCCGGTTTCGTCACGGACATCGAATCCGATTCGTTCCTGCCGGGCCTGAACGAGGACGTCATCCGCGCCCTCTCGGCCAAGAAGGAAGAGCCGGAATGGATGACCCAGTGGCGCCTGGATGCCTACCGTCACTTCCTCACCCTGCGCCAGCCCGACTGGGCCAAGCTGCAGATCGGCCCGATCGACCTGCAGGCGCTGAGCTATTACTCCGCGCCCAAGGGCCCGAAGTACAAGTCGCTGGACGAGGTGCCCAAGGAACTGCTGGACACCTACGACAAGCTGGGCGTGCCGCTGCACGAACGCGCCAAGCTGGCCGGCGTCGCCGTCGACGCGGTGTTCGACTCGGTCTCCGTCGGCACCACCTTCCGCAAGGAGCTGGCCGAGAAGGGCGTGATCTTCTGCTCGATCTCCGAGGCCATCCGCGAGCACCCCGAGCTGGTGCAGAAGTACCTGGGCTCCGTGGTGCCGGTGGGCGACAACTATTTCGCCGCGCTCAACTCGGCGGTGTTCTCCGACGGCAGCTTCGTGTTCGTGCCCAAGGGCGTGCGCTCGCCGATGGAACTGAGCACCTACTTCCGCATCAACGCCAACAACACCGGCCAGTTCGAGCGCACGCTGATCATCTGCGAGGACAAGGCCTACGTGTCCTACCTGGAAGGCTGCACCGCGCCGATGCGCGATGAGAACCAGCTGCACGCCGCGGTGGTCGAACTGGTGGCGCTGGAAGACGCCGAGATCAAGTACTCCACGGTGCAGAACTGGTACCCGGGCGACGAGAACGGCGTGGGCGGCATCTACAACTTCGTCACCAAGCGCGCCGAATGCCGCGGCGCGCGCTCCAAGGTGACCTGGACCCAGGTGGAAACCGGTTCGGCCATCACCTGGAAGTACCCGTCCTGCGTGCTGCTGGGCGACGACTCGGTGGGTGAATTCCACTCGGTGGCGCTCACCCACCACCGCCAGCAGGCCGACACCGGCACCAAGATGATCCACGTCGGCAAGCGCACCAAGAGCAAGATCGTCTCCAAGGGCATCAGCGCCGGGCGCGGCCAGAACACCTACCGCGGTCTGGTCAAGGTGGACCGCAACGCCGAGGGCGCGCGCAACTACACCCAGTGCGACTCGCTGCTGATCGGCAAGAAGTGCGGCGCACACACCTTCCCCTACATCGAGGTGAAGAACCCCAGCGCCACCGTCGAGCACGAGGCCACCACCTCCAAGATCTCCGATGACCAGCTGTTCTACTGCCGCGCGCGCGGCATCGACCAGGAGAACGCGGTGTCGATGATCGTCGACGGCTTCTGCAAGCAGGTGTTCAAGGAACTGCCAATGGAATTCGCGGTGGAAGCCAAGAAGCTGCTGGAAGTGTCGCTGGAAGGCTCGGTCGGATGAGCCGCCTGCCCCTGCTCCTGCTGGCATTGCTGCCGGTGGCGGCCTCGGCCGCCTCGCCGGGCAAGGCCTGCGACGATGCCCGCACCCAGCTGGACATCAACGAATGCGCCGCGCGTGAAGCCGACGCCAGCGATGCCGAGCTCAACGCCGTGTACCGGCAGGTGATGCAGAAGCTGCAGGACCAGCCGGTGGCCATCGAGAAGCTGCGCAGCGCCCAACGCCTGTGGATCCAGCTGCGTGATGCCGACATCGACGCACGCTACCCGGTGGGCAAGGACGAGAACCCGCGCGTTCTGTATGGCTCGATGTACCCGATGCTGTACTCGGCCAACAAGGCCGAGCTCACCCGGCAGCGCACCCAGTGGCTGCGCGCCACCTTCCTTGACCGCGCCGAAGGCGAGCTCTGATCGCCCCGCCCCACATTCAAATTTGAAGACCGCACCCTCATGTTGAAGATCGAAAACCTCCACGCAAGCATCGGCGACAAGGAAATCCTCAAGGGCCTGTCGCTGGACGTGAAGCCCGGTGAAGTCCACGCCATCATGGGCCCGAACGGCGCCGGCAAGTCCACGCTGGGCAACGTGCTGTCCGGCCGCGATGGCTACGAGGTCACCGAAGGCAGCGTGCAGTTCGAAGGCAGCGACCTGCTGGAGCTGGAACCGGAAGCGCGCGCCGCCGCCGGCCTGTTCCTGGCCTTCCAGTACCCGGTGGAAATCCCCGGCGTGAACAACACCTACTTCCTGCGTGCCGCGCTCAATGCCCAGCGCAAGGCGCGCGGCGAGGAAGAACTCGATTCGATGCAGTTCCTGAAGCTGGTCCGGCAGAAGCTGGCCGTGCTGCACCTGAAGGACGAACTGCTGCACCGTGGCGTCAACGAAGGCTTCTCCGGTGGTGAGAAGAAGCGCAACGAGATCTTCCAGCTGGCCGTGCTGGAGCCGAAGCTGGCCATCCTCGATGAAACCGACTCGGGCCTGGACATCGACGCGCTCAAGAGCGTGGCCGACGGCGTCAACGCGCTGCGTTCGCCGGAGCGTTCGTTCCTGGTCATCACCCACTACCAGCGCCTGCTCGACTACATCAAGCCGGACGTGGTGCACGTGCTGGCCAACGGCCGCATCGTCAAGAGCGGTGGCCCGGAACTGGCGCTGGAGCTGGAAGCACACGGCTACGACTTCCTGAAGGACCGCGTGGTGCGCGAGGCGGCCAAGTAATGAGCGCCCTGCTGGATTCCCTGGCCGCCGGCTTCTGCGGCAGCACCGAACGCGCCGAACTGCTCGAGGCCGCGCTGAAGACCGGCCTGCCGGCCGCGCGCAGCGAGGCCTGGAAGTACACCTCGCTGCGCCAGTTCGAACGTCGCAGCTTCAGCGCCGCTCCGCTGCAGGCACCGGCCATCGATGCCGCGCAGGTGGCCGACATCCCCACCCCGCGCCTGGTGTTCGTCAACGGCCGCCCCAGCAGCGACCTGAGCGACCTGGCCGGCGTGGATGCGGGCGTGCAGGTACGCACCCTGTCGGCGGTGAAGCAGCAGGAGCCGGAAGCCGTCCGCTTCCTTGGCCGCCGCTTCGACCGCGCCGAGGAGATCTTCGCCCAGCTCAACGCCGCGCTCGCCGATGAAGGCGTGCTGGTGCAGGTGGCCGACGGCGTCCACAGCGATACCCCGCTGCACCTGGTGTTCGTCAGCACCGGCGACGGCAGCGACCGCGTGTGGCATCACCGGCACCTGGTGGAACTGCGCCGAGGGGCCTCGCTCAGGCTGGTCGAGCACCACCTGCACGACGGCGACAGCGCCAACTTCGACAACACCCTGGTCCATGTCCACCTGGCCCAGGATGCCCAGCTGGCGCACGCCCGCGTGCAGGCCGGCAGCAGCCGCGACACCCACCTGCTGCGCACCGACGCCGTGCTTGCGCGCGACGCGCAGTACCGTCGCATCGACCTGGAACTGGGCGCGGCGCTGACCCGCCATGAGCTCAACGTGCGCCTGGAAGGTGACAACGCCAGGCTGGTCGCCAACGGCGTGCTGCTGGGCAATGGCCGTCGCCACATCGACACCCGCCTGGGCATCGACCACATTGCTCGCGACACCAGCGCCGAGCTGGTCTGGCGCGGCGTGGCCGCCAACCGCAGCCGCGTGGTGTTCCATGGCGGCATCAACATCCGCGAAGGCGCCGATGGCACCGATGCCAACCTGTCCAACAAGAACCTGCTGCTGTCCGCCGACGCCGAGATCGACACCCAGCCGACGCTGGTGATCGATGCCGACGAGGTCAAGGCCGCGCATGGCGCCACCGTGGGCCAGCTCGACGCCAATGCGCTGTTCTACCTGCGCACCCGTGGCGTGCCGGCCGAACAGGCCCGCGCCATGCTCAGCGCGGCGTTCTGCCACGAACCGCTGTCGGCCGTGGAAGGCATCCTCACCGAGAAGCTGGCCCGGCACCTGGACCAGGCACTGCAACAGGCTGGCATGGCATGAACCTCTCTTCACCGCGTCCGATCCACCCTTCGGCCACCGCTCCGGACTGGGACCGCGTGCGCGCCGATTTCCCGCTGCTGATGCGTGAAGTCAACGGCAAGCCGCTGGTGTACTTCGACAACGCCAACACCGCGCAGAAGCCGCTGCAGGTGATCGGCGCGGTGGACGAGTTCTACCGCCGCTACAACGCCAACGTCAGTCGCGCCGTGCACGCGCTGGGCACCGAAGCCACCGAAGCGTACGAAGGCGCGCGCGCCAAGCTGGCGCGTTTCCTCAACGTACGCAGCGACGAGCTGGTGCTGTGCAGTGGCACCACGTTCGCGATCAACCTGGTCGCGTATTCATGGGCATTGCCGCGGCTGAAGGCCGGCGACGTGATCCTGGTCTCGCGCATGGAACACCACGCCAACATCGTGCCGTGGCAGCTGGTGGCGCAGCGTACCGGGGCGACGATCCGCGTGGCGGAGATCCTGCCCGACGGCTCGCTGGACCTGGACGCGCTGCATGCGGCGATGACCCCGGATGTGAAGCTGTTGGCAGTGACCCACGTCTCCAACGTGCTGGGCACCATCAACCCGGTGCGCGAGATCTGCCGCGAGGCACGCCGGCGCGGCATCGTCACCATGGTGGATGGCTCGCAGGCCGCCCCGCACCTGCGCGTGGACGTGCAGGCCATCGGCTGCGATTTCTACGCCATCACCGGGCACAAGATGTGCGGCCCGACCGGCACCGGCGCACTGTGGGCACGCCGCGAGCTGCTGCAGGAAATGCCGCCGTTCCTGGGCGGTGGCGAGATGATCAAGGAAGTCAGCTTCGACGGCACCGTGTTCAACGATGCCCCGCACAAGTTCGAGGCCGGCACGCCGAACATCGCCGGCTTCATCGGCCTGGGCGTGGCGGTGGACTACCTCGACGCGCTTGGCCGCGACCACATCGCCGACCGCGAGCAGGTGCTGCTGGCGCATTTCACCGAGGAGCTGCAACGCATCGACGGCGTGCGCATCTTCGGCACCACGCCGCACAAGGCGGCGGTGGTGTCGTTCCTGGTCGAAGGCGCGCATTCGCACGACCTGGCCACCCTGCTCGACCTGCAGGGCGTGGCCGTGCGTTCGGGCCAGCATTGCGCGCACCCGCTGCTGCAGTACTACGGCGTCGCCGCCACCTGCCGCGCCTCGCTGGCCTTCTACAACACGCATGACGAGATCGAGTCGTTCATGGTGGCCCTGAAGAAGGTCCGCACCCTGCTGGGGTGAGGCCAGGAGCGGCCTCGGCCGCGAAAGCCCTCCCCCTTCGCCGCGCGAAAGGGAGGGCCCAAGGCGGTAGTGCCGAGCCACGCGCGGCGCTGTCTCCGGACACCCCGGCCACGCGCCGCCTCCTTCCCGGACGCGCCGTGCACCGCCGCTTCCCCTTCGCCTCGCGCGCACTAGAATGTGGGGATGAACGAGCTGACTTTCCGTACCGCGACCGCCGCCGACACCCCGGCCCTGATTGAACTGGTGACTTCCGCCTACCGTGGCGATGCCTCCCGCGTCGGCTGGACCACCGAGGCCGACCTGCTCGATGGCCAGCGCGTGGACGCCGATGGCATCCTGGCCGACATCAACCGCGCGCGCAGCGTGGTCCTGCTGGCCGAACAGGACGGCCAGCTGATGGCCTGCTGCCATGTCGCCGATGAGAACGGCCACGGCTATTTCGGCATGTTCGCGGTCAACCCCAAGGCGCAGGGCGGTGGCGTCGGCAAGCAGGTGATGCAGTACGCCGAGCGCTTTGCCGCCGAACAGTGGCAGCTGCCGACCATGCAGATGACGGTGATCGACTGCCGCGACGAACTGATCGCCTTCTACGAACGCCGCGGTTACGTGCGCACCGGCATCAAGAAGCCCTTCCCCTACGGCGATGCCCGCTACGGCCTGCCCAAGCGCGATGACCTGCAGTTCGAAGTGCTGGAGAAGCCGCTGGGAGCGGCGGCATGAGCGAGACCTGGACCTTCATCTGCGCCAGCGAGGAACTGCTGCCCGGGGAAATGAAGACCGCCTTCGACGAGGTCACCGGTACCCCGCTGGTCGTCTTCAACCTCGATGGCGAGCTGTACGCCCTGGAAGACCAGTGCAGCCATGAGGAGTTCGAACTGTCCTCCGGCGTGATCGACCCGGCCGAGGGCAGCATCGAGTGCATCCTGCACGGTGCCCGCTTCGACATCCGCGATGGCCGCGCCCTGTGTGCGCCGGCCTATTCCCCGGTGCCCAAGTTCCCGGTCAAGCGCGAACACGGCGGCATCTGGTCGCGCGACGACCGCGACTGAGCCTGCAGGCCTCGCCCGTCGCCACGGCGGAGGCCGCTCGCCCGACAGGGCCACCGAGCAACGGCCGTCTGGCCGCCGGCCCCTGACGCGGGGGGCCGGCACGCGGCGGGCGGCCGTCGGCTGCTCGCCGCGCCCCCTTCCCCACTCCCCCTTTGGCGTGCCGGTCGGGCGGCGCCTGCCCGGGTGATTCGCCTGGCGTCACGGCCCGGCCGGCCCACTCAATATTGATAACGCAAACAATTCTCAATAAGATGCGCATCCATTGCGTCCTGCAATGATTTCTTAACACGCCTGTCTTCGATGCCCGCTTCCAGCGCCATGGCCATTCAGCGATTCGCCGCCCAGTTGCGGCAGCGCCAGCCGTGGCTGATGCTGGCACTCGGCCTGCTGATCGCCTGGGCGATGCTCGGCCATGCCGTGGCCGCGCCCGGCGCGTTGGCACCCGGCGCGTCCGTCGACCTGGTCAGTGCCCTCCCCGGCGGTGGCCAGCCCGGGGACCTGCCGGACATGGCCGCCATTTCCGAGTCCGGGGCCGAAAGCCTGCGCAGCGCGCGGCCACGTCCCGCGTCCACCGGCAGCCTGCCGCCGCGGGCCCTGCCGGCACCGCCCAGCCGCACGTTCCTGAGCGCAGCGACCGATACCCGCCTGCGCCAGGCACTGGAAAGCGCACATCGCTATCCGCGCGCGCCCTACCTGCTGATCAATCGCGGCCACGCCCCTCCGCGGGTCTGAGTCCGTATCCACGCCGGTTCCGGCTGTCGCCGGCCACGCGTCTGCCTGATCCCCCGTTTCCGCTTTCCGCGCCGGCTCCCTGCCGTCGCCATCCTTTCGCCTACCCACAGAGTCTTTGCAATGAACCCTGCTCGTACTCCGCTGACGTCCGCCCTCCTGATCGCCATCGCCCCGTTGGCTGCCCACGCCGCCGACAGCGCCGACAATGGCGCCGACCCGCGCAAGGCCACCGACCTGGACAAGGTGCAGGTCCGCGGCAGCTGGTTCGCCCCTTCTTCGCCGAAGTTCACCGCTGACCTGCTGGACACCCCGAAGTCCGTGTCCATCGTCTCGGAGAAGCTGATCCAGCAAACCGGCGCGACCAGCCTGCAGGATGCCCTGCGCATGGTTCCGGGCATCACCTTCGGTGCCGGCGAAGGCGGCAACCCGACCGGCGACCGCCCCTTCATCCGTGGCTTCGACTCGCAGAGCAACATCTTCGTCGACGGCCTGCGCGACGTCGGCTCGCAGACCCGCGAGATCTTCGACCTGGAGCAGGTGGAAGTGGTCAAGGGCCCGAGCTCGGCCTACGGCGGCCGTGATTCCGGTGGTGGTAGCCTCAACCTGGTCAGCAAGACCCCGAAGCTGAAGAACGAGACCAGCGTCAGCATGGGCGCGGGCACCGACAGCTACGCGCGCGGCACCGTGGACAGCAACTACGTGCTCGGTGACGGCATCGCCGCCCGCCTGAACCTGATGAAGCACCAGTCCGACATTGCTGGCCGTGACGCCGCCAACGTCGATCGCTGGGGCATTGCGCCGTCGATCGCGTTCGGCCTGAACAGCCCGGCGCAGCTGATCGTGGGCCATTACCACATGGAAACCGACGACCTGCCCGACGCCGGCGGCTTCCCTTACAGCAACCCCTTCACCAGCGGCCCGAACGTCGCCAAGAACGGCGACGGCAGCCCGCTGGTGCCGGACCGCAACAACTACTACGGCCTGAAGGACCGCGATTTCCAGCGTACCCGTGCTGACATCAGCACCATCGACGCCAGCTACGACTTCGGTGACCACAAGCTGCGCAACATCGCGCGCCTGGGCAACACCAGCAACGACTACCTGTGGACCCAGCCGGACGACAGCAAGGGCAACCCGAACCTGTACGGCACCCTGTGGCGCCGTACCAACGCCCGCGCCGTCGACCTGAAGAACTTCACCGACCAGTTGAGCCTGACCGGCAGCTTCACCACCGGCTCGCTCAAGCACAGCTACAGCACCGGCGTGGAGTACAGCGACGAGAAGATGACCCGCGGCACCTACCAGATGACGCCGGGCACCAACAATCCGCTCAACGGCAGCACCGCCTGCCCGACCACCGGCGCGGCCACCGGCTACAACTGCACCGACTTCAACAACCCCAACCCGAATGATCCGTGGTCGGCCAACCAGATCGTCTACCGCAGCAACAAGGCGCTGGACGTCCGCCAGACCACCAAGACCAAGTCGGTCTACGCGTTCGACACCATCGAGTTCAACGAACAGTGGTCCGTCAACCTTGGCCTGCGTTACGACGACTACTCCACCGAACAGGTCACCCCGGTACTCGGCAAGGCACCGACGGTGTTCAACAACGACAACGATTTCGTCAACTATCAGGCCGGCGTCGTGTTCAAGCCGGTCGCCAACGGCAGCATCTACCTGTCCTACGGCACCTCCTCGACCCCGCCGGGCATGGACGGTGGTGACGGCTCGGACGGCATCAATGCCGCCAACGCCGACCTGAAGCCACAGGAGACCAAGAACCTCGAACTGGGCACCAAGTGGGACCTGTTCGACAACCGCCTGAACCTGACCGCCGCCCTCTTCCACACCGAGCTGAACAACGCGCGCGTGGTGATCGACAACGGCACCACCCAGAACGCAGGCAAGAAGGTCATCGACGGCTTCGAGCTGGGCTTCACCGGCCAGCTGACCGACGCGTGGAGCATCTACGGCGGCTACACCTACCTGGATTCGGAGCTGAAGGACAATGGCTTCACCTGCTCGGTCTCCAGCCGCACCGGCTGCCCGGCACCGGGCGTGTGGATCCCGTCGCCGAACAACGGCAACCAGTTCCCGAACACCGCCAAGCACAGCGCCAACCTGTGGACGACCTACAGCTTCCCGTTCGGCCTGACCCTCGGCGCCGGTGCCACCTATTCGGACAAGCAGTACGGTGACGCTGCCAACCTCAAGTGGATCCCCAGCTACACCCGCTGGGACGCGATGGCCAGCTACGCCATCCAGGAGAACATCAGCCTGCAGTTGAACGTGCAGAACCTGAGCGACAAGGTGTACTTCACCAAGGCGTATGCTTCGCACTACGCCAGCATCGCCCCGGGCCGCTCGGCCACGCTGGCACTGAACGTCACGTTCTGATCGCGCTGGACCGCTCCACCCGCCCCCGGCCTCGTGCCGGGGGCTTCGCATCAAGGGAATACTCATGCTGCTGCACATCCCCGACGTACTCACGCGCGAACAGGTCGCACTCGCCCGCCAGCGCCTGCAGGATGCCGGCTGGGCCGACGGCAAGGCCACCGCCGGCTACCAGTCGGCGCAGGCCAAGCGGAACCTGCAGCTTCCCGAATCCGATCCGGTCGCACGTGCGCTGGGGTCGATGGTCCTGGATGCCATCGGCCGCAACGACACCTTCTTCGCCGCCGCCTTGCCGCGACGCGTGTACCCACCGCTGTTCAACTGCTACCGCGAAGGCGAAACCTTCGGCTTCCACGTCGACAACGCCATCCGCTACGACCACATCAGCCGGCCCGATGACCCGCAACCGGTCCGCACCGACCTGTCGGCGACGCTGTTCCTGTCCGATCCGGATGAGTACGACGGGGGCGAACTGGTCATCGAGGACACCTACGGCAACCAGCGGGTCAAACTTCCCGCCGGGCACATGGTGCTGTACCCCGGAACCAGCCTGCACCAGGTGACCCCGGTGACGCGCGGTGCGCGCCTGGCATCGTTCTTCTGGATCCAGTCGATGGTGCGCGACGATGGCCATCGCCGCCTGCTGTGGGAACTGGACCTGTCCATCCGCGGCCTCACCGGCGACCATCCCCAGCACCCGTCATTGGTCAGCCTGACCGGCGTTTACCACAACCTGCTGCGGCAATGGGCCGAAGCGTGAGCACCGCGCTGCAGGACCTCCAGTCGTTGCTGCGGCAACTCCCGGACAACCCGGCCAAGGTCATGGCCGAGCTCGAGCAGCGCGCGCAGCGCGGTGAGGTACTGGCCCAGTTCCTGCTCGGCCAAGCCTGCATGGAAGGCCGTGGCCGCGACATCGATGCCGGGGCGGGCATGGCCTGGTTCGAGCGTGCCGCCAATGGTGGACTGGCGCAGGCGATGAACATGCTCGGCCGCTGCCACGAGCTCGGCCACGGTACGCCGGTCAACCATGAACTGGCCGCGGTCTGGTATCGCCAGGCCGCCGATGGCGGCCTGGACTGGGGGATGTACAACCTTGCCAATCTGCTTGCCACCGGACGCGGGCTGGCCAGGGACGAGGTCGCCGCCTATGCGCTCTACCTGCGCGCCGCCCAGGCCGGCCACGCCAAGTCGATGAACCTGGTCGGCCGCTGTCTGGAGGAAGGCCGCGGCGTCGCCGCCGATCCCGCCGCCGCACCTGCCTGGTACCTGCGCTCGGCCGAAGCCGGCGACTTCCGTGGCCAGGCCAGCCACGCCTCCCTGCTGCTGGCGGCCGGCGAGGTGGATGCCGCCGTGCACTGGCTGAGGAAGGCATTGGCCAATGGCAGCCCCTCATTCATGGCGGCAATCCGTCCACAACTGGCAGCCTCGCCCCATGCGGCGATCCGCGCCCTGGTTGCAGGTCAGGCGATGTGATGGCCAACAGCTATCATTGATAGTGGTTATCATTTGCAAAAGCTAACGCGTCCCATCTAAAATTCCCGCCCGAAACGCATGGCCTTCCTGTCGTGCGTATCACCGGGGATTCCACGTGTACCAGCTGCAGCGCCAACAGGACGTGGCCATCGTCGCGCATCGCGCCAGCGCGATCCGCCCGGTGGCGTTGTGCGCGTTGCTGCTGCTGTCGCTGCTCGCCTCGCTGTGGCAGCACGGCACCCACCTGCCACGCCTGGGCGGCGCCCAGAGCACCTGCGCCACGGCGGGCGAGGAACGTGGCGAAACCCCGCTCGAAGAACAGGGCCCGGCCAAGCTGCGCCGGGCCGCCCCTCTGCGTGCGGCGCGTGCCGCCCTGCCCCATCCCGGGTTCCTGCCGCGTCGTGCCGCCGTTGCACGCGCCGTCGCACCCGTGCCGATCCCCGCCGCATCGCATCAAGCCCCGCCCGCCCTGCACAGTCCCCGCCAACAGCGCGGGCAGGCACCGCCACTGGCCTGACCGCGTCACCACGGGCCGGGTCCGGCCCTGGCTCCCTGCTCCTTCCTGCCGCAGCAGCGGCCGCACGCCAACGCGTGTGGCACCGGCCTGCGCACCGCTCATCCATCTTTCCCGAGGTTGCTTCCATGGCTGCCAGCCATCGTCGTCGTGCGTCCGTTTCCCGCCACCTGCTCACCGCCGCCGTGCTCGGCGCGCTATCCGTCTCCGCCCATGCCAGTGGCACCGGGGCCCCCACCACGCTGGACAAGGTGGTGGTCACCGCCGCCGGCTTTGAACAGAAGATCGTCGATGCGCCGGCCAGCATCAGCGTGGTCAGCCGCGAGGAACTCGCGCTGCGCCCCTACACCAGCCTGATCGACGCACTGCGTGACGTCGAAGGCATCGACGTGGGCATGGAAACCACCGACAAGAACGGCCGCGCCACCATCTCCATGCGCGGCATGCCCTCGGAATACACCCTGGTCCTGATCGACGGCCGCCGCCAGAGCAACGTCGGCAACCTGTACCCCAACAACTTCGGCGGCGGCCAGTTCGCCTACCTGCCGCCGCTCGATGCCATCGAGCGCATCGAAGTGGTGCGCGGCCCGATGTCCACGCTGTACGGCGCCGACGCGATGGGCGGCGTGATCAACGTCATCACCCGCCGCAACAAGGGGCAGTGGAGCGGTTCGTTCACCCAGGGCTTCACCGTGCAGCAGGACAGCCAGTTCGGCGACGCCCGCACCAGCGACCTGTATCTCAGCGGCCCGCTGGTCAAGGACACGCTGGGCCTGACCGTGCGCGGCAGCTGGTATGACAGTGACGAATCCTCGCCGGAGTGGTCGGCCCTGCCGCTGCCCGATGGCAGCAGCTGGGAGCGCGCGCTCGGTTTCGGCGGTGGCGGCAAGGCCGTGGCCAACACCAACTGGAACACGGGCGTGCGCCTGGACTGGAGCGTGTCGGAGAACCATAGCCTGTGGTTGGACTATGACCTCTCCCGCCAGAAATACGACAACAGCAAGGGCCAGACCGGCACCCTGGACGGGCTGGAGAGCCTGTGGCGCAGCGGCGTGGCCACCATTCCCAACGGCAGTGGCGGCACCACCAGCCGCCGCGTGGTGCAGCCGCGCGTGGGCTATACCGCCTACCAGCGCTACGAACTGGACCAGCTCGCCCTGACCCACCAGGGTCGCTATGACTTCGGCACCTGGCAGACCAGCCTGGCCCGCACCCAGAGCAACAACCTCGGTCGCTCGCTGCCGTTGACGCTGGAAGAGCGCGCCGACCTGCAGACCCTGTGGAACGACGTCTGCAGCCGCCGCGGCCAGGCCGCCAACTGCAACATGACCAACGGCAACGTCTCGATCCTCAACGATGCCGAACGCGCCCGCCTGCAGGCCTTCCTGCCGCGCCCGCTGCGCACCATGGAACTGGACGCGCTGGTGCTGGACACCCTGCTGGACCTGCAGTTCGGCGCGCATCAGCTCACCCTGGGCGGCCAGTACAACAACACCGACATGACCGACGGCGTGTTCGGCATGGACGGCGGCGGCTACAAGGACAACGTCAAGCAGAAGCACCGCACCTGGTCGGTGTTCGCCGAGGACAACTGGTCGCTGGCCGAGCGCCTCACCGCCACGCTCGGCCTGCGCTATGACCACCACAACATCTTCGGCAGCCATGTCAGCCCGCGCGCCTACCTGGTGTGGAACGCCAGCGATGCCTGGACCGTGAAGGGTGGCATCAGCACCGGCTACAAGACCCCGCGCCCGGACCAGCTGTTCCCCGGCGTCACCGGCTTCGGCGGCCAGGGCGTGATCCCGATGGTGGGCTCGCCCAACCTCAAGCCGGAAACCAGCACCAACTACGAGATCGCCAGCTACTACGAAGGTGAGCGCTGGGGCTTCAACGCCACCGCCTTCTTCAACCGCTTCGAGGACAAGATCGCCAGCGGCGGCAGCTACCCGAACTGCGAGGTCGCCCCGGCCGGCGGTGGCTATTGCGTCGATGTCGGCCCAGGCTGGGCAGCGCTGGGCTACAGCGTCTTCGGCCAGAGCGTGAACCTGGACAAGGCCGAGACCCGCGGCGTCGAGCTGGCCAGCCATGTCGACCTGCTCGCCAACCTGCAGTTGCGCGGCAACTACACCTGGACCAAGAGCGAGCAGACCAGCGGCACCGGCAAGGGCCTGCCGATCGCCGGCAACCCCGCCAAGCACATGGCCAATGCCAGCCTCAACTGGCAGATCAGCGATGCGCTGAGCCTGTCGCTGATCGGCGAAGGCCGCTACGACCGCTACCGCGACACCCTGCCGGACGCCAACGGCAACCCGCAGACCCGCTATTACGAGGACTACACCCTCTTCCATCTCGGCGGCAGCTGGAAGGCCACCCCCTGGCTGACCTTCAACGCACGGGTGAACAACCTGTTCGACAAGGACTTCGTTTCGCAGTCGTGCCTGCTGACCTCGCCCAGCGAGTACAGCTGCGTGGACGACTACGCGGTCAAGGAGCAGCGTCGCAGCTACTGGATCTCGCTCAACGCGCGCTTCTGAGCCGTTGCCCGCCGCCGCCCCCACGACGGGCGGTGGCAGGGCCCGTGCCGCACCCGTACAGGCCCTGCTCCGGCCGCTGAACCGTGGCGGCCGGCGGCGCCGTCCACCTGCAACACGCGGCGCGGGCACGATGCTAGAGTCCGCACACTCTGAGCTTCCCCGTCGTGATGGCCACCCGCCCTTTTCATTCCATCCAGGCGTTGCGCGCCATTGCCGCCCTGCTGGTGGTGTTGTTCCACCTGCAGATCGTGGAGGCCAAGTACACCGCCGGCATGCCGCTGCTGCCGGGCTTCATCCGCCATGCCGACAGTGGCGTGGACCTGTTCTTCGTGCTGTCCGGTTTCGTGATGACCACCATCGCCGCCGGCAGCTATGGCTCGCCGCGTCAGGCCGGACGTTTCCTGGTGCGGCGCAGCTGGCGCGTGCTGCCGCCCTACTGGTTCTACACCAGCGTGGTGCTGGCTTTGATGCTCCTCGCCCCGGGCATCGCCAACAGCGCCTACAGGCACCAGGACATCCTTGCCTCGTACCTGCTCTGGCCACAGACGCAATTGCCCCTGCTGACCGTCGGCTGGACCCTGATCCACGAGATGTTCTTCTACCTGGTGATGGCCGGGATGATCGCCTTCGCGCGCGAGACCTGGTTGCCGGCACTGCTGCTTGGCTGGGGTTCCCTGACCCTGGCAGCGCACTTCCTGCTCGATGCCGGTGCGCCATGGCAGCAGGTCGCCAGCAGCCCGCTGACACTGGAATTCATTGCCGGCGCACTGGTCGGGCTGTACTGGAGGCACCTGCCCGCGCCCATGGCCTTGCCGGTGGCCGTTGCCGGCGCGCTGGGCTTGGCCGGCGCGATGCTGCTGTTGTCCGAAGCCGGCGGCCCGCCCCCTTCCATGGCAATGCGCCTGTGTGCCTTCGGCCTGCCGGCGGCCCTGCTCACGCTGGGGCTGGTGCGCTGGGAACGTGCCGGATCGCCCCGGGTCCCGCTTCCATTGCTGCGGATCGGCGACAGTTCCTACTCGCTGTACCTGAGCCATGTGTTCGTGATCTCCGCCGCCGGGCGGCTCTGGCAGGCGAGCGGCTGGAACCACGGCCCCTGCCAGTCCGGGGCCTTCATCGCGCTCACCGTCCTGGCCTGCATCGGCGCCGGCTGGGCCTCCTGGCGCTGGCTCGAGCAACCCTTGCAACGCCTGCGTCCGGGCCGACGCACGTCGCGGCCCGATACCGTCGCGGCCAGCGGGTGAGGCCGCGATACAATTCGATACAAATTGCGAATCATTCTCATTAATGATCTAATTCCCGGTCTCCCATCCGCTTCGTTCCCGTGTCCGCAGACCGCGCTTCCACCAACACCGTGCAGCAACAGGCCAGCCGCGGCTTCTGGCTGCGCACGCTGCACCAGTGGCACTGGATCAGTTCGGCGGTCTGCCTGATCGGCATGTTGCTGTTCTCCATCACCGGCATCACCCTCAACCACGCCTCGAAGATCGAAGCCAAGCCGCAGGTACAGAACCTGCAGCTGGAGCTGCCGGCGCCGGTGCTCAAGGCGCTGGGTACGCGTGAGGATGGCAACGCGCCGCTGCCGGCGCGGGTCTCGGATTGGCTGTCGGCGCGGCTGGACGTCTCCATCGGCCAACGCCCGGCCGAGTGGTCGCCCGAGGAGGTCTACCTGTCCATGCCCGGGCCCGGTGCCGATGCGTGGCTGAGCATCGACCGCGAGACTGGCGCGGTGGAGTTCGAGAAGACCCGCCGTGGCTGGGTGTCCTACTTCAACGACCTGCACAAGGGCCGCAACGCCGGACCGGGTTGGGGCTGGTTCCTGGACCTGTTCGCCGTGGCCTGCCTGGTGTTCTGCATCACCGGCCTGTTCCTGCTGCATCTGCACGCGCGGCAGCGGCGCATGACCTGGCCGCTGGTCGGCCTGGGCCTGCTGATCCCGCTGCTGATCGCCCTGCTCCTCATCCACTGATCGTCATTCCTCCCGGAGTCGCACCATGCGCGTCACCCTGACCATCGCCCTGAGCGGCCTGATCGCCACCGCCCCGGCCGCCTACGCCGCCAGCCTCGACGTCAACGTCGAAGTGCCCAAGCTCAACGTCGCCGAATACCACCGCCCGTATGTCGCGGTGTGGATCGAGGGAGCCGACCAGAAGGTCGCCGCCAACCTGTCGGTCTGGTACCAGCTGCGCGACACCGCCGAAGGCCATGGCACCAAGTGGCTGCCGGACCTGCGCCAGTGGTGGCGCAAGAGCGGCCGCACCCTGCAGGTGCCGGTCGATGGCGTCACCGGCCCGACCCGCCCGGTCGGCAAGCACCAGCTCAGCTTCAACGACCGCCAGCCGCAGCTGCGCGGCCTGCCCGCCGGCCAGTACACCCTAGTGGTGGAAGCCGCCCGCGAGGTCGGTGGCCGCGAGCTGCTCAAGATCCCCTTCACCTGGCCGGCGCGCAGCGTCCAGAACGGCAGTGCCCAGGGCACGTCCGAACTCGGCGCCGTCACCCTGTCCGTCAAGCCCTGATCCGCACCACCGCACTGGAGCCCACCGAATGAAGCGTTCCCTCCTGATTGCCGCCGCCATCGCCGCGCTGGTTCCGTTCACTGCCTCGGCCCACAAGGCCTGGCTGCAGCCGTCGCAGACCGTCATCTCCGGCACCAACCCGTGGATCACCGTGGACGCGGCCGTCTCCAACGACCTGTTCTACTTCAACCACGTGCCGCTGCGCATCGACAACCTGGTGATCACCGCACCGGACGGCAGCACCGTGCAGCCGCAGAACGTGGCCACCGGCAAGTACCGCAGCGTGTTCGACGTCGAACTCACCCAGCAGGGCACCTACCGCCTGGCCAACGTCAACGCCGGCCTCTCGGCCACCTGGCAGGAAGACGGCAAGCCCAAGCGCTGGCGCGGCAACGCCGAGAAGTTCGCCACCGAAGTGCCGAAGAACGCATCGGAGCTGAAGGTCTCCGAGACCGCCGGGCGGGTCGAGACCTTCGTCACCAACGGCGCACCGAACGACACCGCGCTCAAGCCGACCGGCAAGGGCCTGGAGATGGTGGCCGTGGGCCACCCGAACGACCTGTTCGCCGGCGAGGCCGCCAGGTTCCGCCTGCTGGTGGACGGCAAGCCGCAGGCCGGCCTGGAAGTGGAGATCACCCGCGGTGGCACCCGTTACCGCAACGCGCAGGAAGAGATCAAGGTCACCACCGACGCCAACGGCGAGTTCTCGGTGACCTGGCCGGAAGCCGGCATGTACTGGTTGGAAACCGGCACCGAGGACAACAAGACCACGGTCGCCCAGGCCAACGTGCGTCGCCTGACCTATGTCGCCACGCTGGAAGTGCTGCCGCAGTAAGCAATTGCTCAAAGTCCCTCTCCCGCCTGCGGGAGAGGGGTTGGGGTGAGGGCACGAGGAGCGGCCCCGTCGCCGATCAACGTCAGCAAGAACGCTCCCCCATCCGCCCCTTCGGGGCACCTTCCCCCGCACACGGGAGAAGGACAAAAGGCTCCCCGATTCCCGACACTGATGTCCCCCAACGCCGACATCGCCGCCCTTGGCGGCCACACCATGGGTACCACCTGGAGCGTCAAGCTGGTCGCGCCACGCAGCCGTGACCTGCATGCGCTGCACGCGGGCATCCAGGGGGAACTCGATCGCGTGGTCGCGCAGATGAGCACCTGGGAACCAGACTCGGACATCGGTCGCTACAACCGTGCCGCTGCCGGCCACTGGCAGCCGCTCCCCGAGGACTTCTGGACCGTGCTCAGCGCCGCGCACGACATCGCCCGGCGCAGCGACGGTGCATTCGATCCCAGCATCGGCCCCTTGGTCGCGTTGTGGGGCTTCGGCGCACAGGCGCGCGCGCAGCGCGTACCCGACGCTGCAGAAAGAACAGCGATCGCCCGCCACTGCGGCTGGCAGAAACTTCAGTTGGATCAACCGGCACGCGCTGCGCTGCAACCCGGCGGCCTGCAGTTGGATCTGTCCGCCATCGCCAAGGGCTATGGGGTGGACCTGGTCAGCCATTGGCTGCGTCGCAACGGCGTCGAGGCGGCGCTGGTCGAAGTCGGCGGCGAACTGCACGGCTACGGTCGCAAGCCCGACGGCCAGCCCTGGCGCGTGCTGGTCGAGTCCGCGCCCGAGGAGGATGCCGGTGCCGAGTACCCACCGCGCGTGCTGGCACTGGACGATCTGGCCATCGCCACCTCCGGCGATCGCTGGCACCACTATGACCACGATGGCGTGTCCTACAGCCACACGCTGGATCCGCGCACGCAGGCCCCGGTCACCCGCGCCGCGGCCGCGGTGACGGTGATCGATCGCCAGGCCATGTACGCCGATGCCTGGGCCACCGCATTGACCGTGCTGGGCGCCGAACAGGGCTTGGCCTTTGCCCGGGCGCAGGGGCTGGCCGCGCGCTTCGTCTCGCGCGATGGCAGTGGCCTGCAGGAAGCCATGACCCCCGCCTTCCAGCAGTACCTGGACGCAGACGCCGCATGAGTACCCCCCGCTTCAATCGTGCGCTGTTCGGCAACCTGGCCGTGATCGCGGTGCTGGTGGCCGTCGCCGTGCTGCTGCTGCGCCTGCACCTGGGCGAGGGCTGGTGGCTGGCCTCGCCGCTGCCCTGGCAGTGGTGGAGCGCGGCCGGCGTGGGCGCGGTCTATGCGGTTGCCTGTTTCGTCCTGTGGTGGCGCGTGCGCCCGCGCAAGGAGCCGGCCAGCGACACCGGGCAACCGCCGCTGCTGATCGTCTGGGCCAGCCAGACCGGCTTTGCCCGACAACTGGCCGAACGCAGCGCCCAGAGCCTGCGTGCCGCCGGCCATGCCACCCGCCTGCGCGCACTGGACCAGGTCGACGCCGCCCTGCTGGGCAGCAGCCACCAGGCGTTGTTCATCGCCAGCACCACCGGCGAAGGCGACCCGCCGGACCATGCACTGGCCTTCCTGCGCCGGGTGATGCCGCAGGCAAGCGCGTTGCCGGGACTGCAGTACGCGGTGCTCGCCCTGGGCGACCGCAGCTACGAACACTATTGCGCCTTCGGCCACCAACTCGATGCATGGCTGCGCGCACATGGCGCGCAACCGTTGTTCGACCTCGTCGAGGTCGACAACGCCGATCCCGATGCCTTGCGCCATTGGCAACAGCTGCTCGGCCAACTGGGCGGCACCACCAGCAACGTGCCGGACTGGAGCGCGCCCGAGTACCAGCCCTGGCGGCTGCAATCGCGCCGGCTGCTCAACCCCGGCAGCGTCGGCGGCCCGGTGTTCCACCTGGCACTGCAACCGGCCGAAGGTGCGCTGCCATCCTGGCAGGCAGGCGACATCGCCGAGATCGGGCCGCGCCAATCCGCCGCGGCGGTGCAGGCCTGGATGCAGGCGCATGGATTCGACCCCGGCACCCGCTTGCCGGACGGTCGCCTGCTGGGCGAACTGCTCGCTGCCTCGCAGTTGCCGGAGCATGCCGCCGACATCGACATCGCCGCCCTCGCCGCCCAGCTCAGGCCGCTGCCGCATCGCGAGTACTCCATCGCCTCGATGCCCGGCGAAGGCAGCCTGCAACTGATGCTGCGCCGCCAGCTGCGCCCGGATGGCCAACCCGGCCTGGCCAGTGGATGGCTATGTGACTACACCCAACCCGGTGACCGCATCGACCTGCGCCTGCGCAGCAACGCCAACTTCCATCCGCCGGCCGCGGACGTCCCGCTGATCCTGATCGGCAACGGCACCGGCATCGCCGGCCTGCGCGCGCACCTGCGTGCGCGCATCGACATCGGCGCGCGCCGCAACTGGCTGCTGTTCGGCGAGCGCCATGCCGCCCATGACTTCCACTTCGGCGACGAGCTGCAGCAGTGGCAGCGCGAAGGCTGGATCGAACACCTCGACGCGGTCTTCAGCCGAGATGGCGGCGCCTTCCACTACGTGCAGGATGCGCTGGCCGCGCACGCGCCGCGGTTGCGCGAGTGGATCGACCACGGCGCCACCGTGCTGGTCTGCGGCAGCCTGCAGGGCATGGCCCCGGCGGTGGACGCGGTGATCCTCGATGCCCTTGGCAGCGAGGCCCACGAAGCCCTGCGCATCGCCGGCCGCTACCGGCGCGACGTGTACTGAGTACTCTCCCAACGGGTAGCGCCGGGGCTTTCCCGCCAGCGCCTCAGCGGAGCAGGGCCCCGCTCTACCGCATCACTGCCGGAGCCACCCGGATCGCCAGCAGCTCGCCGCCACCGTGCAGCGTGAAGCGCTCGCGTGCCCCGGCACCCAACCAGGCGGTATCGCCTGCGGACAATGCCGGCAGCACATCGCCTTCGAAGCGGGCCTGCCCGGCCAGCAGGTGGATCGCCCAGGCCGCCTGTGGCTCGGTGAAGAACAGCATGTTGCCGACCAACGGACGATGCAGCAGCTCGGCATTCACCTCATCCCGCCGCCACATCAGGTTGAAGTCCTGGGTGAAGCCATCGACCAGCTCGCCGGTGATCACGTCCTCACCCGCGAAACGCAGCCGCTGGTAGGGCGGCAACAGGGTTTCGCAGCGGCCATCGGCAAAGCGCAGGCGCAGGCCTTCGCCCTGCAGCAGCACCAGCTCGCGCTCGATGCCCGGGAATGCGGAAAACGCGGCGTCCTGCTCGATCTCGGCGATGGACAAGCGCAGCTGCCAATCGCCCTGCTCGGGCAGGCGCAGGATCTCGCGGGTCCAGCCCAGCCCGTTGCGCCAGCGCTCGCGCTGGTACTGGGCGGCGGGAATGACACGGGAAGAAAGATTCAGAAGGTCCATGCGCGCATGATGCCATCGCCTGCGCGCGGCAGGGCGCCAGGACGGCAGGAGCGACTTCAGTCGCTAAACCAACAATGCCCGCATGAACGCAGAAGCCTGCCATCCGAAAAATCAGATGACCGGCTTCATGCGCCCCGCAACCTCAACCGGCCTCGCGGCCAAAGCCGCTCCAGCCGTGGGGTCAGCGCGGCACGGCCAAGTGTTCGGCGGTCAACGGCTGGCCGGCACGCGGCGTGGTCGCGATCACCGCATCGGCCGGCAACGCGGTGCCGTTGTCCAGGCGCGCTTCCACGCGGTCCAGCGCGGCGTACACGTAGGGCAACAGCGGCAGGTAGCGCGCGCCGTAATCCGGCAGGCCCAGGAACCCGTCGAAGTGCTGCACGTGCTGCACCTGCCAGTAGCTCACCTCACGCCCCGCCGCCTTGGCGGCAGTGGCGTAGGGCTTGCTGCTGAAGGCCGGCGGGATCAGCCCATCGTCGGTGCCATGCACCACCATCACCGGCAGCCCCTTGCGCGGCAGCCCGGCGCGAGTGGCCTGGATGCCGGCCTGCACACGCTTGGCATCCTCGCTCTGCCCGTCCCACAAGCCGCGCAGGCATTTCAGCCCGGCGTAGGTCAGGTCCGGCAACTGCACCTTGCTGTCGAGCAGGCCGACGCCGGCGCCCGGCGGAATACCGCTGCCGTCGGAAATCCATGCCGCACGCTCGGCGGCGCTGGCCACGCGCGGGGAGAAGTCCGGGTTCTGCGCGGCAAAGCTGAAGCCGCACGGATGCTCGCCCACGCCATAGCGGCCATAGGCCGAGGCGTAGGTCGCGGCGATCGCACGCCACAGGTCGAAACCGGTCGACAACGCACCCGCGCGCAATGCGGCATCGGTCCAGCCCTTGCTCAGCATCAACGCGTAGGCCGACTGCGCCTGCGCGGCCGGCGTCGCCCCGCTGATCATGCCCTCGCGGGCCAGCGTGGCACAGCGCACCGCAGCGCCCGCCTGCAATGCGGCGGTCAGCGGCGGTTGCGGCAGGTTGCTCATGTGCAGCTGCGCGCACGGCATCAGCAGCGCCGCTTCGGTGGTGTAGTCGTACAGCGCACGCGCGTCAGGGCCATCGGAATAGATGCTCGGCTCACCGGCCACCACCGCATCCAGCCAGTCACCGTCCATCTCGGCCGCGCGCAGCACCGCGCCGCCGCCGTTGGAGATGCCCACCGCGATGATGCGAGTGTTCTCGAAGGTGAACGGCGCCGCCTGCGGATAGGCCTGGCCCAATGCCAGCAATGCGAACTCGGCCGCCTGCTTCACGTGCCGGCCCCAGTCGGCCTCCGGGTTGTCCTTGGAATGGGCGTGCTTGAAGGCCACGCCCGATGCATTGACCGGCGCATCCGGCACGAACGCCAGGTCGGCGGCCTCGCCCAGTGCACCCACGCTGCCATTGGCGCGCACGCCCTGCTGTGCGTCCAGGTCGTAGTAGTCGCTGCCGGCGCCCTTGTCGGTGTAGACCACCGCACAGCCCTTGGGCAGGCCCCAGGCCGCCGCCACCGACACCGCGCCGTAGATGCCTCGCGAGCCCGAGGCCGGGGCCACCAGTACGCAGCGCTTGGCCAGGTCGAAGTTGTCCGGCACCTGCGCCAGCACCCGGTGCGGCTGCCTGGCACCCGGCAGGCGGGCAAAGGCGGAGTACTCGCGGCCCGGCGCCGGCGCCAGGATGCCGAACAGCTCGCCATAACCCCCGCCCGGTGCGAGGTCGGCGATGCCACGCCAGCTGCCCCACAGGGCGCGGCGGCGCAGTTCCTCGACGGTCGGCGCGGTAGCGTCGGCGAAGGCCGGCGGGGCCACGCTGCGCAAGCCGGCCAGGCCGAGGCCGGCGGTGAGCAGGTCGTCGCTGCCGCGGTGTTCGCTGCGGAGTTCGTTGCTGAACATGGAAGGCTCCACGGACTGGTAGGCGGGGCCGCTGGCGCAGGAGGCCAGGCTCAGTCCGACGAATAGGCCGCAGGCGGCGCGCAGTAGGGATTGGCTCATGGGCGCACACTAGCAGAGGCCCACGGGCCGGCTCATCGTACTTTCGTACCACACGCTTTTAGCACCCCGGCTGCTACGTTTTCCGTACTTTCCCCACTGTTCTACGGAGTCCCCCATGGACCGCTTCCTGCAAGGCCGCACCGCGCTGGTGACCGGCAGTACCTCCGGCATCGGCCTGGCCATCGCACAGGCGCTTTCGGCGGCCGGCGCGCGCGTGGCCATCAACGGCCTGGGTACGCCCGAGCAGATCGACGCCGCGCTCAAGAGCGTGGCCGATGCCGGTAGCGAGGCCCGTCACTTCGGCGCGGACCTGCGCAAACCCGACGAAATCACCACCCTGCTTGAAGCCGTGCAGGCCTGGGGCCAGGTCGACGTGCTGGTCAACTGCGCCGGCATCCAGCATGCCGCGCCGCTGGCCGAGCAGCCGTCGCAGAAATGGGACGACATCATTGCCATCAACCTCAGCGCCGCCTTCCACACCATGCAGCACACGCTGCCGGGCATGGCCGAGCGTGGCTTCGGCCGGGTGATCAACATCGCCTCGGTGCACGGGCTGGTGGCCTCGAAGAACAAGGCGCCCTACGTGGCCAGCAAGTTCGGCATCGTTGGCCTGAGCAAGGTGGCCGGGCTGGAATACGCCGCCGCCGGCAGCCGCGACAGCGGCGGCGTCACCGTCAACTGCATCTGCCCGGGCTGGGTCGAAACCCCGCTGATCGAGCCGCAAATCCAGGCCCACCGCAACGGCGGCAGCCGCGACGACGGCGTGCGTGCCCTGCTTGAGGAGAAGCAGCCCAGCCTGCGCATGTCGCTGCCGGAGGACATCGGCGCGATGGTGGTGTGGCTGTGCCGCCGCGAGGCACACAACGTCACCGGCGCGGCGATGCCGATGGATGGCGGCTGGACGTCGCAGTAAGTGCACGCACGCCGGCGACACCGGCCAACCGCATCCGCGCATGCTGCGCGTTGATGCGGTTGCGTTTGTCGCCGCTTCGGCCTTTACTCACCGCTTCCGTCGTCCACACACCCCCGCCCGAGAATGCCCAGCCTGCTGATCGCCGACGACCACCCCCTGTTCCGCGCCGCGCTGCGTCAGGCTGCCAGCGACGCGGTCAGCGGCATGCAGGTGCGCGAGGCCGAATCACTGGAAGGCGTGCTGGCCGCATTGGATGACGCCCCGGAAACCGACCTGATCCTGCTCGACCTGCACATGCCGGGCAACCACGGCCTGGCCGGTCTGGCGGCGATCCGCGCCCAGCACCCGGGCGTGGCGGTGATCGTGGTTTCGGCCAACGACGACCCGCGCGTGGTCCGGCGCGCCCTTGACCACGGTGCCGCCGGCTACCTGCCCAAGAGTTCGGGCCTGAACGAACTGCACGATGCCATCCGCAGCGTGATGGCCTGCGAGCAATGGTTGCCGGCCTCGTTGCGCGCCTCGGTGGCACGCGCGCAGTCCTCCAGCCACGACAGCGAACTGGCCGCGCGCCTGGCCAGCCTGTCGCCACAGCAGTTCCGGGTGTTGGTGCTGGTCGCCGAAGGGCTGCTCAACAAGCAGATCGCCGACCGCCTGGACGTGCAGGAACGCACGGTCAAGGCGCATCTGTCCGCCATCTTCGAACGGCTGGGCGTGCGCAACCGCACCCAGGCCAGTGTCGTGCTGCGCGAGCTTGAACTCAGCGACCCCGCCCGCCAGGTGCTCTGACCCACGCGTGCAGGAGCGGCCTCGGCCTCGGCCGCGAAGCAGGAATCGCGTGACTGCAATTGCGCGATGTGGCCTGGCGCTGGAACGGGACCGGCTTCGCGGCCGAGGCCGCTCCTACCGCCCGCTCAGCCAACGATGCAGGTACATGCCCAGCAGCATCGCCGGCACGAACCACAACGCTTCCGGCGATAGCACGCCCAGCCCCACCAGCGCTGGCCCCGGGCAGTAGCCGGCCAAGCCCCAGCCGATACCGAACAACGCCGCGCCGAGCAGCAACGGCCGGTCGATCTGCTTGAGTGCCGGGATCTGGAACCGCGCCGCCAACACCGGTGCCGGCCGGCGCAGCACGAAGCGGAACAACACCAGCGTGGTGAGTACCGCACCGCCGAGCACGAACAACAGGGCCGGGTCGAAGTCACCGGACACGTCCAGGAAGCCGAGGATGCGCTGTGGATCGGTCATGCCCGACACCGCCAAGCCCAACCCGAACAGCGCGCCGGAAAGCAGCGCCGCCAGGGTGATGCGTGCATGCGTGCTCATGCCACGTGCCTCACGATGAAGGTGGTGATCACCGCGGTCAGCATGAAGGTCAGCACCGCTGCCAGCGACCGCAACGACAGCCGCCCCAAGCCGCACACGCCATGCCCGCTGGTACAGCCATTGCCCATCCGCGTACCGATGCCCACCAGCACGCCGGCCACCACCAGCAACAGCGGCGGAAACCCCTGCCGCGGCACATAGGCACCGGGCACCGACCACAACCAGGCCGCACCGGCGCCGACCAGTCCGAGCAGGAAGGCCAGCCGCCACGCGAGTTCGCCCCGCTTCGGCAGCAGCACACCGCCGAGCATGCCGCTGATGCCGGCGATGCGGCCGGTCAACCACAGCAGCAGGGTCGCCGCCATGCCGATCAGCACGCCGCCCAGCAGCGCGCTCATCCACGTGTTCATCGCGCATCACCCATCTGGTCCAGCGGCAGGCGGAAGTAGCGCACGCCGTTGGCATCGGGTTCGGGCAGGCGGCCACCGCGGATGTTGACCTGCAACGCGGGCAGGATGAGTCGCGGCACCGGCAAGGTCGCATCGCGCTGTTGGCGCAGTTGCACGAAGGCCGATTCGTCGACGCCGTCCTTCAGGTGCGCATTGCCGGCACGCTGCGCGGCGATGCTGGTCAGCGGTTCGGCCTCACGGCGCGTGCCGGGGTAGTCATGGCACAGGAAGATCCGCGTATCCGCCGGCAACGCCAGGATCTTCTGGATCGAAGCGAACAGGCGATGCGCGTCACCACCCGGGAAGTCGGTGCGCGCCGTGCCGCTGTCGGCCGCAAACAGGGTGTCACCAATGAAGGCCGCATCGCCGATCACGTACGTCAGCCCGTCATCGGTATGCCCGGGCGTGGCGATCACACGCACCGGCAGGGCGCCGATCGCGAACTGGTCCCCATCGACGAGCAGCCTGTCGAACTGGCGCCCATCGGCGATGAACTCCTCGCCCAGCCCGAACAACACCTTGAACCGCTCCTGCACCTGCACGATGCCGCGCCCGATCGCCACCTGCGCCTGCAGGATGTCGGCCAGGTATCCGGCCGCGCTGAGGTGATCGGCATGCGCGTGCGTCTCCAGGATCCACGTCACCTGCAGCGCCTTGCCGCGCACGAACGCCAACAGCGCATCGGCCGATGCCGTGCTGATCCGTGCGCCGGCCGGCTCGTAGTCCAGTACCGGGTCGATGATCGCCGCGGCGCCGCCCTCGCCTTCGTACACCACGTACGTGAACGTGCCGGTGTCCTTGTCGAAGAACGCTTCCACCTGCGGATGAAGCCGGGTTGCATCGCTCATGGCCTGCACCTTTGTAATTTAGATTTTTCTAAATTAAACTCCTCTCATCTGAAGCGCAACCCCCCGAAAGCTGGCCCGATGAACACGCCCGACATCGATGCTGCGGACATGCAGTCCCACGCCGAGCAAGCCGCCGCCCTGCTCAAGTCACTCGCCCACCCGGCGCGCCTGCGCGTGCTGTGCCACCTGGTGGACGGCGAGGCGTCGGTGAGCGAACTGCAGGCGCAGGTGGCGTTGTCGATGTCGGCGCTGTCCCAGCACCTGGCACTGATGCGCGACGCAGGCCTGGTCAGCACCCGCCGCGAGGCGCAGACCATCTACTACGCGCTGGCCGACAGCCCCGCACTGGGCGTGATGCATGCGCTGTATGACGCGTATTGCGGCAAGGGAAAGCGCCGGTAGTCCGCGGGACGGGCTCCCGGCGCATTCCCGATCGCGTTGGGCCGGGGTTTCATCCCGGCCTGCGCCGCATCGCTATCGCTGCGTCACCGTCCGCGCCGCCAGCAGGCGGTCCAGGATCGACTTCAACGCCAACGGCCGCGCCGGCTTCTGCAGCAGGGTCAGCCCCTGCTCCAGCACGTCACGCCGCGTGGCCAGGCTGTCGTCCGCGCTGAGGATCAACGTCGGCCGGGCGCCGTAGCGCTCGGCCAGGCGCGCCTGCAGCGCCGTGCCGGTATCGCCGTCGTCCAGGTTGTAATCGAACAACCACAGCGCCACGGCCTGCCGTTCCATCGCCGCGACCGCATCGGCTTCACCGGATCCCTCGGCCACCGCGTAGCCCCAACCGCGCAGCAGTCCCGCCAACGCCGCCAATGCCGCCGGATCGTTGTCCACCACCAGCACCGGCGTGGCCTCCCCTGCGGGCGCGGCACGCTCGTGGAGTGCAACCGGCGGCGCCGATGCCGCCAGGACCGACACCGAGAAAACCGTGCCGCGCCCCCTGTCACTGCGCAGCCCCAGTGGTGCATGCAGCAGGCCGGCGATGCGGTCGGCGATCGCCAGCCCCAACCCCAGCCCCTGGCCGCTGGTTTCCTCACCGCGCCGGAACTCCTCGAAGATCCGGCGTTGCTCGCTGCGGGCGATGCCGGGCCCGGTGTCATGCACCTCGATGCGGATCCTGTCCGCTTCCCGCCGCACGCCCAGCAGCACGCCGCCGCGCGCGGTGTAGCGCACCGCATTGGCCAGGAAGTTCTGCAGCACCCGCCGCAACAGCTGCGGGTCGCTGTTCACCCACGTGCGGGTGGGCAGGTAATGGAAGGCCAGGCCGCGTGCCGTGGCCAGCGCGCGGAATTCCGAGGCCAGCGGGTCGAGCACCTCGGCCAGCGGCATGTCGCGCGGCTGCGGCACCAGTCCACCGGCCTCCAGCCGCGACATGTCGAACAAGCCGGTCAGCAGGTCCGTGGTCGAATCCAGCGCCCCCTGGATCTGCACCACGGCCTGCTGCTGCTCCCCGTCGTCCACCTGCTGTGCCAGACGGTCGGTGAACAGATGCGCCGCGTGCAGCGGTTGCAGCAGGTCATGGCCCACCGCGGCGAGGAAGCGGCTCTTGGCATCGTTGGCACGCTCGGCCTCGCGCTTGGCCGATTCCAGCAGCGCGGTGCGCTCGCCGACGCGCTGCTCCAGCGTTTCGTTGCTGCGCTTGAGCTCGCGCTCGCTGCGCCGGAAGGCGGTGACATCGGTGAACGTGGCCACGAAACCACCACCCGGCATCGGGTTGCCGCGGATCTCGACGATGCTGCCATCGGGAAACACGCGCTCGGTCAGGTGCGGCGTGCCGGCACGCATGAAGGCCAGGCGGCGGTCCACCGCGCGCTCGTCGCGCCCGCGTTGCGGCATCGCCTGCAATGCCCAGCGGGTCAGGTCCATGATCGGACGCCCCACCTGCAGCAGTTCCTCCGGAAAGCCGAACATCCGCGCATAGGGCCGGTTCCAGGCCACCAGGCGCTGGTCGCGGTCGATCACGCTGATGCCCTGGCTCATGTTCTGCAATGCCGCCTGCAGCACCTGCTGGCTGAAGCGCAGGTCCTGCGAGGCCTCGCTGACGATGGCGGCCACCGCCGCCAGCTCGCTGCTCTCCCGGCGCGCGGCATCCAGCAGCAGGCGCGCCGATGCCGCGCCGAGCACGGCGGACAATTCCCGTTCGACCCGCGCTTCGACCAGAGTCGGCACCGGGCCGCTGCGCGGCGCATCGGCAAGCAGCCGCTGGACCTGTTCCAGCGGCAGGAAGCGGCGCCCCGCATCGCGCAGTGCGTCGGCATCCAGGCTGCGGCTGGCGCGGTCGGGCGTATCGCGCCGCCATACCATCGCCAGCAACGTGACCGCGGTGCCCACGAACAGGCTGGCCCCCACTGCCCGCCCCAGCGGTGTCCATCCGGTCAGGCCGAACAGGCCCTGCGGCGCCAGCCACTGCCAGCCGAACGGGCCGTCCACCAGCCAGCCCGGTGCACGGCCGCTGCTTTCCAGCAGGGACGGCAACAGCAGCACCCACGCCCAGGTGAGGAAGCCGGCCAGCACGCCGGCGATGGCCGCACGCGGGGGCGTCTGCGGTCGCCAGATCGCAAAGCCCAGCACCGGCACCAAGGTGGCCAGCGCCGAGAACGAAATCCCGCCGATGTCGGCCAGCACGTTGCCGCCACCGATCAGACGGCTGTACGCCCATGCCAGCAGCATGATCAGGCAGATGCCGGCACGGCGCAGCCAGACCAGTTCGCGGCGATGGTCGCGTCCACCGGCACGCCGCCACGCACCGCGCAGCAGGCCCGGCGCGAACCAGTGGTTGCCGATCATCAGGCTCAGTGTCAGCGTGCTCACCACCACCATGCCGGTGGCCGCGCTCAGGCCGCCGAGGAAGGCAAACAGCGCGATCCCTTCGTGCCCGGCCGAGAACGGCAGCGCCAGCGTGTACATGTCAGACGGCACGCTGTTGCCCAGCAGCGCGGTGCCCGCGCGTGCCAATGGCAGGATCGGCAGCGCGATCAACAGCAGGTAGAGCGGGAACAGCCAGCGCGCGGTGCGTACATCGGCCGGGTCGCGGCACTCAACCACGCTGACATGGAACTGGTGCGGCAACAGGAACATCGCCAGCCCGCCCAGCAACATCAGCGGCACGAACCCGCCCCCGGGGGCATCGGCGGCCGGGGCTGGCATCGACGGCAGGCCCTTCAGCCCGAACCACACGAACAGGCCCAGCACCAGCATCGCGCACAGCTTGAACACCGACTCCACCGCCATCGCAAGCACCAGCCCGCGGTTGTGTTCGGACACATCCGCGCGCCGCGCACCAAACAGCATCGCGAACAGGGCCATCGCCAGCGCCACGTACAGGGCGCTGTCCTGCCAGGGCGAACCGCCCTGCCCGGCATCGACCGCACGCGAGGTGATCATGCCGAAGCTCATCGCCACCGCCTTCAACTGCAGCGCGATGTAGGGAATCAGGCCAAGCGCGGCCACCAACGTCACCGTCGCCGCCAGCCAGGCATCGCGCCCGAGCCGCGCGGCGATCAGGTCGGCCAGCGAGGTGGCATTGGTCTCGCGCGCAAGCCGCACCAGGCGCACCATCACGCCCATCGCCAGGGCGTAGAACAGGATGGCCCCGACGAAGGTCGGCGGCAGCGGCCAGCCATAGCGCGCGGCTTGCGTCACCGTCCCGTAGAAGGTCCACGAAGTGCAATGCACGGCCAACGACAACGCGTAGACATGCCGCCAATGCCGCGCGAATGCGGTCGGTCGGCGCTCGCCATACAGCGCCGCGCCGAACATCAGCGCCAACCAGGCCAGGCCCGCCAGCGCCACCGTCACCAGACTCAACATGTACGCCGCTTCCCCGAATGCATCGGCGCAGGATACGGAGTAAGCCCGCACCGCAGAAGGGCCATCCCTCACCCCAACCCCTCTCCCGCACGCGGGAGAGGGGCTCAGGTTTGCTTGGGCTGTGGCTTTAAAGCCTCTCTCCCGCACGCGGGAGATGGGCTCAGGTTTGCTTGGGCTGTGGCTTTAAATCCCCTCTCCCGCACGCGGGAAAGAGGGGCTCGGGTTTGCTTGGGCTGTGGCTTTGAAGCCCCTCTCCCGCAGGCGGGAGGGAGGGGCTCAGGTTTGCTTCGGCTGTGGCTTCAAAGCCCCTCTCCCGCAGGCGGGAGAGGGGTTGGGGTGAGGGCCGCTCTGGCACACGTACCCAAGAACGAACAAGGCCCTTCCCGCTACTGCGGGAAGGGCCATCGCTTCTGCTTCGATTCGCGTCCCGGTGCCGTCACCGGCCCTGGCGCTGCATCAGAAGTTGTAACGCACCGACACATACCAGTTGCGCGGCAGACCGTAGTACGCGGTCTGGATGTTGCCCACGCTGGCGAACTCCTGGCCTTCGGTCATGTACTGCTTGTCGGTCAGGTTGCGCACGCCCGCGCGCACCTGCCAGCTCATCTGCGGCGAATCCCACACGCCGTAGGCACCGAGCAGCGTGTACGCGTCCTGGCTCAACACGGCACGGTTGTCCACCGACAGCCAGGTCTCACTACGGTAGGACACATCACCGCCCAGCGTCAGGCTGCCGCTGTCACCCAGCGGAAACACGTGCTGCAGTGCCACGCGCGCGGTCCAGTCCGGCGAGAACGGCACGTGCACGTGGCTGACGTTCGGGTCGAAGCCCGGGTAGGACGGATCCAGGCGGAAGTCCTCGAACTTGTCGTACTTGGCGTCCATCCAGCCCACCTGCGCGCTCAGCGTGGTGGACTCACCCAGCAGCGCGCTGCCTTCCAGCTCGATGCCCTTGATGTTCAGCTTGGCGGCGTTCAACACCGGGAAGGTGCCCACGTCCTGCGACACACGGGCCTGGAAGTCGCTGTAGTTGCTGTAGAACGCCGCCGCGCTGCCGCGGAAGCGGTGGTCGGCCGAGCTGCCCTTCAGGCCCAGCTCGTAGGTCCACACGTATTCCGGATCGAACTTGGCATGCTCGGTGTCATACACGGTGTTGGCGCGACCATTGAAGCCGCCCGACTTGAAGCCGCGGTTGGCCGACACATAGCCCATCAGGTTGTCGCTGAAGGCCTTCTGCAGGCTGATCGACGGGGTCACGGCGGTCCACGATGCCTTTGCATCGAAGGCCACGGTGCCATTCAGGCCGGCGAACGGCGCACCCCAGAACGTGCTGGTGGAACGCTCGTAGTCCTTCTTGTCCTTGGTCCAGCGCACGCCGGCGGCCACGGTCCAGCTCGGCACGAACTCCCAGTTCACGTGGGCGAAGGCGGCCGTCGAGGTGGTGGTCAGGTCGTCGTCGATCGTGCGCAGGAACGGCACCTTGGCGCCCAGGAACGAGAACAGGTCATCGGCATACGCCTCCTGGTACGACGGCACGTTCTCCTTCATGTAGTACGCGCCGAAGGTGGCATGCAGGTTGGAACCATTGTCGTAATGGAGCTGGAATTCCTGGCTCTTCTGGTTCTGGTCCAGCGCCACCAGCACGTCGCCCAGCTCATACTCGGACGCATCGATGTCGATGTACGACTCGGTCTTGAGCTTGCGGTAGGAGCTGATGCTCTTCAGCGTCCACTGCTCGTTGATGTCCCAATCCATCGCCAGCGACGCACCGGAGTGCTTCAGGTACTGGCCCTGGCCATCGTCGAACGAGGTCCGCACGCGACGGTTCCATTCACCGGTTTCACCCGGCTTGAGCACGATCGCGCCGCCCGGCGCCAGGCTGGTCTGGACCAAGTTGGCCATCGGCCGGCCCAGGGTCAGCGCCGCATCCTGCTTGGTGGTATCCAGCGACAGCACCGCGCTGAAGTTGTCGGTCGGCTTGAAGGCCAGCTTCAGGCGCAGCGCTTCGGTGTCGTCGTCGTTGTAGCGCTTGCCGGTGTCGGCATCCTTCACGTAGCCGTCGTTGGTGATCTTGGCACCGGCGATGCTGCCGGCCACCGTATCGCTCAGCTGGCCGGACACGTAGAAGCGGCCTTCCAGGCGACCGTAGTCACCGGCGGTCACTTCCACCGCGCCGCCCTCGTTGTCGAACGGGTTCTTGGTGGTCAGCTTGATCGCGCCGCCGGTGGAGTTCTTGCCGTACAGCGTGCCCTGCGGGCCGCGCAGCACTTCCAGCTGCTGGATGTCGAACAGCGAGAACAGCGCGCCGTTGATGCGCGAGTAGTACACGTCATCGACGTACATGCCCACGCCCGGGTCGAAGGTCTGCAGGGCATCCGGCTGGCCGATGCCACGGATGAACACGTTGACGCTGTTGGCCGAGCCACGGCCCTGGGCGATGTTCATGTTTGGCACCGCGCCCTGCAGGCCCTCCACGGTCGAGGCCTGCAGGTCCTTGATCTGCTCTTCGCCGAAGGCGCTCACCGCCACCGGTACGTCCTGGATGGACTCGCTGCGACGGCGTGCCGTCACGGTCACTTCGTCCAGCTGCGTGGCCTGGGTGCCCGCCGCCGTGGCCTGCTGCTCCTGGGCCTGCACGAATGCGGCCGGCGCCAGCAGAATGCCGCCGATGGCCATGCTCAGATACTTGCGCTTCATTGGTCTCCCTCCTCCCGGGTATGACGCAGCGGCAATGGGATGCCGCCATGCTGCGCACGTTAACGACGCGTTAGCCGGCCGCGTATCGTCCCTTCGTACAGTGGGCCGGCCGCCCGCGCGTCCCGATACTCGCCGGCAACGTATTGGCCGGGGAGCCGTGGATGTCGTTTCTGATCGTATTGGCGGCCCTGTGCTTCCTGATGTTCGTGGCCTACCGCGGCTACAGCGTCATCCTGTTCGCCCCGGTGGCCGCGCTGGGCGCGGTGCTGCTGACCGACCCGCCCCTGGTCCAGCCGATGTTCACCGGCCTGTTCATGGACAAGATGGTCGGCTTCCTCAAGCTGTACTTCCCGGTATTCGTGCTCGGCGCGGTGTTCGGCAAGCTGATCGAGATCTCCGGGTTCTCCAAGTCCATCGTCAGCGCCACCATCAAGCTGGTCGGTGCCCAACGCGCGATGCTGTCGATCGTGCTGGTCTGCGCCGTGCTGACCTACGGCGGCGTGTCGCTGTTCGTGGTGGTGTTCGCGGTCTACCCGTTCGCGGCCGAACTGTTCCGCCAGAGCAACATCCCCAAGCGGCTGATCCCCGGCACCATCGCGCTGGGGGCCTTCAGCTTCACCATGGATGCCCTGCCGGGCACGCCGCAGATCCAGAACATCATCCCGTCGGCCTTCTTCGGCACCAACAGCTGGGCCGCCCCATGGTTGGGCGTGATCGGCACCGTGGTGATCATGCTGCTGGGCATGAGCTACCTGGAATGGCGCCGCCGTACCGCCATCGCCAAAGGCGAAGGCTATGCCGGCACCGGCGAGGAGCTGCGCAACGAGCCGGAGGCCTTCCGTGGCGACAAGCTGGCCCATCCGCTGCTGGCGATCCTGCCGCTGATCCTGGTCGGCGTCTCCAACTTCCTGTTCACCCGCTGGATCCCCGGTTTCTACGGTGAAACCCAGTCCTTCCTGCCGGCGGTCATCGGCAATCCGGCCCCGGTGGTGCAGGAGGTCTCCAAGATGGCCGCCATCTGGGCGGTACAGGGGGCGCTGCTGCTCGGCATCCTCAGCGTCATCGCCTTCGCCTGGAAGCCCGTGGTCACGGCCTTCGCCGAAGGCACCAAGTCGGCCATCGGCGGCGCCATGCTGGCCTCGATGAACACCGCCTCGGAGTACGGCTTCGGCGCGGTCATCGCCGCCCTGCCCGGCTTCCTGGTGGTCTCCAACGCCTTGGGCGCAATCCCCAACCCGCTGGTCAACGAAGCGGTGTCGGTCACCGCCATGGCCGGCATCACCGGCTCGGCCTCGGGCGGCATGAGCATCGCGCTGGCCGCGATGGCCGATAGCTTCATCGCCAATGCGCACGCCGCAGGCATCCCGATGGAAGTCCTGCACCGCGTAGCGGCCATGGCCTCCGGCGGCATGGATACGCTGCCGCACAACGGCGCGGTGATCACCGTGCTGGCCGTCACCGGCCTGACCCACCGCCAGTCCTACAAGGACATCTTCGCCATCACCCTGATCAAGACCCTGGCGGTATTCGCGATCATCGCGGTGTATTACATGACCGGGCTGGTTTGATACCGGAACAGGGAACTCCGAGCTCGGAATTCGGAATTCGGAAACGCTGCCATGTGATCGCAGGGCCGTGTCATTGCCCGCTCTGGCCCTGCGCCTCTTGCGGCTCGCGGCGTCAGCCATCACCGCCAGCGCTCAACAAACGCCCCCTCTACACCTCCCCTTCGCTGTACGGCAGGAAAGGAGCAGAACAGCAAAGGCAATGGCGGAAGCCAATTGCTCGCCACTGTTCGCGCCGCAGAAGGCAGGTAGAGAACCATTTTCACGCCATAGGCATGCGGCCGGATGAACGCCGATGGCCATGTCGCAGAGCCGGAGGTTTGCTCCGGAGGATTGCGAAGGGATGCCCGGATTGGCAACAAGCCACGCCTTTCCTGCAGCATTCCAGCATGCAATATTCCAGACACGAGAAAGGCGCCCCACGAGGCGCCTTCTGCTCCAACCAAGCCCAAAAAAGAACGCCCGGCTGCACGTCACTGTGCAACACCGGGCGATCTCACTTCCCTGTTGGCGTCCTGCCTATCCCCAGCGTCCTGGCCCTTTTGGGTTCCTGGTGGTCCGCCCTCCTGGCGGAACACGAATAAGTCACGTCCTTGTCAGCGCCTTTCGATCGGTTTGACTGCCGGTGTTCCTGCCGGCCTCCTGCTGTCGGCGGGGGCAGCTCCAGCCCTCGCCTCGATCAGGTCTCGATTCCGTTCGACCGTCTTCAGCCCGATTCCCTTCACCAGCGCCAGTTCCTCGACACTCTTGAAGGGGCCGTTTGCCTGTCGATGATCGATGATTGCCTGCGCCTTTGAGGGGCCGACATTCATCATCACCTGATCCAGCTCCGCCGCGGAGGCGGTGTTGATATCGACCCTGTCCGTGGCTTTCGCCGATAGGGTCAACACCAACGCCAGAACCAGTGACTTCAGCATCACGGTGAAAAGCTTCATCACTACTCCTTGTGGTTTGGGACCGCTCCCCGGCATTCCCGCCGGTGGAACAAGTGTTCCGCACCACATGAACATAGGCTATCCGTCACGCCTCGTTTACACAGCCGGCGAACATCCCGACGTCTTGTAGGAAAACCCCTACAAGGCCCATTCAAGGGCAGCGGGCGTAGAATGGTTGCACCTGACATTGCTACCGGAGATCCAGATGGACAGCGCCAAGATCGGCCAATTTCTCAGCGACAAGTGGGACAACGACATCGTCCCGCAATTGGTCGATTACATCCGTATCCCCAACAAGTCGCCGATGTTCGACGCCAACTGGGTCGCCAACGGCTACATGGACCAGGCCGTGGGCCTGATGGAGAACTGGGCCAAGGCGCAGAAGATCCCCGGCCTGCAGGTTGAAGTGGTGCGCCTGGAAGGCCGTACCCCGCTGATTTTCCTGGAGATCCCGGCCACCGGCCCGGAGACTGGCGACGACACCGTGCTGCTCTACGGCCACCTGGACAAGCAGCCGGAAATGACCGGTTGGGACGACGACCTGGGCCCGTGGAAGCCGGTGCTGCGCGGCGACAAGCTGTACGGCCGCGGTGGCGCCGATGACGGCTACGCCATCTTCGGCTCGCTGGCCGCCGTGCTCGCCCTGCAGGAGCAGGGCCTGCCCCACGCCCGCTGCGTGATCCTGATCGAAGCCTGCGAAGAATCCGGCTCCTACGACCTGCCGGCCTACGTCGACCACCTGGCCGACCGCATCGGCCAGCCGTCGCTGGTGGTCTGCCTGGATTCGGGCTGCGCCAACTACGACCAGCTGTGGTGCACCACCTCGCTGCGCGGCCTGACCGGCGGCAACTTCACCGTGAAGGTGCTCAACGAGGGCGTGCACTCCGGCGATGCCTCCGGCGTGGTGCCGTCCAGCTTCCGCCTGCTGCGCCAGCTGCTCTCGCGCATCGAGGACGAAAAGACCGGGCGCATCCTGCTCGACGGCCTGCACACCGAGATCCCGGCCGAACGCCTGGAGCAGGCCAAGCGCGCCGCCGAGGTGGTCGATACCGCCATCTTCGACAAGTTCCCGCTGGTCGATGGCCTCAAGCCGATGAACGACGACCTGACCGAGCTGGTGCTCAACCGCACCTGGCGCCCGGCGCTGTCGGTGACCGGCATTGGTGGCATGCCGCCGCTGGAATCGGCCGGCAACGTGCTGCGCCCTGAAACGGCGGTGAAGCTGTCGCTGCGCCTGCCGCCGACCGCCAACGGCAAGGCCTGCGGCGAGCTGCTCAAGGAAGCGCTGCTGCGTGACCCGCCGAACGGCGCACACGTCAGCCTGGACCTGGAAAAGGCCTCCACCGGCTGGAATGCGCCGGCGATGGCGCCGTGGCTGGAGAAGTCCATCGACGACGCCAGCCAGGCCTTCTTCGGCAAGCCGGCCATGTACATGGGCGAAGGCGGCTCGATCCCGTTCATGGGCATGCTGGGCGAGAAGTTCCCGGGCGCGCAGTTCATGATCACCGGCGTGCTCGGCCCGCACTCCAACGCGCACGGCCCGAACGAGTTCCTGCACATCCCGATGGGCAAGCGCGTGACCTCGTGCGTGTCCAAGGTGCTGTTCGACCACCACGCGGCCAGCCTGCGCGGCGAGACCAGCGGCTCCAAGGTGCATGCCGACAGCGGCACCCGCCACGGCGGCCACGGCTGCTGCTGAGCCCGGCCGGCTTGATGACGGACGCAGCCCGGCCTTGCTAGGCTGCGTCTTTCCTTCTGGCAGGCACGCACATGAGCGGACTGTTTGGCAGTGACAGCTGGCTGTACATCATCCTGATCGGCTTCTTCGTCGGCCTGCTGGGGCGGTTCTTCATGCCCGGCAACAACCGCATGGGCTGCCTGCTGACCATCGTGCTCGGCATTGCTGGTGCCGTGTTCGCCGGCTGGTTCGGCCGCGAGATGGGCTGGTACTCGGCGGGACAGCCGGCCGGCTTCCTCGGCGCCATCATCGGTGCAGTCGCCATCCTCGCCCTGCTGCGGCTGATCAGCGGCAACAAGCGCTGAGCCTTCCCGCCGCATTCCCTGATTCCCGGCGTCGCATGGCGCCGTTTTGACGTACCCGTCCATGACCGATCCCGCTACCGACCCGCTGCGCGCGCAGCAGCGCCTGCACTGGGCACGTACCGCCCTGGGCGATGCCGATGCCGCGCTGGAGCGCGCCTCGGTCGACGCCGGCTTCCGCAGCTACTGGCGTGCCACCGGCGCACGCGGCAGCCACATCGTGATGGATTCGCCGCCTGGGCTGGAAGACGTCACGCCCTGGCTGCGCATGCATGACCTGCTCGCCCCGCATGGCGTGCGGGTGCCGCAGGTGCTTGCCCGCGACGTCGACAACGGCTTCCTGCTGCTGGAAGACCTCGGCGTGCCCACCCTCGCCCGCCACATCAACGAAGACAACGCCGATGCCTGGTTCGAGGCGGCCTTCGACCAGTTGATCCGGCTGCAGTCGATCCCGGTCCCGGAGGGGCTCGGCGTGTTCGGCGAAGCGCTGTTGCAACGCGATGCCGGCCTGTTCGACGAGTGGTTCCTGCGCAAGCACCTTGGCCTGCAACTGGACTGTGGTGAGGTCGACCAGCTTCAGCAGGTCCAGCGCCGCCTGATGGACAACGCGCTCAACCAGCCGCAGGTGCTCACCCACCGTGACTTCATGCCGCGCAACCTGATGCCCGTCGGCAACACGCTGGCGGTGCTGGATTTCCAGGACCTGGTGCGCGGGCCGATCGCCTACGACCCGGTCAGCCTGTTCAAGGACGCGTTCCTGAGCTGGCCGCTGGCACGCGTGGATGGCTGGCTGGCGCGCTACCACGCCCGCGCGCAGGAAGCCGGCCTGCCGGTGCGGCCGTGGCCGTTGTTCCTGCGCGATGCCGACTGGATGGGCGTGCAGCGCCACCTCAAGATCCTGGGCCTGTTCGTGCGCCTGCGCGACCGCGACCACAAGCCGCACTACTACGCCGACGCACCGCGCTTCCTCCGCTACCTGGACGAAGTGCTGCCACGCCATCCGGAGCTGGCGCCGCTGCACGACCTGTTCGAGCGCCGCATCAAGCCGGCGCTGGCCGCCAGGGGCGAGACATGAAGGCGCTGATCTTCGCCGCGGGCCTGGGCGAACGCATGCGCCCGCTGACCGACCACACGCCCAAGCCGCTGTTGGCGGTCGCCGGCACACCATTGATCGAATGGCACCTGCAGCGCCTGGCCGCATTGGGGATCGACGAGGTGGTGATCAACACCAGTTGGCTCGCCGAGCAGTTTCCCCGGCAGCTCGGCGATGGCAGCCGCTGGGGGCTGCGCCTGCATTTCAGTTACGAAGGCCCAACGCCACTGGAGACCGGCGGCGGCATGTGCAACGCACTGCCCCTGCTCGGCGATGCGCCGTTCATCGCGGTCAATGGCGATATCTGGAGCGATTTCGATTTCGCGCGCCTGCCGTCCACGCTGGACGGCCTGGCGCACCTGGTGATGGTCGACAACCCGGCGCATCACCCACGCGGGGACTTCATCCTTGGCCCGGATAGCCAACTGCGCGATGACGGTGATGCCCCACGGCTGACCTTCGCCGGCATCGGCCTGTACCGGCCGTCACTGCTGCAGGACTGGCAAACCGTGATTGGTGATGTCCAAGGCAGCGACGCGGTGCCACCACGTTTCAAGCTGGCGCCGTTGCTGCGTGCGGCGATGGCGCAGGAAGCGGTCAGCGGCCAGCACCATGCCGGTGCCTGGACCGACGTGGGTACGCCGCAGCGGCTGCAGCAACTGGATGCGTGGCTGCGCGGTACTGGCGGCTGAAACCGGCGTTGCGGGAGTGGCGTGGCAGGTGCTTTCAAGTCAATCCCGGGGCGCTTACCCCGCCCCAACGACCAATAGAACAGCAACACGGGAGTTCCATCCCAGCCCAGGCGGTCGGACTTACTCGCCGCTACCCGCTTCCAGCACGCGCTTGAGGAACGGCACGGTGATGCGCCGCTTGGCCGCCAGCGATTCGCGGTCCAGTTTCTCCAACAGCGTCACCAGCCCGCTCAGGTCGCGACCGGTGCGGTTCAGCAGCCAGTCCAGCGTGGCCTCGTCCATCACCAGCCCACGCCGCACCGAACGCTCGCGCAGCACCGCCGCGCGGCCTTCGTCGTCCAGCGGGTCGAGCATGATGCGCCCGCATTGCGACAGCCGCGAGCGCAGGTCCGGCAGCACCAGCCCCAGCGCGTCGGGCGTGCAGCGCGCGGTGTACAACAGGGTCACATCGGCCGCGCGCGCGCGGTTGTGGAACTCGAACAGGGTGACTTCCTGCTCGCGGCGGCCGGCGATGTACTCCAGCCCGTCCAGCGCCACCACGTCATGGCCTTCCAGGGCTTCCAGCGCCTCGTCCAGGCGCTTGCCGGCCGCCTGCAGCGGCAGGTAGGCCGGGCGACGCCCGGCTTCCAGCGCGGCGGCACAGGTGGCCAGCGACAAATGCGTCTTGCCGGTGCCACCGGCACCGGCAAGGAAGATCCAGTCGTGGCTGCTGCCGACGGCAAGCGCGCGCAACTGGGCCAGCGCGCCATCCGGCGCGCCGATGAACGTCTCGAATCGCTGGTCAGGCGGATAGCGCAAGGCCAGCGGCAACTGCGGCACACTCACTTCGGTTCTACATCCTTCGACACGATGGCCAGTTCCGTCGGGGCATCACTGCTCCGCGGGTCCAGCACGATCGTCGGCCCATGGCCTGCGTACAACTCACTCTGGCGATAACGTTCGTGCGCGTAGCGCAGCAGCACGTTGATCACGGCTGCCGCCGGCAGGGCCAGCAGCATCCCCAGGAAACCAAACAACTGACCACCGGCCATCACCGCGAAGATCACCGCCACCGGGTGCAGGCCGATCTTGTCGCCGACGATACGTGGGGTCAGCACGTAGCTTTCCAAGAGCTGGCCGACGGTGAACACCACGCCCACCAGCACCAGCAGCTTCAGGTCGAACCCCTGCGCCTGCACCAGCGCGGCCAGCACCGCCATGACCACGCCGGTGGTCGCGCCCAGGTACGGGATGAAGCTGATCAGGCCAGCCACGATGCCGATCAGCAGGCCCAGCTTGAGCCCCACCACCGACAGGCCCACCGCATACACCACGCCCAGCGCGATCATCACCGCGATCTGCCCGCGGATGAACGCCCCGAGCACCTCGTCCGATTCCTTGGCCAACCGCGAGACGGTTTCGATGTGGTTGCGCGGGATCACCGACGCCACCCGCTCCACCAGCTTGTCCCAGTCACGCAGGAAGTAGTACGCCAGGATCGGCAGCAGCGCCAGGTTGACCACCCAGGCCACCATCGCGAAACCCGAGCGCGACAGGTAGCCGAAGAAAGTGCTGGCCACGCCGCCGGCCTGCTGCCAGTGGCTGCGGATCCAATCGATCAGGCGGTCCGGGTCCAGCCAGCCCATCAGCTCAAGGCCGGTCTTGGCCTCGACCCACGGGATCGCCGTGCCCATCAACCAGGCCTGGCCCTGCGGCAACGCGGCCACCAGGGTGGTGATCTGGCGCTCGATCATCGGCACCAGGATCAGCAGCGCCAACACCAGCAACAGCACCATCAGCGCGAACACCATGACCACCGCGGTATTGCGCGAGCGGCCACGCGCCTCCAGCCGGTCCACCAGCGGGTCGCCCAGCCAGCCCAGCATCAGCGCGACCACGAACGGGGTCAGGATCGGCGCCAGCAGCCACATCACCCACAAGCCGAACGCGGAGAGCACCATCCATTTCAGGCGGCGCAGGAACAGTGCGATTTCTGCTTCCGGGGTTTCGGTGCTCATCGAATGCGGTACTCGCCCTGCTTGCTGCCGGTGTCGGTGCCTTCGGTCGCATCGCCGTCCTGGACCGCCTGGCCAACCGGCTGCAGCGGCGAATTCTGGCCCAGCATGCGGTTCAGGCCCGGCAGGCCGGTCATCAGCTCCACGTCCAGCTCCAGCCGGTCACCGTTGGCCTGGACCGGGATGATCGACTTGACCACGGCCGCGCCCTGCAGCGCGGAGGCTGCCCGCAGGTAGTCGTCGGCACCGCGGATGCCGTTGATCGCGATGCGGTACGTGCCCGCCGCGCCGGCCACCGGGGCCTTGGCGTAGCGACGCACCAACGCATCGGCGACACCGTCGGCGCCACCGGCCATCGCGCGGCGGGCATCGCCATCACGGGTGGTCCACTTGGACAGTTCGCGGCCGTTGTCGACGAACACCCAATCGGCCTGCCAACCGCCACCGCCGGCGCGGTAGAGCTTGCCCACCAGCTGCATCGGCGGCGCGTAGCGCGCCGAGGCGCGTGCGACCGCGGTGGTGTCCTGGCGCCAGATCGCGCCGACCAGCGCCTGCTCGGCGGCGCCGCCGGCCGGCAGTCCCAGCCGGTAGCCGCGCTCGATCGCGCGGTCCAGCAACGGGCGGGCCGCATTGGCCTGCTGGGTGCCGACCAGGCGCGGGCCGCTGCCATCGTCGATGGCCAGCCAGATCACCGGCTTGGGCCGTGGCTGCGGCCAGACCGGCAGGCCCAGCGCGGCGACCAGCCCGTCCACGTCGTCCTGGCGGAAGCGCGCGACCAGCATGGTCCGGTAGCTCGGCGCACCGCTGGCGCCGACGCTCTGGTCCTGGCGGTAGTCGTAGCTCTCGACCATGTCCTTGGCGCTGCGCAGCGCCTGCGCCACGCCCGGGCGGGTCATCGCGGCGCGGTCACCGGACAACTTGCCCAGCACCGCGCCCAGCGCGCGCGCCAGCGCACCGCCGCGGTCGGCGTCGCTCTGGCTGTTGACCGGCACTTCGGCCTCGTAGGTGCCGCTGGCATTGGCGACGTCCCCTTCGGTACGCATGCCCGACTGGGCCAGCGCACCGCCGCCCAAGGGCAGGCAGAGCGCCAGAAACAGGATTGTGACCAGGCTGCGACGCATTGAATATTCCATTGCTCGACGGTTCCGGGGGGAATTGTTGCCCGAATGGGGCCTTCGCGCCAACGTGGCCTGTTAAAATCAACCGTTCACCCCGCCAGCGCAGCCGACCGTGACCAGCACCCCGACTTCCGCCAACTCTCCCCTCACCTACCGTGACGCCGGTGTCGACATCGACGCGGGCAATGAACTGGTGGAGCGCATCAAGCCCTTGGTCAAGCGCAGCTTCCGCCCGGAGGTGATGGGCGGGCTGGGCGGCTTCGGCGCCCTGTTCGACCTGTCCAACAAGTACCGCGAGCCGGTGCTGGTGTCCGGTACCGACGGCGTCGGCACCAAGCTGAAGCTGGCCCAGCAGCTGGGCCGCCATGACACGATCGGCATCGACCTGGTCGCCATGTGCGTCAACGACGTGCTGGTGCAGGGCGCCGAGCCGCTGTTCTTCCTGGATTACTTCGCCACCGGCAAGCTGGACATCGACACCGCCGCCGCGGTGGTGGGCGGCATCGCCCATGGCTGCACCGAAGCCGGTTGCGCCCTGATCGGCGGCGAAACCGCCGAAATGCCGGACATGTACGCCCCGGGCGAATACGACCTGGCCGGGTTCACCGTCGCGGCCGTGGAAAAGAGCGAGCTGAAGGACGGCTCGGCCGTGCAGCAGGGCGACGTGCTGATCGGCATCGCCTCCTCCGGCCCGCACTCCAACGGCTACTCGCTGGTCCGCCGCATCTACGAGCGTGCCGGCAGCCCGGCCGAGCTGGTGCTGGAGAACGGCGTGAAGCTGGTCGATGCGCTGATGGCGCCGACCCGCCTGTACGTCAAGCCGCTGCTGTCGCTGCTCAAGGAACACGGCACCGCCATCCACGGCATGGCCCACATCACCGGTGGCGGCCTGACCGAGAACATCATCCGCGTGGTACCCGAAGGCCTGGGCCTGGACATCGACGCGCGCAGCTGGACGCTGCCGCCGGTGTTCCAGTGGCTGCAGCGCGAAGGCAACGTCGCCGACAGCGAGATGTGGCGCACCTTCAACTGCGGCATCGGGTTCGTGCTGCTGGTGCCGGCCGACCAGGTCGCCGCCATCAACGCCTCGCTCGACGCCCTGGAACTGGCGCACTGGCAGATCGGCGAGGTGGTCGCGGCCACCGGCACCGAACGCGTGCGCATCGGCTGAAGCCCCTCCCGACCCACAAGGTGCCACTCATGGACGCAGTGAACGCCCCCGTTCCGCCGCCACACGACCTGCCCGCAGAGGACGCCAACCATCTGCGCCTGCTGTCGATCTTCCACTACGTGCTGGCGGGCTTCACCGGCTTGTTCTCGCTGTTCCCCGTCCTGCACCTGGTGCTGGGGCTGGCCATGGTGTCGGGCAAGTTGCCGGCGGACGCGAACAACCCCAACGCGGAGCTCGAGCCGCAGCTGGTTGGCTGGTTCTTCGTCGCCTTCGCCGGCATCTTCATCACCTGCGGGCTGACCCTGGCCGGCTTCATGGTCTACGCCGGGCGCTGCCTGGCGCAGCGCCGGCGCCATACACTGTGCCTGGTGGTGGCCGGCATCTCCTGCATGATGATGCCGTTCGGCACGGTCCTGGGTGTATTCACCCTGATCGTGCTGTTGCGCCCCCAGATCAAGGCGGCCTTTGCTTGAACCCTGTCCTGTCGCTGCCTTCCCCGCTGCGGGGCCGCCTCGCATGAACACCGCCAAGAAACTCGCCTTCGGCGCCGTGCTGGCGGTGTTCGTTGCCACCTGGATAAAGCCGCTGTGGCCGCTGGAGCAGTCACTGCACAGTTCGCTGACCATCCTTGGCCTGGCCGGCCTGTGGTGGGTGGACCGGCGCTGGCGCCTGGGCAATGGCGCCTTCGCGGCGATCTGCGGCTTCATCGCCATCCATTGCATTGCCGCCCGCTGGCTGTACTCCAACATTCCCTATGACCAGTGGCTGCAGTCGCTGGTGGGCTGGTCGCCGGACGCCGCCTTCGGCTGGAAGCGCAACCATTTCGACCGGCTGATCCATTTCCTGTACGGGGTGTGCTTCACCCCGGCGCTGGTCCAGCTGGTCCGCCATGCCTGGCCCCGGCTCCGTTTCGGGCACGCCTTCACCCTCGCGGTGATGACGATCATGTGCTCGAGCCTGGTCTACGAGTGGTTCGAATGGGGCATCGCGCTGGCGCTGTCCCCCGACGCGGCCGAGGCCTACAACGGCCAGCAGGGCGATCCCTGGGATGCCCATGCCGACATGCTGCTGGCCACGCTGGGCAGCCTGCTGGTCTGGCCATTGGCCCGCAAGGCGCTTGCATGAACACCCGTTCACGCATCGCCGTGCTGGCGTCCGGTCGCGGCAGCAACCTGCAATGCCTGCTGGACGCCATTGCCGGCGGCCAGCTGGATGCCGAGATCGTCGGCGTGCTGTCCGACAAACCGGCCGCGGCCGCCCTGGGAAAGGTACCGCCAGCCCTGCGCTGGGCACGCTCGCCGCGCGAATTCGACAACCGCGAGGCCTTCGACGCCGCGCTGGGGGATGCCCTCGCCGCCTGCCGGCCCGACTGGGTCATCTGCGCCGGCTACATGCGCATCCTCGGCGCCGCGTTCGTGCAACGCTTCCAGGGCCGCCTGGTCAACATCCACCCGTCGCTGCTGCCATTGCACAAGGGCCTGGATACCCACGCCCGGGCAATCGAGGCCGGGGATGCCGAGCACGGCGCCAGTGTCCACTTCGTGGTTCCTGAACTGGATGCCGGCAACGTCATCGCCCAGGCACGGGTACCGGTGCTGGCCGGCGACAGCGCCGAGCAGCTGGCCCGGCGCGTGCTGGCGGTCGAACACCCACTGCTGCTGGCAACCGCCCGGCTGCTGGTCGCCGGACGCGTAGCTGAACAGGGAGGCATCATCCAGCTGGATGGTCAGTCCCTGCTCAGCCCGCTACGCCTAGATTCCGACGGCACGCTGGCTGGCTGATCCCGACATGGCGCTGACCCGCGTGCTGGCATCATCCCTCCCTTCCCCTTCGCCTGACGGCTGCGCATGACCCTCAAACCCTTCAAATGGCTGGTGTTGGGCTCGTTGCTGGCGACCGCTGGAGGCCAGGCGCAGGAACAGGCGCCGGCCCCGCCGACGGTCGTCGCGCTGCCGGCGATGGAATGGACCCCGCCGCCGCTGGAGCCCTTCGTGGCCACCTACCAGGCCTTCTACAAGGGCAAGGAAGCCGGCGATGCCACCATGCGGGTGGTGCGCGGCGAAGGCACGCAGTGGCGCGTGGACATGGGCGTGCATGGCAAGCGCGGCTTCGCCAGCGTGCTCGGCCTGAACCTGGAGCAGAGCACCGTCTTCAACAACGAAGGCAACGTGTACACGCCACTGAGCCAGAGCACGGTCAAGAAGGCGTTGTTCCTGGGCAAGAAGGTCACCGGCACCTACAACTGGCAGACCGGCACCGCGCAGTGGCAGGGCGACCTGAAGAAGGAACGGCAGCAGCCGATCCCGCTGCAGCGTGGCGACCAGAGCGCGCTGCTGCTCAACCTGTCGTTGATGCGCGATGCCATGCCCGGCAAGACGCTGCAGTACCGTTTCGTCGACGTTGGCCGGGTACGCCAGCACGAGTACCGCGCCGCCGATGCCACCGAGAACGTGCAGGTCGGCGAGCTGAGCTACGACGCGCTGCGCGTGTACCGCACCAACGGCGGCAACGACGAGATGATCATGTGGATCGCAAACGGCGTGCCGACGCCGGTGCGTATCCTGCAACGCAAGGATGGGCAGGATGAGATCGACCTGCGCCTGATCGAATACACAGGAGCCTGAGCATGAAGACCCTCTTCCGTATCGCCGCCGCCTCGGTGCTGGCCATCGCCAGCCTCCCCGCCCTGGCGCTGGAACCGTTCACCGCCAACTACCAGGCCAGCTACATGGGCATGCAGGCCAGTGGCGTGATGACCCTGGCCAGCGAGGCGAACAACCGCTGGCGCTACAGCCTGCAGATCAAGAACCCGATGGCCGACCTGAGCCAGAGCACCGTGTTCGAGGAACAGGGCGGCACGCTGCGGCCGCTCTCCAGCCATGACCGCTCGGTGCTGCTGATCAAGCGCAAGCAGGTGGACGCGCGCTATGACTGGAACACTAACCAGGCCACCTGGACCGGCGACGTGAAGGCCGACCGCAGTGGCCCGATCAGCCTGCGCGCCGGTGACATGGACGCCCTGCTGATCAACCTGGCGATCGCCCGCGACCTGGCCGCCGGCAAGCCGCTGACCTACCGCATGGTCGACGACGGCCGCATCAAGCCGATGACCTACCGCGTCATCGGCAAGGAAAACGTCACCGTCGATGGCCGCTCGCAGGAAGCCACCAAGGTGTCGCGCGTGGACGGCAACAAGGAACAGATCGCCTGGATCGTCCCCGGCATGCCGGTGCCGGCGCGCCTGCTGCAGCGTGAGAACGGCAAGGACGCGCTGGACCTGACCATCCGCTCGATCCACTGAGTCTCGCCCGCGGCCGGCCCCTCCCGGGCCGGGCGCAGGTCGCACCGCACGGTGACGACCGCCGCCCGGTCACCGCGACATGCAGAAATGCAAAAAAGAAGCCTCCTGTCCGGAGGCTTCTTTCATTCGGCGGCGTCCTTCTTGAACACCGTGCGGCAGTCGCGGCGGAATTCCTCACCGCTGCTGCGCCACACGAAGCTGCGGCATTGCCGGTTGCCTTCCTCGGTGTCCTTCACCTGCACGGCGTAGAAGGCCTGGAAGAACTCGTCGCCACTGACCTGGCCATCGCCGTTCCAGTCCATCTGTTCCTTTTCCACGCCACGGGTGATCGCCACGCCGCTGTACCAGCCCCAGCCCAGCCAGGCCAGGGCCATCAGCACCAGGACCAGCAATGCCTTGCGACGCGGGGTGAAACGGCCCTTGAGGATCATGACACGCGCCGGATGCTGGCACCGAGGGCACCGAGTTTTTCCTCGATGTTCTCGTAGCCACGGTCGAGGTGGTAGATGCGGTCGATGGTGGTGTCGCCCTCGGCCAGCAGGCCGGCCAGGATCAGCGAGGCCGAGGCGCGCAGGTCGGTGGCCATCACCGGCGCACCGCTCAGCCGCTCGGCGCCGCGGACGATGGCGGTATGCCCTTCCACCTGGATGTCCGCACCCAGGCGCAGCAGCTCGTTGACGTGCATGAAGCGGTTTTCGAAGATCGTTTCCTTGATCACGCCCACGCCGTCGGCCACGCAGTTCATGGCCATGAACTGGGCCTGCATGTCGGTCGGGAAGGCCGGGTGCGGCGCGGTGGTGATGTTCACCGCCTTGGGCCGCTTGCCGTGCATGTCCAGGGTGATGGTGTCCTCGGTGGTGCGGATCTCGGCACCGGCCTCGACCAGCTTCTGCAGCACCGCGTCCATCGTGTCCGGGCGCGCGTTGCGCACGACGATACGGCCGCCGGTCATCGCCGCGGCGACCAGGAAGGTGCCGGTCTCGATGCGGTCCGGCAGCACCGCGTGGCGGCCGCCGTGCAGGCGCTCCACGCCCTCGATCACCAGCCGTGCGGTGCCGATGCCCTCGATCTTCGCGCCCAGCGCGATCAGGCAGTGCGCCAGGTCGGACACCTCCGGCTCCATCGCCGCGTTTTCCAGGACGGTGGTGCCTTCGGCCAGCACCGCGGCCATCAGCACGTTCTCGGTGCCGGTGACGCTGACCATGTCGAACGTATAGCGACCGCCCTTCAGGCGACCGTCGACATGCGCCTTGATGAAACCGTTCTCGACGTTGATGTGCGCACCCAGCGCCTGCAGGCCCTTGATGTGCTGGTCGACCGGGCGCGAGCCAATGGCGCAGCCACCCGGCAGCGACACTTCGGCCTGCCCGAACTTGGCCAGCAGCGGCCCCAATACCAGGATCGAGGCACGCATGGTCTTGACCAGCTCATACGGCGCGACGTGCTGGTCCACGCTGCGCGGGTCCACCACCACCGCGCTGCCGCGCGACAGCGTGCCCTGGTCGATGGTGACCTTGGCGCCCAGCTCGCCGAGCAGCTTCACGGTGGTGATCACGTCGTGCAGGTGCGGCACGTTGGTGATTTCCACCGGCGCATCGGCCAGCAGGGTGGCGCACAGGATCGGCAGGACGGCGTTCTTGGCGCCGGAGATATGAACCTCACCGTTCAGCGCCTTGCCGCCGGTGACTACGATTTTTGCCATGGATGTGGAAGCCGGAATAGGGGAAATGGAGGTGCGCCGGCTCAGCCGGCTTCACCCGGGGTAACGGTCTTGAGCGCCAGCGCGTGGATCGCGCCGCCCATCAGGTCGCCCAGCGTCGCATAGACCATGCGGTGGCGGGCCAGCGGCAGCTTGCCGGCAAAGGCCTCGCAGACCACCGTCGCTTCGAAGTGAACGCCGTCTTCACCCTGCACGTCGGCACGGGCGCCGGGCAGCCCGGCTTCGATAAGGTTTCGGATGGTCTCGGCGTCCAAAGCGCTTTCCTAATAAAATGAACGTCCATTCTACTATTCCGAGTGGCGCCCGCATGGCTGCTTCCCCGCTTTCTCTCGATACCCTGCATGATGCCGACCTGGTCGCCAGTGGCCGGCGCGTGTTCGAGATCGAACGTACCGAGCTGGACCGCGTGGGGGGCCGCATCGGCGCCGAATTCGCCGCCGCCTGCCGGCTGGTGCTGGCCTCCCCGGGACGGGTGGTGACCACCGGCATGGGCAAGTCCGGGCATATCGCGCGCAAGATCGCCGCCACCCTGGCCTCCACCGGCACCCCCTCCTTCTACGTGCACCCCGGTGAAGCCGGGCATGGCGACCTGGGCATGATCACCGAGGACGACGTGGTACTGGCGCTGTCCTACTCCGGTGAGTCGGACGAAGTGCTGATGCTGCTGCCGGTGCTCAAGCGCCAGGGCAACCCCCTGATCTCGATGACCGGCCGGCCCCAGTCCAGCCTGGCCAAGGCCGCCGACGTGCACCTGGACGTGAATGTGGACCACGAGGCCTGCCCGTTGGCCCTGGCCCCGACCTCCAGCACCACCGCCTCGCTGGCGATGGGCGACGCGCTGGCCGTGGCCCTGCTCGACGCGCGCGGCTTCACCGCCGACGATTTCGCCCGCTCGCACCCGGCCGGCAGCCTGGGCCGGCGCCTGCTGCTGCACATCACCGACGTGATGCACAGCGGCGCGGACCTGCCCAGCGTGCCCGAGGACGCCAGCCTGAGCCAGGCGCTGATGGAAATGAGCCGCAAGCGCCTGGGCATGACCTCGGTGGTCGATGCCGACGGCCACCTGGTCGGCCTGTTCACCGACGGTGACCTGCGCCGTGCCCTGGACACCGACGTGGACGTGCGCACCGCCGGCATCGCCCAGGTGATGACCCGCGGCCCGCGCACCATCGGCGCCGACCAGTTGGCCGTGGAAGCGGCACGTTTGCTGGAGAAGCACAAGATCAACGGCCTGATCGTGGTCGATGGCGACAATCGCCCGGTCGGCGCCCTGAACATTCATGACCTGTTGCGGGCAAAAGTGGTTTAAACCCCGCACAATCCCCCATCTACCCCGAAATGCCCGCCGCAACGGACCTTGCCCGCTGATGCCCTATTCCCCGCTCGACCACTTCCCCGCCCCGCTGCACGCCGTGGCCGCACGCATCCGGCTGGCCTGCTTCGACGTGGATGGCACGCTGACCGACGGCCGCCTGTACTACGACCATGCCGGCAACGAGAGCAAGGCGTATTACGTGCAGGACGGGCTGGGGCTGAAACTGCTGCAGCAGCACGGCATCCATCCGGTGTTGATCACCGCCCGCAACAGCCTGTCGGCCCAGAAGCGTGGTGCTGACCTGGGCATCGACACCCAGATCGCCGTCGGCGACAAGCTGGCCAGCGTGCGGGCGTTGTGCGAGCAGCACGGTGTTGGCCTGGACCAGGTGGCCTTCCTCGGCGACGACCTGCCGGACCTGGCCCCGCTGGGCGCGGTCGGGCTGGCCGTTGCCCCGGCCGACGCCCACCCGTGGATCGCCGAACGCGTGCACTGGCAGACCCGTGCCGCCGGCGGCCGGGGCGCGGCGCGCGAGCTGTGCGACGCCCTGCTGGCGGCGCAGGGCAAGGTGGAAGCCGTGCTGGCGAGGTACGCCTGATGAACTGGCGCACCGTCCTGGGCGTCGGCCTGTTCATCGCCGCGCTGGTCACCGGCATTTCGGCCTGGCGCCATCGAACCGTGGCCGGCCCGGAACAGATCAGCGAGAACGTCAACGACTTCGTGCTCTCCGACTTCGAGATCATCAGCCTGGACGAGGAAGGCAAGGAGTCGGCCACGCTGCGGGCACCGGCGATGCAGCGCAAGCGCGCCGACCAGACCTCGACCATCACCCGGCCGTTGTTCCTGCTGCCCGATGATGCGGGCAACCACTGGGAGTTGCGCGCCGAAACCGGCTGGGTCAGCCCCAAGGGCGAGGAGCTGCGCCTGCGCGGCAACGTGGCCGGTGACAGCCCCAAGGACGGCAAGACCCCACCCACCACCTTCCGCACGACCTCGCTGGATATCTTCCCGAAGCAGAACCTGGCCCGCACCGAGGCCCAGGTCACCCTGACCCGGCCGGGCCTGAGCCAGACCGGCGTCGGCTTCCAGTCCAACCTGAAAACCCAGCAGTACTCCCTCCAATCCCGAGTCAAGACCCGCTATGAACCCAATGCTGCCCGCTAAGCTCGCGTCGATCACCCTGCTCGCCGCCCTGCTCGCACCTGGCCTGGCGTGGGCCAAGAGCTCGGACCGCAACCAGCCGATGACGATCGACTCCAACAACAACGACTGCAACTTCAGCGACAACGGCAAATGCCAGTTCCGCGGTGACGTGGTGATCGTCCAGGGCACGCTGGAGATCCACGCCGACAGCGCCGACGTGATCCAGCGCAACGGCGAGACCGAGCGGGTGATCCTGACCGGCAAGCAGGCCACCCTGAAGCAGCAGATGGATGACAACACCTGGATGAACGCCCGTGCCGACAACATGGACTACAACATCAGCAGCGAAGTGATCATCCTCACCGGCAACTACAACGTCGAGTCCGAGCGTGGCACCAATGCCGGCCAGCGCATGGTCTACAACACCCGCACCGGCGCGATGCAGAGCGGCGGCGACGGTACCCGCGTGCGTACCGTCATCCAGCCCAAGGCCAAGGCACCGGCCGCGCAGGGAGACAAGAAGTAATGCTCGTCGCCCAAGGCCTGCGCAAGCGCTACAAGAACCGCGAAGTCGTCAAGGACTTCGGGCTCACCCTGGAAGCCGGCGAAGTGGTCGGCCTGCTCGGCCCCAACGGCGCCGGCAAGACCACCTGCTTCTACATGATCGTCGGGCTGGTCGCCGCCGATGCCGGCAGCATCGTGCTCGATGGCCAGGACATCACCGCCGACCCGATGTACTCGCGCGCCAAGCTGGGCGTGGGCTACCTGCCGCAGGAGCCGTCGGTGTTCCGCAAGCTGAGCGTGGCCGACAACATCCGGCTGGTGCTGGAGCTGCGCGACGACCTCGACGCCGAGGGCCGCGAGCGCGAACTGTCGGCGCTGCTGGAAGAACTGCAGATCAGCCACGTTGCCAGCCAGGCCGGCGCCAGCCTGTCCGGTGGCGAGCGTCGCCGCTGCGAGATCGCCCGCGCGCTGGCGGCCAAGCCGCGCATGATCCTGCTCGACGAACCCTTCGCCGGCGTCGACCCGATCTCGGTCGGCGAAATCCAGCGCATCGTCACCCACCTCAAGCAGCGCGGCATCGGCGTGTTGATCACCGATCACAACGTGCGCGAGACCTTGGGAATCTGCGACCGGGCGTATATCCTCGCTGAAGGCAGCGTTCTCGCGCAGGGGGCACCGGAACAGCTGCTGGCCAACACCGACGTTCGCCGCGTCTACCTGGGAGACGCGTTCACCCTCTGAGCCTGCGGCCAACGTCACGCCCTTCCCCGGACGGAACCCGGCATGAAAGCTCGGCTGCAGACATCGATGGGACAGAGCCTGGTCATGACGCCCCAGTTGCGTCAGGCCATCCGGCTGCTGCAGATGTCCAGCACCGAGCTCGAACTGGAACTGGTCGAGGCGGTGGAAACCAATCCCCTGCTGGAATGGGCCGAGAACGGCGACAACGCCGGTGACGACGAGGCCGCGCCGGGCGCGTCCAGCGACGAAGCCCCGGCCGACCTCGGTCAGGGCGACATCAGCGACGATGGCGACAGCTGGGAAGGCCGGGACGAGGACTGGAGCAGCGGCCACGGCGGCTCCTTCGACGAGGACGGCGACGGCGACAGCCGCGAACAGGCCGCCGAAGCCGACACGCTGGCCGACCACCTGCTCTGGCAGTTGCACCTGTCCCACCTCAGTTCCCGCGACCGCGCCATCGGCGTGGCCCTGATCGATGCACTGGACGAGGACGGCTACCTGCGCGAGCCGCTGCCGGGCATCGCCGAAACCCTGCTTCCCGATATCCATGCCGACGAGGACGAAATCCTCGCGGTGCTAAGACAGATCCAGCGCTTCGACCCGGCCGGCGTGGGCGCGCGCTCGCTGGGGGAATGCCTGTCCCTGCAGCTGGATGCCCTGCCTGCCGACACCCCGGGCCTGGTGCTGGCCCGCGGCATCGCCGCCGGCCCGCTGGAGCGCCTGCCGCGCGCCGGCATCCCCGGCATCGCCCAGGAACTCAAGCAGCCCCTGGACGCGGTCGAGCAGGCCGTGCAGCTGCTGCGCTCGCTGGACCCGCGCCCGGGCAAGCAACTCGGCGAACTGACCTCGGACACCTACGTGGTGCCGGACTGCGTGATCTGGCGCCAGCGCGGCATCTGGCGTTGCGCGCTGGCCGGCCACGCCGGCCCCCGGGTGGTCATCCACCGCGGCTACGAACAGTTGATCCGCCGCTGTGGCGATGCCGACGCCAGCTACCTGCGCGCGCAGCTGCAGGAGGCCCGCTGGCTGCTCAAGAGCCTGGAGGCGCGCGGCGAAACCCTGCTGCGCGTGGTCGGCAGCCTGCTGCACCACCAGGCCGGCTTCCTGGAATTCGGCGAACAGGCCCTGCGCCCGTTGACGCTGCGTGAAATCGCCAGCGAACTGGACCTGCACGAATCCACCATTTCCCGCGCCATCGCCCGCAAGTACGTGCGCACCCCGCGCGGCACCCTGCCGCTGCGCGCGTTCTTCGCCTCCGGCATCGATACCGAGGGTGGCGGCGAGGCGTCCAGCACCGCCATCCAGTCGATGATCCGCAACCTGATCGATGGTGAAAACCCGCGCAAACCGCTTTCTGACGCGAAGCTGGCTGAGCTGCTCAAGACCAGTGGAATACCGGTGGCGCGGCGCACCGTGGCGAAGTATCGTGAAGCCATGAACATTTCTGCCTCCCACGAACGCGTCCGCATCGTCTGAAGCTTTCGCTGGCTGGGCAGAGGGTTCATGAGGCAACCCCGAACCACAGGAGGAATCCGATGCGTATCGAGACGTATGGCCAGCAGATCGAAGTCACTCCCGCCCTGAAGGAGTACGTGGAAACGAAACTGGAGCGGGTGGGACGACACGTCGACCAGCACTGCGAGATACGGGTGCAGCTGTCCACTCGCAAGCCTGACTTCCTCGTCGTCGCCACGGTGAATCTGCCCGGGCGCACCCTGCATGCCGACGCCGCCGGCTCGACCATGTACGCGGCCATCGACGTCCTTGCCGACAAGCTGGACCGGTTGGTCATCAAGCACAAGGAAAAACATCTTCCCCACGCATCGCATGCACTGCGCGACAATGGCTGACAGCAGCCACTCTCCGCACCAGACATGCCGTTGACCGACCTGATGGCGGCCGTGAGTACCCAGGTACTCGCGGCCGCTGATCGAGACAGCACCCTTCTTGCCGCCTCGCGCCTGCTGGCCTGTCGCGAAGCCGGCGCAGACAGCCTTTTTGACAGCCTGCGCGAGCGTGAACGCGTCGGCAGCACCGCCATCGGCCATGGCATCGCCATCCCGCATGGCCGCTCCCCTACCCTGCAACGGCCCCGTGGCGCCTTGCTGCGCCTGCAGCAGCCGGTCGATTTCGGCGGCGACGAGGGCGTGGACCTGGTCTTCGCCATGGCCGTACCCGAGCATTACACCCACCAGCACCTGATGCTGCTGTCCGAGCTGGCCGAGCTGTTCTCCGATGCCAGCGTCCGCCAGGCCCTGCGCGATGCGCCCGATGCCGAGGCACTGCAGCAGATCATCACCCAACCGCCACAGGCGCCCCGCGGATGAATACCAGCATCACTGCCCAGGAATTGTTCGACCAGCAGCGCGAGAAGCTCGACCTGCGCTGGGTGGCCGGACGCGAAGGCGCACGCCGCGAACTGGAGGCGGGCAACACCGTGTCACGGCGGCCGTCGCTGGCCGGTTACCTGAATACGATCTACCCCAACAAGGTCCAGATCCTCGGCACCGAGGAGCTGACCTGGCTGGATTCGCTGGACGCGCGCCAGCGCTGGGAGGTGATCGAACGGATCATCCAGGCTCACCCGATGGCGCTGGTCATCACCAAGAGCCATGGCTGCCCGGAAGACCTGCGTGCGGCCGCGGACGAATCCCAGACCCCCCTGTGGGTGTCGCCCAAACGCGGCCACGAGCTGCTCAACCACCTCAGCTACCACCTGGCCCGGACCCTGGCGCCACGCATCACCCTGCACGGGGTGTTCATGGAGATCTACTCCATCGGCGTGCTGATCACCGGCGAGGCCGGCTCGGGCAAGAGCGAGCTGGCGCTGGAACTGCTCTCGCGCGGGCACCGGCTGGTCGCCGACGATGCCCCGGAGTTCACCCAGATCGCCCCGGACGTGCTCGACGGCACCTGCCCGGAACTGCTGCAGGACCTGCTCGAGGTCCGTGGCCTGGGCGTGCTCAACGTGCGCCAGATGTTCGGTGACACGTCTGTAAAGAAGAACAAGTACCTTCGCCTCATCGTCCACCTGACCAAGCCGATGACCGAACCCAGCGCCTACGGCTACGAGCGCCTGACCGGCGATTCCGGCAAGCGCCACGTGCTCGACCTGGACGTGCCGCTGATCACCCTGCCGGTGATGCCCGGCCGCAACCTGGCGGTGCTGACCGAGGCCGCCACGCGCCTGCACATCCTGCGCACCAAGGGCATCGACCCGGCCGCCATGTTCATCGCCCGCCACAGCAACCTGTTGGAGCAACGCAGTCCATGAGCGCCTTACAGTCCCCGGTGCTGGTCATCGTCAGCGGCCTGTCCGGCTCGGGCAAATCGGTCGCCCTGAAGACCTTCGAGGACCTGGATTACTACTGCTCGGACAACATCCCGGTGAACCTGCTGCCGGAATTCGTGCGCGGGGTGCTGGGCGAGGCCAATGAAACCAGCCCGCGCCGCATCGCCGTCGGCATCGACGTGCGCGGGCGCAGCGACCTGAGCCAGCTGGCGAAGTGGCGCAAGACCGCCAACGAGCATGGCATCGATGCCCGCCTGCTGTTCTTCGAGGCCGACGACGACACCCTGCTGGCGCGCTACGCCGATACCCGCCGTCGCCACCCGCTCAGCCACCTCGGCCTGTCGCTGCCTGAGGCGATCACCCGCGAGCGCGAGCTGACCGCCCCCCTGCGCCGCGAAGCCAATGCGGTGATCGACACCACCCGGCTCAACGTGCACCAGCTGCGGCGCCGGGTCATCACCGAATTCGCGCTGAGCCAGCAGAGCAAGCTCTCGCTGCTGTTCGAGTCCTTCGCCTACAAGCGCGGCGTGCCGGCCGAGGCCGACTTCGTGTTCGATGCGCGCGTGCTGCCCAACCCGCACTGGGACCCGGAACTGCGCTCGCTGACCGGCCGTGACCGTGAGGTGCGCGAATACCTGGACGCCCAGCCGGAGGTGGTGCGCTATGTCGCCCAGCTGCAGGACCTGCTGGACACCTGGCTGCCCAAGCTGGGCAACGAGACCCGCGCCTACGTGACCGTCGCCTTCGGCTGCACCGGTGGCAAGCACCGTTCGGTGTACCTGGCCGAACGCCTGGCCCGGCATGCCCGCGAACAAGGCTGGCCGGACGTGGCCACCTTCCACCGCGAGCAGGATTGAACCCCGTACTGAACGGCACACAGAAGACAGGTTCCGACGCTATCGCGGACTCATGGTGACCTGTTAACGTTCAGGGATGACCTGCGGCATTCTCCTCGTGACCCATCCCGGCGTCGGCACTTCCCTGCTGGAAGTGGCGACCACCCTGTTGCGGCAGTTGCCGCTGAAGACCGAAGCCTTCGAAGTCCCCTTCGATGCCGACCTCGACGCACTGCTGCCCGCGGCCTCGGCCGCGATGCGACGGGTCGAGGGTGACGAAGGCGTGCTGGTGCTGACCGACCTGTACGGCGCCAGCCCCAGCAACCTGGCCAACCAGCTGGCCCGGCTGGGCACCCCGGCCAGGCGCGTCTCCGGATTGAGCCTGTCGATGCTGCTGCGGGTGATGAACTATCCGGAACAGGGATTGGACCAACTGCCCGCCACTGCGGCGGCGGGCGCTCGCAATGGAGTCATCGTCGACGATGCTTGAGAAAGAACTCACCGTATCCAACCGCCTGGGCCTGCATGCCCGCGCGACCGCCAAGCTGGTGCAGGTGGTATCGGCCTTCCGCGCCAATGCCACGCTGGTGGCCAAGGGCCGCGAGGTCAATGCCAAGAGCATCATGGGCGTGATGCTGCTGGCCGCCGGCCAGGGCACCCCGGTCACCGTCCGCGTCGATGGCGAGGACGAAGGTGCCGCGCTGGAAGCCATCACCGCCCTGTTCGAACGCCGTTTCGACGAAGACAACTGATGCGCGCGCTGCCGCCTCCCGCCGACACGCCAAGGGGCCTGCTGCCATGACCCGGCTGCACGGGCTGGCGGCGTCGCGTGGCACGGCCTTGGGGCGTGCCCGTGTCCGCCTGCCGCACGTGCAGGAAACCGGCGAAAAGCGCATTGCCGCATCGGCCGTCGAACAGGAACTGGAACGCCTGCACCGCGCCACCGACGCGGCGCGCGCGGAGATGCGTGAACTGCGCAGCCGCCTGCAGGGCGCCCTGCCCGCCGAGGTCGGCGAGTTCCTCGACCTGCACGCCATGCTGCTGGACGACCCCGAACTGCTTGCCGCGCTGGATGAACTGGTGCGCGGCAAGCGCTACAGCGCCAGCCATGCGCTACGCGTCCAGCGCGACCGCCTGGCGCAGGTGTTCGAGGGCATGGAGGACGCCTACCTCAAGAGCCGCATCGACGACCTGGACCACGTCATCGGCCGCATCCATTCGTTCCTGCACAAGCGCGCCACCCATGTGAAGGGACTGGCCGGGGAGATCCTGGTCTGCGAGAACGTGGCCCCGTCCGAACTGGCCCAACTGCAGTCGCAGGGCGTGGTCGGCATCGTCAGCAGCGGCGGCAGCGTGCTTTCGCATAGCGCCATCCTGGCCCGCAGCCTGCACATGCCGCTGGTAGTGGGCGCCAGCGCCGTGTTGAACAAGGTCAACGACGGCGACGTGATGATCCTGGACGGCGGCAGCGGCGAGATCGTCATCGAGCCCGCCTCCTCCGACCTGCGCCAGTACCGTGCGCGCCAGCGCGAGCTGGCCCGCGAGCAACGCGAACTGGGCCGCCTGCGCGCCAAGCCCACCCGCACGCTGGACGGTGAGGAAATCACCCTGCTGGCCAACGCCGAATCCCAGGACGACGTGGCCCAGGCGCATGCGCTGGGCGCACGCGGGCTGGGCCTGTACCGCACCGAATTCCTGTTCCTGCAGCGCAACCACCTGCCGGACGAAGAAGAACAGTTCCGCGCCTACCGCGACACCGTGCTCGGCATGAGCGGCCGGCCGGTCACCATCCGCACGCTGGACCTGGGCGCGGACAAGGCCGATCGCACCGGCTTGGTGATGGGCAACGAGGAGAACCCGGCGCTGGGCCTGCGCGGCGTGCGCCTGTCGCTGGCCAACCCCAAGGTCGCCGACACCCAGCTGCGCGCCATCCTGCGCGCGTCCGGCTACGGGCCGGTGCGCATCCTGGTGCCCATGGTCAGCAGCCGCGAGGAGATCATGGCGGTGCGCCGCCGGTTGTCGCGACTGGCCGCGCTGCTGCGCAACGATGGCCATGAAGTGGCCGAGAACATCCCGGTCGGGGCAATGATCGAGGTGCCTGCGGCAGCCATCGGGCTGGAATGCTTCATCGACCAGGTCGATTTCCTGTCGATCGGCACCAACGACCTGGTGCAATACCTGCTGGCCGCCGACCGCAACAACGAGGCGGTCAGCGAGCTGTACTCGCCGCTGCATCCGGCGGTGCTGCGGCTGCTGTGGCAGGTGATCGAGACCGCGCGACGCCACCAGACCCCGGTGGCGGTGTGCGGCGAGATCGCCGGTGACGCGCAGATGACGGCAATGTTGCTGGCGCTGGGCCTGACCGAGTTCAGCCTGCACCCCGGCACCCTGCTGGAGGTGCGCCGCGCCATCCGCGAAGTGGACCTCACCGGCCTGCGCGCGCAGGCACCGCAACTGCTGGCCGCCCGCGACCGGCGTGGCATCGAGCGCTGGATCAACGGCAACGCCCGCGACTGATTCCGATGCCCCGGCACCTGTGCATCGGCACGCCGTGCACGCGATAATGACGGGCTCAACACCGCCGATGCCGCATCCTTGCCCCGGATAGCGGCCTTTTCATTCCCGGGAGCAGCGCATGGCCGAAGCGGTACGCCACGACAAGACCGCACGACAGCTGCGTCTGCTTTCCGATGCGCTCGACAGCGGCCGGCTCGGCCCCGTACGCCGCCTGGTCAACACCCTTTCGCCGGCCGAGATCGGTAACCTGCTCGAATCGCTGCCGCCGGGCAAGCGCGAGGTGGTGTGGGGGTTGGTCGACGCCGAGGATGACGGCGAGGTGCTGGTGCACGTCGGCGACGACGTGCGCGAGAGCCTGCTGGCGGACATGGACCCGGACGAGATCATCGCCGCGGTCGAAGACCTGGACATCGACGACCTGGCCGACCTGGTCGAGGACCTGCCCGACACCGTCATCGACGAAGTGCTCAAGTCGATGGACCGCGAGAACCGCGAGCGGCTCGAGCAGGTGCTGTCCTATCCGGAAGACACCGCCGGCCGCCTGATGAACCCGGACGTGGTCACCGTGCGTGCCGACGTCAACGTCGACGTGGTGCTGCGTTACCTGCGCCTGCGCGGCGAGCTGCCGGACCATACCGACCACCTGTTCGTGGTCAGCCGTCGTCACCAGTACCTGGGCCGGTTGTCGTTGGCCTCGCTGGTGACCCACGAGGACACCACCCCGATCAACCGCCTGATCGACGATGAGCAGCCGGCCATCGACGTCGGCGAGAGCGCCGACGAAGTGGCCCGCCAGTTCTCCGACCATGACTGGGTGTCGGCACCGGTGGTGGATGACAACAACATCCTGATCGGCCGCATCACCATCGACGACGTGGTCGACATCATCCGTGGCCAGGCCGAGCACCAGGTGCTGGGCGCGGCCGGCCTGGACGAGGACGAGGACCTGTTCAGCCCGGTCTGGCGCGCCATGCGCCGGCGCCTGATGTGGCTGTCGATCAACCTGTGCACTGCGTTCCTGGCCTCCAGCGTGGTCGGTCATTTCGAAGGCACCATCGACAAGCTGGTAGCGCTGGCCGTGCTGATGCCGATCGTCGCCGGCTTGGGCGGCAACGCCGGCACCCAGGTGCTGGCGCTGATGGTGCGCGGCCTGGCGCTGGGCCAGGTGGGCGCGTCCAACGCACGCACCCTGCTGTGGAAGGAACTGCGCGTCGCGCTGCTCAACGGCCTGCTGCTCGGCTCGATCCTGGGCCTGATCGTGCTGGCCTGGTTCCACATGCCAGGGCTGTCATTGGTGATCGCCGTGGCCCTGACCTGCAACCTGCTGTTCGCCGCCTCGGCCGGCGTACTGGTGCCGCTAACGCTCAAGCGGCTGGGCTTCGACCCGGCGCTGGCCAGCGGCATCTTCCTGACCGCCGTGACCGACACGATGGGCTTCTTCACCTTCCTTGGCCTGGCCACGCTGGTGCTGCTGCATTGATTGCAGCGGGGCGTCGTACATCCGCGACGCCCCGGCGACCTGGCTGCCCGCGACCTCCCGGATGACGTGAAGCCTGACGTACTACACTCCGCAGCCCATCCGCAGGCACCGCCCATGACCACCACCGCCACCGATTACTACCAGCCCGGCTGGCGCGACCAGAACCATGCCTGCCCGGCCTGCGAATGGCAGGGAAGCTCGCGGCAGATGGAGATGGAGCTGCACGACGAGCAGACCGAATACACCTGCCCGCAGTGCGAGTACCCGCTGCTGGTGGTGATGCACCCGTCGCTGCAGGAGGTCAAGGCCGCCGCCGATGCGGGCAACGAGGAAGCCCAGCAGCAGTTGGCCATCCTGGCGATGGCACCGCGCGACAGCTGAGGCGAACCACTGGCAACGGCGACCACGGCGTGCAAAGCTCGCCGGCAACGCCACTGCACCGGGGGGGGGGGTATGCGCCTGTTGTTGATCGTCACGCTCGGACTCTGCTGCAACCTCGCCTTCGCACAGACCGAAACCGGCCCGTGGAAGCTGACCACCGCGCCGGTCGCCCCGCGCCCCGCCGAGCCGGGCCTGGGCAGGGAGTTACGGGCATCGGTCCAGCAATCGGTCGAGCAGAGCCTGAAAGGTGACAACGCGCAGGCGCGCGTTGCGTTGCTGGAGGTCGCCCAGCACTGCGATGCCTATCGGGCGGTCGCCGGGCGACGTGCGGTGAGCTTCCGTACCCAACGACAGTACGAGCTGTACCTGGCCGACCACAACGACGGCACGCCGCTGGACTGGCTGGACATGGCCTGCGCAGATGCCTACAAGCAGCTGGCCTACATCGCCGTGGAGTACCACGACACCGACCAGGCCATGCAGTGGCTGGACCAGGCCCAGGCAACTGCCCCGTATGAGGCCGACGTGCTGACCGAACGCGGCATCGCCTTCAACCAGCGCAAGGACTGGCGTGGTGCGCTGGCCAGCTACCAACAGGCGCTGGAACTGACCCGCAGCCATCCCGAGGCCGCGCATCTGCAGGCATTGGCGCTGCGCGGCGTGGGGTTCTCGCTGATCGAGCTGGGCGACCTGCCGTCGGCACAATCCCATTACGAGCAATCGCTGGAACTGGAACCCGACAACCCGGTCGCGCTGCAGGAGCTGACCTACATCCAGCAGCTGCGGGAGCGTGCCGGCGGGAAGTGACGCCTAAGGTTGGGGGCGATCAACGGTGAAGCGGATGGAATCCTGGCTTCACGGCCGAGACCGCTCCTGTCGCGGCAGCCGGCATCAACCCAGCAGGGTTTCCAGCACCGCCATGCGAACGGCCACGCCATTGGCGACCTGGCGCAGCACCCACGACTGCGGGCCATCGGCCACTTCGTCGGTCACTTCCACACCGCGGTTGATCGGGCCCGGGTGCAACACCGCCGCGTCCTTGCCGGCACGCTTCAGGCGCTCGTTGGTCAGCCCGTACTGCGCGTGGTACTGCTCCAGCGACGGCACCAGCCCTTCTTCCATGCGCTCGCGCTGCAGGCGCAGCATCATCAGCGCATCGGCACCTTCCAGCAGCGCGTCGAAATCCTGTCCGACCACGCAGCCCTTGAGGGTTTCATCATCGGGCAGCAACGACTGCGGGCCGCACACGCGGATCTCGCCCACGCCCAGCGTGCGCATCGCGTGCAGGTCGGTGCGGGCCACGCGCGAGTGCTTCACGTCGCCGACGATCACCACCTTGAGCTTGGAGAAGTCCGGCCCCTTGGCCTGGCGCAGGGTCAGCATGTCGAGCAGGCCCTGGGTCGGGTGCGCGCTGCGACCGTCACCGGCGTTGACCAGCGCGGTGCCCTCGCCGGCCGCGGCGGCCAGCGCCGCCACCGCGCCGTCGTCCGGATGGCGGATGACGAAGCCGCGCACGCCCATCGCTTCCAGGTTCTTCAGCGTGTCGCAGGCGGTTTCCCCCTTGCGCGTGGACGAGGTGGAGGCATCGAAATTGAGCACGTCCGCGCCCAGCCGCTGCGCGGCGAGCTGGAACGAACTGCGGGTGCGCGTGGATGGTTCGAAGAACAGCGTGCACACCGCGGTGCCGGCCAGCACCGCGCGCTTGTTGCTGATCCGGCCCACCGCCGCGTCACGGATCTGGCCGGCGCGGTCGAGCAGCTGCAGCAGGGTCTCTCGGGGCAACCCTTCCAGGGTCAGCAGGTGGCGGAGGCGTCCTTGGTCATCGAGTTGCGCAGCAGTCATGGCGGGAGATCTTCGGCAGTCAGGAAATGGGGGTGGCGTCGTGCGGGGCCGACAGCCAGCGCTCGATGATGACCGCGGCGGCCACGGCATCGAGATTGGCGGCATCGCGGCGGCGCTTGCGGCCTTCGGCACGTTCGACGGCAAAGCGGTGCGCGGCCTCGACCGAGCTGGAGCGCTCGTCGACCAGCAGCACCGGCAACTTGTAGCGCTGCTGCAACTGCCGGGCGAAGGCATGCGCGCGCTTGCGGTTGGGCTGGTCCTCGCCTTCCAGGGTCAGCGGGTCGCCGACGATCAGGCCCTGCGGCCGCCACTCCTTGTGCAGGCGGTCCAGCGTGGTCCAGTCCGGTCCGTTGGCATGCACGTCAACCACGGCGATGGCGCGTGCACCGACGCCGAAGGCGCTGCCGATGGCCACGCCGATGCGGCGCGAGCCGACGTCAAAGCCGAGTACGGTGCTGTCGGTGGACAGGCGGGCCGGCTCAGGCACGGCCGCTGTACCCGGTCAGGCGGAACAGGTCCACGCCGATCCGCGCGGCGGCCAGCTGCCAGCGTTCTTCCAGCGGCGTGGCGAACAGCAGCGCGGCATCGGCCGGAACGGTCAGCCAGCTGTTGTCGGCCAGTTCCTGTTCCAGTTGCCCGGCTCCCCAGCCGGCGCAGCCCAGGGTCACCAGCGCGTTGCGTGGCCCCTGGCCGATGGCCATGGCCTCGAGGATGTCGCGCGAGGTGGTCAGGTACAGGCCGTCGGCAACGGTCAGACTGGAATCCCAACCACGCGCGTCGTCATGGATGACGAAGCCACGCTCGGTATGCACCGGCCCGCCATTGAGCACCGGCACCGCGCGCAGGTCGCCGTCGTCGCAGTCGATCTCCATCTGTTCGAAGACCTCGCCCAGCGTGAAATCGGAGGCCTGGTTGACGACCACGCCCATGGCGCCGTTCTCGTCGTGCTGGCAGATCAGCGCGACGCTGCGCGCGAACGTGCCATCGGCCAGGGACGGCAGGGCGACCAGCAGGTGGTTGGACAGGGGCAGGGACAGCGCGGACATGACGCATATTCTAGCGGTTACGCGTGTCCGGGGCGTGCAGCGGCGATAATCGGGCCACGTCCCTGCTGATCCGCGCCCATGCCCACGTACTGCGACATCGCTCCCGGCCATCCCGTTCACGACCATTACCACGCCAATGAGTACGGCTTTCCGCAGCACGCGGAAAGCGAGCTGTTCGAGCGCCTGCTGCTGGAGATCAACCAGGCCGGGCTCAGCTGGGAAACCATCCTGCGCAAGCGCGAGGGTTTCCGTGCCGCCTACGACGGCTTCGACGTGGACACCGTGGCCGCCTACGGCGAGGCCGACGTGGCCCGCCTGATGGGTGATGCGGCGATCATCCGCAACCGGCTCAAGGTGCAGGCCGCGATCCACAACGCGCAGGTGATCCAGGGGCTGCGCCGATCCCATGGCGGCTTCTCGGCCTGGCTGGACGCGCACCACCCGTTGAGCAAGGCCGAATGGGTGAAGCTGTTCAAGAAAACCTTCCGTTTCACCGGCGGCGAGATCACCGGCGAGTTCCTGATGAGCCTGGGCTACCTGCCCGGTGCGCACCACGAAAGCTGCCCGGTGTACGCACGGGTGCTGAAGCTCAAGCCGAAGTGGCTGAAGGGCTGAAGACCGGGTAGGAGCGGCTTCAGCCGCGAAGCGGGGATGGGCTGGAAAGCGCCTACCCCCTTCCCGGCCGTCCCCTTTGCTTCGCGGGGAAATCGAGCGAAGAGCCCCCTCCCCAACCCTCCCCTTGCTGCGCAAAGGGAGGGGGCTGTTCCTGCGATCGATCAGGCGGCAGCAACACCATTTTCTGCGCAGTAATGCGGCCTCTCCCCCTCCCTTTGCGCAGCAAGGGGAGGGCCGGGGAGGGGTACGCCGTTCGCGCAATACCCCAAAACAAAAAGGCCAGTCCCGCTTCCGCAGGACCGGCCTTTCCACTCGCCTCCAGCCCTCAACGGACCTCGGCGATCTCCACACCATCCAGACCCTGCGACAGGGTCTTGGCGTCGCCCCCCTGCGAGAGCTTGATGCGCAGGCGCACCTCGTTCTGCGAGTCGGCGTAGCGCAGTGCGTCGTCGTAGCTGATCTCGCCGGCCTGGTACAGCTCGAACAGGCTCTGGTCGAAGGTCTTCATGCCCAGTTGCACCGAGTCCTTCATCACTTCCTTGAGCTTGTGGATCTCGCCGTCGCGGATGTAGTCCTGCACCAGCGGCGTGCCCAGCAGGATTTCCATCGCCACGCGGCGACCCTTGCCGTCGGGCTTGGGCACCAGCTGCTGCGCGACCACGCCCTTGAGGTTCAGCGACAGGTCCATCAACAGCTGGTTGCGGCGGTCTTCCGGGAAGAAGTTGATGATGCGGTCCATCGCCTGGTTGGCGTTGTTGGCGTGCAGCGTGGCCAGTACCAGGTGGCCGGTTTCGGCGAAGGCGATGGCGTGGTCCATGCCCTCGCGGGTACGGATTTCGCCGATCATGATCACGTCCGGCGCCTGGCGCAGGGTGTTCTTCAGCGCCGCTTCCCAGCTGTCGGTGTCGATGCCCACTTCACGCTGGGTGACGATGCAGCCTTCGTGCTTGTGCACGAATTCGATCGGGTCCTCGATGGTGATGATATGGCCGCTGGAGTTCTGGTTGCGGTAGCCGATCATGGCCGCCAGCGAGGTCGACTTGCCGGTGCCGGTGGCGCCGACGAACAGGATGATGCCGCGCTTGGTCATGGCCAGCGTCTTGATCACCGCCGGCAGGTTCAGCTCCTCCACGGTGGGAATGCGCGTCTCGATGCGACGCAGCACCATGCCCACCTGGTTGCGCTGGTAGAAACAACTCACGCGGAAACGGCCCACGCCGGACACGCCGATGGCGAAGTTGCACTCGTGGGTTTTCTCGAATTCCTCGCGCTGGGCCGGCGTCATCACGTTCAGCACCAGGTCGCGGCTCTGCTGGCTGGTCAGCGGGGTCTGGGTGATCGGCGACAGCTTGCCGTTGACCTTCATCGACGGCGGCATGCCGGCGGTGATGAACAGGTCCGACGCTTTCTGGTGCGCCATCAGCTTGAGGAACGAGGTGAAATCAATGGTGCTCATGGCATGCTCCCTCGGAGCCAATAAGGGTGGTCACGAAACAGGGTTGCGACGACTGGAGGCAGGTTGCGGCCGGTGCCATGCACCGTTGCCGGGCCCCTGCCCCGCCTTGCCTGCTTACTCGAACAGCCGCTTGTCCTTGGCGTATTCCTTGGCCTGATTGCGGGTGATCAGGCTGCGCTTGACCAGGTCCTGCAGGTTCTGGTCCAGGGTCTGCATGCCCACCTGCTGACCGGTCTGGATGGACGAATACATCTGCGCCACCTTGTCTTCGCGGATCAGGTTGCGGATGGCCGGGGTGGCCACCATGATTTCGTGCGAGGCGATACGGCCGCCGCCCACCTTCTTCAACAGCGCCTGCGAGATCACCGCGCGCAGCGATTCGGACAGCATCGAGCGCACCATCGGCTTCTCGCCGGCCGGGAACACGTCGATGATACGGTCGATGGTCTTGGCCGCCGAGCTGGTGTGCAGGGTGCCGAACACCAGGTGGCCGGTTTCCGCGGCGGTCAGCGCCAGGCGGATGGTTTCCAGGTCACGCAATTCGCCGACCAGGATGATGTCCGGGTCTTCACGCAGCGCCGAGCGCAGGGCCTCGTTGAAGCCGTGCGTGTCGCGGTGCACTTCGCGCTGGTTGATCAGGCACTTCTGCGAGGTGTGCACGAATTCGATCGGGTCCTCGACGGTGAGGATGTGGCCGTATTCGTTCTTGTTGATGTGGTCGATCATCGCCGCCAGCGTGGTCGACTTGCCCGAGCCGGTCGGCCCGGTCACCAGGATCAGGCCCTGCGGCTGCTCGATCAGCTGGCGGAAGATCGGCGGGCAGCCAAGGTCTTCCAGCGTGAGCACTTCGGAGGGAATGGTACGGAACACCGCACCGGCGCCGCGGTTCTGGTTGAAGGCATTGACGCGGAAGCGCGCCAGCGACGGGATCTCGAAGGAGAAGTCGACCTCGAGGAACTCTTCGAAGTCGCGCCGCTGCTTGTCCGACATGATGTCGTAGACCAGCGCGTGCACCTGCTTGTGGTCCAGCGCGGGAATGTTGATGCGACGGACGTCACCGTCGACACGGATCATCGGCGGCAAGCCGGCCGAGAGATGGAGGTCCGAGGCCTTGTTCTTGACCGAGAACGCCAAAAGTTCAGCGATATCCATACGCCGCTATGTCCCCTGCGTTGCGAGTATCTGGAAGGTGTTTCCCCTGGCGGGCAGTATAGCCTTCCCGCGTAAGAGGTTGATGTCTTTGCAAACCGTGTCCCTGGCCTCACTCCAGCAGCAGATCGACGCTGTTTCCCTGCCTGGCCAGCCGGTCCGCCTGCTGGCCGTTTCCAAGCTGCAGCCGGCCGCGGCGATCGCCGCGCTGGCCGCACAAGGTCAGCGCGCGTTCGGTGAAAACTACGTGCAGGAAGCGGCCGCCAAGATCCAGGAACTGGCCGCGCTGGCGCTGGAATGGCACCTGATCGGCCACCTGCAGTCGAACAAGGCCGAGGTGGCCGCGCGCAGCTTCCACTGGGTGCAGACCGTGGACCGGCCCAAGCTGGTCGAGGCCCTGGCACGGCACCGGCCGCCGGCGCTGCCGCCGCTGAATGTGCTGATCCAGGTGAACATCGACGACGAGGACAGCAAGCACGGCTGCCAGCCGGCGCAGGTCCCGGCGCTGGCCGAGGCCATCGCCGCGCATGCGCGGCTGCGCCTGCGCGGCCTGATGGCCATCCCGGCCCCGTTCCCCGAGCACGACAGGCGCCAAGCCGCCTTCACCCGCATGCGCGGCCTGTTCGACGCGCTGGCCGCCCGCCATGCCCACGTGGATACTCTGTCGATGGGCATGAGCAGTGATTTCGCCGAGGCCATCGCCGCCGGTTCGACCATGGTGCGGGTGGGTACCGCGCTGTTCGGCCAACGCCCGACTCCCTGATCCAACCGAGATTCCACGATGACCAGCACGCCGCACGCCGCCCTTCCCGACACCGACATCGCCTTCGTGGGCGGCGGCAACATGGCCCGCAGCCTGATCGCCGGGCTGGTCCGGCGCGGCATGCCGGCCACCCGCATCCACGTCGCCGAGCCGGTGCAGGCGCTGCGCGAGGCACTGCAGCAGGACTTCGGCGTGAACGTCCACGAGGACGCCGCCGGTGCCGCCGGCCAGGCCGGGCTGTGGTTGATGGCGGTCAAGCCGCAGGTGATGCGCGCGGTCTGCGGCGAGCTGGCCGCCCACGCCGCGGCACGGCAGCCGGTGGTGGTCTCGATTGCCGCCGGCATCACCGCCGGGCAGCTGGACCGCTGGCTGGGCGGTGACCAGGCGGTCGTACGCGCCATGCCCAACACCCCGGCCCTGCTCGGTGCCGGCGTGACCGGGCTGTTCGCCAACGCACGCGTCTCGGCCAGCCAGCACGCGCAGGCCGAACAGGTACTGGCCAGCGCCGGGCGCACGGTGTGGATCGACGAGGAAGCCAGGATGGATGCGGTGACCGCCGTGTCCGGCAGCGGTCCGGCCTATGTGTTCCTGCTGGCCGAGGCGATGGAGGCGGCCGCGCTCGAGCAGGGCCTGCCTGCCGAGGCCGCGCGCACGCTGGTGCTGGATACCGTGCTCGGTGCCGCGCGCATGCTCACCGAAGCCGGCGAGGCGCCGGCCGAGCTGCGCCGCCGCGTCACCTCGCCGGGAGGCACCACCCAGGCCGCCATCGAGACCTTCCAGGCCGGCGGCTTCGAAGCACTGACCGCCCGCGCCATCGACGCGGCCACCCGACGTGGCCGCGAGCTCTCCGCCGCCAACGACTGACCCCACCGCCCACCCGGAGGTCCGCATGTCCCGGTTCCCGCTGCTGCTGTTGTCCGCCGTGCTGTCATTGGCCGCCTGCTCGGCGCAGGAAACCCCGCGCCCGGCCTCGCCGGTGCAGCCGCAACCGGGGCATGCCGACCTGGGCAGCCTGCGCGTGCACTACAACCTGCTGCCCACGCTGGCCATGAACGAGGCGGTCGCCCGCAACTACGGCGTCAACCGCGAAACCGACCGCGCCCTGCTGGTGGTCGCGCTGCGCCAGCTCAGCAACGGTGAGGAGCTGCCGGCCGGCGGCAGCGTGCAGGCCACCGCGACCGACCTGTCCGGCCAACGCCAGCAGGTGCTGCTGCGTGAAGTCCGGACCGGCCCCTATACCGACCTGATCGGCGTGCTCGATGCCCATCCCCGCGACCAGCTGCGGCTGGAACTGCAGGTGGCTGCGCCAACCGCGCAGGGGACGGTGCGTTTCGCGCGAAATTTCTGAATCCGGCCGAAACCGGAAATGTGACGTCGGGGCCGGCCCGATGACATTGGCAGGACAAGGTCATGACCTATCGGCCAGCCACCTTTTTCCTTCCACATCAATTGGATAGCAGGGCTTTCGGACAACACCCGGCGCCCCCTCCCTATTCACGGATGTTGATGCGCGTCAACACAAAGTCAAATTGACAGGGATTTGAGGCAAACCATACTGCCCGCCTTTCCCTCTTCCGCCCGCGCCCGCCGGATGCGGTCTGCGTCGGACAAGGTTCCATGACCTCCCCTGTTCAAACTGCTGTCCCCTCGTTGCTGCAGCTGGAAGGCTGGGGCATGAGCCGTGGCCGCCGTACGGTGCTGGCCCACCTCGACCTGACCCTGGACGGCCCCGGCATCGTGGTGCTGATGGGTCCCGGTGGCACCGGCAAGTCCTCGCTGCTGCAGGCGCTGTCGGGCCAGCACAACGCCCATGGCGAACGCTGGGGGCGACTGCTGTTCAACGGCGCACCGCTGGAGGCCGCGCAACGGCCGCCGGTGCTGGTCCACCAGCAGCCACGCGAACTGGGCTTCAGCGTGCAGGAAAACCTGGCCGCCGCGCTGCGCCAGCATCCCGGGGGCAGCCAGCACATCCTGCGCGAGGACATCGTGGCGCGCCTGCAGGCACTGGCCGCCGACGCCCTGGTCGAGCACCTGTCGCACAGGGTCATCGACCTGCCGCGCGTGCTTGCCCGCCAGTTGGCCATCGTCCGCGCGGCCTTCAGTGGCAGCCCGTTGCTGCTGATCGACGAGCCCACCAGCGAGCTGGAGCCACACGAGGCCGAGGTCGTGCTCGGCCTGATCGAGCGCCTGGGCCGTGACCATGCCTGCCTGGTCACCCTGCACCACCAGGGCCAGGCCCATCGCATCGCCTCGCGGGTGATCCTGCTGGCCGGCGGCCACGTGCAGGTGGATGCCGACACGGCCGCCTTCTTCAGCAACGCCATGCAGCACCCGGTACTGGCGCAGTTCCTGCGCACCGGCAGCTGCCATGTGCCGGCGCCGGACGCGCGCGCCGAGGAACTGGCCGACAACGTGCCCCCCCCTGCCCCGCTGCAGGCCGCTCCCTCAGCGGAGGTTGCGCCGCCACCCGCTCCGGCACCCGTCGTGCAACCGGTCAGCCTGCCGGCGACGCCGTCGCGCCGTGGCCCCAATGGCTTCCATTGGCTGGTACCCGGCAAGCTCGCCGGTTGCCCGATGCCGGGCGTGGTGTTCGCAGCCGACCACGACCTGGCCCTGCTGCGCGGCATGGGCGTCACCGTGCTGGTCAACCTGACCGAAAACCCGATGCCCGACGCGCTGCTGGCCCCGCACGGCCTGCGCAGCTACCACCTGGGCATCGCCGACCGCGGCGCGCCGCCGCTGCTGTGGGCCAAGCTGCTGCTGGCCAAGATCGAAGTGATGCTGCGCGAGGGCGAAGTCGTCGCCGTGCATTGCCTGGCCGGGCTCGGCCGCACCGGCATGGTGCTGGCGGCATGGCTGGTCCGCGAAGGGCTCACCGCCGACGAAGCGCTGCGCCGCCTGCGCACCCTGGAACCGGGCTTCGTGCAATCGCGCGAGCAGGAAGACCTGCTGCACGCCCTCGAAGAAAACCTGCTGATCCGCGCCTGCTGACCTTCCCTTTCCGCACGCGGGCCTCCCGGCCCGCGCGCATTGCGTTTGCCTCCCCCTCAAGGAACCACCCCCATGTCCCTCGATACCACCCTGCAACAGGCCGTTGCCTCCGTTCCCGAATGCGTGGCCGCCGGCTACGTCGACATCAGCTCCGGCATGCTGCTCTCGGTCCGTACCGTCGATTCGCATCCGCGCGAAGTGCTGGACCTGGTCGCCGCCGCCACCGCCGACCTGTACCAGGGCCCGAACATCCGCAGCATCGAGCAGATGTTCCGCCGCGCCCGCGGCCTGCAGGAACAGGAAGGCGCACATTACTTCCAGGAAATCATCGTCAACAGCGAGAACCTGATCCACATCTTCATGCGCGGCAAGCGCTACCCGGACTACGTGATGGTGTTCGTCTGCCGCCGCACCGCCAACCTGGGCATGGCACTGACCCGCTCGCGGCTTGCGATGCCGGGCATCGAAGCGGCCATCTGACCCGCTTGCGCAACGAACAAGGCCACCTCGCGGTGGCCTTGTTCGTTGATGCCGGAGATGGCGCTCTCAGTGCTGCACGCCGTCCACCTCGCGCAGGTCCTCGCGCAGGATGCGCCGTACTTCCAGCACCGCCTCCGGGGTTTCCTGCACGCTGTGGCCGGAGATCACCACCTTCTCCGACAGCGCACCGTCCAGGTGCGCGCTCCAGTACGGCACCAGCCCGTCATCGGACTGCGCGGTGGGCACGTCGGCTTTGCGCTGGGCGATGATCGAGTGGTACTTCAGGCCCGGCGCGATCGGCAGGTCCGCCGACTTCTGGATGAAGGGGTCGCTGGCCTTGAGGTTCTCGATGCTGTTGCCGACCTGCGGTTCCTTCGGCTTCTTGCCGGCCTCGCCGGGCTCCTGCAGCTCCAGGAACACTTCGCCGAACTTGCCCAGGATGGTGAACGGCAACCGCACCAGCCGGCCGATCATCCGCCCCAGCCGGTTGCCCGCCGCATCAGTGCCCTTGTGCGGGGACGCGATGAAGATCGCCCGCTCCACGTTCGGCTGCGGGGTGAAGTTCAGCAGCGGCCCGAGCCGGCCCTGCACCCGCGTCAGCCGCTCGCCCTCCAGCTTGAAGCGCTGCACCGCGTCGTTCCACAGCACATCGCCGGAACTGCTGAGCATCAGCCGCGCGATCACCCCGCCCATGCTGTGGCCGATGAACACCATGTCATGCGTGGCCGGCGCGGTGCCGTTGGGGTCGAAGTGCTTCAAGGTCTGGTTGAACGCGTTGCTCACCGTGTACCGGTTCAACGCGATCGGCGCGTTGGTCGGGTAGTACACCGACCACACCTGGTAGTGCCGGCGCATCTCCGGGTCGCCCATGATCTCGTTGGCCAGGTTCACCCAGGCCTCCGGGCTGCTGGCCAACCCGTGCAGCATGAAGATGATGCGGCGGTTCGGGTCGTACGGCTGCATCAGGTAGATATGCGGCTCGCGGATGCCCTCGCCGCGGCCAAACAGCGTGCGCAACGACTCGGTGGCGAACCCCGATTGGGCAAGCCACACGCCGTAGGCGGCGGTGAAGTTCGCCGCCAGCGGCACTTCCTGGCCGCGCAGCATGATGGTGCTGGTGAGGTCGGGCGAGTACGCCTCCAGGCGGATGTCGCGCGTGGCCAGTACTTCCTCCAGCGTGTCACCGCTGAAGTACAGCAGCGTGGTCGCGTTGATCGCCGGCATCTCGCTGAACACCGGCAGGGTCGGCCCGCCCTCGCCTTCCACCGGCACCGCCAGCGGCGCTTTCTCCAGCACCACCACCAGCTCGGCGCCGAAACCGTCGCGACGGTAGGAACTGCGCAGGCCGGCAAAGCTCACCGACGAGGCGGCCACCAGCTGGCTGGGGATGCCGGTCAGGTTGAGCTGGTCGAACTCGCTGCGGATGGTCCAGCGGTCCACCTGCACCGGCTTGGTCAGGTCCTCGCCTTCCAGCGCCCGCGCCTTGCTGCGCTGGAACACCACCGACGAGGCCTGCTCAGTGGCGTAGTTGTAGTAGTCACGCACCTGGGTGAGGCGGTCTTCCAGTGCCCGTTGCGCCGGCGTGCGGCCGCTGAAGAACAGGTACGCATACGAATAGCGCGCCGTTTCCAGCCAGGCGTCCAGTGCCGCGGGCGACAGCTCCGGCGCCTGCCCGGGCTTGGACTTGGGCGTGACCGCCAGAGCCTCCTGCATCCACAGCTCGGCCAGCGTCGAGAGCCGTTGCTCGGTCTGCAGCCCGTCGATGGTCGCCACGGTCTGCCGGCAGGCCGGCAGGTCCTTGCCGCAGGCACTGGCGGTCAGGCCGATCACCGACAGCGCTTCCTGCGACAGCGCGCTGAGCTTGCCGTCGGTCAGGATGTCGCCGCGCTTGAGCGCCACGTGGTCGGTGGCCGTGACCGACTTCATCTTCACCATCGCGCAGCCGCTGGACAGCAGCAGCGCCGCGACCGCCATCACCGGCAGCAGCCGGCGCATCCATGCTTGCGCAGTGGGACTCATGGAACGTTTCCTTGGGGGGAGATGCCGGGTACGCCCTGGCGTATCCGTGCCGAGAAATCGGGGCCATCATCGGACTGACGTGCCCGCTGGGTGATGCGGCCAAGCCGGTGCAGGTGCTCGTAGGGAACACCCGGGGTCAGCCCGCCGACATCCTGCGCATACTCGGCCAGGTAGCCGGAGGCCAACAAGCGGTAATCCAGCGGCAGGCCCGGCACGATGCGGCGCATCAGCTCGAACACCACCGTGGTGCAGTTGCTGGTAAGCGTGTTGTAGAACGCCGGGGCCTGCTCCAGCGCCTGCCCGCGCTCCACGTAGAAACGCAGCAGCTCGCGCATCTTCTCCGGTGTCAGCCCCTGCAACCGGTACAGGTAGACATCCTCGCCGCGCACGTTGCTGCGCAACTGCACAATGTCGCGCTCGTCCGAGGCCACCAGCACCGCCTCGAACTTCCGGAAGAACCCGCCCAGCGCCGAGAACGACTCCCCCTGCTCCTTGCGGATCTCCAGCGAGAACACCAGCTGCCGGCCATCGGCGAAGCCGAAGGACACCAGCGTGTGGGCGATGGCCGGGCCCATCCAGTAGGACAGGATCATGTCCACCGACTGCACCTGCGACAGGTCGTACTCGCGCCGCTCCCAACGCACGTCGTAATCGGTCTTGCTGCGCCACTGGAAGTCGCGCACGTTGTCGATCACCAGCCGGTCGCCCTCGATGCGCGCGTGCAGCGGCTGGGCCACGTCGTCGGCCCAGTCACGGTCCTGCTGCGGGGTGATGGTCGACCACCACGCCAGCATCAGCGCGAACACCCCGCCGAACACCGCCAGCGAATGCCAGCGCCGCCGGGGTGAAAAACCGGCGCGCACCGCCCATACGCTGGGCACGCACCACACCAGGATCGCCACTACCCGCGCCACCACGCTCCCGGGGAACTGGTACCACAGCGCGAAGCCGCCCCAGATACCCACCAACAGGCAACACAGCGCCAACATCGCTCCGCCCACACCACCCAACACGCGGCGCATGCGCTGCTTCCCTTCCTGGACCACACCCACCTCCGCACGACCGTGCACTGGCTATCGGCGGCTACCCACCGCCCTGGAATACCCTGCCCGCCAGGCCAGGGACACCGGCCCCTCGCGGGCGGGCGTAAAGATAGCCTGCTGAATGCGGAAAGCCGAGTGAAACCGCCCAGGGCCCTGCCCGCCGAATGGGAACCGGCGTCCCTGACCCGGAGGCCGGGACGAAACAACGGCCATTCCCCTCGCAGCGCAGCCCGGATAAACCCGGCGCAGCGGGACCGGCAATCCCGCCACGCACCTCGCCCCGGTTAGCGCCGCAGGTACGCCATTCCCACCGACCGCGGGGCGGTGAGGACAAACCCGAACTGCGCATACAGGTCCTGCGCCTGCCCGTCGGCGATCAAACTGACGTAACCGCTGGCCGGCACCTCGGCTTCGATGTACTTCATGATCTCGCCCATGATCCGCTTGCCCAGCCCCTGCCCCTGGTGCGCGGGCAGCACCGCGATATCCACCACCTGGTAGAAACAGCCACCATCACCGATCACCCGGCCCATCCCGATCACCTCATCACCGTGCAGCACCTGCACCGCGAACAAGGTATTGGGCAAGCCGCGCTCGGCCGCCGCATCACTCTTGGCACTCAACCCGGCACCCACCCGAAGCGCGCGGTACGTCTGCACCGAAGGCGTCTGCAGTAGGCAGGAATAGGAAACCGAAGGATTCATTCATTGCACTCGCGATGGGGGAACACGGGGCTGCAAGTAGACGCCGACTGGCGCCTGAAGTCGATGTGACGCCGGTGGGGCGCCAAGCCGAGCGACCAGCACCATTAGCTCGAGGAAACGCAGTGCACCCGGACGCTCGACGTTCCGAGCACGCAGCCAGCAAGTCAGAGTGGACGCCTCGCACCTGCATGCGTCATGGCACCCGTGCGCTGCGCTTATCGGGCTACGCGACCCGCTGACGCCGGCCAAGCGGCTTCAACACCACCGTCCGCCGCAGACCAGCAGGGTGACGCCGCATTTCAGTGGATATTCGGCCCTTGGATCCCGTCCTCCAGCCACGCCTCGATCTGCGGCAACAGCGCCACAACGGAGGCGGCCAACTGGTCGTACCGGCTTTGCTCGCTGCCGAAAGCCTTGAAGTTGAAGCCGCGGAAATCCTTGTGCTGCTCGACATCGATCAAGCGCTTTCTCAACAGCGGGTCCGTCTCGAACACCCTCTTCGGCGCTTCGCCGGACTCCGGATCAACCCAAGCCGCGGGAACGCGGCTGAACTCCAGGATGAAGCTGCCGCCATACGTCCAGTACTGGATCGACAGGAAGTCGCGGTGAGCGTCACTGGCGCGAACGAAGTTTGCCACGCCGCTGCCGCCGAAGCCGAGTTGGCGCAATGCCGGCAGCAGAACTTTCTTGATTGAAATAGCCATCAGTTGGCCGGGGGTTTTCACGCAGTCGTATCCCTTCATGAACCATTGCCGCAATCAGACCCCGGTACAGGCGCCTTTGCCAACATGAACCTGGCTCTGCCCCTGTTCCCGGAAACAAATCGCCCCTCAGCTTCCCGCCGGCCCCTTCAGCTCGATCGTGTTCCCATCCGGGTCGAGGAAGTACAGCGAAAGGCCATCGCCCTCGGCACCGAAATTGACCTCGGCCTTGCCCACCGCCGAGACGCCGTGCTGTTCAAGGTGAGCGACAAGGCGGGCCTCATCGAACGGCTCGATGCGCAGGCACAGATGATCGACATTCCGCCCCTCCTTCCCGGCCGCCGCGCCACCGCGCGACCCCAGCGGGCCGTCCAGGCTCACCAGGTCGATCATCGACGCACCGGCATGCAGATGGACAAGCCCCAGATGCTCGCGCCGCCGGACAACCTCGCAACCGAGCACGGCCCCGTAGAAACCAATACTCCGCTCCAGGTCACTTACCCGGAACACCACGTGATCGATTCGCTGCACGACGAAGGGGTTTGGCATGAAAGACTCCTGTGAGCGACATTCTGCCTTGATCCAGCTCAGCGTGTCGTGGTGGATTCAAGGCACACCATTCTTCCTCAAACACCTGCTGCGGCCAGCCGCAATCCGAAACTATCGGTCCCTACGCGGGCCAAAAAGGATCGGGTGCGCGCTGCGTGGAGCTCCAATGGAGAAACCGGTGAACGCCCCGCACCGTGTGCCCGCCCACACGGTCGGCATCCCGATCTCGATCATTGAGGTGCGCCGCAGCCTGGAGGCAGTCGGCCACTACATCACCATCGACGGTCGCGTGACAGAACAGACTGCGGCCACGCTAATCCCCTGCCCTGTCAGCAGGCCATGGCATTGGCCCCTGGAAGGGGAAGGCCCCGGTATTTCCAGCCCGCAAAAGCGCTCTAGTACTACACAGGGGACGTTCTCGCCCGGATAGATACAGTTAAAGGTCTCCGCTGATTTCTCGACTAGCTAATTCCACCTATTCAATCGTGACTTTGGGGCCGAAGAAGGCATGCGCTCTGTCATAGATCGGACGCACAACCTCACTTAGAAGCTCGGGTTTCATTGGTGAAAGATACATACCAAGCGCCAAGCCCAACTGTACGAACACCATTGCATCTTCCAATTCACCCAACAACTCATTCCAGTCGATCGTCACGTCCCCCCAGCCGGGATTCATGGTGTAGATGGCTAGCACCTCCTTGCCGCCATGGATCAGGCTCGATAGGTCTCCGTACTGGCTTCTGATACTGGACAGCAATTTCACCTCGTCCCATCCAAGTTGCTGGCATGCCTCACTAACGACCTGAGCCAGGGAGATGGATTGCGCCCTGCTCGCCTTACCGGCAGCAGGCGCCCTCTTCGGCATCTCCCCCTTCTCCCGGAATCTCTCCAGTTCTCTTCCATTGGCAGCCTTTGAAAAAAAAGCGGCCCTCATGACGTATTCCATCTGAGTCCGACGCATCGCTACAGCAGGCACCCAGTACTGTTCAGGGTTATTGGCGAGCAGAGAGAACATAGCCCCGGCCGTGTCCATCGACGCCAGGACTAACGGGATCACCACGACTGATCGCTCGTCCTTCTTGATCTCCATATCCCCCAAGAGGTTTCTAGTAGCAATCAGCAATATGTAAGCCGCGTTAGCGCGGGCTCGCAACGTACTGGAGGCACCAGTCATAGTGTGTCCTGTAAAGGGCCGGACAAAGCGCCGGCGAGCTGATGATCGTCAACTTCCCAGAGCGCGCAACATGCAGCATTCGGTCGGCAGCTCCGCTCCCTCGGTAATGCAGTGAACTCAGCGAACAGAAGTAGCCGCCTAGCCGCCCTATGACGCTCTTCTCTACTACTACCGCATGCCCGCGCGCGCCTGACGCCACCGCCCGGGTCGCAGCAAAGGCCAAAGGCGGCATCCAAGGCTGTGATCGATAGCGGCAGGAGTCAGAGCCAGGTTATGGAGGAACTTCGCTCTGGCCTACAGCTTTCGGCGCGAAGTTGATCCGAACGTGGTGAATAAATAGCCGGATGCTCGCGTTGTCTCGATGGCATCAAAACCCAATCATCATCTGAAGGGCTTAGCCGCGCCCGGCACGAACTACATCGGCAACACCCAGCAGAGCACTGGCTCCGATCTATCGTGGATCCCGGGCAACAAAAAAGCCGGCACTGGGCCGGCTTCTTCTATTCGCTTGGTGGGCGGTACAGGGATCGAACCTGTGACCCTTGCCGTGTGAAGGACATGATAAAGCCCTGACGGTGTACAATACTGACACGCAAGCCATTGTTTTCATTGGCATTTGTCAAATACTGTTCAATACTGTCCAATCCCGTGTGTACACAGAAAGTACACGTTTTCCGGCAGGAGCCACATGTCCAGAACTTCGATAGATAAAGCCCGGGTCCGGGCCTCCCTCGCGCCTCGCCAAGCCCCGTACTGGGGCGGCCCCATCGCCCCGGGCCTCACGCTCGGCCTGCGGAGAACGACCGGCGATTCGCCGGGGTCATGGGTCGCCCGCGCCGCCGCCCCCGACGGCTCCGATAAGCGGTACATCGTTAAGAGCCTGGGCAACGTCGACGCCGCAAACGACTACGAGACAGCCCGCGCCGCAGCGGTGGCATGGCAGCGCCAGCTCGCGGCCGGCGTCGACCAGTCGGGCACAGTCGACACGGTCCGCGACCTCTGCGCCGACTATGTCTCTCACCTACGCAGGAATAAGCGCGCCACTGCTGCAGACGACGCGGCCCGGCGGTTTGAGCGAATCGTGGATTCCGACAAGCTTGGCGCGGTGCAGCTGCGCCAGCTGAAACAGCGGCACCTGGAGCAATGGCGCGAGCGCATGGAGTCCGGGAACATGAAGCCGCTGCCGGCGAAGCGCGGCCGGCCGCCGACGGTCAAGCCGATGACCCCGAGTGCGTTTAAACGCAATTTGACCGCGCTGAAAGCCGCGCTGAATTACGGCGTGCTGAGACGGTACATGCCGGCGGACCTGGCGATCGAGTGGGATTCGATCAAGCCCGAGAAGGGGGCGGACGGCAAGCGCGACCTGTACCTGGAGCGTGACCAGCGCCGCGCGCTGCTGGAAGCTGCGACCCCCGCCCTGCGCGACCTGATCGAATGCGTTGCCCTGACGGGCTGCCGGCCCGGCGATCCGGTCGCTATGACCAGGCGCGACTTCGACCAGCGCACGGGCTCAGTCACGTTCAGGACAAAGGACCATCTGCGCACGATCGAGGTGTCGCCAGCGGCGGGCGCACTGTTCACCCGCCTGGCGGCCGACAAAGCGCCAGACGATGCCATCTTCACCAACGGCGGCAAGGACTGGACCCCGGCGGATTGGTCAGACGGCGTTCGGGCTGCAGCAGAATCCGCCGGCCTGCCGGCCGGGGTGTGCATGTACACGCTGCGGCACTGCTGGATCACGGACGCGATCGTCGGAGGCATGGACCCGCTGACCGTGGCCCGCCTTGTCGGGACGTCGCTGGAGATGATCCAAAAGCACTACGGCCACCTGGTGAACAGCGCGGCCCGAGACAAGCTGGCGACGCTGGATTTCATCTAGGCGACCAGTTGCCCCAATTAAAAAACCCCGCCGATTGGCGGGGTTTTTGTCATCCATGACTGCGCTCACAAAAGGGGGATAGCTTTCCGATCAGGCCGCCCTTGGGCGAATGTGTGCGATCGAATCAGCCAACTCGCGGCTGGTGGTTTCAAGGTCGTAGGCGGTCTGTAGGTTGAGCCACAGCTGAGCGGTGGTGCCAAAGTAGCGCCCAAGGCGCAGGGCTGTATCGGCAGTGACACCCCGGCGGCCGGCAATGATGTCGGACACGCGGGCGGGGGTGACTTCAATGGCGGTTGCCAGTGCTCGGGCTGACATGCCCAGCGGAGAAAGGAAGTCCTCGGCCAGGATCTCACCTGGGTGGACGGGGGGCAGCATGTTGGTTGCGGTGTGGGTATTTTTCATCGGTTCAGGCATTGCTGCAGGGGTCATCCCTGCAGCACCTCCTCTCATCATCATCAGGTTTATGGAGTGCAGCTTACGCAGCAGCTTCGCATCGGATTGCGCCGGACCTCACCCCGGCGCACCCCGCTTCAATCAGTGGTAATCGGTGACTTCTACGTCCTGTGCATCACCGTTTTCCCACCTGAAACAAATTCGATACTGGTCGTTGACTCTGATGCTGTATTGCCCCTTCCGGTTCCCGACCAATGCTTCCAGCCTGTTACCGGGTGGGGCCCTAAGGTCCCCGAGTTCTACAGCAGCGTTCAGGTACGCAAGTCGACGTTGAATCTGTCTCTCAACTTGGGCCCACTTCCTGACTCTGAGCCCTCTAGCAATGTCCTCTGTATCTTTGTCCGCGAACGATTTAATCATCTGCACCTCCTATGTGAGCGCAGGTGTATCGTATACCGGTACACGATACATTGCAACCCCTTATGCGCCGTCCACGCACATCGCCCCATGCGCGGGGCAATGAGGCGGACCAACCTCATCGACCCATTTCGACGTCACCCGGACTGTGTACCCGCATTCACCGCAGCTTGCCTTGTGCAGCCTGGTCGTTTGCTTCTTCGGCCGAGAGCTCGGCCGGTCCTCGCCGCTCTCCCCCTCCCCGCCGTCGCTGCCCGCGTCCGGCACAACAACCCCGCCGCCCTTGCGCTTGGCGACGGTGCCGCCACCCATGCGCCAGCGCATCGCCGCGTGCGGCAGCGGGCCAACCTGCGGCAGCAGGGATTCGAACCACGCCAACAGCTTGCCGGTCGGCGGCGCCGCGTTCGTCAGCGGGCGCGGGAACCCGAGCGCAAGCGCAACACGGGCAAACTCGCCCTTGTGCCCGTGTTCCAGGCCAACGGCGGCATGCACCAGTTCGTGCGCCAGGACGAAGGCGACGGCCAGAGGGTCGGCCTGATCCGGGCGGATGAAGATTTCGAAGGTTCCGTCGGCGGACGCCCTGGCGTCCCAGCATTCGCCGATTGCCGACGAGTTCATGCCAGATGACGGGAAGCCGACGGCGATGCGGAACGCCGGGAGCGGCGCGCCCAGCTCGGCATAAGCGGGGGCCATCAATGCCGCCAGGTTGTTCAACCACGTTTCGCGGTTGCTGGCCGGAGAATCCTGGGGAATGGGGTTGGCACTCAAAGCATCACCTACGTTTAAACGGATTGAGGTGATTATAGGTGTTGTAAGGTGTCGCCAGCAAGAACCCCGCCGAAGCGGGGTTCCGTTACACGTTTTTCACGCGGTCGTGCGCCGCAGAATCAAAAGGGATGTCGTCGTCGGCAAAGTCATCCATTGGTGGGGCCGCCTGCTGGGCCGGCGCCGGTCGTTGCTGCTGGCGCTGGCCGCCGCCATAGCCCCCGCCCTGGTCACGACTGCCGTAGCCGGCGCCCTGCTGCTGGCGCTGCGGCCTGTCCCCGCCCTCGCCACGGCCGCCGAGCATCTGCATTTCGCTGGCGACGATGTCGGTGGTGTACTTCTCCACACCGTCCTGCCCGGTGTATTTGTCGTAACGCAGCTCGCCTTCCACGTAGACCTGCGAGCCCTTCCGCAGATACTCGCCAGCGATCTCGCCGAGCTTGCCGAAGAACACCACGCGGTGCCATTCGGTGCGTTCCTGGTTGTTGCCATCGCGGTCCTTTCGGACGCTGGTCGTTGCAAGGCTCACCCGGGTGATTGCCATGCCGGCCTGTGTGTACTTCGTGTCCGGGTCGTTGCCGAGGTTGCCGATCAGAACGACTTTGTTAACTCCGCGCGCCATGTGTGGCGGCCTCCTTCTAGAACGTGGTTGGCTGGTGATGGGCGCGCTCCAGGAACATCAGCGCCATTTGCATGTGGGATTTCGCCATATCAAGCCATTTTTGAGGCTCTGCGAGCGTAATCTGTTCCTGTTCGTCGATTTTCCCCGACGCTATGGCGTCGCCGATCTGCAGGTCAATGTTGATCTGCATGGACTGGCATAGCTCGCTGGCGCGCTCCCTGATTTCGCCCATGGACTGTTTAAACGTTTGGGTGTCCATCTGCATTTCCGTCGTTCCCTTGTCGGTCAAGCGTGGTTGTTCCTGGTGTAGTGGTCGTGACGTTCCGCGCAGCGCGGACCGCAGAACAAGCGTACTTGATCCTGTTCGAAGTCCTCGCCGCATTCGGGGTTGAGGCAGTAGCCGAGCGGAGCGGTGCGCGGGGTACTGCCGGCTCGCTGAGCGTGAGATTTCAGCGAGATGGCGATATTGAAGTCTGCTTGTGCCTGGGCGGCGTCGATGATGTCTGTCATGTGAAGGTCAGTCCTTTGTAGCAGCTTGAAACGCGCGCGCAAGTTGGAAAAAGCGATTCCCGTCCATTGCTGCTGCGCGCAGTCCTAAGTGGACCGCGCGCAGTCAAATGCGACCGCGCGCGGTGGCAATCGCGTCAGCCGTTGCCGATTTCGGCATTGAGGTCGGCCAGAGCCGCGCCGCCCGGCTGCGCCGCGCGCGCATCCTCATCAAAGGCCGCTGCAGACGCCTTCAGGGTTTCGTGCGTGCCGTCTGCAGTCAGGGCGTCGCGCGCGCGCTGCGGGGTCTGCGTCCAGGCCTTGCGGTAGGCGTCGGTCCCCTTTGCCGCGATCATGCGCAGGGTGTTACGCGCGCGCTCGACTTCCGGGTCAAGGGGCTTGGCGCCATCAACCCAAGCGCGCAGCTGGCGGCCATGCTCGGCCGTCAAGTACCCGGCGTGGTGACCGGCTTCACCGAAGATCGCGTCGGTTCCGGACGCCTTGACGATCTCGCGCGACTTGCCGCCGTCCCACATCATCATGGAGACGGTCATCTCAAACATGAAGTTCTTCTCGCAGACGGGCAGGATGCCCAGCGGGACGACTTCGGTTTTCCCGTTAACGCGCTCGATCTTCACTTTCTCGCGCGCGCGAATGCAGGCGATGATATGGGGGTCACAGGTCAGCAGAGTGTTCATGAACAGCCTGTGCCCGGACTCCCCGCCCTTTGCGGTCTTCCAGTCCTTCATGCCCCGCACGGCGCCGCGCTCTGCGATTTCTTCGCAGCCTCCAATGCCCTCCCATTCGTGGGAAACCGAATCGATCACCAGCACCTCGACACCTGCGGCGGCAAACTGCTGGATCGCATCGGAATATCGCTTGGGGCTGAACGGCGCTTCCATATCCCCCACGAGGAACGGAGTCACCTGCGCTACGGGGATGCCGAGCTGCTTCGCCGCCAGTTCGTAGGTGCTGCGGTCGGCATACAGGCGCCCACGGCGATTCTCGGTGCACAGCAGCCCAATTTTGCTGCCGTCGCCGCCGGTCAAGCCGTAAGCGAGCAGCAAGGCCGTAAGGGTCTTGCCGCTACCGCTGATGCCGGAGATTCCAACGACGAGGCGGGCGCCAGCGCGCTGGGCGGTTTGGATAGATACGACTTGCTGCATGTCTTTATGCCTTGAAGATTTCAGTACGGGCGGTGTAAGCGTTTACGGTGCTGCGGACCTGGTCCCGCAACTCACCGATCAGCTGCGCGCGGATGCCGGAAGCGATCGTCGCCACTTGCTCGGCCGTCGTCGTGACGGCGCCAGCGGACAGTTCGACAATGCTGTCGGCGCGTGACTTTGCTTGCTTGTCGGCAATCTCTCCGATGACGGCAAGCGCGCGGGTAATTTCAGGCTCAATCGCGGTGGCAATTTCGTTGACGGACATGCAGTTATTCCTGGCTTGTGAATGCCCAGGCGGGCAATGAAAGCGGTTCAATGCGCGCGCTGTACCCCGGCCAGACATTGCTGGCGTAGCATTCGGCGAGGACGGCAATATCGTTGCGCGCGACCGTCTCACCGAGCGCGACCGCATCCGGGTCCAACCGGTAGACCGCGACACCTTGAGACACGCCATCAACGACGCAGGCATCGGTTTCGACCACGACGAAAACGAACTCGCGCGGCGGCGAAAAGTCTGCGAACTGGACGGGATCGGCTGCCATCGCGGCAGCAAGGGCGCGGCGTGCGCCGGCTAGATACAGCGGGTGCTGGACGTGATAGCGCCAGTTGATGACCGAGCGCGCGAACTCGCGCGGTGATGCGCCGCCCGGGGAGGTCGATTTCAGGTCGACGATGATTCCGTCGTGCCGCCAGTAGTCGGGGCGGCAGCGCAGCAGCAGTTCGCCCTTGTCCTCGCCCGTCACGGGATTGACAACCCGCTCCAACCAGTAGCAGGACAGCTCAGCTTCGCCGCTGCCGGACAGAAGCCGCATCGCGGAGGGGTGCGCCCGCACGGCGGCCAGCATGTTCAATAGCCGCTCCCACTCGGGCGCCTCAATGATGACCTTGCCCTTGTTTGCCGCGTCGTACTCGGCGCGCTCGTCGGTCAGCAGCGGCATCCCGGGCAGATGTTCGCGGGCAAGGGCTTCCAGGCCATCCTTCTTTGTTGCGGCCTTGAACGCGACACCGGCTTCGGTCAGGGCGGTCTTCAATTGGTCGATCGTCGCCAAAGCATTCGGCGAGGCAACGAACGGCAGCGCGTAGGTCCGGGCGACGAGTTCCGGTTCAAGAACCATCGCGTGAATGCTGGTTCCGGTCATCTGCGACTTCGTCGCGCTGCGCTTGCGCTGCCCTGTCTTCACGGCCCGCAGCAGGGCGGGGGATTTGCTCAGGATGTCCAGTGACGATTTCGAATCGCCCGGACCCCCGTGATATGCCTCGTTTTCGAGGTTGCGATAAACGCCGGGTTGCATTCGTGTCGGCCTTGAAAGGTGATGAAAGGTATTGCGGGGCGCATTGTGATCCGGCATCATGCGCCACGTCAACACCTTTCATCACCTTTCAAGGCTCCGCGCTGTTCATGCTACTGAACCCGTCAAGTCCACTGCAGCAGGCCGTCGCGCTGGTACTGCGCGACTACCAGCAGGACGTCGTCGACCGGGTCAGCGCGGCCATGCGCTCGCACAAGCGGGTTCTAGTGGTACTGCCCACCGGCGGCGGAAAGACGGCAATTGCCACATACATGGGCACCCGCAGCGTATCGCGCGGGAAGCGGGTCTATTTCAACTGCCACCGCTCTGAGCTGATCGAACAGACGTCGCGGACCTGGTTGAAGTTCGGCCTGGCGCACGGGTTCATTGCGGCGGGCCGTCCGAAGTCTGTGCAGTTCATGGCAGCCGTGTGCAGCATCGACACGCTGAAAAACCGCCTGATGTCGACACCCGAACCGGATGTCGTCATTTGGGACGAATGCCACCACCTTGGCGCTGCAGGCTGGCAGGCGATTATGGAAGCCTGGCCGAATGCTTGGCACATCGGACTGACTGCAACGCCCTGGCGCCTCGACGGCGCCGGCTTGGGGCGCCAGTTCGAAGTCATGATTGAGGGACCGACGTCGGCGTGGCTGATGGAACACGGCCACCTGTCTGAGTTCGAAATCTTCGCCCCGAATCCGCCAGATATGAGCGGCGCGAGGACCGACAAGGAAGGCGAGTACAGCAAGCGCGAGGCATCCAAGCGCATGGACATGCCGAAGCGCACGGGCCGAATTGTTGAGCATTGGCGCCGGTACGCCGACGGCATGCGCACAATCGCGTTTGCCGTGAACCGCGCCGACAGCATGATGATTGTCGACCGGTTCAATGCTGCCGGCATCCCCGCTGCGCACCTAGACGGCGACACCGAGGACGGCGAGCGCCGCGAAACCATCCGCAAGTTCGCGGCCGGCGAAATCCTGGTCCTGTCGAACGTGGCCCTATTCGGCGAAGGATTCGATCTCTCCGCAATCGCACAGACGGAAGTCACGATTGACTGTCTGATCGACGCGGCGCCCACGAAGTCGCTGTCCGCAGTGCTGCAGCGATGGGGTCGCGTGCTACGCCCGAAGCCGTACCCCGCAGTGATCCTTGACCACGCAGGGAACTCAAACGTGCACGGGTTCCCCGACGACGAACGCGAATGGAGCCTGGCCGACCGCGAACGCTCGGGCAAAGGCGGCGCAGGCGCGGGCGGCCCTCCCCCGCCCTACAACTGCAAGTGCTTCCGCCAGATCAAACGCCCCCTGCCGGTGTACTGCCCCCACTGCGGGGTGCTGATCGAAACCGAGGCCGCGACCCCCGTCAAGGAGGGCGACGAAGAACTGCAGCGCGTCACCGCCGCCGCAGAGAAGCGCGCAGCGCGCGAACAGCGGAAATCCGAAGAAAACGCCGCAAAAACGCTGCCTGCGCTGATCGCGCTGGCACATCGTCGCGGCTACCCAAACCCGACCGCCTGGGCAATGCGGAAGTTCCAGGCATCAGCCTGGCGCAGAGAGATCGCTGCGCGCGCCGCAGCATGAAACGAGGACAGAAGCACGCTATGAACGACACCGCAACCCCCATGACCCCGGCGCAGTTCGCCGAACGCCTGGATGCACTGGCCGCCGAGTACATGGCCGGGGCGTCGACGTGCGGCACGGAACGGCAGGCGAAGCTGCGCAGTCTCCGCGCGACCTGGTGCGCCGTGCTTTCCCACGCACACCACCGCGTTACGCAGGCCAATCGTGCTGCCTCCACTGCGGCGGGCAACGCATGAGGATCATGCACGCGCCTACGCCGCAAGACGGCGACACCCGCATCGTCTCACGCTTCCTGTTCAAACCGCTGCGTCTCGGCAACGAAACCCGGTGGCTTGAAACGGCGATGATCCGACAGAAGTGCGATGCAGACATTGATGAACTGCGGGCGTATCTGGAGTACGTGCGCATCTACAGCAAGTCGGGCGGCGACCTTCGTCACCAGCGGCCCCGCGGCCAATGGCGCGACGTCGCGTTCGTGGACAGCCTGGAGGCCACCAAGTGAGCGGCCGCACCACTAAGCCGAAGCGCGAACACGGCATCCAGAACGAAATCCGCAATGCGCTCTGTGATGTCGGCATGTTCTTCCGCGTCAACGTCGGCACCGCCTGGGCAGGCAACGACATCTCGAAACTGGCCGACGGTTCCATCCTGATCCGCGACCCGCGCCCGTTCTCGTCCGGGTTGCCGACTGGCTTCCACGACCTGTTCGGCGCAGTTCCCGTGACGATCACGCCTGAAATGGTCGGCCAGACGTTCGCCATGTTCACCACGATTGAATGCAAGTCGGCAACGGGCAAGAAGCGCGAACAGCAGATCGCACTGGCCGGCGCTGTCGAGCGCATTGGCGGACGCACGGGGTTCGCGCGCTGTGTCGACGATGCCCTGAACATCGCGCGCGGCGACCTGGCATCGCAGGGGGTGAGCCATGCGCGCCGGTGAGTTCTCGCGGCGAATGGCCCGCATCAACATCCCGCGCCCTGCCGGCCCCCGGCGCGGCAAGTCGTTCCAGCGCAAGGCCGCGCGGGCGCTTGTGAAGCGGGCCAACGCGGCAATGATCGCACCGCGTGGCCACATCGTTGGCTATCGGATGCCAGGCGGCGGCGTCGCATGCCTGAAACAGCGGTTCCGGTCGGATGAGGCCGCGCAGGCAGAGCTGCGGCGGATTCAGGTGCATGCAACCCACGCTCACATCCCAGTTCGCGCCTATGAGTGCGATTGGTGCGGCGGCTGGCATCTCACCAGTCGCCCGCAGTGACCTGACCGCAACACGGATAAAGGCAACACCGTGACAAATACGCAGTACGCAGAGCAGGAAGTAATCACCCAGTTCATCGACGCCATGCGCGCGGCCGGCATCACGCCGGACGCGCGGGGGCGCGACGCCATCAATGGCGAAGGCAAGCTGGTCCGATTCCACATCGACGGCGACAGCAAGGGAACCCGGAACGGGTGGGCCGTTCTGTTCTGCGATAACATCCCGGCGGGCACGTTTGGCAGCTGGAAAACCGGCTACGAGCAGGATTGGTGCGCGCAGTCGCAGACCACGTTGACGCCGGACGAGCTGCGCGCAATTCAAGAGCGCATGGATGCAGCGCGCGCCGAGCGTGAGCGGCAGCAGCGCGAGCGCGAGGGCGAGGCCGCGCGCCAGGCGAACATGCTGTGGAACGCCGCCGCGCTCGCCGATGATTCGCATCCGTACCTGCAGCGAAAAGGTGTGCCCGCACATGGGCTGCGCGTTTGTTCATGGCCGATCTACAGCGACGAAGGCCAGGTAATCCGCGCGATCGATAACACCCTGCTGATTCCGATCATCAACAAGGCAGGGAAGATCGTTTCGTTGCAGGGCATCTTCCCGCGCGTTGAGCCGTCCTTCGGGCGGGACAAGACGTTCCTAGCCGGAGGCAAGAAGCAAGGGTGCTTCTACGTCATCGGCCGCCCATCGCCCGGCAAGCCGATCGCGCTGGCCGAAGGCTATGCCACTGCCGCGAGCATTCACATTGCAACCGGATGGTGCGTTGTCGTCTGCTGGGATGCCTACAACGTGCCGCACGTCGCCAAGGTCTGGCGCGAATCCGTGCCGGATGCGACTTTCGTCATCTGCGCCGACAACGACCAATGGACGAAAACGCCCGTCGACAACCCGGGCGTGACTTACGCGCAGCGCGCTGCGGCAGACATCCGCGCGCGCGTGGTGTGGCCGGTGTTCGCCGAGCTTCACGGGCCGGACGATCGTCCGACCGACTTCAACGATCTGCATATGCGCGAGGGCGTGGAAGTCCTGCAGCAGCAGGCCATGCCCCCTCCCCCATCCGTTCCAGCGGTGCCGGAAGACAACGTGCCGGGCATCGCAGTATCGCCCGGCGAATACTTCGTCCCAGGCAATCTGTCGGCATTTGACACCTTCACCCCATTTCCTGATTTCAGCGGCAAGGGTAAGCCCCTGCCTACCGCCAGGAATCTCGCCGAGCTGTGCCGCCGCACCGGCGTGGTCGTCCGTTACAACGTCATCAAGAAGGAACTGGAAATCCTGGTGCCCGGGTTGCAGACGACCGTCGACAACGCGAAGGAAGTCGCAGCGGGTGAGTTGCTGGATTGCCTGCATCGCGTCGGCATGGCGACCGGCAGCTTTGAAACCAACCTGTGCCAGATCGCGGAAGCGAACCAGTACAACCCCGTCGCGACATGGATTGGTTCGAAGCCATGGGACGGCGAATCCCGCCTGCAGTCGTTCTTCGACACGGTGCAGGAGGCCGAGCCAAAACGCATGGCTGACGGCCGCATCTTGAAGGAAGTCCTGATGCGCAAGTGGCTGATCTCGGCCGTGGCGGCTGCGTTTGAGCCCGACGGCGTTGTCGCACGCGGCGTACTCACGTTCGTTTCGAAGCAGAACCTGGGCAAGACGCGATGGGCCAAGCAGCTGGCTCCGCCCGACCTGCAGCTTATCGCCGACGGCATCGTGCTGAACCCGTCGGACAAGGACAGCGTCAAGCAGGTGATTTCGAAGTGGATCGTAGAGCTTGGCGAAGTCGATGCGACGTTCCGCAAGGCCGACATCGCTGCCCTAAAGGCATTCATCTCGCGCAGCCACGACGAGATCCGCCGCCCATACGCGCGCACAGAGTCCCGCTATGCACGGCGCACTGTCATGTTCGCCAGCGTCAACGATGAACGGTTCCTTCGCGATGCAACGGGTAACACGCGCTGGTGGACCATCCATGCAATCGCCATGGGTGAGCCAGCCAAAATCGACATGCAGCAGGTGTGGGCCGAAGTGTTCACGATCTACAAGGGCGGCGAAACCTGGCACCTCTCGCCGGACGAGCTGGAAGCCCTGAACGAGAAGAACACCGAGCACGAAGAAATCTCGAACGTGGCTGAAATGATCGACCGGAACTTCAACTGGTCGACCCCCGCGAGCGAGTGGACGAATCAGTACCGCGCGACCGAAATCGCCATCGCGGCCGTCGGCGACAAGGCCGGGAAGCGCGAAGCGAACGAGGCGGCGGCATACGTGGTCAAGCGCCACGGCGTGACCACCGCGGTTGTCGGGAAAGCCAGGTCGAAGGTGTGGATGATGCCCCCGCGCACGCGCACCGTGATGGAGCAATCGGCGGGGCCGTACTGATGCCGATCACATTCGACGGCCGAGAGGTCGACAGCTACAGCGAGGCGTGGCGCGCTGAATGCGAGGCGCGTCACCTGCTGCGTTTAAACGGATATTGGATTCCCGACGGGCGCGGCGGACAGGTGAAGGTGAGCGCGAAGCGCCATCGTAACGAGTACCTGGACCGCGTCGAAGCCAAGCGCGGCCGAGCCGCCCGCGAGGAACTGCAGGAGTACGGACGACGCATGTGGTTTCATCGACCCGAAAGGTGATGAAAGGTGTTGACTAGAGCGACATAGGGGCGGATGATGCGCCCTCATGAAGACCAACCACACCAACACCCCCAGCACGGCACAGCGCAATGCGCTGCTGTTCGGCTGGGGGTTCGTCATTACCACCGCGCTGTTCGTTCTGCCGGAACGCATCGCGCAGCTGTGCCTGTAATCAACCTCGAAAGGGAATCGACCGAATGAGCAGAAATTGCATTTTCAACGTCGGCGACATCGTGCGCCGGATCAACTACGACAACAGCATTGCCGCGAAGATCGGTCAGATCGCAACGGTTGTCGGCATGTACAACGAATGCCCACTGGTGGAGTACGACGGCAGCCACAAGGACGGTCGCGCTGGTGAGCTGTGGTTTTCGGCCAACGCCGAACTGGTGAAACGCGGTTGCGACATCTTCGTAACTGGTGCCCGTGTGCAGCTGATTTCAGTTGCGCAGGTTGGTCGTGATGGCGGCCTGTCCGTTGGCGACGTCGGCGTCGTGGTCGGCTACAGCGGGGACTGCTACCAGTGCCGCTTCGACAAGACGGGCGGCCGCACCTGGACTGTACTCCCCAAGCGCCTCATCCCCGAGCAGGCAAAGCCCGCCCTGCCCTGCCCGCTGCAGGCTTATCGGGATGCCGTGGCAGCGAACAACCAGGCCACCGAAGAAGTCAATTCGGCGCGTGATGCGCTGGGTGTCGCCAAGCGCAAGAGCGACGAAGCGGCGCAGGCTCTGGAAGCTGCGCGCACTGCCGCGCTGGCCCACATCGAAGGGGGCGCGGCATGAGCCGCGCTTTCCGGGTTGGGGATCGGGTGCGGTTCACGCACACCGACTACAGGATTACCACCGGCTTGCAGGTCGGCGACACCGGCCGCATTGCCCAGAAGTTCGGCCCTCGCATGTTCGGTGTGGTGCCGGACAAGGGTCCGCTCTCCATAGAGACGGATTGGTTTGCGTTCCGGCCTGATGAGTTGGAACTGATCGCCCCCGCGCCAGCCCGCTTGGCGGTCGCGACCAAACTGTCGCGCCTCCTGCGCCGCGCATGGAATCGCATCAAGGCGGTGGCCGCGTGAGCCGCCGCCCCTTCCAGATCGGCGACCGCGTGCGCGTGGTCGAACGCGACGCGGGCGAACACCGCTACAGCAACGGGCACGAAGGCATCATCGTCAAGCGCGACCATGACGGCGACCTGTTTGTGCAGTTTGCGCACATCGAAGACCCCGTCCTGGTGTTCCTCTCGGAAGTCGTGCACGCAGAAGCTGTCGCGCGCATCCGTGCGGGCATCCTGTTCCGCTTGGCGTCCGGCTGGATTGGCGCGCACTGGTCGAAGTACAACCGCCGTCTGTGCGTGAACCCGCTGCCGTTCGTAACCGTGTGGATCACCCTGCCGGGTGGGAAGGTGCCGGCGTGAGCGCGGCAAGCTGGGTTCTGCTGGGGCTGTTGGTCGGGGCGGCCTGCGGCCTCTGGCTGAGTCGCGCTGAACGTGCGCGGTTGCTCCGCGCGCTTGACCAGGGCGCACGGCTGGCGCTGGATGCAGCGTATTCCCAGCCCCATGTCACGACCGCGCTGCGGCGCCGAGTGCAGGACTTCGCGGCGCGGTGGCGCCAAGCATGACCCGAGCGGCGAGCGTCCACGACTTCGAAGGCGAGCGGCTTACCGTTCGCCAGATTGCCGAGCGTGTTCCCGTGCTTTCCGAACGCACGATCCGCGATCACCTGGCCGCCGGCCGCCGCACCCGCGCCGCAATGCTGTCCTTCGACCCCCTTGCTGCCGCATCTCGCGGCGGCCGTATCACCCAGCGCGCGCTGCGCTCGCGCTCTCCCTGAGACGTCCATGAATCCACAACGGGGAAAAGCCCGCATGCAGCAAAACAAGCTAACCGCCGCCATCCTCCTGGCACTGGCCTGGTCGTACTGATGGCCACCCGCATTCATTCCGACGACGAGATCGTCGCCGCCCTGCGTGAGCATGGCAGCAACCGCAAGGCCGCCGAAGCCCTTGGCATCAACGTGCGCACCCTGATGCGCCGCAAAGAACGCCTGCCGTTGAAGGGCTACAGCCCGGAACACGACATGACCCGCACCGTGCCGGACGGCTTCACGGTCAAGGGCGTGTCCACGTACTACGGCGCCGACGGCAAGCCGCGCGGCCAATGGGTGAAGTCGCAGCAGGATGCAGAAGCCGCGCGCAGGCTGATCGACGCAGTGATGGCCGGCCTGTGCGACGAAGTCCGTCGCGAGAAGCCGACCCGGGCGCCGAAGCGTATCGCCGCCGGCCTGCTGAACTGCTACGTGGTCACCGACTACCACCTCGGCATGCTCGCCTGGAAGGATGAAACCGGGGCCGACTGGGACACGCAGATCGCGGAAGACCTGCTGGTGGCATGGTTCCGCGAAGCAATGGCGCAGGCTCCCGATGCTGAAATCGGCGTGCTGGCGCAGTTGGGCGACTTCCTGCACTGGGATGGCTGGGACGCGGTGACCCCGACGTCGAAGCACCTACTGGATGCCGACACCCGCTTCCCGCGCCTGGTTCAAGTCGCGGCGCGCGCGCTGAAACGCATCATCCACATGATGCTGCGCAAGCACCAGCGGGTGCACGTCATCATGGCCGAAGGCAATCACGACCTCACAAGCAGCGTTTGGATGCGCCAGCTGTGCGCCGCCATGTTCGAAGACGAGCCGCGCGTGACCGTCGACCTGCGCCCTGACCCGTACTACTGCGTCGAGCATGGCAAAACGGCTCTGTTCTTCCATCACGGCCACAAGAAGCGCCTACAGGGCATCGACGACGTGTTCGTCGCGAAGTTCCGCAAGGTGTTCGGGCGCACGCTGCACGCCTACGCCCACATGGGCCACCTTCACCATGTCGACATCAAGGAAACCAACCTGATGATCGTCGAGCAGCACCGGACGCTGGCCGCGCCGGACGCGCATGCCTCGCGCGGCGGCTGGCTGTCCGGTCGCGACGCCCAGGTAATCACGTACTGCCGTGATTACGGCGAAATCTCCCGCCTGCGTATCTCCGCGCAGCGCGTCATCGACAAGAGGCTGAAAGCCGCATGACCTTCACGACCACGATCACCGACACCGGGCACGACATGATCGCGGATGCGCTTGCCGCTGCCGCCGGGGGTTACGCCCCGGCCGGCACCGGTACGCGTCGCATTACCGCCGATCGCCCGCCGCTGTTCATCGGCATAGCCGGCCCGAAGCGCGCCGGCAAGGACACCCTGGCGCGCGCGCTGGCCGAACACTTCATGCACCTACCGGTCGACAGCTTCGCCGCGCCGCTGCGCAAGTTCGTCGCCGACCTGGCCGGCATGGGCGGGAACCTGGACGTTCTGGAAGTGCACAAGGAAACCCCGATTCCGTGGCTTGATGGGGTGACTGCGCGGCAGATGATGCAGACGGTGGGCACCGAGTGGGGCCGGCAGATGGTTCACCCTGAACTGTGGGTGCGCTCGCTGTTCGCGCGACTGCCGGCCGGCGGCATCATCCCCGACGTGCGTTTCGAGAACGAGGCGCAGGCAATCCGGGATCGCGGCGGCATCATCATCCGCATCACCAGGCCCGGATGCGGCCAGGGCGACGCGCATGTGAGCGAAACGCCGCTGCCGGCGCACCTGGTCGACATCGAGATCGTCAACGATGGCAGCCCGTTGCAGCTGATCCGTCGCGCCCTGCAGGCGCTGGAGGCCCGGGGCGTGTCATGAGGTGATGAGACGTAAACCGGTGGAGTGACCGAAGTGGCTGATAGAATCGGCCGTAGCTGCCCGTGAGCCGCTATTTGCGCAATGGACCCGCCAGAATATGGCGGGTTTTTGCTTTCGTTCACAAAAAATCAATGACTTATGCCCCTATACTTAAAGTTGGATGAAAGATGGTGTACTTTCATCCCTGACACTATTCGTCACCAGTTGTCACTCAACGAAAAAGCATAGGAACGATTTTCATGGATGCGGATCGGTTCAAGAAGTTGCAGGAAAACGCCGTCGAGCTGTTCAAGCTGCAGCCGGCGAACAGCAAAACCAAGGTCAGCCTAGACGCCATCTTCGTGGCGCTGGCGGCGGACTCCGCCCAGGTGGCGCCAGTTGCGCGGCCGCAAGGCGTCGTGAAGGGTCGCGAGCAGCCGCCGGCCGATTGGTTCAACGCAACCCTGGAACAACTCCAGGGCAAGGGCGAGGCCGTAACCGTCGGCCGCTTCCTGATGCTCGCGGGGCGCTTCCCTGCCAAGCGCATGGATTCGGTGAACGTAGTTCGCTGGCTCAAAGAAGCCGGATACGCGCCGCGCAAGACCGGCGGACAACTGCTGTTCGACCTGTAATTCCTGCGGCACCCAAGAGCCCCGCCCAATGCGGGGCTTTTTTTGTGCCTGTACTCACCTTGTACTCACCTTGTACTCACCCCTTAAACTCACCCTAACCCATTGTATTTACTTACTTATCTACTAAGTGAGTACAAGTGAGTACAAGTATTAGGGAAAAAGGGGAAAGAAGGACCATAGGGGGAATACGGGGCCTATATAGGAAATTACGTACTCACTTGTACTCTTGTACTCACCTGCGTTGTAAATCAATTACTTAGGGTGAGTTTAAGGCTCCGGGTTGAACTCACCCCGGAAAGGTGCCGAAAGGTGTTGACGCGCGAAACGGGATGGCAATCGTTGCCTGCATCCCCTTGCAGCCGTGTCGCGCATGTCCCTACTGCCCGAAAGCACCCGCGCCCTGGTCGAAACCATCGGCGAAGCATCCGTCCAGAAGCTGATTCGCGAATGGCCGCGTACCGCGTGCAACGGCGCGAAGGAATCCCGCGTCATCGTCTACGTTCCGTCGGTCCTTCCTGACTCCCATCGGTTGATCGACGTTATCGGCATGGATGGCGCGCGGCGGCTGGTACAGCGATTCGGCGGTGAGCTGGTGTTCCTGGCGTCTGCCCATCGTCACGCGGCGCACGAACGGCGCCAGCAGATTGCGCGAGCGGTGATGAGTGGCCTTCCCCGTGATCGCGTCGCGATGCACTACGGCGTTTCCCAGCGGACCGTCGAGCGCGCGATGCGCACCGCCACGCCTGCAATGTTTCATCGCGGTGGCGCTGCTGATGATGCGCGCATGAACACAACCAACCGCGCGAGCGCATGAACGAAACCGATTTGCTGGCCGATGTGCCGGCGTGGATGAAGTACCTGGGCGGGGCTTCCGGCTTCGTCATCGCTGCAACCCTGTGGCTGCGTCAGTGGCTGTCGTCGGCGAAGGTCGACCGCACTGCCGACGAAGCAACCACGAACACCATCAACACCCTGCAGGAACAGCTTGCGGCCGAGCGCACCCGCGCTGATGACCTGATGCACGAACGCGAAGCGATGGCGACCGAGATCGGCCAGTTGCGCGGCGAAGTCGCCGGCCTGCGTTCGCAGGTGGCAGCACAGGGGCAGCAAATCGCGATGCTGCTGCAGCTGGTGCAGGCCATGCGCGAGGGCGCGAAGTGAAGGCCGCCCGTAAGCCGCCGCGTGCAGTACGCAACTGCAACCCCGGCAACATCGACCGCACCGATGTCGTCTGGCAGGGCGAGGACCGCAGCTTCCAAGCCCGTGCCGATGAGCCGCGCTTCTGTGTCTTCAAGTCACCCGAGTACGGGTTCCGCGCCCTGGCCCGCACGCTCAACACCTACCGCGAGCGTCATCGCCTGACCACCGTTCGCGGAATCATCAATCGCTGGGCGCCGCCGACCGAGAACGACACCGGGGCGTATGTCACGGCAGTGGCGCGCGCCGTTGGCGTCGGCGCTGACGACACGATCGACGTTCGCCGCATGGCGCACTGCCTGCCGCTGGCGAAGGCCATCGCCAAGCACGAAAGCGGCGGCGACTACTGGACCGATTCAACCATCCGCGCCGGGCTCCTGTTGGCCGGCGTCACCGAGTAACTACGGAGATACCGCCCGCATGACCCCGTTCGACATCATTGCCGCCACCTGGCGCAACAAGAAGACCCGCGTCCTGACCCCGATCGTCACCGCCCTGGCGTTGCCGATCATCGCGCTATTCGTTCTGTTCCACGTCGGCACCTGCATCGCCTATGGCGTCCTGGCCGCCTCCGTCTCGTTCGCGTGGAACGTGGGCGAGTTCAACCGCGACCGTCGCTACCTGGGCCTGACCTTCGGCCAAGCCTGCGCCGATCGCCTGCGTAAGTACCGCGCCGACATCGTGGCATACCTGCATTCCGGGTGGAGGTCGGTGCGCGACTACGTCGGCACGCATTGGCGCAGAGCTATCTACTGGTGCGTCGTTGCAGTGACGTGCCTGCCGGTCATGACCGCAATCCTGATCCGTGACGGCCTGCAATGGCTGGCTGCGAAATCTGAAAGCGCACTCGATGCCGCGTGCGCGCCATTCGCACGCCACATCGGCGCCCCGCTTCGCCGCTGGGCCTACGGCGAGTCCAGGTGAGCGGCATTACTGCCCGCGTTGTTGCCGTCCTGCTGGTTCTCCTGGCCGCCGTCCTTGGCGGCTGGGGATTGCACAGCGTCATTACCGAGCGTGATGCGCTGGCTGCGCAGGTGGACGCACAGAACGAACGCATCGCCGACCTGCGGGCCTCCCGCGACCGGGACGATGCCAACGCACAGCAGGCCGCGCAGGCGGAACAACGGCGCATTGACCTGAAGGCCACGCGCGACACCCATTTCGAAAAGCTGCAACAGGACATCGACAAGCATGCGCAAGACCCTGGCCGCGATCGCGGCAACGCTGATGCTGAGTTCGTGCGCATCTGGCGCGAAGCGAACGCCGGACGCAGTGCCGGACATCACGATACCGGTGGCACAGATGCAGGAGCCGCAGGCCCTGCCCGACCTTGACGGCACGGATGACGTGGCGCTGCTGCGCAACCACGTTGCCGTCGCCCACATCGCGCACAGCACGGCCGACCAGGTGATCGCACTGGTGTGCGGACTGATGTCGCAGACCGGCTTCACCGTCAACGGTGCGCCGCCTGTGGCTCCGCAGTGGTGCAAGGCCAACCCGATCCGCGCTGACCCGCAACCTGAACGATATGTTAAGGATATGTTAAGACCTGTGGATAACGTGGGTCCTCCTTGACGGGCTGGGCCTGCGGTGCCCCGAACACCGCGACATTTGCGGTGTGGCTGCCGCTCGAAATCCATTTTTTTGTTTACGTTCAGATAGCGGAAGCGCAGTAATTCATGGCGAAGGGCCAGGGACAGCGAGTAAACCGGAGTCAGCTGGCGGCGGTGTTCGGCATCTCATTGCCGACAGTCGACGCATGGGTGAAGGCCGGCGCCCCGTACCTGGTGAAAGGCGCCAGCGGCAAGGAATGGGCATTCGATACGGCGGAAGTCGCGCGGTGGCGCGAAGAACGCGCCGCGAACGAAGCCGCCGGCAGCGACGTGCAGGACGAGGCGGCGTTGAAAAAGCGCAAGCTGGCCGCCGACACGAAAATCGTCGAGCTGGAAGCCCTGCAGAAGATGGGCGAGCTGGCGCCGATCGCGGACATGGAGCGGGCGCTTACCCGCGTCATGGCCGAAATGCAGGGCAAGCTGCGCGGCGCGTTTGTCACGCGCGCTGTATCGCAGCTGCTGGGTGAAACCGACGAGCGGACGTTTAAACGCATCCTGCTTTCCGAAGTCGATTCCGCGCTGGAAGTTCTGGCAGGAATGGACGTGAGTGCTGCCGACGACGTCGACGATGACGAGGGCGGCGACGATGCTTGACGCCGCGTACTTCAAGAATCCGACGGGTATCGCGCGCGCTATCCGTGCCGGCCTGGCAATGCTTGTGCCGCCGCCCGACCTGTCGGTTTCGGAGTGGGCCGAGTCGAAAGACGGCGTGCGAATCCCAACCGGCAACGCCGTGCCCGGCCCGTACCGCGTGGCAAACGCGCCGTATCAGCGCGAGCCGATGGACCAGTTTGTTAACCCGGACTGCTACCGCGTCACGCTGAAATGGGGTGCGCAGGTTGGCAAAACGCTGACCCTGCTGTGCATCCAAGGCTATGCAATCAGCATGCGGCCACGGTCGCAGATGATGATGCAGCCGAGCCAGGGCGACGTACAAACCTGGTTGGAGACGAAGTTCAACCCACTGGTGGACTCGTCGCCGTCGATCGCCGGCCGAATTTCTAAGCCGCGTGGTCGCGACGGCGTCAACAACCAGCGCATGAAGTCCTACCCCGGCGGCTTCCTGATGATGGCGTGGGCGGGCTCGCCGAAGACGATGCGCGGCCGCTCCGCGCCGTTGATCGGCTGCGATGAGGTCGACGGCTACGCCCGAACCGAGGAAGGCCATCCGGTCGGTCTTCTGTGGCAACGCTCGGCCACGTTCGGCGACGAGCGATTCCTTTTCGAAATCAGCACGCCGACAGTAAAGGGCGCGAGCTACATCGACGAATCGTTCGAAGCTGGCGACCAACGTCGTTTCTTCGTGCGCTGCCCGCATTGCGAACTGGCACAGGCGCTGCGCTGGGAGAACGTGACGTGGATCGGGCGCCAGTCGACCAGTGCTGATGATGCCGAAAAGGACTCTGCCGACTTTGAAGCGCACCGGCCGGAGACTGCCGGATACGCATGCGAAGGCTGCGGGGAAATCTGGAATGACGGCCAGCGCGCTGCGGCTATCCGCAATGCAGAGGCGAGCGGCGCGGGGTGGCGCGCATCCAAGCCGTTCAAGGGTCACGCGTCCTACCACTTGTGGGAGGCGTACAGCCTGTTCCGCAAGCTTGGCGACATCGTCCGCGACTACCTGGACAAACTGAAAACCGACGACCTGCAGACGTTCGTCAACGTATCGCTGTCGGAGGTTTACGAAGTCGCAGGCGAAGCCATCGACCCTGACTCGCTGCAGGCACGCGCGGAGGCTTATGCGGCGCAAGTGCCGCTGGGTGGCGTGTATCTGACCGCAGGAATCGACATGCAGATCGACCGCCTAGAGGTCGAGGTAGTGGCCTGGGGCGAGGGGGAGCAGTCGTGGTCCATCGAGTACCGCGTCCTGTGGGGCGACCCGCTCGCCGGTGACGTATGGGATGACCTAGACGACCTGCTGGCCGGGGCATACCAGCACGAAACCGGTGCGCCTATGCGGATCAAGGCGGCCTGCCTGGACACTGGCGGCACTAACGGCTACACGCAATGCGCATATGAGTACCTGCGCGGTAAGACCGGCCGCCGTCTGTTCGGCATCAAGGGCGTGGCCGGCTTCGGCCGCCCGATCGTTGAGAAAATGCAGCGTCGCCAGTCGGGTAAGAACGCTCGCAAAATCGACCTGTTCGTCGTCGGCGTCGACGAAGCAAAGCAGGTTGTCATGCGCCGGCTTGCAAACAAGACGCCGGGGCCGGGCTACTGCCACATCCCGAGCAACGATGACCGCGACATCGGCGAATGGTGCAAGCAGGTCACGGCCGAAAAGCTGGTGACGCACTACGTCAAGGGGCAGCCCGTTCGGACCTGGCATAAGCCGGACAAGGCACGAAACGAAGCTCTGGACTGCCGCGTCTATGCGTTGGCGGCGTTGAAGATCATGCAGCCGTCGCTGCGGCGCGAATCCGAAAGACTGATGGCGCACCCCCGCGCGCAAACGCTATTGCAGGCGCCCGGTGCGAAGCGGGTGGCGCCAGGAGCTGCCACGCAAACCCCGTCGCCTACCCCGGCTCCGGCTCCGGCTCCGATACCGGCGAAGCGGCCGGCTCGCCCTCCTGTGGAAAGGGCCGCCACCCCTGCAATAGAGCGAAAGCGCCCCCGTCCAGAAACTAGTCGCGTACATCGTTCGCCGGCAGCCCGCCGCGCGAACTGGGTAAACGGCTGGAAATAGGACGCGTGCAAGGCATCATCCCGACCACCATCAACGCGGGTTTCAATTTCAGCGCAACCGCATGGTGCCGCGAATTCAGCGGCACCGAGTGGGTGCTGACCTTGAACCTTCGCGGACCTTCACAAGTGGATGTCCAGGCCGAGCGCGATCAATCGCGCCATGTGTTCAACGTTGCCGGCGCCGAGACGGCCGACTGGCTTCCCGGCACCTACGTTTACACCGTTCGCGCGACCAATGGAACCGACGTGCACCTGATCGAACATGGCACGTTGCGCATTGCGCCCGACATCGCAGCGGCGGGCGCCGGCCATGATGGACGCTCGGAAGCTCGTAAGGCGCTCGATGCCATCGACGCGGTGATTGCGAAACGCGCAACGCTGGATCAGAAGCGTTATCGCATCAACAACCGCGAGCTGGATAGGACCGACATCGCCGACCTGCTGCGCCTGCGCGCGCACTACGTCGAACTGGTGCGCCTCGAAAGCATGAGGGCCGCAGGAAAGTCGAGCTGGGGCCGCCAGGTCAAATTCAGAGTGGGGCCGAGCCGATGAGCATCCTTGACTTCCGCAAGCGCGGTGTAGCACCCGACGCGAATACCATCGCGCGCCGCAACGCTCTCGCGTCTGCGGTAGAGAACGCTGGCAAGCCGTCGCGCCCGACTTCCGCTTCGCACCGCGCTGGCCCGGTCAATGCTACCCGCCTGACTCGCATGTTCATGCAGTCGGGCGAAATGTCGCGATTGACTGGCGACTGGCCGACGTCGCCGGTTGGTGCTGACTGGATCGTGGAGCGTAACCAGCGGGCTCTCGTTGCGCGATCGCGTGAGCAGTCTGTGAACAACGACATCATGCGCGCGTACATGCGCATCATGCGACTGAACATCGTCGGCCCTGAGGGAATCCAGTTCTATTCGCAGGCGCTGCAGGCCGGCAAGCCGGACACGCGAGCGCGCGCAGCGGTCAACGCTGCATGGAAATGGTGGAGTCGCAAGGAAAACTGCGACGTGTCTGGCAAGCTGTCCTGGCTGAACATGCAGCGCGCAGTGATCGACACGGTGGTCCGCGACGGCGAAGTATTCGTCCAGTTCGTCTTCGGCGCAGACGCAGGCCCGGCCGGCGTCGCCCTCCGCATGATCGATCCGCAACGTTGCCCGGTCGAGTACAACCGCAAGGACTTGCCGGACGGCCGTTTCATTCGACAGGGAATCGAGTTCAACCGGTACGGCAAGCCGTTGGCTTATCACTTTGTCGACGACGATGCGCAGAGCAGCGAGTACGGGTACAGCCTGGGCGGACGGAAGTACACCAAGATCGCAGCCGCCGACATCGTGCACCTGTTCGTTCAGGAATTCCCCGACCAAAAGCGCGGCCTGCCCTGGGCTGCTACTGGTCTGTATCGCGCAAAGCATACCCAGGCGATGGAAGACGCGGCGGTAGTGAACGCCCGTATGGGCGCCGCGAAGATGGGGTTTATCGAGTTCGCCCCTGGCGAGGGCCCCGACTACGAAGAAGATGACGATCTTTTCATTGATGCCGAAGCTGGCGCATTCCCGGTCCTTCCATCCGGCGCAAAGCTGAACAAGTTTGACCCTCAGTACCCCCAGGGCGAGTTCGCGCCATTCACCAAGCATATGCACCGCAGCTTCGCCACTGGCGGCGGCGTGTCGTATCACAGCGTCTCTGGCGACCTGGAGGGCGTCAACTTCTCCAGCATCCGGCATGGAACCCTGGAAGAACGCGAGGGATTCAAGGAACGCCAGGAATGGATGCGTGAGGGCTTCCACGAACGAGTGCATGAAGTGGTGTTCCCTCGCCTTCTGTTGGCCGGACTGGTGAAGGATGACAAGGGCATGGCGCTTCCGGCATCGCGCCGTGATTCGCTGATGGCATGCCGCTGGCAGCCGCGTCGCTGGACGTGGATTGACCCCCAGTCGGATGTCAATGCCGCAGAGAAGTGGAAGAACAACCTGCTGGAATCGCCATCGCAGCTGATCCGCGAGGAAGGGCGCGACCCCGACCAGGTCTTCGCCGAGATCGGCCAGGACATCAAGGCGATGCAGGACGCCGGCATCCCGCTGGAAGTGATTGCCGCATCGATGGGCCGGCCGCCGGCTCCGGCAGCGGCCACGAAAGAAAAAGCCACTGAGGGCAAAACCGAGTGAGTCAAAAGGCAAAGAAGACCGCACAGCAGCGTGCGGCCGACGTCCTGCGCGGCATCGCCGAGCGTGGCGCCGAAGGCGTGCTGCGTCGTAGCGCCGAAGTCGTCACGGTGGACATGGAGGCTCGCACAGTCGAGCTGGCATTCTCCAGCGATGCCGAGGTATCCCGCTGGTTTGGCGTCGAAGTCCTCTCGCACGCCCCGGGCGCCTGCGACCTGAATCGCCTGAACGATGGCGCCGCATTGCTGTGGAACCATATCTGGGAAGACCAGCGCGGCGTTGTTGAGCGCGCGTGGATCGACACCGACGGCAAGGGGCGCGCCCTGGTTCGGATTTCGAAGAACCCCGCCGGCGAAGAGCTGTTGGTGGACATCGCCGACAAGATCAAGCGGCATGTTTCCGTCGGCTATTTCATCCGCGCAGTGAAGCTGACCGAGGAACGCGACGACGGCGTGGACGTGTACACCGTCACTTCGTGGGAGCCATACGAAATCAGCATCGTGTCGGTTCCGGCCGACACGTCCGTCGGTATCGGTCGCACCGCCTTCCCCGAATCCGCCACAACTGCAATTACCGCCATCGGCGACGCGCAACAAACTGCGAATGTCCCGCGCGTGCGGGCGCAGATCAATAACCCCGAGGAAAACACAACCCGCATGAACGTGAAAATTCTGCGCGACGCGTCGGGCAATCTCGTCCGCGCAAAGGTGGACGATGACGGTGCCATCGTCGAAGTCATGGAAGTCCTGGAGCGTGCCGGTGACGCCGTCACCCAGGCCACCCGCAATGGCGAGAACGCCGAGCGCACCCGCGTCCGTGAGCTGACCGACCTGGCGAACCAGTACGGCGCGAACGTCGATGGCGCCGAAACCATGCTGCGTGATGCACTGGCCGGCGGCACCAGTGCAGCGGCCTTCCAGCGTTCGCTGTTGACCGCGTTGAACGAACGCGCCAGCAAGCCGATTGCCGAGCAGGTCGCCCGCAACGACATCGGCCTGAGCGAAGGCGAACAGCGCCAGTACTCCGTGCTTCGCCTGGTCCGCGCCCAGCTGGACCCGACCGACAAGGCTGCGCAGAAGGCGGCGGCGTTCGAAATGGAAGTGTCGCACGCTGCGCGCCAGGCCTATGGCAAGGACACCGACCGCGCCGTGATCCCGACCGATATCCTGCGCCAGTCGGTGTACGGCGGCGAGCGCGCACCGTTCAGCGCAGGCAAGACCGGCGGCGCCGCAACCGGCGGCTACTCGATCGCGACCGACCTGCACTCGCAGTCGTACATCGAAATCCTGCGCAATCGTTCGACCTTCCTGTCCCTGTCGCGCATCCTGGGCGGCCTGGTCGGCAATGTCGACATCCCCAGGCAGATCGCCGCCGCGCAGTCGTTCTGGCTGGGCTCGGAAGATGCGGAACTGGATGAAACCGGCATCGGCCTGGATCAGATTTCCCTGTCGCCGAAGACCATCGGTTCGTTCAGCGAGATCACCCGCAAGCTGCTGATGCAGACCAGCCTGGACGCCGAAGCCCTGGTGCGCGCCGATCTCGCAATCGCTGCGGGCCTGGGCATCGACCTGGCCGGCTACTACGGCTCGGGCGCCAACGGCCAGCCGCTGGGCCTCGCAAACGTGACCGGTATCCATGCGGTGCCGTTCGGCATCGAAGGCAAGCCGACGTTTGCCGAGCTGGTGCAGATGGAAACCGAGATCGCAGCAGGCAACGCCGACGTGAACTCGATGGCGCTGGTGGCAAACGCACGCTTCCGCGGCTATGCCAAGACCGCCCTGAAGCATGAAGGCGTCGCCGGCACCATTTGGGAGCCGGGCAACACGGTCAACGGCTACCGCACCGAGATCACCAACCAGATCAAGGACGGCGACGTCTTCTTCGGCAACTTCGGCGACACCATCGTCGGCATGTGGGGCGGCCTGGAACTGGCGGTCGATCCGTACACGCACAGTCGTCGCGGCCGCATCCGCCTGACCGCGTTCCAGGACGTCGACTTCGCCCATCGCCGCGTCGAGTCCTTCGCGCTGGGCAAGAAGGCCGGCCCGTAAGTCAAGCGGTTAGGCACAAAGATGGCCGCCAGACGGCGGCCATCTTCACAAGAACCAAGGAAATCGCATGAAAGTGCAACTGCTGAAAGTAAACAGCGCATTCGTCGTCGGTGGGGTGATCGTCCGTGCTGGCGACCTGGTGGAAGTGACCCCGAGCGAGGCGCGCGACCTGACGCGGCGCGGAAAGGCAACCGCTGTGAAAGGCGAGGCGGACATGCCCGTCGCGACCGCAACGGCAGCCCAGCCGGCCCCGCTGCACCCTGCCATCGAGCAGTTCCAGCAGGACCAGGCCGCAGCCGCAGCCGCAGCCGACGCCGACGCCGATCGCGATGGCGATGGCGAGGGTGATGCTGGTGGCGTGGTCGCCGATGCTGCAGCCGTGACTGATGCCACCGAAGCGCCAGCGGAGCCGCCGAAGCGTCGCGGCCGTCCGCCGAACTCTGCAAAGGTGCAGGAGTGATCGAATCCCCCGTCACGCGCATTGGCGCTGTCGGCAGCACGCGGCCGGCGCAGAGGCCAGCGAACTCGGCGCCCGGTCACACCGGCGCCGGCAGCCATGCCGCCACGCCGCCCGAGAGTCAGCCACCGTGCACCGCCCCGGCAGCATTGGTTGGCGGAGCATTCATTCGCGAGGCGCAGTAGCCAATGCCCGCCCCCGCCTGGGAGAACCCGGCCGACTTCCTGTCGGCCGATGATTTCGGCACCACGGCCACGTTCACCCTCGCCGACGGTCGGGTTATCGGCGACGTGCCCGGCATCTTCGACGATGCCGTGATGAACGAGCAGACCGGCGAATACGAAATGGCCGCAGGCGTGCCGCGATTCACCTGCACTTATGCGTCCGTTGCAATGGTCAGGCGGCGTGACGCGGCCGTCGTCGATGGTCGCAACTTCACCCTGATGCACGACCCGCGACCCGATGGCACCGGCTGGTGCGTGCTGGAATTCGCCGAGGACTTCTGACCCGTGGCGCGTGGAATCTGGATTGACATCGACGAAAGCGGCTTGCGCGCGATGCAGGCCGAAGTCGGCGCCACCGAAGCCCAGCTGCAGGCCGCCATGCGGTCGACCTACGCAAAGATGGGCCGGTGGGCGAGGACGCGCGCCGTGCGCGGCCTGGCGCCAGCCGTAGGCATCCAGCAGAAGATTCTACGGCGACGAGTTCAGCACTTCCGGATGCAGCACGGGATTGATGGCGGCGGGGCGGCGAAGGTTTGGTTTGGCCTCCGCCCGATCATGGCTTCGCACCTGCGGCCGCGCAAGTCTGGAAAGGGCGTTCGAACCGACGGCGGCAGGTACTTCGAGGGCGCTTTCATTGTCGAGCGCGGTGGGCGTCGAAAGGTGTTTAAACGGACAGGACAGGGTCGACTCCCGATCAATGAAGTTCAGATCGACATCGCCGACAAGGCGCAGACGTACATCGAAGACAACCTGGTCGGATCGCCCGAGTTTGATACGCAATTCTTCAAGACCTTGGAACACGAACTGAAATGGCGGACGCGAACACTGACCTGACGATTGAAGTGCTGCATGACGCGACCGAGCGGGCGATACGGAAGCACTTCCCCGACTTCCTCACCGTCGAGTTCTACCGCGACGACGAGTCGGAGCGCATGCCGACCCCCGCCTGTCTGCTGGAGATGACCGAATGCGAGCCCGCCCAGGGCGAGGTCTCTGATGGCGGCAACGGCAAACTGCCGGCGCTTCTGCGCTTCGAAGCGCGCATCATCATGCAGGTGCGCGACCGGCGAGCGGCCATGGAGTTGCGCAAGTGTGCGACGGCTTTCGCGACGTTCCTGCACCAGCTTGGGCGGTTCCCCGGGGCGATCACCGATTCAATTCAAGTGGTCGGGGTAGTGCCCGACGACTGGCTACCCGCGCATGGTGGGTTCCGCGCGTGGCGCGTTGAATGGGTGGTGCCGGGCCTACTCGGCGTCGATGCCTGGTCCAACGACGGCGCAATCGTGAATGAAGCCCTCTACAGCTTCGACCCAAAGATCGGCGCCGCGCATGAACCTGACTATCGGCAGATCGGTGACGATACGTGAGCGCCGAAAACTCCCGACTGATTGCCAACCTGGTGATGCTCGGTGTGGTGGTTGAACTGGACGAGGCAGAAGCCCGGGTGCGCGTTGATGCCGACGGCATGCTGACGGACTGGATACCTTGGGCTGAGCGTCGCGCAGGGCCAGGCGTGCGCACCTGGTCCGCGCCCGAAGTCGGCGAGCAGGTTGTCATCGCTTGCCCCTATGGCGATCCAGCGCAGGCCGTCGTTATCGGCAGCATCTACCGCGACCAATATCCAGCCCCTGCCACCGCCAAGGCCGTGCACAGAACCGAGTACGCCGACGGCAGCGTCGTAGAGTATGACCGGGAGGCCACCACCTTGATGGTCAACGTTGGCGCAGGAAGGGTCGTCGTGAACTGCGCGACGGCCGAAGTGCACGCAACCGATTCGGTCACGATCGACACGCCACGCACCCACGCAACGGGCGACCTAAAGGTCGACGGCAAGATCGAGGCCGGCGCGGACATCACGACGCCCGCCGAGGTGAAGGCCGGAGGAATCGGATTGAAGGCCCACAAGCACACCGCGCAGGGTGCGACCGCGCCGACGACCCCGGCGCAAGCGTAGAGAATCCGACACGTCTGCAGTGACCCCGAAACGTCGTTTTCGCGACGATTTCGGGCATGCGTGGAACGGATGCAAACACCGGCAAGGCTCTGGATGGCGTCGACCATCTGCGTCAGTCGGTGCGCGACGTACTGACCACGCCCATCGGCTCCCGGGTGCTGCGTCGTGAGTACGGTTCGCGCCTGTTCGAACTCGTCGATGCGCCGACAAACCTGTCGCTGCGCATGGACCTGATCGCCGCGACCGTCGACGCGCTTGCGCGCTGGGAGCCACGCATACACGTCGAGCAAATCGACGTTTCCATCCCCGCCCCTGGCGTTGTTCTTCTGTCGGTCACTGGCATCTACCTGCCAGACGGCCAGGCAATCACCATCGCCGGAATCGAGGTTCGATAGTCCGTGTCCGGTTCGTTTACCAGCGTCAACCTCTCCCAGCTGCCGGCCCCGGCAATCGTCGAAGTGATCGACTTCGAAGTCATGTTCGACGAAATGCTGGCCCGCCTGCAGCAGATCGACCCGTCGTTCTCCGCCCTGCTGCCGTCTGATCCAGCCTACAAGATTCTGGAAGTTTGCACGTACTTCCGCCAGCTGGACCGGCAGCGCGTAAACGATGCTGCGCGCGGCGTCATGCTGGCCTACGCGGTTGGTTCCGACCTGGACCACCTAGGCGCCATCTTCGGCGTTGAGCGTCTGATTCTGGACCCGGGCAAGCCGGAAGAAGGAGTCGCGCCCACTCGCGAGGGTGACGAAGATTTCCGGCGCCGGATCCAGCTGGCGCCCGAGGGATTCAGCGTTGCTGGCCCGGAAGGCGCGTACATCTTCCACACCCTTGGCGCCGATCCCCGCGCCCTGGACGCAAGCGCCACCAGCCCCACACCCGGGCAGGTCGTTGTGTCCGTCCTGTCGCGCCTGGGGGACGGCACGGCCCCGGCCGACCTGCTTGCTGCAGTCTCCGCAAAGCTCAACGCCGACAACGTCCGCCCCCTTACAGACGAAGTGATCGTGCAGTCGGCCGACATTGTCCCATTCGTCGTTGAAGCCACTGCGTACAGCTACGCAGGCCCCGATTCGCAGGTGGTGATGGCGGAAGCTCGCGCACGCCTGGACCGCTACATCGCAGAGTCGCACCGGTTGGGTCGTGACGTCACCCGATCAGGCCTGTTCGCCGCCCTACACGCCGAAGGAATCCAGCGCGTCGAGCTGGCGAGCCCTGAGGCCGACGTCGTCGTCGATCGCACGCAGGCCACCTATTGCCAATCCGTGACGTTGAACTATGGCGGCATCGCAGAGTAACGCGCGGCTGCTGCCGCCAAACTCCACGGTCGGCGAACGCGCGCTCGTCGAGGCCGTATCGGTTCGCCCACTGCCCGTAGACATCACGTCGCTATGGAACGCAGACACCTGCCCGGCTGACCTGCTGCCGTGGCTCGCATGGGCGCTGTCGCTGGACGACTGGAAGCCCTACTGGCCGGAGTCGGTAAAGCGCGCCCGAGTAGGGGCCGCAATCGCGATCCAGCGCCGAAAGGGCACCGTCGGCAGCGTGCGCGAAGTCGTGGCCGCGTTCGGCGGCTCGCTGTTGGTGCGCGAGTGGTGGGAGACATCCCCAAGGGGTGCACCGCACACCTTCGACGTCGTGATGACCGTTGCCGGCCAAGGTGGGCAGCAAGCAACGGCCGAGTTCGTCAATGACGTGATCGGCGAAATCTCCCGCACGAAGCCCGTGCGATCGCATTTCACATTTACCCAGGGCATGCAGGCCGACGCGGTTATCGCAACGGTCGCAGCCGCGCGCGTCGCGACCTATCGCCGCTTGCAGATGACCGGAGAGTAACCGAAAGCATGAAATTGAAACTGACCAACGCCGGGCGCGCCGCACTGGTGAACGCCTCCAATACCGGCACGAACTCCGTACTTGTGACGCATGTCGGCTTGACGCCCACCGCCTTCACGGCTACGTCGGCCATGACGTCGCTGCCGGGCGAGTTCAAGCGGATGGACACCGTTGGCGGCAAGGCCGTGGGCGATGACACGATCCATGTCACAATTCGCGACGACAGTGCCGACGATTACCAGCTGCGCGGGTTCGGTCTGTATCTCGCCGACGGAACCCTTTTTGCAGCTTACGGACAAGCTGACGCCATCATGTCGAAGGCGGCCGTTTCGATGCTGCTGCTTGCCGCTGACGCTCAGTTCGCGGACGTGGATACGGCGCTGATCCAGTTCGGAAGCACTGAATTCCTGAACCCACCGGCCACGACCGAGACGCGCGGCGTCGTGGAGCTGGCAACGACCGCCGAATCGGAGGATGGCAACGACTCGCAGCGGGTCGTAACCCCGCGCGGCCTGCGTGCGTTCATCGACAAGCGGTTCGGTGCCAGTGCGCCGACCACGTTCGCGAAGAACCTTCTGGCAATCGCAACCGACATTGCCTTCCGCGCTGCCCTGGGCGTCAAGGGCGCGGCGCTGAAAGACATGGGCCACGGCAACGGACTGGACGCCGATATGCTGGATGGCAAGCACGCATCAGAATTTGCGCTTGCCGGAGACTTCGCGACCGCCGGGCACAAGCATGCAATCAGCGACGTGACTGGCCTGCAGGGTGCCCTGAATGCCAAGGCCGACCTGACCGGCGCATCGTTCTCCGGTGACGTTTCCGCAGCTGGCGTGACCGCGCGCGGAAACCACTTTTACGGCGGGGACGCCTACGCGGTTCTGAGTCCGAGCGCCAGAAACGGGACGGTGATGCTGCGGCCGGACGGGGCAGCGTCGACCACCGGCGAGCTGGTGGTAACCACAGCCGGCGTCAGTTGGAATGGCCGCACTCTGTGGAACGCAGGAAACTTCAACCCGGATACGAAGGCGAGCCTGTCCGGTGCGACGTTCACCGGTGCAGTCACGATTAGCAGTCAGTCCCTGCGCGTTTCCGGCTGGGGCAGCACTGCGACGGATGGCATTGTGTACTTCGGTTCAGGGGATGCATACATTTACAAGGCCGGCGACAACTTCACGTTCGCAAACCCACAGGGCAATTTCACCGCGCGCCTTGGGTCTAGCGGCACGATCTGGACTGCCGGAAACTTCGATCCGGGCAGCAAGGTCAATAAGGCCGGCGACACGATGACTGGCGACTTTCTCATCAGCAAGAATGGTCCGGTTCTCGCACTGACTTCGCCGTCCATCACCAACGCGTATCGCTTCTACAGCAACGTGAGCGATACCGTCGATGGTGGTCTGCTGATACAGCGCATGGTGTCCGGAACGTACCAAACGATCATGTCGGCAGGTGGCGGGTTCTCGTTCTACGAGAACGTATCCACGCGAAGCGGCGCAAGCATCACCAGCGACGGGGGCGTCACTGCCCGGGTCAACTACTTCTTGCAGGGCGCTGGAAACGAGCATTCCTACAACATCTCATCAACGGTCGCTGGCGTGAAGAACGTCCGCTTCGTGAGCAACATCAGCCCAAACGTCGGTATCTACGATTCGAGCAATAACATCTGGATGCTGCGCTTCGGCAGCGATGGCAACAGCTACCTCACTGGAACTGCGTTCGCCGTAAACGGCTTCCAGCCCGGTTCGTCCATCCGTCTGAAGGACATCGACGGCGAAAACCCCTATGGGCTGGATGACGTGATGCGTTTGAAGACTGTCATTGGGCGTTACAAGCCACAGTACGGCGGCGGCGGCAAGGTTCGCATCTTCCACATCGCCGAGAATGTTGGCGAAGTGATGCCCGAGCTGATGGACCCCACGGGCGTGCAGCTGCCGGTGTTGGATGCTGAAGGCGAACGCGTGCTGGATGCTGAAGGCAGGGAGGTGATGGAGACGTTCCCGTCCTACTCCCTCGATATGATGTCGGCGGTGCACACCAGGTCCATCCAGCAGCTTGCTGACGTCATCCAACAACAGCAACAGCAGATCGACGATTTGCTGGACCGCGTGAAGATCGCGGGGCTCTGAGTCATGGCTGCTAACCACCGCAACCGCGCGGGCGCTGATTTCGACGACATCTTCGATCTGAACAAATCGGGGCAATTTGCCCCGAACAGCGGGTTCAAGGATGCCAGCGGCGTGGACTTGTCCCGCCGTTACGAGATGCTGTCATTCGGGATCAAAGCCCCCAACGTGGAGTTTCGCACCAGCGCAGGGCTGGACTTGTCGAACCTGTGGGCGGCGAAGGGGACGGCGACCTACTCGCTTGGCTTCCAGGGCGGGAGCTACTCGGGAAGCGGCTCGCGTTCTGGCGGCGTAAAGCTGACCATCTCGCAGGACGGAAACTGGTACATCTACAGCATCAGGCTGACCACCGAAACCCTTGTTGCATCGGGATCATGGCTTCCCGCCGGGGTCGCCGCATCCGACTACCAGGTGCAGTTTCTGGCAACGGGCGGCGAAGGTGGTTCAGTCAGCAACGATGCGGCTTCCTACGTCGCCGCCACAACTTCGCGGAGCGTCGGACTTACCGCCTTCATGATTAACAATGGCCCAAACTCCGCGCGGGCTGAGATCACCTGCAGATTGCGCCGAACCAGCACGGGCAACGTCACGACGACGACGTGCAGTTTCTCGGCAGAGGCGTTCGGCATCTAAGGGGCGCTGCCGTCACGGCTGCAATTACCGAGCCACGCCCCCGGCGCGACCATGCGAGTACCCCGCGCGTGCGGGTCAAAACCACCCTCCAAGGACCAAATACCGCATGGCCGAATTCCTGCATGGCGTGCAGGTCGTCAACGTCGATACCGGTTCCCGTTCGATTGCCGTCGCCTCAACGAGCGTCATCGGCATCGTGGGAACTGCCTCGCTTGCCGACCCGGCTGCCTTCCCGATCAACACGCCGACCGTCGTGACGTCTCGTTCGCAGGTTGCGAAGCTGTCGTCGGTTCCCCCGTCCGCCGGCAAGACCGTGGGCACCCTGCCCGGTGCACTGGATTCGATCTTCGACCAGGCCGGCGCCGTCGTCGTCGTGCTGCGCGTCGAGGAAGGCGAAACCGCCGACGCGACCATCGCCAACGTGCTGGGCGGCGTCAACGCGAACACCGGCGCGTATGAGGGCGTCCACGCGCTTCTCGCGGCGAAATCGGTTGTCGGGTTGAAGCCGCGCATCCTCATCGCGCCGGGCTTTACCCATCAGCGCCCGAACGACCCCCAGTCCCCCGACGACACGCTGAAGAATCCGGTAGTCGCCGAACTGGAAGGCATCGCGGAAAAGCTGCGTGCGTGCATCGTCAAGGATGGCCCCAACACGACCGACGCAGCGGCCATCGCTGACGCGAAGGACTACGGCAAGCGCGTTTTCGTCGTGGACCCCGCCGTCTTGGTCCAGGAGGGCGCTGCTATCGTCACCCGTTACGCATCCGCTGCCGTGGCTGGCGCCATCGCCAGAAGCGACAATGAGAACGGCTGGTGGGCGTCTCCGTCGAATCTGGAACTGTTCGGCGTCCTGGGAACGGCACGACCGGTGGACTTCGGCCTGTCGGACCCGACCTGCCGCGCAAACCTGCTGAACCAGGCCAACGTCGCAACCATCGTGCGTGAGGGCGGCTTCCTCCTGTGGGGCAACCGTACCTGCAGCACTGATCCGAAGTGGAAGTTCCTGTGCGTGCTGCGGACCGCCGACATCATCGCCGACAGCCTGGAAGCTGCGCACCTGTGGGCCGTCGACCGGGGCATCACCAAAACCTACGTTGATGACGTTCGCGAAGGCGTCGCAGCATTCCTGCGCGGCCTGGTAACGCAGGGCGCCATCCTCGGTGGTGACTGCTGGATCGACAAGGAACTGAACACGCCGGCCAATGTCGCGCTGGGCAAGTTCTATTGGGACTTTGACTTCACTCCGACCTATCCGGGCGAACAGCTCCAGTTCCGCATGCACATGGTCGACGACTACATCGCAGAGGTTATCTAACCGTGTCCAGTACCCGGAACGTTCGCAAGAATTTCAATGTCTACGTCGACGGCAAGGGATTTGCCGGCAACGTGGAATCCTTCACCGCCCCGAAGCTGACCCTGAAAACGGAAGACTTCCAGGCCGGCGGCATGTTCGCGCCGACCGAAATCACCTTCGGCCATGAAAAGCTGAACGCTGAAATGGTGTTCATCTCCGACGACCCGGAGGTGATGGGTAAGTTCAACGTCGTGGAGGGGAAGGAGTATCCGTTCACCGCGCGCGAAGCCCTGGAGTCGGGCGACGGGACCGTGACCCCGGTCGTGCACAACATGCGCGGGAAGGTGAAGGAGATCGACCGCGGCGAAACGAAGGCGGGCGAGAAGGCCACGATCAAACTGTCGCTCTCGCTGAACTACTACAAGCTGACCCACGGCGGGACGGTCGTCCAGGAACTCGACGTCGTGAATATGGTCGCAAAGCAGAACGGCGTCGACATGCTTGCGCCGATCCGTAGCGCGCTCGGCCTGTAAGCGCCCCGACACGACTGCAATTCAAGGGGGCGCATTGCGCCCCCAAACTTTGTGCACAACCCACCCAATTGCCGGAATTTCAGCATGACCGAGAAGAAGACCCCCGCCGATTACGTCACCGAGCGTGACGGCTATGTCGAGATCACCCTGTCCCGTCCGCGCAAGCTGGATGGCGTCGACCAGGCCGTCGTCCGCATGCGCGAACCGACCGTCGAGGACATGGAGCGCCACCAGGATGGCAAGGGCAGCGACTCGTCCAGGGAGATCGCGCTGATTGCCAATCTGTGCGAAATCAGCCCGGACGACCTGCGCAAGTTCCCGCTGCGGGACTACCACCGGATGCAGGCCGCAGCACAGCTTTTTACTACCTGACCCTGCCGCAGATTCGGCAGGGAACGCTAGCACTAGCCGGTCACACCGGCTGGTCGCTGGCGGAAATTCACGCGCTGCGCGTGTCTAAGTTCATCTGGTGGATCCAGGGATTGCCGGTGCATGGCGAGTAAGATTCTCAAAGCTTCACTGATTATTGGCGGCGCGATCTCGTCGTCGCTGAAATCCGGCCTACTGGATACGCAGACCGGGCTGCAGCGCATTGGCAGCACAATTGGCGACCTGACCCGGAAGCAACGCGCGCTGGGCAGCACCCTGGCGTCGTTCAGCGGGATGCGCGTCAAGAACATCGACCAGCTGCGCCAGCAGTATGCCCAGCTGGGCGTGCAGCTGGACCGCCTGCGGCACAGCTATGCGCAGCTGGACCGTATCGAGAAGGCCCGCGCCGCCAACCTGGCGAATCGTCGCGATATTGGTGGCGCGCTGATGGGCTCGGTCGGCGCCCTGATCGGCACCGGCTACGCCCTGTCCCGCACGGTCGGAAATGCAGCCGCGTTCAACCGCGAGAACCAGCTGATCGGCAACACCGCCGACATGACACGCCAGCAGGTCGCAGCCCTTGGCAAGACGATCCTCACTGAATCGCGCGTCACGAATCAAGCGTCGAACGAGCTGCAGCGTGCAATCGGGTTCCTTGTCGCTGCCGGCATGGATGCGCAGACCGCCCAGGCCAGCATTCGCACGATTGGCCGAACCACGACTGCCGCCGGCGCCGACATTGAAGACCTGTCGCGCGCCGCCTTCACGCTGCAGGACGCCTTCAAGATCAAGCCCGGCGACCTGCAGGGGGCGCTGGACATCCTGGCCGTAGCGGGCAAGGAAGGAAACGTCGAGCTGAAGGACATGGCGAAGGTTCTGCCCGTTCTCGGTTCGTCGTTCGTGGCGCTGAAAATGGAGGGTCGCGAAGCTGCCGCCACGATGGGCGCCGCGCTGGAGATCGCACGCAAGGGCGCTGCCGACCCGGACGAAGCTGCCAACAACATGAAGAATTTTCTGGCGAAGGTGCTATCGCCGGAAACGCTGAAAAAGGCCGAAAGCAAATTCGGCCTGGACCTGTATACGGTCATCAAGGACGCGCAGACGAAGGGCGGAAATCCGTTCGAGGCCGCAATGACGTCCATCATGGAAGCGACGAAGGGCGATCAGAAGGCCATCGGCGAGCTGTTCCAGGACATGCAGGTCCAGAACTTCCTTCGCCCCATGATGCAGAACTGGGACGAGTATCAGCGCATCAAGGACAAGGCGCTGAACCAGTCGGCCGGTACTACCGACCGTGATTTCGCTTTGATGATGGAAACCGACGCGGAGAAGATGAAGGCGGCGAAGATCGCGGCCGACAATCTCTCAAAGGCGTTCGGGACCGCTCTTTCGCCGGCTATCGGGAGCCTGGCCGGCAGTCTTGCCGGCATGATGGACCGCATGACCGTGTTCGTGCAGGAGAACCCGAAGCTGGTCGCCACCACGACAAAGCTTGTCGTCGGCATGCTCGCAATGCGCACTGCGGTCCTGGGCTTGCGCTTCGCGTGGACCTTCGTTCGTGGGCCGATCCTGGGCGCGATGAAGCTGTTTCACTCATTCCGCGCCGGAACCATCATGGCGCAGCTCGGCCGGTTCGGCCCGGTTGCCCTTCGGCTGGCGTCGCTGTTCCGCACGGTCGGCGTGGCCGTCGCCGCAATTGGTGGCGGTCCGATCGCAATCGCAGTTGCAGCAATCACGGCTGCGGCCTTTGTCGTGCGCAAGTATTGGGAACCCATCAAGGCATTCCTGGGTGGAGTTTGGGAGGGTCTGACCGAGGCCGGGGGCGTCGCAATGGGCGAACTTCTTGCAGCGGTCGAACCGTTGCGCCCGGCGTGGGAGGCCGTCGGCGGCCTGCTGCGGGAAGCATGGGGTTGGCTGTCCAATCTGATCGGGCCGGCGAAGTACAGCGGGGCCGAGCTGGCGAACGTGGCCGCAATCGGCAAGCTGGTCGGTCAATCGCTGTTCGTGAACTTCCGTATCGGCATTCAGGTCATTGGCGCCGTCATCAAGGCTGTTGTCTGGCTGGGCGAGGCCCTGGGCACCGCAGCGGGCTGGATCGTCACCAGCCTTGGCAGTGTGTGGGACAAAGTGAAAGGACCGGCCGGCGCGGCGATCGACTGGATCATGGCAAAGCTGCAGCCCTTGCTGGACGGCATCGGCTGGCTGATGGACAAGGTCGGCGGCGGTCTCGGATTCGCTGCTAGCAAGATCATCGGGGCGCAGCAGGCTGTGTTGACCGGCGCCGCCTCCTTCGCGGCGCCGATGCTCCCGGCGCCCGTATCCGGCCGCCCAGCGCCAGCAATTCCGGCGCCGGTAGCGCGCAGCGGCGCCGGCCCGGTCCAGCAGTCGCAGACAAACCATATCGTCATTCACCAGCAGCCGGGCGAATCGAGCGAGTCCCTTGCGCGCCGCACTGCCGACGAGCTGCAGCGACGTCAAGCTATCGCGGGACGTAGCGGCCTGGGGGACAAGTAAGTATGCAGCGGGAATTTGCAACCGGCATGGCCGACAAGCTGCTGACGCGCTTCACTGGCACCAACACGGGCAATATGCCCGTGTTCCTGTCCCTTGGCGGCTTCAAGTTCAGCCTGAATACCGCAGTTTTCCAGCGTGTCGAGCGCGCAGACTCTTATCGGTGGCGCGCGCAAGAGCGCGTGGGCCAGCTGGATGCCCTGCAGTACACCGGCCCGGAGAATCCGCGCGTGGCTCTACCCGGGGTCATCTACCCGGAGTTTCGCGGCGGGGTCGGCCAGCTTGACCAGCTCCGCGCGCTTGGCCTGCAGGGCAAGCCGTTGCGCCTTGTGACCGGCGGCGGGGCAAACTTGGGAATGTGGGTAATCGAGAAGATCGACGAAACCGCAAGCGAGTTCACGCCGGACGGCAAGCCGCGAAAGCAAGAGTTCATTGTCTCCATTCGGAAATTCAGCGATGGCGCGAACGTATAACACCCGCGAAGGCGATGTCGTCGACCGCATCGCATTCGAACACTATGGCGAGCAATCACCGGACATCGTGCGCGCCGTATTCGAAGCTAACCCGGGCTTAGCTGCGCGCGGCGCGGTGTTGCCCGTGGGCGTCACGATCAACCTGCCGGAAATACAGAAGCCGGCCACCACGAATGCAGGGCTGGCACTATGGGACTGAGTGTCGCCCCCGCCTGGCGAGTTGTCGCGAACAGTCAGGACATCACGGACAAGGTGCGAACCAGGTTCAAGTCGATGCGCATCACCGACGAAACCGGCGACCAGGCCGACACCCTGGAGCTTGACCTGGCCGACCATGACTCCGCTGACCCCATCAAGTTGCCCCCAGTGGGCGCCGAGCTGGAGGCATTCATCGGCTACGATGGCGCCGTACGGCGGATGGGCCTGTACATCTGCGACGAAATCGAAATCGCCGGATACCCCTGCAGCATGACCATACGCGCACGGTCGGCGCCGTTTGAGACAAGCAAGGGCGGGAAGAACGACCTGCAATCTCAGAAAACGCGGTCGTGGAAGAAGGGCACGACCATCGGCGAAATGGTGAGGCGAATGGCGGGCGAACACGGCCTGCAGCCTGGCGTGTCGCAATCGCTTTCCGGGATCACCCTGCCGCTGACCACGCAGTCGCAAGAGTCGGACATGAACCTACTGCTGAGACTCGGCAAGCAGTACGATGCGATCGCGAAGCCTGGCGGCGGCAAGCTGCTGTTTGTGAAGCGCGGCGATTCGTCGACTGCGAGCGGCCAGGCAATCCCGGGCGTGACCCTCACGCCAGCCGACGGCAGCGACTACCGGGTCACGATTGCCGCCCGCGATGACGCCGGCACGACCGTTGCGTACTACCGCGACATGAAGGCCGCCGCGCGACAGGAAGTCAAGGTCGGCACCGGTGAGCCCGTCACGCGGCTGCGCATGGCCTACGCCGACCGCGTTTCAGCAGAAGCCGCCGCAAAGGCCCGGCATCGCGAGCGCGCGCGGCAGACGCGACAGCTTGTCTATACCCTCCCCGGCCGCCCGGAGATCATGGCAGAAGCCATCGTGACCATGCAGGGGTTCCGCGAGGGCGTGAATGGCGAATGGCTTGTGACGCGCGCCGAACACTACATCGGCCCCGACGGCTACCGCACCAGGATCGAATGCGAGCAGCCGAATAGCGCGGAGGGCGTGAAGGCCGCCAGCGGCGCAAAGGCCAGCGAGTCGGAACAGGTGGGCGTAGAGCTGTAGCCGTTGGCCTTGCGCCCGGCAATTTGATAGGTTGCCACCGTCCTACAGTCCAGATTCCGACCTTGAACAGCAACACGAAGATCATGATTGCCGGCGGCATCTTTGTCGCCCTGGCCGTACTTGGCATGGTGCTGCCAGACAAGCCCAAGCCGGCCGCCGAACCGGTGACGGCTGCCGCTCCGCCACCTCCTGTGGCTGCGCCCGCGCCGGAAGTCAACAGCGCCCTGCATGATGAGCCGGCCGACGATGAGCGGGCCAACCTGGAGGAACTGCTGGTCGCCGCCAAGCGCGGTGATTACCAGGCGCAAAGAAATGCTGCCTACATACTGGGCAAGGGCTCGCTGGATGAGCGTATCCAGGCTTGCGCGTGGCGAGGAATCATCGTCGCTGCCGGGCACAAGGATGCGGACGCATCCGACGTCAGCAATGTGTCGGCGGCCTGCGACAAGTTGAGCGACGCCGATCTACAGCGCGCGCGAACCTGGGCCACGATGCTGATTCAGCAGCAGGGGTGACAGAAGAAGCAAAACCCCGCCCGTGCGGGGTTTTTGTTTACCCCCCCGGTTCGGTGCTGATAGGTGATGAAAGGTGTTGACTAACGTCAAATACTGACGGATCATTTGCGGACCAATCACCGCCAGGGTCCGCATGTCTACCGATCAACAACCCATCGCCTACAGCGTCGCCGACGCGGCCAAAGCCATCGGAATTTCCCGTGGTGGCCTTTACAGCCTGCTCGGCGAAAAGAAGCTCGCAGCCCGGAAGATCGGCGGCCGCACGATCATTGCAGCTGACGAGCTGCGCCGCTTCGTGAACTCGCAACCCATGTACCAGGCCGGGGGTGCGCAGTGATTGCCACACAACCCCGGGCGTGGATCGGAACGCCGAAGGACGGGAGCCGACCGGGCGTCACGCTGGATCCCGATACCGTCGACCACTGGCGCCAGCTCGGCCGCACCATCGAGCCGTTGTTCGCGGCTGCACGGCCAACCGCAGCGCCGGTCGATTCACGCCTGGCGCCCGAACTGGAGGCGGCCATCAAGCATGCAGGGATGGACGTCTGCGAGGTCGCGGACGAAACGGGACCGTACCCGCTGATGCTGGTGTGGAGTGGCACCATTGAACCGGTGATGCCGCGCCCCCCAGCTGCGCCGGCTGTCGCGTACATGATCGACGGCCGCGTCGAACAGGGTTTGACTTTCGACAAGGCCGCAGCCGAAAACATGGCCTTGGCAAACGCGGGAACTGTTCGTCCACTAGCGTTCGCTGACAGCACCCCCGCAGCGCCGAGGATCGACCTTATCCCACGACTGCGCGAAATTCTGACGCAGATCAACAGCGACACGATGGGAGACGACTATCTGAACCTGTCATGCGATGCGCTGGACCTGATCGACGCCGCCCTGCAGGCCACCAGCGCCGAGGTGGGGTCGTGATCACCATGAGCCTTGCTGAATTCCAGGCCGCCGTTCACGCCCAGGGTGTTGAGCGCATCGATGCAGCATTCGTCTGTCCGCTGTGCCGAACAGTGCAATCGACGCGAAGCCTGATCGACGCTGGTGCCGGCACTGACTTCGATAGCGTGCAGCGCTATCTCGGGTTCTCTTGTGTCGGGCGCTTCACCGGGGCCGGGAGCGCGCGCAAAGAACCTGACGGTCAGCCCTGCAACTGGACCTTTGGCGGCCTCTTCCAGGTTCACAGGCTGGAAGTCATCACCGAAGACGGTCAGAAGCATCCGCATTTCGAAGTAGCAACTCCAGAACAAGCGCAGCAACTGAGCACCAGCCACGGCGCGGGGGAAGCCTGATGCAAGCCGCTGGCGGAAGAACTGCAACATGTCTTGCCGTGCTTGCTGACGGACCGGCCACAACGGCCGAAGTCTGCATCGAAACGGGCATCGACTCCAAAAGCGCGGGATCCCTTCTCGCATCCGCATGCAAGCAAGGCCGCGTTCTGAAAAGGCGATTCAAGAAGTTCAACGAGAGCCTGGACGACGGCTACACTGACGTCGTGCTGTGGGTTCTTCCCATGCACGCGGAAGCCTGGCCGAACAATCGACCAGGCTAGAAATCAGAATCAGGATTTGACGCAGTGGAACAGTGATGGAATCAAAACCACTGTAAACATTTTTGTACACATTTCCGGGCTGTACACACCGAAAGTGGCCGCAACATGTTGTTTCTATTGGTGGGCGGTACAGGGATCGAACCTGTGACCCTTGCCGTGTGAAGGCAATGCTCTACCGCTGAGCTAACCGCCCGTGTTGCGAGCCGCTCATTATAGGGGCTTGAGCGAGCACGTCAACGGTTTTCACAAACAATCTTCACATCGTCTGCGTGGGCTTGTCCGAGCCCGAGGTGCCGGCCAGCAGCGTCTCAATCTTGTTGCGGATGCCCTCGCCGTCCACGCCGTCGGCCAGCTGCACGCCGATGCCGGCCTGGCGGTTGCCCTGCGCGCCCAGCGGGGTCACCCAGACCACCTTGCCGGCCACCGGCAGGCGCTCGCTGGAGTCCGGCAGGGTCAGCAGCAGGAACACCTCGTCGCCCAGGAAGTAGCGCTTGGGCGTGGGCACGAACACGCCGCCGTTCTTCACGAACGGCATGTAGGCGCTGTACAGCGCGGCCTTGTCCTTCACTGCCAGCGACAGGATGCCCTGGCGTGCGTTCATCGCACTCATCGATTGGTCCCCTTGGATTGCATCTGGTTGGCCGCGTTCCACGCCAGCAGCAGCTCCACCACGGCGAGGTCGGCGCGCACCGTGGTGCGCAGCAGGTCGCGGGTGCGGTTGGCCGCATCAAACCAGGCGGCCAGCTTGTTCAATCGCGCCGGATCGGTCAAGCCGTCGGCAGCCTTCTTCAGGGCCAGGTCGGCGGCATGGCGCAGGCGCAGATCGGCGTGCTCATCGCCGGTCCAGCGCTGGGCCAGCTCGACGCTGCCCAGCTTGCCCAACGACAGCTGTTCCAGCTCGCTGGCCACCTGCCGGCGCAGGGCCATGCCCTCGCCCTGCAGCCACCGGTCGGCCAGCGCCGGGTGGCCGCGCGCGGCATCCAGCGCCTCGCGCGAGACGCCCTCGGTGTAGCCCCGTGCCTGCAGCCAGGCCAGCGCTTCCTCGCGCGGCGGCAGGCGGAACTCCAGCCGCTGGCAGCGGCTGCGGATGGTCTGCGGCAGCCGCGCCGGGTCGGCGCTCACCAGCCACAGGTAACGGCCGGGCGCCGGCTCTTCCAGCGTCTTGAGCAGGGCGTTGCAGGCGGCGCGGTTGATTGCATCGGCCGGGTCGACGATCACCACCTGCGCCACCCCGTATTGCGGGGTCAGCGCCAGCTTCTGCGAGATCTCGCGGATCTGCTCGATGACGATCTCGGTGCGCAGCTTGTCGCCGGTCTTGTTCGGGATGAACGAGGTCAGCTGCAGGTCCGGGTGGGTGCCGGCGGCAATGAGCTGGGCATTGCGCTGCCGGGCGGCGACATCGACGCCATGCCCAAGCACGTGCTCGGCCAGCTTCAAGGCCACCGCGCGCTTGCCCATGCCCGCCGGCCCGCACATCAGCAGGCCATGGCCCAGCCGCCCGGCGTCGAGCGCGGCCACGGTCTGGTCATAGGCACGTTGCTGCCAGGGGGCGAAGGGCTCACTCATGCACGCGCTCCTGTTCAAGCCAGTGGCTGACCGCGCCGCGCACCTGGGCGGCGACGCCGGCCTGGTCCTGGCTGGCGTCGATCAGGCTGAAACGCTGCGGGTCGTTCTGGGCGCGCTGGCGGAACTGCGCACGCACGCGTTGGAAGAAGTCGTCCTGCTCGGTCTCGATGCGGTCCGGCCACAGGTCGCGGCCATTGGCGCGGGCGCGGCCGACGGCCACGTCCACGTCCAGCAGCAGGGTCAGCCCCGGCTGCAGGCCAACGGCGCGCTTTTCCAGGTCGGCGATCCATTGCGGGTCCAGGCCGCGGCCGGCGCCCTGGTAGGCGTAGCTGGAATCGGTGAAGCGGTCGCTGACCACGAACGCGCCGCGTTGCAGGGCTGGCCGGATCACCTGCCGCACATGCTGGGCGCGCGCGGCGAACACCAGCAGCAGCTCGGCTTCCGGCGACAGCGGCTCGCCGGCGATCTCCGCATCCGGCGTCAGCACCAGCCCGCGGATGCGCTCGGCCAACGGCGTGCCGCCCGGCTCGCGGGTCAACACCACTTCATGGCCCTGTGCCCGCAGCAGGTCGCGGATGGCGTTGATCGCCGTGGTCTTGCCGGCACCCTCGCCGCCTTCCAGGCTGACGAAACGCGGATGCCGGAGCAACGCTTGGTTCATTGTTGTACTGCCTCGTTGTTCTTCCCGCGCAGCCGCTGCAGGTAGCGTGCGACCGCGGCGTTGTGCTCGGCATAGGTGGCCGAGAACGCATGCGCGCCACTGCCGTCGCCCACGGCGACGAAGTACAGCGCATCCCCTGCCGCCGGCCGGGCGGCGGCGTGCAGGGCATCACGGCCCGGCATCGCGATCGGCGTCGGCGTCAGGCCGGCGCGCGTGTAGGTGTTGTAGGGCGTGTCGGTGGTCAGGTGCACCTTGCGGATGTTGCCGTCATAGGCGCTGCCGATGCCGTAGATCACGCTCGGGTCGGTCTGCAGGCGCATGCCCATCTTCAGGCGACGGGCGAACACCCCGGCAATCTGCGGGCGCTCGCTGGCCAGGCCGGTTTCCTTCTCGATGATCGATGCCAGCGTCAGCAGCTCGTACGGCGAGCTGAGCGGCAGGTCATCGGCACGGTCGGCCCAGGCCGCGGCCAGTTCCTTCTCCATCGCGGCATGGGCGCGCTTGAGCACGTCCACGTCGGTGTCACCGCGCTGGTAGACGTAGGTTTCCGGCAGGAAGCGCCCTTCCGGGTGCTGGTCCGGGAAGCCCAGCGCCGCCATCAGCTCGCTGTCGCTCATCTCGGTGGTGGTGTGCCGCAGCGGGTCGGCGCGGTTGAGCGCGGCGCGCAGCTGGCGGATGTTCCAACCCTCGACGATGGTCACCCGGTACTGCAGCACCTTGCCCTGGCGCATGTTGCGCAGCAGGGCCTCCGGGGTGGGCGCCGGTTCCAGTGCGTACTCGCCGACCTTGATCTTGCCGGCCGCATCCAGCTCCCGCGCCAGCCACTGCCATTGCAGGTCATGGCCTTCGTCGATGCCGGCCGCGCGCAGCTTGCCGAGCACGGTACTGAACGAATCGCCGGAAGCGACCACCACGCTGGGCTGGCTCGGGGTCACCGGGGTCACGGCGAAATCCACCTGCCGCACCCACACCAGCGCTACACCCGCAGCGCCGGCCAGTGCCACCAGCAATACCACCACCGCCAGCACTGCCAGACATCCGCGCTTGGCACCCGCCATGGTCACCCCGATCAATTCAATCCGGTGCGCAGGATACCGCGTGGCCGGCAACGCCGGCCAAAGGCAGCCTTCATTCGACCGGATCCAGCGCCCGCAGCAGGCCGCGTGCCTTGGCCCGGGTCTCGTCCAGTTCCTTGGCCGGGTCCGAATCGACCACGATGCCGGCGCCGGTGCGGAACGTCGCCACCGCGCCCTGCACCTCGGCGGTGCGGATCAGGATGTTCAGGTCCATGTCGCCGTCCCGGTTCAGCCAGCCGAAGGCACCGGTGTAGGCCCCACGCGCGGTCTGTTCCAGCTCGGCGATGATCTCCATGCAGCGCACCTTCGGGCAGCCAGTGATGGTGCCGCCCGGGAAAGTGGCGGCGATCACCTCGCCCGGCGTCACCTCCGGACGCAGGCGGGCGCGCACGTTGCTGACGATGTGGTGGACATGGGCGTAGCTTTCCACCGTCATCAGTTCATCGACCTCGACGCTGCCGGCCGCGGCGATGCGACCCAAGTCGTTGCGCTCCAGGTCGATCAGCATCACGTGCTCGGCACGTTCCTTCGGGTGGCCGACCAGCTCCTGGATGCGCGCGGCATCGTCGTCCCCGGCGAACCGCGGGCGGGTGCCGGCGATCGGCCGGGTCTGCACCACGTCACCGCTCACCGATACCAGGCGCTCCGGCGAGGAGCTGACCACCGCCCGCCCGGCGGCGACGAACAGCCCGGCGAATGGCGCCGGGTTGGCGGTGCGCAGGCGCGCATACAGCGCCTCCGGCGGCAGTGCCGCGTCGAAGTGCGCCTGCCAGCGCCGCGACAGGTTCACCTGGAACACGTCACCGGCATGCAGGTAATCGATCACCCGGCCCACGCCATCGGTGAAACGCTGGCCGGCGTCTTCGGTGATGTCCGCCGGGGCCTGCCAGCGCGGCAGCGGCGCCAGCGCGGTGGCGTCCTGCAGGTGCTGCTGCAGGTCGGCCAGCAGCCCGGCATGGTCCTCCTCGGCCACCGCCACGCAGCGACCGCTGTCGCGCTCGCGCAGGATCGCGGCGGGGCAACGCAGGGCCACGGCGGACGGCAGGCCATCGGCGCGCGCCGGCAGGTTCAGGACCGGCTCGACCTGCCCGGCCAGTTCGTAATCCAGCAGCAGCGCCCAGCCGCCGCGGAACGGGAATTCAGCGAACAACGGCGCGCGTGCGGTGCGCAGCGCCTGCCAGTGCTGGTCGAGGACGTCGAGGAAGGTGCCGGCCAGTACGCTGCCGTCTTCACGATGCACCTGGCCATCGGCCTCCAGCCGCAGCTGCCCGCCGTCGGCGATCAGCAGCATGTCCCACTGGCCCTGCTTGCCGGCAGCGGTGGATTCCAGCAGGACGGGATAGCGATGCGGCGCGAGCCGATGCAGCCCCAGCAGGTCGGTGTCGGCGTGCAGGGGGAGGATGTGCATCGTGGGCCCGAAATGTCAGAAATGCAGGCTGTTCCCTTCTCCCGTCTGCGGGAGAAGGTGCCCGGAGGGCGGATGAGGGGGAGCTGCTAAAGCCCTTAAAAAAGCCGCCCTCACCCCAACCTCTCTCCCGCTTGCGGGAGAGGGGCTTAAAGCTTAGATGCGCTTGAACACCAGCGTGCCGTTGGTGCCGCCGAAGCCGAAGCCGTTGGACATCACCACGTCCACCTGTGCCTTGCGGGCCACGTTCGGCACGTAATCCAGGTCGCAGCCTTCGCTCGGATCTTCCAGATTGATCGTCGGCGGGATGATGCCGGTCTCCAGCGCCATCACCGAGAAGATGGCTTCCACGCCGCCGGCCGCGCCGAGCAGGTGGCCGGTCATCGACTTGGTCGAGCTCACCAGCAGCTTGTAGGCATGCTCGCCGAAGGCGGTCTTCATCGCCATGGTCTCGCCCAGGTCGCCCAGCGGCGTGGAGGTGCCGTGCGCGTTGAGGTAGCCCACCTGCTCCGGGGTGACGCCGGCGTCCTTCATCGCCGCGACCATGCAGCGGGCGGCGCCTTCGCCGTTCTCGCTCGGCGCAGTCATGTGGTACGCGTCGGAGCTTGCGCCGAAGCCGGCCAGCTCGCAGTAGATGCGTGCGCCGCGCGCCTTGGCGTGCTCGTACTCTTCCAGGATCAGGATGCCGGCACCGTCGCCCAGCACGAAGCCGTCGCGCTCCTTGTCCCACGGGCGCGAGGCCTTTTCCGGCGCGTCGTTGCGGGTGGACATGGCCTTCATCGCGCAGAAGCCGCCCAGGGCGGTCGGCGAGGAACCCCGCTCGGCGCCACCTGCGACCATCACGTCGGCATCACCGTACTGGATCATGCGCATCGCCGTGCCGATGGAATGGTTGGACGTGGCGCAGGCCGACACCGCCGAGAACGACGGTCCCTTCAGGCCGGTGATGATGCTCAGCTGGCCCGGCAGCATGTTGATGATGGTCTTGGGCACGTAGAAGGGCGAGATCTTCTTGCCCTCGTGGAACTCGATGGTCTGTTCCTCGATGCCCAGCAGGCCACCGATGCCGGCGCCGACGATGGCGCCGATGCGCTCGGCATTGGCCTCGGTGATTTCCAGGCCCGAGTCATGCAGCGCCATGAAGGCGGCACCCAGGCCGTAGTGGATGAACGGGTCCATCTTCTTGGCATCCTTGCCACTGACCCTGAACTTGCCGAACAACGGGTTGTCGGCGGTGATGTCGAAATCCTTGACCTCACCTGCGATCTTGGTGGTGAAACGTTCCAGATAGGCATCTGCAACGTTCGTCAGCGGGCCAATGCCCGAGCGGCCATTGATGATGCCTTCCCAGCTGCTGGCCAGATCATTGCCCAGCGGCGACACCATGCCCATGCCGGTAACGACGACGCGACGACTCATTGCGGATTCTCCTGGCCCCGTTCACGGGGGCGGGGGTTGAAGCGGTGAAAAGCACAGGGCCGCATCCGCGGCCCCATGGATTTGCAACGCGGGCGGAAGTTCATGCCGGCCGCGTTCTGTCAGGCGTGGATTACGCCTTGACGTGCGCCTTGACGTAGTCGATGGCAGCCTGGACGGTACCGATCTTCTCGGCTTCCTCGTCCGGGATTTCGCACTCGAACTCTTCTTCCAGCGCCATCACCAGCTCGACGGTGTCCAGCGAGTCTGCACCCAGGTCATCGACGAACGATGCGCTGTTGGTGACTTCTTCTTCCTTGACGCCAAGCTGCTCGACAACAATCTTCTTGACGCGTTCTTCGATGGTGCTCATTGGATATCGCTCCAGATGGAGTAGTGGTTCAAAAGACGCCACCACGTGGTGATGGCCGTGGGATAGTGTAGTGGAAAGCGCCGGGCCGATGCATTCTGGCAAAAAACCCCGGCGATCAACCACTTGGGTGCAGTCCCTGCACCACACGCTTACGGCATGTACAGCCCGCCGTTGACGTGGAGGGTTTCGCCGGTGATGTAGCTGGCCGACGGGCCGGCCAGGAAGCCCACCGCCTTGGCGATGTCCGCCGGCTCGCCGAGGCGGCCCAGCGCGACCTGGCCGAGCATCGCCGCCTTGGCGTCCTCGGGCAGGTCCTTGGTCATGTCGGTATCGATGAAGCCCGGGGCGACCACGTTCACGGTCACGCCACGGCTGCCGATTTCCTTGGCCAGCGACTTGGAGAAGGCAATGATGCCGGCCTTGGCCGCGGCGTAGTTGGCCTGGCCGGCATTGCCGGTCACGCCGATCACCGAGGCGATGTTGATGATGCGGCCCTTGCGCGCCTTCATCATGCCGCGCATCACCGCCTTGGAGGTGCGGTAGACGCTGGTCAGGTTGGTGTCGAGGATGGCCTGCCAGTCCTCGTCCTTCATGCGCATCAGCAGGTTGTCGCGGGTGATGCCGGCGTTGTTCACCAGGATGGTGATGGCGCCGAACTCCTTGCTGACCGCCTCGATCAGCGCGTCCACCGCGCCGGGCTCGGTCACGTTCAGGGCGCGGCCGTGGCCGCCCTGCGCGGCCAGGCGTTCGCCGATGGCGGCGGCGCCGGACTCGGTGGTGGCGGTGCCGATGACGGTGGCGCCCTGGGCGGCCAGTTCGTCGGCGATGGCGGCACCGATGCCGCGGCTGGCGCCGGTGACGAGCGCGATTTCACCCTGCAATGGCTTGCTCATGCGGTTTCTCTCTTCTTCAGGCGGCGCCGCGGTGGCGGCAGCCGTTCACGGCCGGACGCAGGTTGCGCCCGCCCTCATGCCCATGGGATCAGTTGGCCCACTCTTCCAGCGCACCGGCGAAATCGGCCGGGGTCGCCAGCGAGCGGCCTTCGATGGTCTTGTCGATGCGCTTGACCAGGCCGGTCAGCACCTTGCCCGGGCCGCACTCGGCCACGCGGCTCACGCCACGGGCGGCCAGCGCCTGCACGCAACCGGTCCACTGCACCGGCTGGTACAGCTGCTGCACCAGCGCCTGGCGGATGGCATCCACGCCGTCATGCACCTTGGCATCGACGTTCTGCACCACCGGCAGCTGCGGCGCGCGCCAGTCCAGCCCAGCCATCACTTCAGCCAGGCGGTTGGCGGCTTCGCGCATCAAGGGGGTGTGCGAGGGCACGCTGACGGCCAGCTTCACCGCCTTGCGCACGCCCTTCTCGGCCAGCAGCGCCAGCGCGCGGTCGACCGCGTCGGCATCGCCACCAATGACGATCTGGCCCGGGGAATTGAAATTGGCCGGTACCACGACCTGGCTGCCCGCCGCTTCGGCACAGACCTCCAGCACCATAGCGTCCTCGGCACCGAGCACGGCCGCCATGGCGCCGACGCCGGCCGGGGCCGCGTCCTGCATCAGCTGGCCGCGCAGACGCACCAGGTGTGCGCCTTCACGCAGCGACAAGGCACCGGCAGCGACCAGCGCGGTGTATTCACCCAGGCTGTGCCCGGCCAGCACGGCCGGCTTGGCACCGCCCTGTGCGTTCCACAGGCGCCACACCGCGATGCTCGCCGCCAGCAGTGCCGGCTGGGTGAACTCGGTGCGGTTGAGCTGCTCTTCCGGGCCGCCCTGCGACAACGCCCACAGGTCCACGCCGGCGCCATCGGACGCCTCGGCGAAGGTTTCGCGGATCTGCGGGTGCAATTCAGCCAGTTCGGCCAACATGCCCAGGGACTGGGAGCCCTGGCCGGGGAACACGAAAGCGAGTCGGGAATCAGTCACGCGGTCATCTGCTGCACTTCGAAGCGGGGCATCATAAGCGCGAACCTGCCCGCTCGTCTGTACTGAAGCGTATGCAGGGCGCTCAGCCGAGCATGCCCAGCAGGTCGACCTGGCCGTCGATCAGCCAGTCCACGCAGACCACCGTCAGCAGCACCAGGCCCAGCGAAGTGGCCGCGTGCAGGGCGAAAATGGCCTGCGCCAGCACCCGGCCGGACCGGCCCGCCCGCTTCAACAGGCGCGCCAGTGACTGCAGCCGCGTGGTCACCTCGTTGGCCTGCTCGACCACCGGCCCCTGCGCCCGCTCCATCGCCTCGATCAGCAGGTCCTGCAGGACCTCGCCGCGGTGGTCGTAGTACTTGGCCACTCCGTAGCCGAACATCAGCCAGTCGCGCGCCTGCGCCGTGGGCAGGTCCATCACTTCCAGCGGGTCCTCCTCGAAATCGAGGAAACCGACGTTCTCGCCGTCCCAGGTCATGTTGCGCGGCAGCGGCTGGCCCAGGTAGGCCCCGCGCGCATGCGCGTCGGCAAGGGTGGCCATGGCCGCCTTCACCAGCCGGTCGCGGCCGGCATCATCGGCATCGCGCATGCATTGGTTGAAGGAGTCGCCGGTATGCTCCAGCAACAGGGCCGCCCGCCCCTCGCCGATGACGGCCGGGACGTTCACGCCCTGCTCGCGCAACTCGGCCAGGCGGCGCGCCTCGATGTCACGCGCCTGCTCGCCACCCCGGTGCGGCGGCGGCCGCAACGCGTCCATGCCGAAACGATGGGCGACAAGGTCCAGCAGGCCAAGGGCGAATGCCCGGCTGCCTTCACCGTAGTACTTGAGCCATGCACGCTGGCCCTCGATAAGAATGGCTTCTGCCATGACGCAACCTCCCGGATCACCCGTGCCGCCGCCTCACGCCGCGGCCGGCACACAAACCGTGATCAGTAACGCAGCAACGCCGAACCCCAGGTGAAGCCGCCGCCGAAGGCTTCCAGCAGCAGCAGCTGGCCACGCTCGACCCGGCCGGAGCGGATCGCCGCATCCAGTGCCAGCGGCACCGAGCCGGCCGAGGTGTTGCCATGCTTGTCCACGGTCACCACCACCTGATCCATCGACATGTCCAGGCGCCTGGCCGTGGCTTCGATGATGCGCAGGTTGGCCTGGTGCGGGATCAGCCAGTCCAGGTCGGACTTGTCCAGGCCGTTGGCCTGTAGGGTTTCATCGACGACCGAGTCCAGCGCCTTGACGGCGTACTTGAACACGTCGTTGCCCTTCATGTTGATCTTGCCGGGCTTGTCCAGGCCGACCGACACGCCGATCGGGTTCCACAGCAGCTCCTTCTTGCTGCCGTCGGCATGCAGGTGGGTGCTGAGAATACCGGTGTCTTCGTCGGCCTTGAGCACGACGGCGCCCGCGCCATCGCCGAACAACACGCAGGTGGTGCGGTCGTTCCAGTCGACGATGCGGGTCAGGGTTTCCGCACCGATCACCAGCACATGCCTGGCGTCGCCGCTGCGGATGAATTTATCGGCCACGCTCAGGGCAAACAGGAAGCCCGAACATGCCGCATTGACGTCAAACGCCGCCGAGCCGGCCGCGCCGAGGCGCGCCTGGATCAGGCAGGCGGTGGACGGGAAAATGATGTCCGGCGTGGTGGTCCCCACGACGATCATGTCCAGCTGCGAAGCCTCGATGCCGGCCGCCTCCAGCGCACGTACCGCGGCGTGATAGCCGAGATCGCTGGTGGTTTCGCCTTCGGCAGCGATATGTCGCTCACGGATACCCGTTCGCGACTGAATCCACTCATCGGTCGTGTCCACGATCTTGGTCAGATCGTCGTTGGTCAACACTTTCTCGGGCAAGTAACTACCAGTGCCCGCGATCCTCGAGTAGATCCGCTTGCTCATGCTGTTTCCTGTTGCGCGAAGCCGCCCGAAGGCGGCCCCGGAAGAATCGGTGCAACCGCCGCCACGCGCACGTGGCGGCAGTCACGAATCAATCTTCTTCGACGACCGAGGACGACTTGGTCGTGATCACCTTCTTGCCACGGTAGAAACCGTCGGCGGTGATGTGGTGGCGCAGGTGCACTTCACCCGTGGTCGGGTCGGTGGACAGCTGCTTGGCGCTCAGGGCGTCGTGCGCACGACGCTGGCCGCGGCGGGACGGGGTAACACGGGATTTCTGCACAGCCATGGGATTGCTCCAAACTCGGTTCGTTTGCTTCGTCGTTTAATTGCACGGGACGCCAGCGTCCTGCACTACTCGCTTTCGCCGCAGCCGCCGACGATAACCGGCCGCTATTGTTTCTTCAGCGCCGCCAATGCCGCGAACGGATTGGCCTTGCTCTGTTCCTCTTCGGTCGCCGGCCAGTCACGTTCGACCGCCTCGCTCCCCGGTGCCAGCGCCACCACCGGCACCGCCAACACCAATTCATCCTCGACCAGTTCCAGCGGCTGCAGGTTGCCATCTTCCGGCACCAGCAGCGCTTCGTAATCCGGCGGAAGCGCCGATTCCTCTTCCTCGTCGCGGATCAGGCCCAGTCGCTGGCGGATCGCCACCGGCAGCAGGAAACGCTGCATGCTGCGCTGACAGATCAGCGGCAGCTCGGTATCGATGGTCAACTCGACATAGGCTACCTTCAACACCTCGTCGCGCCCAAATTCCAGTGCGTAATGGCACTGCCCTTCGGCATCGGCAACAAGGCCCTGCAGGCGGGGCAAATCGGACAAGGGCACCTGGCCGTCGAAGCACCTGCGTGCTGCGACCATCCGCCAAGCATCCAGCAATTCGGGCACGTTCGCGGACATAAGCTGCAGAATGTTAAGGACCAGGCCCGCCGCTGTCAAACCCGGTGGCAAGGAATCATTGTCACCACGGGCTGGTCGCAGCAGACTGCCACGCCCGGATCCGCCATTTTCCCACATGACCGACCTGATCCTCGCCTCCACTTCCCGCTACCGGGCCGAATTGCTGTCCCGGCTGCGGCTGCCGTTCAGCTCCATCGCCCCCCAGGTCGATGAAGCCCCGCTGGCCGGGGAGGCGCCGGCTGCGCTGGCCGCCCGTCTGGCGGCGGCCAAGGCGCAGGCCGTGGCGGCCGGACACCCGGGCGACTGGGTGATCGGCTCGGACCAGGTCGCCGAACTGAATGGGGCGCCGCTGGGCAAGCCGGGCACCGTCGAAGCCGCCTGCGCGCAACTGGCCGCCATGTCCGGCCAGGAGGCGCGCTTCCATACCGCGCTGTGCCTGGACAATGGCCGCGAGCAACTGCAGGCCATGGACGTCACCCGGGTCCGGTTCCGTGCCTTGAACCGCGAGGAAATCCGCCGCTACGTCGACGCCGAGCAACCATTGGACTGTGCCGGCAGCTTCAAGTGCGAGGGATTGGGCATCAGCCTGTTCGAGGCCATCCATTGCAGCGACCCGACCGCACTGGTCGGCCTGCCGCTGATCGCCCTGTCACAGTTGCTGCGGCGCGCCGGCTACGCGCTGCCCTGATCGCCGGCAGCGCAAGCACCCGGGAGAGCGCCCTACTCCACCACGAACGGCTGTTCGGCCCACTCCTCGACGCTGCCGTCCTTGCCGTGCAGGCGCATGCCCAGCCAATGCCGGCCCGGCGCCAGCGCGCGGGTATCCACCCTGGCGTCGAAGCCCACCGCCGGATGGTGCGGGTCATTCGTGCCCGGCCACGCCTGGCGGATGTCGAAGACCCGTCCATAGACGGCATCACCGACACTGTGCCCGTCCACCAGCAGCTCCACGCGGTCCAGCCCGACACCGTCCTTGAATGCCCACCCCTGCACGTCGACCACGCCGCGCGCGACCGACGCACCGGCCGCCGGCACATCCACCCAGGCCATCGCCGGGGTGACGCACGGCCCCTCCTGCCGGGTTGCCGGTAGCCGGAACAGCAGGAACCGCTGGAAACCATGGTCCAACGACACCACCCGAGGCGGCGGCAGCGGCCCGACCAGTTCGCAGACCGCGTGATAGCGGGCCAGCAGGTCGCGGTAGCGCTGGTCACTGGGAGCCAGCACCAGCAATTGCGGGTTGTCGCGATGACCATCGCTGACCAGGCCCCACAGGGCCAGCTGCGCGGTACGCCCATGACGATCATTGAGCGGATGCGGCAGCACCTGGACGGACGGATCGTCCAGGCGGAACCCCAGCTCGGAACCCACCTTGAAACTGCCGGCCAGGACCGTGGTGTCGGCCGGCATGTGCTGCAACTCTTCGCGCACGGCCGCGGCCAGCGGTGACCAGCCGGCGAAATTGCGCGGGTAGTACTTGCTGCCCGCCATCTCCTGGCGCAGGCCGGGCATGGACACGACCAGGTAATACCCCAGCGCGACGACCAGGCCGATCGCCGCCGTCACCCATACCGCGCGCCGCCATGCCTTCGGCCAATGCGTCAGCAGCACCGGCACCCCGACCAGCAGGGCCAGATATCCGGGCAGCGGCCAATGGAAGCTGATCCGCTCGGCATCGGTGAAGAAGCCCAGCAGGAAGATCAACGCCGTCGAGGCGGCGCCCACCAACGCGAAGTAGCGCCACTGCACGTGATGGAACCCACCCGCAGCCTTGCGTACGCCGCTGATGCCCACCATCACCATGGCCACGAACAGCACCGGCGTGACCATCAGCGGCTGTATCAGCAGGAACAGCAGACCCTCGCTGCTGAACACCCAAGGGTGGCGCTCGATGATCTGGAACTTCAGGCCAGCGTCCTGGTTTTCCAGGTTCCACGCCATCAATGGCAGCCATGCCACGATGCCGGTGGCCAGCGCGATCCAGATCCGGGGATCACGCAATACACGCCGCCCTTCCGGCAACAGCACCAGGGCAATGAATCCCACGATGATCACGCCGAGGAACCGATAGTGGCTCAGGGCCCCCACCACCAGGCCCAGCGCGAGCAGCAGCGCACCGCCGGCATCCACGCCGCGCAACAGCCGTGCACCCGCCCCGAGGCAGAGCAATGCCGCGATGGCCATCGGCACGTCCGGCACCGCCAGGATGCCCAGCGTGGCCGACATCGGCATCAGCAACGCCAGGCAACCGGCCTGCCAGCCGATCCGCCCGCCGAACCAACGCCCGGTGATCCACGCCACCATCCACGGCAGCAATGCACCCAGCGCCAGGAATGGCAGGCGCACGCCGAGACGATGCCCGCCGGCCACTTCCACGCCCAGTCGCGTCAACCAGGCCGTCAACCCCGGCAGGTCCGAATAGGCCGCCGCAAGATGCTGGCCTTCCTGCCAATAGAACGCTTCGTCGACGAACAACGGCAACCGTGACGCCACCAGGACCTTGACCGCCGTGGCCAACACCCACAACGTCAGGAACATGATGTAGGCGCGGCGCTCCCCCCTGATAGGCACTTACACTTCCTCAAAGTTGCAAGAATCGAGAGATGACCATGAGTCTGGCCACACCTGGAATGCTAACCGATGTCACGTTGCCCTCCCTGCACAAGGCGCAGGAACAGGTCAACGCCCTGCTGCTGGGCAAGGCGCAGGAAGTACGGCTGGCGTTTGTCGCCCTGTTGTCCGGGGGACACCTGCTGATCGAGGATCTGCCCGGGCTCGGCAAGACCACGCTGGCCCACGCCATGGCCTCCACGCTCGGCCTGCAGTTCCAGCGCGTGCAGTTCACCTCGGACCTGCTGCCGGCCGACGTGCTGGGCATCTCGGTCTACGACGCGCAGAGCCGCAGCTTCCAGTTCCATCCCGGGCCGGTGTTCTGCAACGTCCTGCTGGCCGATGAGATCAATCGCGCGCCGCCGCGCACCCAGAGCGCGCTGCTCGAAGCGATGGCCGAGCAGCAGGTCACCCTGGACGGCGTCACGCATGCATTGCCGGATCCCTTCTTCGTGATCGCCACGCAGAACCCGGTGGACCTGTCCGGCACCTTCCCGCTGCCCGACTCGCAGTTGGACCGCTTCCTGCTGCGCCTGACCCTGGGCTACCCGAATGCCCAGGCCGAACGCGCGCTGCTCAGTGGCGGCAGCCGCCGTGACCTGATCGCGCGCACCACGCCCCGCCTGTCCGACCAGGACATCCTGCAACTGCGCGAGGCGGTGGAACAGGTGCACGCCAGCGACGCACTGATCGACTACGTGCAGGCGCTGCTGACCCGCAGTCGCCAGCATCCGGGGGTGAAGGTCGGCCTGTCGCCGCGCGCCGGCATCGCGTTGTTGCGCGCGGCCAAGGCGCATGCGCTGCTGCTGGGCCGCAGGCATGTGGTGCCCGAGGATGTGCAGGCCTTGTTCATCGCCGTGGCCGGGCACCGGCTGGTCGCCGAGGCCGAGTCCTCGTCCGGCCCGACCTTGGCACGCGCCATCCTGCACAGCGTCAAGGTCGATTGAATGATCGACCGCCTGCGGCAACGCCTGCAGTCACTGCAATGGCTGGCGCGCCCACGCCACCCCGAAGCGCTGCCGGTGCAACTGGACCGGCGCCGCATCTACGTGCTGCCGACCCGCTTCGGATTGTTCCTGGCCGCACTGCTGGCGGTGATGCTGCTGGGCGCACTGAACTACAACAACAACCCCGCGTTGCTGCTGGCCCTGGTGCTGGCCACCACCGCCATGGCCAGTGCCGTGTACGCCCACCTGCAGTTGTCCGGCCTCCGCCTGGAGGCGATGTCCGCCGAGCCGGTGGCGGCCGGCACCCCCATCCAGTTGCGGCTCGCGCTGTCACGCAGCGACAGCCGCAGCCGACGTGCGCTGCAGCTCGACCACGAACAGGTCCACGGCAACGCCAGCCTGGCCCAGGACAGCCAGGCCGAGGCCGACCTGTGGCTGCCCACCACCGCGCGCGGCTGGATGGACCTGTCGCGCATCCGCGTCTCCACCACCCAACCGCTTGGCCTGGTACGTGCGTGGAGCTGGTTCTGGCCGGAAGCACCGCTGCTGGTCTATCCCACGCCCGAAGCCAACCCGCCGCCCCTGCCGGATACCGGCAGCCATTCCACGCGTACCCGGGTGCATCCACTAGGCGACGAACTGCAGCAGTTGCGGCCCTATCGTGCCGGTGATGCACGCCGGACCATCGCCTGGAAGCACTCCGCACGCCGCGACACGCTGCTGGTGCGCGAGTACGAGCGCCCGGCCGGCACCGAACTGGTACTGGACTGGCAACAGCTGCACGCACTGCCCCATGAGCGCCGCATCTCCCGCCTCGCGCGCTGGGTGGACGATGCCGAACGCGAGGGCCGCCGTTACCAGTTGCGCCTGCCCGGCACCCCACCGATCGGCCCGGCCAGCGGCGATGCCCATCGCCACCTGTGCCTGCGCGCCCTTGCCCTGCTACCGCCCGCATGAAGCGCGACAACGCTCCTGACGCCAGCAACACCGCACGCAGCGGGGCGATGCTGACCACCGCCCTGGCCCTGTTGCCACTGTTGCTGCAGTTGCCTGGCGTGCTGGCAGGCATGATCGCCGCGGCCGCCATGCTGGTCGCACTGCTTTCCTGGCGGAAGGTGCCGTCGATGCCACTGCGGCTGTTGCTCGTCGCCGTCATGTTGGCCGCCATCTACTGGCAGATGGGAGCCCATCCCGGACGCGACACCGGCTGTGCATTGCTGGCGGCAATGCTGGCGATCAAGTCCAGCGAACTACGCAGCCTGCGCGATGCGCGCAGCCTGATTGGCTTCGCCCTGTTCGCGCCCTTTGCCGCGTTCCTGCTCGACCAGGGTCCAACCACCCTGCTGCTGGCCGCCGCGGCGGTGATCTGCGCGCTGCTCGCACTCCAGCGGATCGCCGACGAGGACGCCGGCATCCGGCCACTGGCTGTCGGCCTGCAACTACGCACCGTCGGACGCCTGATGCTGCTGGCCTTGCCCTTGGCCATGGCTGCGTTCTGGCTGGTGCCGCGCCTGGGAAGTCCACTGTGGGGGATCCCGGAACGGGCCATCGGGCGGCCCGGCCTGTCCGACAGCATGCAGGCCGGCCAATGGCTGGACCTGATGGTGGACGACAGCCCCGCGCTGCGCGTGCAGTTCTTTGGCCCGCCGCCAGCGCAGAACCAGCGTTACTGGCGCGGCCCGGTGCTCACCCGTTTCGACGGCCGGCGCTGGACCCGGCTGGACTACCAGCGCACCACGCCGCGCCCCCACTTCGAACCAGGCGCGGCCCAATGGGACTACCAGATCGAGTACGAGCCCACCGACGATCGCCAGCTGGTCTCACTGGACCTGCCGCTGAACAACCCACCTGGCACGTTCCTCGATGCCGACTACTCCCTGCTCAGCCCACAGCCATTGACCGCGTTGACACGTTGGCGGATGCAGTCGGCTGCGCCGCAACGATTCCAGCTGGAGCTGCCCCCTGCACTCCGTCAACAGGCCCTGCAGCTCCCCGACGGCTTCAACCCGCGCACCCTTGCCCTGGCCCGGAAGTGGCGCAGCGAGGCCGGCACGGACGACGCGGCCATCGTCCAACGCAGCCTGGACTGGATCCACCGCGAGTTCGCCTACACGCTGTCCACGCCCCTGCCCGGTCGCCATGGTGCCGACGAGTTCCTGTTCGACCAGAAGGAAGGCTTCTGCGAGCACTTCAGCTCCGCATTCGTCGTGCTGATGCGCGGTGCCGGCATCCCGGCCCGCGTGGTCACCGGCTACGCGGGCGGCGTGCGCAACCGCTTCGGCGACTACTGGGTGGTCCGGCGGATGGATGCCCATGCGTGGGCCGAAGTGTGGCTGCCCGAACGCGGCTGGGTGCGGGTGGACCCCACCGCAGCGGTCGCCCCGGAGCGCATCTATGACACCCTGGAAGACCGGCTTGCCCAGCAGGGCGGCACCGCCGCCGGTGGGCTGGACCTGGCCGGCCGCTGGGACAGCATCGTGCAGTTCGGTGACTGGATGCGCCGTGGCTGGAACACCGCCTTCCTCTCCTTCGATGCCAAGCGCCAGCAACGCCTGCTCAGCCCCTTCGGCGTCGGAGAGCTGTCGCCCTCGCAGTTGGTCGTACTGTTCGCCGGCTTCGCCGTGATCGCGGTGGGGGCCATGGCCTGGCTGCTGGCACGCGGCGAGCGCCAGCGCGACCCGCTGCTGCGCGCCTGGCACCGGCTGGGCCGGCGCTATGCCCGCCTCGGCCTGGCCCGCGAGCCCCACGAGCCGGCCGGCGATTGGGCGCGCCGGGTGGAACTCCGCTACCCGGGCAGCGGTCTGATGGCACTCAGCAAACGTTTCGCCGACGCACGCTACGCTGGCGTCCTGTCCGACCACGTTTCATTATTGCGGGACCTGCGCAGGCACCGCCCGAAACCCGGAGCATCACCATGAACACCCGCATTGCCCTGATTGTCGCCGCCAGCCTCACGCTGGCCGCCTGTGCCACCGCTCCCAAGCCGCTGCAGGGGCAGTTCAGCACGGTTTCCCCGCGTGATTCGGTGGCGCAGAAGCAGACCGGTACGCCGGTGCGCTGGGGTGGTCGCATCATTGAAACCCTGCCGAGCCAGGGCGAGACCTGCTTCCAGATGATCGCCCGTCCGCTCACCGGTACCGGTCGCCCGAGCAGCACCTCCTCCGACGCCAGCGACGGCCGCTTCATCGCCTGCCGCGCCGGCTTCTACGACCCGGCGGTATTCGAGCCAGGCCGCGACGTGACCTTCATCGGCCGCATCGATGGTTACCAGACCACCAAGATCGGCGAGTACGACTACCCGCTGCCGAAGATCAACGCCGACGTGGTCTACCTGTGGCCGGTGCAGCGTGAGGTGGAGGTGGTGCCTGCCTACCCGTACGGCCCGTGGGGCCCGGGTTGGGGTCCCGGCTGGGGCTGGGGTTGGCGCGGCGGCTGGTGGTAAGACGCCCAGCGCTCACGGCAAACAGGAAACGCCGCCTCCGGGCGGCGTTTTTCGTGGCGGCAGGAGAACTCACTCCTGCCGGCGGATCGTCCAGTCGCCCTCGCGGGCATCAGGCCGCAGCACCCAGCCAGGCTTGAGGGTGAGCGCCCATCCCTCGCCCGCCCAGCCCTCGGCCGTTTGCCGTGCCCCGGCATGGGCCACCGACAGCCGCTTCCAGTCGCTGGACAACAGCCCATCACCACGCACGTCCAGCACGCCCCATTCGGCTGCCGCGCGAATCACCCCGTACACCGCACCCTGTGGTGGCAACGGCGTCACCCGGTTCGGATCGAAACTGAAGCTGGCACCGTTCACCGGTACGCCCAGCACCGGGCCATCGACCAGCCGCGCGCGCAGGGCCGCCACCACCTCAGCCTGCTGCCTGGCACGGGCGGCCTCCTCGGCCTCGACCTCGGCCAGACCATGGCGCGCGCCAGCACGCCGGAACGCGGCCTCATCGGCGTCGATGGGTACCCCCAGGCCGACCGCAAGCAGCTGTGGCAATCCGTCCTTCCGGTTCCAACGGATGCGCCAATCCAGCGCGGCCCGGTCCAGCAGGACACCGTAGGCAGGCCCGGTGTAGTAGGCGAAGGAACGGGCATAGGCGGTCACGCCGTCGCCGCGGCGCAGGTGTTCGGCAAGGTGCGCTTCCCGCGCCGCATCCTGCGCGAGGATGCGGCCGGTGTACTCGGCGATGCCCTCATGGCGCTCCATCGCATCCTCGGCTGCACGCGCCTCCGGGAAACGCGCCTGCCGCCAGCCCCGGAAGGTCAAGGCATCACGGCTGGCCCGTTGCCGCTGCGCCGCGTCCGTTGCCTCCATTGCGGCACGCAACGCACGCAGCTCCAGCCGCAGCGCCGTACGCCCCTGCGCCGTCTCCAGCTGGTCCTGATCGGCATGGGTGGCCGGCAGGCCGATCTGCGCCTGGATGCGGTGCCAGGCCTCGTGCATGAAGAGGATGGACTGCGCCACCGGATCTTCCGGCAGCGGCAGCATCAACATCGTCCAGGTACGCCCATTCCAATCCACCGCGGTGTTGGCCACCGGCACCTTGTCGGGCAAGCGGCCACGGAAGAGTGCGCCCTCGCGCTCCAGCGCGGCATCCACGCCGTCCATGTTGGCAATGAACTGGCGGCTGGCCGGATCGGCCAACAGCACCGGCCCGCACAGGCTCACGCCCCAGGTCTTGCCATCATCGGCCGTACACAGCTGCTGCATGCGCTGGAAGGCCGCGCTGGCGACGGATGCCTCCGGCAAGCCCTGTGCGAATGCTGCCGACGGGAACAACACGAACAGCAGGCCAATGCGCCTGCAGATGCCTCCAGCCACCGAACACCCCCTCATGGCGGAACCGTGTTCCGCGCGTCGTCAAACCCACCCGATGTCTGCTTACGCCGCGCCGAAATGCCCCAGCGGCGCGCCGGCCAGCAGATGCAGGTGGATGTGGAACACCGTCTGGCCGGCATCTTCGCGGCAGTTCATGACGATGCGGTAGCCGTTCTGCGCGAAGCCTTCACTGCGCGCGTACTCGGCAGCAGCCAGGGCCAGCTTGCCCACTAGGTGCGCCTGCGAGGGCTGCAGGTCATCCAGGGTCGGGATGACGTCGTTCTTGGGAATGAACAGGACATGCACCGGCGCCTGCGGGGCGATGTCCTTGAAGCCCAGCACCTCGTCATCTTCATAGACGATGTTGGCGGGAATCTCGCGACGGATGATCTTGCCGAAAATCGTATCGGTCATGCGACGGCTCACTGGCGTTGAACGGCCTACAGCTTACCGCCCCGCCGTGGCTTATTCGCTGATTTCGCTGCGGCTGCCAAAGGCGTGCGACAAGGTGCCGCGGTCCACGTACTCCAGCTCGCCCCCCAGCGGCAGGCCCTGCGCCAGGCGGCTGGGCCGCACCTTGTTGCGGCGCGCCAGCTGCGCCAGGTAGTGCGCGGTGGCCTCGCCTTCGACGGTGGAATTGGTGGCGATGATCAGCTCGGTGACCTCGCCTTGCGCCAACCGGGCTTCGAGCTTGTCCAGCCCCAGCTCGCGCGGGCCAATGCCGTCCAGCGGCGACAGCCGCCCCTGCAGCACGTAGTACACGCCGCGATAGCTGGTGGCGTGTTCGATCGCCAGGCGATCGGCCGGTGATTCAACCACGCACAGCGTCTGCCGCTCGCGACTGCTGCTGGCGCAGACCGCACACACCGGGGTTTCGCTGAAATCCCGGCACTGCTCGCAGTGGCCGATCTTCTCGATGGCCTCGGCCAGCACCTCGGACAAGCGCTGGCCGCCGTCGCGTGCGCGCTCCAGCACGTGGTAAGCCATGCGCTGGGCCGTCTTCTGGCCGACGCCCGGCAACACACGGAAGGCTTCGATCAGTTGTTCCAGCAGCGGCAGGCTCATCGCGACAGGCTCTCTTCAAAACAAGCGCGCGAAGCCCGGAGGCTTCGCGACGCGGGTAACGCAGATGCCGGCCCGGCCGGCGCCAGCATCATCAGAACGGCAGCTTCATGCCCGGCGGCAGCTTCATGCCGGCCGTGGCCGAGCCCATGCGGCTCTGCGATTCTGCGTCGATCTTGTTGGAGGCATCATTGAAGGCGGCGGCGATCAGGTCTTCCACCATCTCCTGGTCGGACAGCACCGACGGATCGATGCGCACCTTGCGGCACTCCTTGGTGCCGGTCAGCGTCACGCTGACCATGCCACCACCGGCGCTGCCGGTGACTTCCAGCTTGGCGATTTCTTCCTGGGCCTTCTGCAGGTTCTCCTGCATCTTCTGGGCCTGCTGCATCATTTGGGCGATATTGCCGCGCATGGTTCTTACTCTTTGAAGGGACGGATGGAGTCGGCCACGACCCGGGCGCCCTGCTGGATCAGCTGCTGCACCTGGGGGTCGGCCATGAAAACGGCTTCGGCCGCGGTTTGCTGCTCACCGCGCTGGCGATCAGCGCGCTCGTGCAACGTCTCGGCCTGGACGTTGCCGGTTTCAATCACGATCTTCGGGGTGCTGCCCAAGGCCTGCGACAAGGCCTGCGCCAGCGTCGCCAACGCGCGCTCGGACTGCAGGTACTCAAAGCCCGGCAGCAGCGCCAGCTTCAGCACACCGTTCTGGAAGCTGACGAACGCCGCGTTGGCCGCCAGTTCGCGCGACGGGCCGGACAGGCCGCTGTCGACGATCAGGTCCAGCCATTGTTCGGCGCTGTCCAGCGCGCGCCCACCGCCGGTGGCCGCCGGCCTGGCGGCCGGGGCGATCTCGATTCCGCTCGGGCGCGCTGGCGCGATCGGGGCCACCGGAACCGCCGGCGCGGCCTGACGTACCGGCGCTTCCTCGACCGGTTCGGACATCGCCATTTCCGCCGCCATCGCCTCGTCACGCGCGGCGGCTTCGGCCGCCTCCACCGCCCACGGCGGCAGGTCGTCATCGGCTACCTGCGGCTTGGCCGGCGCTGCCGGTTCTGGCGCGGCCACGACCGGCGCAGCGGCCTTCACCGGTGCCACGGCCACTTCGGCCACGGCTGCAGGCGGTGCCACCGGCACCACGGGCTCAGCAACCGGCTTGGACGCAGTCACTGGCGCGGCAACGGCCGCGGCCGTCACACCGCTGCCCGTCGTTGCGGCACCGACCTGTTCCCCGGCACCCTGCCCCGAGCCTTCCGGCACGGCCGGTACCGCGCCGGCCGGACGGAACGCCAGCATGCGCAGCACGGTCATTTCAAAACCGGCACGCGGGCTGGGCGCCAGGTGCAGGTCGCGACGGCCGCCCAGGGCCATCTGGTACCAGAGTTGCACTACTTCCGGGCGCAACCGCTGGCCGAAGGCCACCGCATCCACGCCCTCGCCCGGCACCACGGTGCCCGGGACCAGCTGCTGTACCTGGATGCGGTGCAGCGCCTCGGCCAGCGCGTCCAGCACGCCGCTCCAGTCCGGCGAGAAATCAGCCAGCGCCGCGACCACCTGCAGCAGCCGCGTGCCATCACCATCGGCCAGTGCGTCCAGCATCGCCGCCACCTGGGTGCGGTCGACCGTCCCCAGCATGGCGCGCACCACGTCATCGCGCAGCGCGCCACCGGCATAGGCGATGGACTGGTCCAGCAGCGACAGGCCATCGCGCAGCGAGCCATCGGCTGCGCGCGCCAGCTGCACCAGGGCGCTGTCGTCGAACGCGATCTGCTCGGCGGTGAGGATGCGGGTCATCTGGCCGCGGATCTGCTCCTCGTCCAGGCGCTTGAGGTTGAACTGCAGGCAGCGGCTGAGCACGGTGACCGGCAGCTTCTGCGGGTCGGTGGTGGCCAGCAGGAACTTCACGTGCTCCGGCGGCTCTTCCAGCGTCTTGAGCAGCGCGTTGAACGCCGCCTTGGACAGCATGTGCACTTCGTCGATCAGGTAGACCTTGTACTTGCCGCGCGAGGGCATGTACTGCGCGTTCTCGATCACCTCGCGCACGTCATCCACGCCGGTATTGGAGGCGGCGTCGATTTCCAGCAGGTCGATGTAGCGGCCGGCGTCGATGTCCAGGCAGGCCCGGCATTGGCCGCACGGGTCGGCGCTGGTGCCCTGCTCGCAGTTCAGCGACTTGGCGAAGATGCGGGCAATGGTGGTCTTGCCGACACCGCGGGTGCCGGTGAACAGGAAGGCGTGGTGGACGCGGCCACTGTCAAGCGCATTGCTCAGCGCGCGGACCACGTGTTCCTGGCCCACCAGCTCGGCAAAACGCTTCGGACGCCACTTGCGGGCAAGGACGAGATAGGACATCAGGCAACCGTCTTCATCTGAAGCCCCATTGTGCCATGCCCACCCTGTCCGCCAGCACCCTGTCCAGGGGGTGCTTGTGGCCGGCGGCCAGTCCCTATAGAATCTGCGCCCCTGCTGAGGCATTGCAGCAGCAGGATCCGGAGAGGTGTCCGAGTGGTTGAAGGAGCACGCCTGGAAAGTGTGTAAGCGTCTAAACCGCGCTTCGGGGGTTCGAATCCCCCTCTCTCCGCCAGATAACTGAAAAAGCCGTCCCTTGTGGGCGGCTTTTTCAGTTATGGGGCGAAACACATGGGAGATGAGAGCGCCAACGAGTTCGACCACCGGCGCAGCCGGTGGGACGGCGCAGCCGCCCGAAGGGTGAGGTGCGAAGCACCAAATCAATCCCCCTCTCTCCGTCATGTAAAGCCCCCCCCAGAGGCGGCTTTCCTTTTGCCGATAAAAGGCACTGAAAGCAGGATGCTCCGCTGGATCGACCTCCGGCCAACGCGGCGGACTGCCTCTCATCATCGGCGACCAGCGATGTAGCCCCGCGCAAGTGTCCAGTGAACGAAGACACGATGAGCAAGCCGAGCATTCCCGACGCTCCATGCGAGCCGCCCCGACAACTTTCCAGCTTGGATCCGGCACCCCAACGCTGCCAAGTGGTGAATCGGGAAATGACGCCCGCCATGCCCCTCTTTCCCGTGCTAGTTTCGTTTTTTGGACCGATCCAAATAGGTGCAAGATGAAGAAGCTCGGCGGAACCCTGTTGGCACTGGCAACCCTTGCGGGCGCATTCACCGCTGCGCCTTCGCTGTCACGCGCCGCAGCCCCCGATGCCGGCCAATCGGCCTACGCCGCCGTCGACCCGTTCATCGGCACCGGTGGCGAAGGCCACACCTACCCGGGCGCCACGGTGCCTTACGGCATGGTCCAGCTCTCGCCGGATACCCGCATCCAGTCGCGCAAGGACGGCTACGGCTGGGCCGCAGGCTACCGTTACGACGACAGCACCATCGTCGGCTTCTCGCATACGCATTTCTCGGGTACCGGCCATTCCGACCTGGGCGACCTGCTGCTGATGCCGACCACCGGCGCGCTCACGCTTGAACGCGGCAACCCCGACCAGCCGGGCAGCGGCTATACCTCGCGCTTCAACCACGCCAGCGAGACCGCGCAGCCGGGTTATTACGCCGTGACACTGGACGACTACAAGGTGCGCGCCGAACTCACCGCCAGCGCGCGCGTGGGCATGCACCGCTACAGCTTCCCGGCCGGCCAGCCTGCGCACGTGCTGCTGGACCTGCGCACCAGCATGTACGACTACCCGGGCAAGATCCTGTGGTCGCGCATCCGCGTGCGCCCCGATGGCACGGTCACCGGCTTCCGCGAAACCCGCGGCTGGGCGCCGGGCCGGCAGCTGTACTTCGCGCTGCGTTTTTCGCAGCCGCTTGCCGGCCATCAGCTGCATGACACCGAGCAGGACGTGGCCTACAAGGGCTTCCCGCCACCGGCCGAAAAGAACCCGGCGCAGCGCGCGCAGATCGAAGGCCGGCAACTGGTCGCCGCCTTCGACATAACGCCGCGCGCCGGCACGCCGCTGCTGGTCAAGGTGTCGATCTCGCCGGTCAGCGAGGACAATGCCATCGCCAACCTCGACGCCGAAGCACCGGGCTGGGACTTCGATGGCATGCGCGCGGCAGCCAGGCAGCAATGGAGCACCGCGTTGGGCGCGGTCGATGCCCAGGGCGACGCCGCGCAGCGCACCCGCTTCTACACCGCTCTGTACCACACCCTGCTCGGCCCCACCCTGTTCATGGACAGTGATGGCCGCTACCGCGGGCCGGACAATGCGGTGCACCAGGCAAAGGGTTGGACGAACTACTCGACCTTCTCGCTGTGGGACACCTACCGTGCCCTGCATCCGCTGACGACGTTGCTGCAGCCACCGCAACGCACCAACGACTTCGTCAACTCACTGCTCGCCTCGCGCCGCGAGAGCCCGTACGGCGTGCTGCCGGTGTGGTCGTTCCACGGCCTGGAGACGTGGTGCATGATCGGCTACCACGCGGTGCCGGTGATCGCCGATGCCTACATGAAGGGCATCCGCGGCTACGACACCGATGAAGCCCTGCAGGCCATGGTCGCCAGCGCCAACTACGGCCCGTACGACGGCATCGCGCAGTACCGCGAACTGGGCTACGTGCCGATCGACGAGGAAGGCGAAGCGGCCAGCAAGACGCTTGAGTACGCCTATGACGACTGGAGCATCGCGCAGGTGGCGCAGGCGATGGGCAGGGACGCGGTGGCCGGCGAGTTCAGCCGGCGCGCGACCAACTGGAAGCACGCCTTCGACCCGGCCACCGGCTTCATGCGTGCACGCCAGCGCGACGGCAGCTTCCGCGAGCCGTTCGACCCGAGTGCCAGCGGCTACGGCAGCGATTACACCGAAGGCAATGCCTGGCAGTACTCGTGGTACGTGCCGCAGGACGTGGCCGGGCTGGCCGCCGCGCACGGCGGCAGCGAGCGCCTGCTGCAACGGCTGGACGCGGTGTTCGAGGCCAAGGTGGACCCGGCGATCTTCGCGCACATGGAGGACATCACCGGCCTGATCGGCTGGTACGCGCACGGCAACGAACCCAGCCACCACGTCGCCTACCTGTACGCCTACGCCGGCCAGCCGTGGCGCAGCCAGGCACGCCTGAAGCAGATCATGGACAGCCAGTACGCCGCGCGCCCCGATGGCCTGGCCGGCAATGACGACCTGGGCCAGATGTCGGCCTGGTACGTGTTCACCGCGCTGGGCTTCTACCCGGTCACGCCGGGCAGCAACCAGTACATCCTCGGCCGCCCGTTCCTGCCGCGCGCCACGCTGAACCTGCCCAACGGCAAGCAGTTCCGCATCGTTGCCGATGGGCTGGATGACGCGCACACCTATGTGGGCGGCGTCACCCTCAACGGCAAGCCCTTGGACCGCGTATTCCTGACCCATGAAGAGATCCTGGCCGGCGGCGAACTGCAGTTCCGCATGCAGGCCGAGCCGAACACGCAGTGGCCTTCGGCGGCGGCCACCGCGCCCTATTCCCAGTCCGGCCCGGTGATTCGATGAACCCACCCGGCACCGCCACCACCCGCGCGCCTGTCCACGACGTGCGCGCTTACCGCGCGGCCGACGCTGCGGCCTGCCTGGCATTGTTCGACGGCAATACGCCCGACTACTTCGCCCCCGGCGAGCGTGCAGACTTCGCGCGCTTCCTGGACGCGCTGGCAGGTGAACACGGCTATCTGGTGATTGAAGCCGCGGGCCGGGTCGTGGCCTGCGGTGGCCTGACCCTCAGCCCGGACGGCACGGCGGGCTTCTGCTGGGGCATGGTCGCGCGCCAACGGCAGCGGCAAGGGCTGGGCCGGCAGTTGGCGCTGGCGCGCCTGCAACAGGCACGCCAGCACCCGCAGGTGCGGCAGGTGGTCCTGAGCACCAGCCAGCACACCGAGGCGTTCTACGCCGGGCTGGGCTTCCGCGTGACCGGCCGCGTGGCCAATGGCCACGGCCCCGGCCTGGACGCGGTGGACATGGTCCTGCTGCTGGACGAGCGCTGAGCCGCCTCAGCTGCTGGACAACTTCATCAGCACCAGGCCGCTGACGATCAACACCGCCGCGCCGATACGCATCGCGCTGACCTGCTCGCCCAGGAAGGTGATGCCGATGACGAATGCACCGACTGCGCCGATACCGGTCCAGATGGTGTACGCCGTGCCCAGCGGCAGGGTGCGCATGGCCGCGGCCAGCAACCAGAAGCTGGCGATCATGCCGACGAGGGTGATGACGCTGGGGACCAGCCGGGTGAAACCATGGGATTGCTTCATCGCCAATGCCCAGACGATTTCCAGCACACCCGCGACCAACAGATAGATCCAAGCCATGACAGGGCTCCTTGAAGGGGCCAGGCCGTCCTGGATGGGTTCCCGCGATGGGGGAGGTCGTCCTCCGTTGTGGGGCGCATTCTAGCCAAGCCGGCCGGCTATGGCCGTCAACGCGAGGTCACGGGTTACACGGGGTTTACACACGGATCTGGCCGCGCAGCCCCGGCATGGGCTACAATCGCCGCGCACGACAGGACCTGCTCCAGTTTGTGTCCGGTCCGTGAGCTGCGGCGGCTGATGATCCCATCGCCCCAACACTTTCTGGATTGCGAATGGCCGCGCATTGCGCGGCCAAACCGTCTCTATGGTGGCCCCGTCGGCCCCTCGCGACGCTAGGTCGAAAATCCCGCCAGGGCCGGAAGGCAGCAACGGTATCGATCGACGCGGGCGCCGAGGTCAGCCGGCGGGGCCACCGCCTTTTTGCGGGGTTGCCGCGCTCAGCGCGCGGGCGTGGCCTGGTGAAAGCACAGCCGCCAGCGCGAACCGTGCCGCCGCCACAGCGAGCTGCGCTCGGCCCACGCGTCTGCCTGCCCGGCCTGGCGATAACGGCTGCGGTAACGCACCTGGGCAAGATCCGGTGCCAGCAGTGCCACCCCGAAGTCCTTCGCCTCGATATCCACCTGCGCGCCTTCAGCGGGCAGGTGCCGCAACATCTGCGTGCGCGTGTAGCAGCGGCCGGACTGGCCGACCTCGCTGAAGTCTTCGTCCAGCAGGGCTTCCAGCCGTTGCCGGTCAGCCCGCACCTCGGCGGTATGCAACGCCCGCTCCCGCATTTCCAGCTCGGTGGCCAACGCCGCAGAGGCGGACAGGCCGTGCATGCTCAGGGCAAGGTCGCAGGATCGACCTGCGGACCGCTGCAATCGGCCAGTGCAATGCACTCACCCGGCTCCGCCACCCGATGCCCGCGTGCGCGCAGCGCCTGGCCATCGGCGGCGCTGGCGTAGTGGTAGAGCACCATGCGCGCCTGCGTGGCCGCGTCGTACTCCCGCTCCAGGTCGTCCACGCCGGTGTGCGATGGGTTGCCATGCAGCCCGCAGTCGTGGGCGATCAATTCGTTGTCGCCGGCATACCGGGCCAGCATCTCCGGGATTGGCCGGGTGTCGCCACTCCAGACCAGCGTGCCGGGCAGGCGCAGGCCGTAGGCGGTCTCCGGCCAGTGGTGGCGCACCGGGAATACGTCCAGCCGCACGCCCTGGTGCCAGAACGCATCCCCGACCACGATCAGCTGGAACGCATCCCAGAAATTGGCACCGCCTTCGGCCAGCACGTTCGGGTAGTCACCGATGCGCTTGTGCAGCAGCGGCACCACCGTGGCCGGCACGTACACACGCACCTTGCCGCGCCGCTGCCGGTTGAAGAAGGCGTCCACGAACAGCCGCTCGAAGCCGGCCACATGGTCCAGGTGGACATGGGTGATGAACAGCGCCTCCGGCAGCGCGCCGTAGTGCGCGCGGTAGGCGGTCAACCCCTCGCCACCGCAGTCGATGGTCAGCCATGGCTGGCCGTCGCGCTCGATCACCGCCATCGGCGAGCCCAGTTCCACCGCCGAGGCATTGCCGACGCCCAGGAAACGTACTGCCCAACTCATCTCACACGCCCCGGTTCCAGGCCAGATCGTAGGCACGGCGCAGCCGTGCATAGTCCTTCTCGACATCCTCGCGGCTGCGCTCGCCGCGCAGCTTGAGCAACGAACGCAGCAGGCGCTTGAGGTTGCGCTCGCGCCAGCGCGTGGCCGGGATGCGCAGCACGCCCCGGTCGAAATCGATCAACCAGCCACGGCCATTGGCGTCGAACAGGATGTTGTGGGCATTCAGGTCGGCATGGTCCAGCCCGGCCCGGTGGAAGCGGGCGATCAGCCGCCCGGCTTCTTCCCAGGGGGCGCCACGCCCGGCCACCTGCGCGCGGTCGGCCAGCGAACGCACGTCCTCCAGGCGCTCCATCAGGATCGCCGCCCGGTAACGCACGCCATCGCGCATGTAGAACGCGGCCAGCGGCTGCGGCACCGGCAGCTTGTGCGCGATGAGCTTCCGCATCAGCCGGAATTCGGCGAAGCTGCGGGTGCGGTCCGGGCCCTGCCACAGGTAACGGTCACGGCTGAACTTGGCCGCCACCCCACCGCGCAGGTAGTTGCGCAGCACGCAATGCCCGAACGGCGCATCCACGAACCACGCGCCGCCACGCCCGCCCTCGCCCACCGGCCGCGCCTTGTCGCCCCAGTGGGCAGGGGAAAACAGCGTCGGCTCGGCTTGCCGCAGGCGTTGGCGGTCGAACAGAATGGCACCGTATCCACGACCTTCGCGGCACGGCGTCAGAGCTTCAGTGGCGTCGAATGCGACCATTCTTAGCGAGTCTAACAACACCATGCCTGCAACGTCCTCCCCGCTGTGCCTCTTGCGCCTCTCGGCGCTGGGAGACGTGACCCATGTGGTGCCGCTGGTACGCACCCTGCAGCAGGGCCTGCCGGGCACGCCACTGCACTGGGTGATCGACAAGGCCGGCCACAAGTTGCTCGACGGGCTGCCGGGCGTGCATTTCCACGTCTACGACAAGAACACCGGCCTGGCTGGAATGCGTGCGCTGCGTCGCGAATTGCCGGAGGGGCGCTTCGAGGCCCTGCTGCAGATGCAGGTGGCGCTGCGTGCCAACGTGCTGTCGGCCTTCATCCCGGCCCGGCGCCGCATCGGCTACGACAGATCGCGCTCGAAGGATCTGCACGGGCTTTTCATCAACGAGCGCATCCCCGACCGCCCCGGCATCCATGTGCTCGATGCGATCGGCAGCTTCTGCGAGCCGCTGGGCCTGAAGCAGACCGAGGTCCGCTGGGACCTGGCCACGCCGGCCGACGCCCATGCGTGGGCCGCCGCGCAATGGCAGGACGATGGCCGCCAGGTGCTGATGATCTCGCCCTGCTCCAGCCACCAGCGCCGCAACTGGTACGCCGAACGCTACGCCGCGCTGGCCGACCACGCCGCTGCCCAAGGTTGGCGGGTGGTGCTGTGTGGCGGCCGCAGCGACCTGGAGCGCGACACCACCGACGCCATCCTCGCTGCGATGCAGCACCCGGCCCTGGACCTGGTCGGCAAGGACACGCTCAAGCAGCTGCCCGCCCTGCTCGCCCGCGCCAACCTGCTGGTCACCCCGGACTCGGGGCCGATGCATATCGCCAATGCGGTCGGCACCAAGGTGCTGGGCCTGCATGCGGCCAGCAATCCGGCGCGCAGCGGCCCCTATTCGGACCGCCGCTACTGCGTGGACCGTTACGACGACGCCGCCCGCCGCTACCTGCACAAGCCGGCCAGCGCGCTGAAATGGGGCACCAAGATCGAGTTCGACGAGGTGATGTCACTGATCACCGTCGAGGACGCCATCGCTGCCTTCGAGCGTTACCGCAGCGACCACGACCACTGATCCGCGCAACGAAAAGGCCGCCCCCAGGGCGGCCTTTTCAATTGGCGCGGCTTGCTCCGGCTCAGCCGGCGCGGTAGTCCTGGTAGGACTTCTCTTCCACGTAGCTGGAGCCCAGCGCCAGGTTGATCGCCTTCTTGATCCGGGCGCGCTCGTCGTTCTGGAAGTAGACGCTGCGCGCCAGCTGCACGAAGCCGTCGTCGAAGGACTGCGCCTTCTCCTTCAGGCGGATGTCGTCCTCGATGTCCCACAAGCGCTCGTTGACCGCCTTGAGCTCGCTGCGCAGCGCGGCGATGTCCTGCGCCGCGGCCGGGTGGGCCGCCCAGGTGCGGTCCAGCGCCGCCAGTTCATTGCGCACATTGGCCAGCTTGGCCGCATCGCTCATCCGCTCGGACTTGATCTCCAGGATCGAGATCTTGTCGAGCAGCTCGCCAAAGGAAACGGGGACCAGGATTTCAGACATGGGGCACACCTGCGAAACGTGGCGCACAGTGTAGCCGCGCATGGCATCGCAGCGCCCCTCCCTACCCCTCGGCCCGACCGCCGCCCGGCGTACCAGAGGCATTTGCCGCCCTTTTTCCTGCACGGGCGGCAGATCCCCGTGGCATCCCGGCATGCGTCCTGCGGTCCGTATCCACGTATTGCGGCACATCGCCGGGCGATGCTGCATTGCGGCGACGCGGGCCGCTGTCCACACGCCATTCCGGCCACGCGGCAGCGAACTTGGTAACGGCTGAAAGTCTTCGTTGACAGTGCCGACAAACGCTCTGTACAACCGTCGCCGGCTGGCTCGGACGGGCAATGCCATGACTGCACGCGGGGAAATCGGGGAACCGGGGGAGGTCGGCCAATGGCCTGACGGCCGCCACCGTCGCTTCCGACACCCGCCGCGTGGGTCGAGTCCAGATCATGCAGCTGGCCTTGCATCGCCCCACGGCACCGGGCACGCAATGCCCGCTGCACCCCTGCATGTGTGACGGGCCGCGCCGGCAACTCCCGCAGGGGAAGCCGCGCGGCACCGGGACACCTGCCCTCCTCTGCCGCGATGACTACTCCATGAGCCAAAAAACCCGCTGGTCCCAGTTTGCCGTCCTCATCACGGTGTTCTTCTTCTGGGGCTTCGTCGCTGCCAGCAACGACATCCTGATCCCGGTCTTCAAGAACGCCTTCCACCTGACCCAGGCACAAAGCCAGTACGTGGCGCTGGCCTTCTACGTCGCCTATACGGTGGGCTCGCTGTTCTACTTCTTCACCTCCAAGCTGATCGGCGCCGACGTGCTCAACCGCATCGGTTACAAGAACGGCATCAGCCTGGGCCTGTTGATCTCGGCCGTCGGCACCCTGCTGTTCTACCCGGCCGCCAACCTCGGTTCGTTCGGCCTGATGCTGTCGGGCCTGTTCATCGTCGGCCTGGGCTTCTCGCTGCAGCAGATCGCCGCCAACCCGCTGGCGGTGGTGATGGGCGACCCGGCCACCGGCGCGCAGCGGCTGACCCTGGCCGGTGGCATCAACAACTTCGGCACCACCATCGGGCCATTGCTGGTGAGCTTCGCCATCTTCGGCAGCGTGGCCTCGGGCAACACCGAAGCCAGCATCGAAAGCGTCAAGACGCCCTACCTCGTGCTCGGTGGCGTGTTCGTGCTGGTGGCGCTGCTGCTGAAGTTCTCGCCGCTGCCCAACCACATCGACCTGGATGCGCTGGCGGCCGACGAGGCCCAGGACAGCGACAAGCTCATCCACAAGCGCTCGGCATTCTCCTACCCGCAGCTGGTGCTGGGGATGATCGCGATCTTCCTGTACGTCGGCGTCGAGGTGTCCACCATCGCCAACCTGCCGGCCTACCTGGAATTGCCGGTCGACCAGGGCGGACTCGGGCTGGACGTGTCGGTTATCGCCCCGTTCGTGTCGCTGTACTGGGCCAGCCTGATGATCGGCCGCTGGAGCGGCGCGGCCGGCGCGTTCGACGTCGGCAACAACGTCAAGCGCTGGCTGACCCTGCTGTTGCCGTACATCGCCTTCGGCCTGTTCCTGGCGGTCAATGCCATCGCCCGGCATGAGATCTCGCAGTTCTACGGCTACGCTGGCGTGATCGTGCTGATGATCCTGGCCACCCTGGCCAGCAAGGGCAACCCGGCGCGCATGCTGTTGTACTTCGCGCTGTGCGGCATCGCCGCGCTGCTGGTGGGCATGTTCACCACCGGCATGACCAGCGTGATCGCCTTCATCAGCGTAGGCCTGTTCTGCAGCACGATGTGGCCCTGCGTGTTCACCCTGGCCATCACCGGCCTGGGCCGCAACACCAACGAGGGCAGCAGCCTGCTGATCATGATGATCATGGGCGGCGGCGTGGTCAGCTTCGCGCAGGGCGCGCTGGCCGACCGCATCGGCATCCATTACAGCTTTGTCGTCGGCGTGCTGTGTTTCTGCTACCTGGCGTTCTACGCGCTGCGCACCGTCGGCATCCTCAAGAAGCAGGGCATCGACCTGGACAAGCTGGCCGCCCAAGGCGGGCACTGACCGGCACGGCCCCGCGTGGAATGCCACCGGGTTGCATGCGGCCAACGCCTGAGCGGACGTTGGCGGCGCGGCCAGGTACCACCGCGCGATGAGGAAGGCCGCCTTCGGGCGGCCTTCTTCTACCTAGCGGATAGGGGATTGATTCGACGCTGCGCGCCCCACCCTTCGGGCGGCGTCGCCGTCCCACCGGCAGACGCCGGCGGGGCTTCTCATCCCCCCGCATTCCATCTCGCATGTTCCAGCCCCGGGCGGATACGACCCGAACGGTGCCCCATGAAAAAAGCCGCCCGGAGGCGGCTTTTTTCATGTATCTGGCGGAGAGGGGGGGATTGATTCGACGCTGCGCGCCTCACCCTTCGGGCGGCTTCGCCGTCCCACCGGCTGACGCCGGCGGTCGAACCCCGGCGGGGCTTCTCATCCCCCCGCGATCCCTCTCGCATGTTCCAGCCCCGGGCGGATACGACCCGAACGATGTCCCATGAAAAAAGCCGCCCGGAGGCGGCTTTTTTCATGTATCTGGCGGAGAGGGGGGGATTCGAACCCCCGAGGCGCTATAAACGCCTGCCTGATTTCGAGTCAGGTACATTCAACCGCTCTGCCACCTCTCCAGATGGTCCCGGCGAGCCGGGCTGCGAATGATAAGGGGCTTCGGCCAAGCCGACAAGCGCTTTTTCATCATCAAACCGATCAACGCCACGTCCGGCAACCTTTCCCGCAGCTGGCTGGCCCCCTGCCGCCGCTTGCCGTACACGTCCATGAACGCGATGATGCGGATTCTCCATACGCCGCGCCCTTCCGGGCACCCATGATCGAATTCGGACACCTCAGCCACGTCGGCCTGCGCCGCCAGCTCAATGAAGACACCTATTACGGTGACGGCGAGCTGGGCCTCTGGCTGGTCGCCGATGGCATGGGCGGGCATGCCTGTGGCGAGGTCGCCAGCGCACTGGCGCGCGAGACCATCGTGCGCGAAGTCCGCAACGGCACCGCGTTGGCCCAGGCCATCCGCATCGCCGACGAGGAGATCATCCGCACCTCGCGCCGTCGCAACGACAGCCTGCCGATGGGCACCACCGTCGTGGCCGCGCGCGTGCAGGGCAACCGCTTCGAGGTGGCCTGGGTCGGCGACAGCCGCGCCTACCTGTGGCGCGACGGCAAGCTGGGCCAGCTCAGCCAGGACCACAGCTACGTGCAGGAGCTGATTGCCCAGGGCACGCTCACCGCCGAGCAGGCCCGCGCCCATCCACACCGCAATGTCGTCACCCAGGCGCTCGGCGTCACCGATCCGGCCCACCTCAACGTCGCCACCATGACCGGCGAGCTGCGCCCTGGCATGCAACTGCTGCTGTGCAGTGACGGCCTGACCGAGGAAGTGGACGACCGCAGCCTGGCCGAAACCCTCGGCCACGCCGACTGCAGCGCGCAGGAATGCGTGGACATGCTGGTCGCCGCCGCGCTGGATGGCGGCGGCTCGGACAACATCACGGCCATCCTCGTCCGCTGCCACTGAGGCAGCGGCTCCCGGCCTCAGGCCGGTTCGGGTTCCGGCGCGCGTTCGCCATCCCACCAGGCGTGACCAGCCTTCTTGCGGAGCTTGGCCAGGCGCGCCTCATGCGCCTCCAGCTCAGACGCCGTGGCCACCACCTGTGGCCGCGGCAACAGCACCGAAGCGTCGAAGGCCTGCATCGTGCCGGCGGCACTGGCTTTCTCCGCCTCGGGCTGGCCGAAGCCGATCTCTTCCTGGCCGGAGGTCAGCGCGATGTAGACGTCGGCCAGGATCTGGGCATCGAGCAGGCCGCCGTGCAGTTGGCGGTGCGAGTTGTCCACGCCCAGGCGCTTGCACAGCGCATCGAGTGAATTGCGCTGGCCCGGGAAGCGTTCGCGCGCCATCGCCAGGGTGTCGGTCACCGTCACCCGCTCGCTCAGCCGGCCCTTGCCGGCCAGCACCATCTCGTTCTCCAGGAAGCCCATGTCGAACGAGGCGTTGTGGATGATCAGCTCGGCGCCGTCCACGTAGGCCAGGAACTCATCGACGATTTCGTCGAAGCGCGGCTTGTCGGCCAGGAAGTCCAGGCTCAGGCCGGTCACTTCGGCCGCACCGGCCTCGAAGTCGCAGTCCGGCTTCATGTAACGGTGGAAGTTGTTGCCGCTGGGACGGCGCTCCAGCAGCTCCACGCAGCCGATTTCGACCACGCGGTTGCCTTTCTTCCATTCCAGGCCGGTGGTTTCGGTATCAAGGATGATCTGGCGCATGGCCTACCTCAGTTGCTTGCGGCGCCATCGCGCACGCGGATTGCTGCATCGCGGGCCAACTGGTCCACGCGTTCGTTGTCAGGGTCGCCATTGTGGCCCTTCACCCAGCGCCATTCGATCTGGTGCCGCTGGGTGGCGGTGTGCAGGCGCTCCCACAGGTCGCGGTTCTTCACCGGGTCGCCGCCGGCGGTCTTCCAGTTGCGCCGCACCCAGCCCGGCATCCACTCGGTGATGCCCTGGCGCACGTACTGCGAGTCGGTCTGCAGCATGATGTTGCACGGCTCGCTGAGTGCCTCCAGCCCGGCGATGGCCGCCATCAGCTCCATCCGGTTGTTGGTGGTGTGCGCTTCGCCGCCGCTCAGTTCGCGCTCGTGCGCCTTGTAGCGCAGCAGGGCCGCCCAACCGCCCGGCCCCGGGTTGCCGAGGCAGGCGCCGTCGGTATGTATTTCGATTGACTTCATGTAGTTCCGTAAGTTGTTCAGGTCACGACCGGCCGCGACCAGCCTGCACGGCTGGCCTTGATCGGCCCGATCAGCGCCTCGGTGCGCTTCTCCGCCTCCAGCACGCACAAGGCGCGCAAGGCCGGCAGCCCGCTGCCCGGGGCATCGGCGGCCTGGCTCCACAGCGGCCCGTAATACTGCACGGTCTGGCAACGGATGCCATGCCGTTTCAGCAGCACGCGGCTGCGCGCCATCGAGGCCGGCCGCGCGCCCTGCCACTGCCAATGTGCCCGGTACGGGCTGTAGCGGTTGAGCAGCGTCATCCACAGGCGTCCGCCGGGCATCAGCACCCGCGCGCACTCGGCCAGCAAGCGGTCCAGGTCCTCCGAGGCCGCGTGCTGGATCACGATCGCGTTGAGGCCTTCGGCCGGCAATGGCAGCGGTAGTCCACAATGCAGGTCGCCAAACCAGTGCCCGCCGTTGCCCACCCGGTGCAGGCGCAATCCACGTCCCGCCGGACCGTTTTCGGGCCGCCATGCCGCATTGGGGGACAGCCACAGCCAAGGCTGTGAAGGCACGCCCTGCAGGCGCTGGAGCAGGTGCCGGTGCTCCCAATCCCGCATCGCCTGCGCCCCGGCCATCTCAAACCAGGGCGAGACTGCAGCTTGACGGGGGGACGGGGCGGCAGGCATTTTCCAATTCTATGCGACTGACCGCCCTGCCTGCATTCCAGGACAACTACATCTGGGCGCTGCAAACGCCCGACGATCGCGCCGTTTTCATCGACCCGGGCGAGGCCGGGCCGGTGCTGGAGGCTGCCGCCCAGGGCATGCAGCCTGCCGCCGTCCTGCTCACCCATCACCACGACGACCACATCGGCGGGGTGGCCGAACTGCGCAGGCAGTGGCCGCGCCTGAGGGTGTTCGGCCCCGTGGATGAACGCATCGGCCTGGAACATGAACAGGTGGCCGATGGCGACCGGGTACAATTGTCCGGCTTCGACCTCTCGGTGATGGCGGTACCCGGCCACACCCGAAGCCACATCGCGTACTTCGGCCACAACCACCTGTTCTGTGGCGACATGCTGTTCAGCCTGGGCTGTGGGCGCATGTTCGAAGGTACGCCCGCCCAGATGCTGGCCTCGCTCAAGCGCCTGGCCGCCCTGCCCCCGCAGACATGGGTCTGCTGCGGGCATGAGTACACGCTGGCCAATGCCGTGTTCGCGCGGCATGTCGATCCCACCAACGCGGCATTGCAACGCCGCCAACAGGAAGCCTTGGACATGCGCAGCCGTTCCCGTCCCACCGTTCCCGCCGTACTGGCCAACGAACTGCAATGCAATCCCTTCCTGCGCACGGGCGAAGCCGTCATCCGTGACGCCGTCGCCGCCCACCTGGGCCAGTTCCCGGCCGACGAGGTGGACGTATTCGCCGGATTGCGGCGCTGGAAAGACGGTTTCCGCGCGTGAAGCGGGGCAGCCTCTCCCTGGTGCTCGGGCTGTTGCTCGGCGCCAGCGCCGCCGCCAGCGCCCAGTCGCTCCCCGCCGGCCTGAGCCAGAACCTGGCCACCGCCGCGGCCCTGCCGCTGGACCCGGACTCCCTGCCGCCTGCCACCACCCGCAACGGCCGCGAGATCTTCAGCAACTTCCGCGAAGGCCTGGCCGCACCGCAATGCGATGCCGAAGCCACCAGCCCGCGCTGGCGCAAGCAGTTCGCGCATGCGCCGAGCCGGCTGGGCAACATCGACGACGACGCCCTGCCGCTGTTCGGCTACGTGGTCGATGAACTGCGCAGCGCCGGCCTGCCCACCGAGTTCGCCCTGATCCCGTTCGTCGAGAGCGGTTACCGCCCGGGCGCCCGCAACAGCAGCGGTCCGGCCGGCCTGTGGCAGTTCATCGCCACCACCGCGCGCAACCACCGCGTGCCGATGGAAGGCGGCTACGATGGTCGCCTCTCGGCGGTGGACTCCACCCGTGCCGCGGTCCGCTACCTGAAAACCCTGCACGGCATGTTCGCCGGGGACTGGGAGCTTGCGGTGATGGCCTACAACGCCGGTGAGTACCGCATCCTGCAGGCCCTACGCCGCGGCGGCATGAACGCACAGAATGCCGACGCCAGCGCCCTGCCCGGCCTGTCCCCGATCACCTATTCCTACGTCGAGAAGCTGCATGCGCTGGCCTGCGTGCTGGAGCAGGCCGAAGGCGAACCCGACCTGATGGCCGCCCTGGATCGGCCGGTTCCGATCCTCAAGGGGCACACCCTGCCAGCCAACACCTCGCTGGCGGCCTGGTCGGCGCAGAACGCGCTGGACCCGGCCCGCATCGCCCGCCTCAACCCGGCCCTGACCGCCGCCCGCTCCGGCACCGCCGTACTCGCGCCGGCCCTGGCAGGCGGCGCCGTGGACGTCCCGGTGCTCGCCGCCGCCGAACCTGCGCCCGCCGCAACACCAGCACGCAACGCGCCGGCCGCTCCGCGCGCGGTTGCTTCGGCCAGCAGCAGCGCACGCCGCCACACGGTCCGCAATGGCGAATCGGCCTGGTCGATCGCCCGTCGCTACGGGATCCCGGTCAAGGCCTTGTTGTCGTTCAACAACCTCGATGCGCGCGCCGTCCTCAAGCCCGGCATGGTGCTGCGTTACGAAGAAGCGCGATAAGCTGCGCCCCTCCGATTGCAGAACGCCCGGCAACGCCGGGCGTTCTTTTGTCCGGCGGAGCGCCCTCGGGCGCAAGCGGATCATCCCTGATCGAAAGCAGCGCCTTGCGGACACGGCAATATGTTTACCCGCCTCGGTAGTCGCGGCGGCTTCGCCGCTGAAGCCGCTCCTGCGACAGGCGTGCAGGCCCCACAAAAAAGCCCGGCCATTGGCCGGGCTTTTTCGTCTTCATCCCTTCAGGGAATCAGAGCTGCGATTCCTGCACCTGCACCTTGAAGCGCTTGCGCATGCCATCGACGTAGGCCTTGGCCGCAGCGGCACCATCAATCTGGCTGAGCTGCTGCTTGAGCATGGCCTGCTGCTGTTCCGGCACTTCAGCGGGGTTGCCCGGGGTCACCTTGGTCACCGCGAACAACGCATAGCGACCATCCTCGAGCGCGACCTTGCCGTAGCTGGGCTTGTCGGCAGTCGGCGGCGCAGCGCTGAACACGGCACGGTTGGCGACAGCGCTGGGCATCGGCGCGTTGCGCGGCAGGCCGGGGATCGGCATCAGCTGCAGCTTCTCCGCCTCGGCCAGTGCCTGCAGGGTCTGCCCGCCGTTCAACTTGGCCAGCAGTGCATCGGCGGCCTTGTTCGAAGCCTCCTCGACGCGGTGCTCGCGCACCGCAGCGATCACCTGGTCACGCGCCTTGTCCAGCGGAATGGCCTGCTCCGGCGTATGCGCGGTAACGCGGATCATCACGCTGTGGTTCGGTGCCAGTTCGATCGGATCGCTGACAGTGCCATCCTCGACCAACGCATCGGAGAACGCCGCCTTCAGCACCGCCGGGTTGGTGGCGATGCCGCTGGCGGTGGCACGGCTGAACGGCGCAAGGGTCTGCACCGGCAGCCCCACTTCCTTGGCCGCCGACTCCAGCGCGGTCGGATTCTTGTAGACCAGGTCCACCAGGCGACCGCTCAGGTCGTTGAACGCACGCTCGGTGTCGGCCTGCAGCTGCTCGGCCGCCAACTGGTCACGTACTTCCTCGAACGGACGGCCTTCGCCACCCTTGATCTCGCGCAGCTTCAGCACGTGGTAGCCGAACTCGGTCTTCACCGGCCCGACCACGTCGCCCGCCTTCATCGCGAACAGCGCATCTTCGAACGGCTTGACCATCACGCCCTTCTCGACCCAACCCAGGTCACCACCGGTGTCCTTGGAACCGGGATCCTGCGAATTGGCCTTGGCCAGTGCGGCGAAATCGGCCCCCGGCTGCTTGGCCTCGGCGGCCAGCTGGGTGGCCTTGGCCTCGGCGGCCTTCTGCGACGCCTCGTCGCTGCCGGCGCTGATCAGGATGTGCGAAGCCAAACGCTGGTCCGCCGACACGAAACGTGCCTTCTCGTCCTCATAGCGCTTGCGCAGCGTCGCCTCGTCCGCAGCAGCAGCTGGCGGCATCGCCGCCGCGTTGAGCTCCACGTATTCCAGCGACACCGTCTCCGGCTGCAGGAACTGCTTGGGATGGGTGTCGTACCACTGCTTGATCTCGGCATCGCTGACCGCGGCGGTGTCGGCCTCCGGGGCCGGCAGCAGCGCGAACTCGGTGTCACGGGTTTCACCCAGCAACTTCAACAGGCGCTCGCTTTCGCCCTTGGTGGTGAACCCCGACTGCGCCAACGCATTGGGAATGATCGACTGCTGCAAGCTGGTACGCACCAGCTGTTCGAACATGGCCGGCGTGCGCGGCGGGTTGCCTTGCGCCAGGGTCAGTCGGTACTGGTCGCCATCGAACTTGCCGTCGCGCTTGAACGCGTCGATGCTGTTGATGTAATCGCGCACTGCGGCGTCACCGACGACGATATGCGCATCTTCGGCGGCCAGGCGCACCACCTGCTCGTCGATCAGCTGGTCGAGCACGGCGCGCTTGCTTTCGGTGGTCTCGAACTCACGCGGGTCGAAGTTGTCGCCCTGCATTTCGCGCGCCTGCATGCGCGCCTGTTCGAAACGCGTCCGGAAGTCCTCGACGCTGATCTCGTGGTGGTTCCACAGGAACGACATCGGCCACCACGACGGCGCCGAGCGCCACCACGACGGCGGTGCCGATACCTTGGCCACGTTCTGTGCGCCGACGCCACCGAGGTAGCTGTTGTCGATCACGAACAGGAACGGGATCATCAGCAGGCCCATGATCACGGTAACGATCCAGCCTGAGGTCTTGTCGCGAAGTTTCTGCAGCATGGGAAAAATCAGGGCCTATTGGCGAGCCGGGCAGTGTAACCCGCTTCCCCCTTGACTCCCAAACAAGCCCTCCGCAGGCGGGCGGCCAAAGAAAAAGCCCCCGGCTTGCGCCGAGGGCTTTTGAGACAACTGGCGGAGCGGACGGGACTCGAACCCGCGACCTCCGGCGTGACAGGCCAGCATTCTAACCAGCTGAACTACCGCTCCACGTTTTGACTCGTCCACCGCCGGAAACCCGACGATGCGCGCTCCGGGGAGCGACTTGATTAATGGCGGAGCGGACGGGACTCGAACCCGCGACCTCCGGCGTGACAGGCCAGCATTCTAACCAGCTGAACTACCGCTCCGCATTAACTTTTTTTAGTTTTCCTTCAACCAAAGTGGTTTCGAGAAAACAAGGCCCCCGATCGCTCAGGGGCCGGTATGAAGTGGCGGAGCGGACGGGACTCGAACCCGCGACCTCCGGCGTGACAGGCCAGCATTCTAACCAGCTGAACTACCGCTCCACTTTCAAACTTTTCGTTGGTGCTTATTGGTGGGTGCTGAGGGTTTCGAACCCCCGACCCTCTCCTTGTAAGGGAGACGCTCTACCACTGAGCTAAGCACCCCCGGTGAGCCGCTTAGTTTACAGCGTCCTTCAGGGCTTTACCAGCCTTGAAGGCAGGATTTTTTGCAGCGGCGATCTTGATCTCTTCGCCGGTCTTCGGATTGCGGCCGGTGCGCTCGGCGCGCTCGCGAACCTGGAACGTACCGAAGCCCACCAGAGTCACGGCATCGCCCTTCTTCAGGGCCTTGGTGATCTCGGCGATGACAGCGTCAACTGCACGGCCAGCCTCGGCCTTGGACAGGTCAGCAGCAGCGGCAACGCCATCAATCAATTCGGTCTTGTTCATTCTGTAAAACTCCCTTTGCGGCAAATCCGCGGAATAGTTGGGTGGGTCGCTGCCGCTATGGCAAGGCAACGACCGGAGATCCTGCATTCACACCACATCGCAGAACAGCGTGTGCGCGAGTGGCACTTTTATACCAGCGCCCCCCTACCCACGCAAGCTGAAAAGCCAATAACGGCGCGGGTTTCGGGGGGTTTTGCGTTCACATTTCAATGCTTGACGCGCGCACTCGGAGCTGCCTTGGACTTGCCACGGACAGTGACACGCTGCGCAGTTTTACGCGTCTTCTTCGGCGCCAGCGGCGACTCCAACGCGATGTCCAGCACCTCGTCGATCCACTTCACCGGGACGATCTTCAGATCGCGGGTGACGTTGGCCGGGATGTCCGCCAGGTCCTTGCGGTTCTCATCGGGGATGATCACCGTGCGCACGCCACCGCGCAGCGCGGCCAGCAGCTTTTCCTTCAGGCCACCGATGGCGGTGACGCGCCCGCGCAGGGTGATCTCGCCGGTCATCGCCACCTCGGCCTTGACCGGCACCTTGGTCAGGGTCGACACCAGCGAGGTGACCATCGCGATGCCGGCGCTCGGGCCGTCCTTCGGGGTGGCACCGTCGGGCACGTGCAGGTGCACGTCGTGCTTCTGCAGGAAGTCCACGTCGATGCCCAGCGCCCGAGCACGCGCACGCACCACCGACAGCGCCGCGGTCGCCGATTCCTTCATCACGTTGCCGAGCTGGCCGGTCAGCGTCACCGCGCCCTTGCCCGGGATCAGGGTGGACTCGATCTGCAGCAGGTCGCCGCCGACCTCCGTCCAGGCCAGGCCGGTGACCAGGCCGATCTCGTTGGCTTCCTCGGCGCGGCCGAAGTCGAAGCGACGCACGCCCAGGTACTTGTCCAGGTTCTTGCCGTCGACCACGACCAGCGCCTTGGCCTTCTTGGCGCCCTTCTTGGCCTTTTTCTCCACCTGCGGGCCCGCCAGCGCGATCTCCTTGACCACCTTGCGGCAAATCTTGGCGATCTCACGCTCGAGGTTGCGCACGCCGGATTCGCGCGTGTAATAACGCACGATGTCGCGGATGGCGTCCTCCTCGACCGACAGTTCCTCGGTCTTCAGGCCGTTGGCCTTGAGCTGCTTGGGCACCAAGTAACGGGTGGCGATGTTGAGCTTCTCATCCTCGGTGTAGCCGGGGATGCGGATGACCTCCATGCGGTCCAGCAGCGGGCCCGGGATGTTGAGCGAGTTCGAGGTCGCCACGAACATCACTTCGCTCAGGTCCAAGTCCACTTCCAGGTAGTGGTCGTTGAAGGCGTTGTTCTGCTCGGGGTCGAGCACTTCCAGCAACGCCGAGGACGGGTCGCCACGGAAATCCATCGACATCTTGTCGATCTCGTCGAGCACGAACAGCGGGTTCTTGCTGCCGACCTTGTTGAGGTTCTGGACGATGCGGCCCGGCATCGAACCGACGTAGGTACGACGGTGGCCGCGGATCTCGGCCTCGTCGCGCACGCCGCCCAGCGACATGCGCACGAACTTGCGGTTGGTGGCCTTGGCGATGGACTGGCCCAGCGAGGTCTTGCCCACGCCCGGCGGCCCGACCAGGCACAGGATCGGCCCCTTCATCTGCTTCACGCGCGACTGCACGGCAAGGTATTCAAGGATGCGGTCCTTGACCTTGTCCAGGCCGTAATGGTCGGCGTCGAGCGTGTCCTGGGCGACCTTCAGGTCCTTGCGCACCTTGGTGCGCTTCTTCCACGGCACGCCCAGCAGCCATTCCAGGTAGTTGCGCACGACGGCCGCTTCGGCCGACATCGGCGACATCTGCTTGAGCTTGTTGAGCTCGTTCTTCGCCTTGGCCTCGACGGCCTTGGGCATGCCGGCCTCGGCGATCTTGCGGGCCAGCTCGTCCAGCTCGCCCGGCGCGTCGTCCAGGTCACCCAGTTCCTTCTGGATGGCCTTCATCTGCTCGTTGAGGTAGTACTCGCGCTGGCTCTTCTCCATCTGCGACTTCACGCGGCCGCGGATGCGCTTCTCCAGCTGCTGCACGTCGATCTCGCCATCGACCAGGCCGACCAGCATTTCCAGCCGGTCACCGACCTGCAGCGTTTCCAGCAGCTTCTGCTTGTCGGCCAGGCGCACGCCGATGTGGGCGGCGATCGTGTCGGCCAGGCGCGCCGGCTCCTCGATGCCGGCCAGCGTCTGCAGCAGCTCCGGCGGCAGCTTGCGGTTGGTCTTGACGTACTGCTCGAACAGCGACATCAGCGAGCGGGCGATCGCCTCGATCTCGCGCGGCTCGCGCGACTCGTCCGACTCCAGTTCCACGCCGTGGCCCTGCAGCGCGCCGTCCTGCTCGTAGACCTTGTCCACGCTCACGCGCGACAGGCCCTCGACCAGCACCTTGATGGTGCCGTCGGGCAGCTTCAGCAACTGCAGCACCTGGGCCAGCGTGCCGACGGTGTACAGGTCCGCCGCCGCCGGGTCGTCGGTCTCGGCCGACTTCTGGGCCAGCAGCAGGATGCGCTTGTCCGCCTCCATGGCGCGTTCCAGCGCCTGCATGGACTTGTCGCGTCCGACGAACAGCGGAATGACCATGTGCGGGAACACCACCACGTCGCGTAGCGGCAGGACCGGCAGGTCGAGGACTTCGAGTTGGGACTGCGCCATGGCGGGCTCCACTGAATTCGGGGAAGGCTGAATAAAAAAGCCGATGGCCCCGTTATGGGGCCATCGGCTGGGGGTTGCAAGAGGCGGAAAATCCCGCAGCTGAACCACAGAATCCCGGTTCAGCCCCCTCTGAGACTGGCTCAGTCGCCGGACGCGGCCTTGGCCGGCGCCGGCGGGGTCTGGTAGATGATGTACGGTTCGGACTTGTTCTCGATGACCGACTCGTCCACCACCACCTTGCTGACGTTTTCCTGCGACGGCAGGTCGTACATGGTGTCCAGCAGGACCGACTCGACGATGGTACGCAGGCCACGGGCACCGGTCTTGCGCTTGAGCGCCTTCTTGGCGATGGCCGACAACGCGTCCGGTCGGAACTCCAGCTCCACGTTCTCCATCTCGAACAGCTTCTTGAACTGCTTGGTGATGGCGTTCTTGGGCTCGGTCAGGATCTTGATCAGGGCCGGCTCGTCCAGTTCCTCCAGGGTTGCCACGACCGGCAGGCGGCCGACGAACTCCGGGATCAGGCCGAACTTGATCAGGTCTTCCGGTTCGACTTCGGCCAGCACCTTGCCCACTTCCTGCTTGCGCTCGGCGCTCTTGACCTTGGCACCGAAGCCGATGCTGCTGGTTTCCGAGGAACGCTGCTGGATCACCTTGTCCAGCCCGGCGAACGCGCCGCCGCAGATGAACAGGATGTTCTTGGTGTCCACCTGCAGGAATTCCTGCTGCGGGTGCTTGCGGCCACCCTGCGGCGGGACGCTGGCCACGGTGCCTTCGATCAGCTTCAGCAGCGCCTGCTGCACGCCTTCGCCGGACACGTCGCGGGTGATCGACGGGTTCTCGCTCTTGCGCGAGATCTTGTCGATTTCATCGATGTAGACGATGCCCTGCTGCGCCTTCTCGACGTCGTAGTCGCACTTCTGCAGCAGCTTCTGGATGATGTTTTCCACGTCCTCGCCCACGTAGCCGGCTTCGGTCAGCGTGGTGGCATCAGCCATGGTGAACGGCACGTTGAGCAGGCGCGCCAGCGTTTCGGCCAGCAGCGTCTTGCCCGAACCGGTCGGGCCGACCAGCAGGATGTTGGACTTGGACAGCTCGACGTCGTCGCTCTTCTGACGGCTCTCGATGCGCTTGTAATGGTTGTACACGGCCACCGCCAGCGTGCGCTTGGCACGGTTCTGGCCAATGACGTACTGGTCGAGCACTTCGAGGATCTCGCGCGGCTTGGGCAGCGAGCTGCGTGCCGACTGCGCCTTTTCCTCAAGCTCCTCGCGGATGATGTCGTTGCACAGCTCCACGCATTCATCGCAGATGAACACGCTCGGGCCCGCGATCAGCTTGCGTACCTCGTGCTGACTCTTGCCGCAGAACGAGCAGTACAGAATCTTGCCGCTGCTGTCCCCGGAACGACCTTGCCGGTCTTCGCTCATGCTTCGCTTACCCAGTTGCTTCCCCCTCTGAACAGGGGGTTCGATTTCGAGAATAGCACAGGGCCGGATGGACGCCAGTCCAGTTCCGACCCTGCAAAAAATGCCGTATTTTCGGCCACTTGCACCGTTACCCGGCCTGGATCGACTCGTCCGGACGACGCTCCAGCACCTGGTCGACCAGACCATAGGCCACCGAGTCGGCCGCGCTCTTGAAGTTGTCGCGCTCGGTGTCGCGCGCGATGGTCTCCAGCGACTGGCCGGTGTGCTTGGCCAGCACCTCGTTCAGGCGCGAACGCAGGGTCAGGATTTCACGGGCATGGATGTCGATGTCCGTGGCTTGGCCCTGGAAGCCGCCCAGCGGCTGGTGGATCATCACCCGCGAGTTCGGCAGCGCATAACGCTTGCCAGCCGCACCGGCCGCCAGCAGCAGCGCGCCCATCGAGGCGGCCTGGCCGACGCAGATGGTGCTCACGTCCGGCTTGATGTACTGCATGGTGTCGTAGATCGCCATGCCGGCGGTGACCACGCCACCGGGCGAATTGATGTAGATGCTGATGTCCTTTTCCGGGTTTTCCGCTTCCAGGAACAGCAGCTGCGCCACCACCAGGTTCGCCATGTGGTCGTCGATAGGGCCGACCAGGAAAATCAGGCGCTCCTTGAGCAGGCGCGAATAGATGTCATAGGCGCGCTCGCCACGGCTGGTCTGCTCGACCACCATCGGAACCATGTTCAGGGCTTTGGCTCGGTTGTCCATTTCGTGAGGCACCTATTCTTGAGAAGTAACCCCCGCGCCGGAGCGCGGGGACGGAACGCCCGCCGGTTTACTGGCGGATGGCTTCCTGGAACGACAGCGCCTGCTCGGTGTGCTGGGCACGCTCGGCGATCCAGTCGATGACCTGCTCTTCCATCACGCGGTTCTGCAGGCCAGCCATAAGCTGGGGATCATTACGGTACATCTCAATGACCTGTTCCGGCTCTTCGTAGGTCGAGGCGATCAGGCGCATGGTTTCGTTCAGGCGCTTCGGGTCCAGGCGCAGCTCGTTCTTGCGGGCCACCTCGCCGACCAGCAGGCCGACCAGCACGCGCTTGCCAGCCGCATCCTTGAAGCCTTCATGGGCATCGGCCGGGACATCGCCCGGGTTGCCGCCCTGGCGGCGGATGGCATCGATCTGCTGGGCCAGCATCGAGCGGGCTTCACCCTCGACCAGGCGCGGCGGCAGCTCGACCGAGGAATAGGCGGCGATCAGCTGCTCGCCGACTTCGCGGCGCAGACGGTTCATCAGCGCCCCCTTGAGCTCGCGCTCCAGGTTGGAGCGGATGTCCTTGCGGAACTGCTCCAGGTCGCCGTTCTTCACGCCGAAGCTCTTGATGAAGGTGGCGTCCACTTCCGGCACGTCCTGCTCGGACACTTCCACGGCCTTGACCGTGACCTTGACCGACTTGCCGGCCAGCGCCGGCACGCGCCAGTCAGCCGGGAACTCGACGTCCAGGACCTTTTCCTCGCCCTTGGCCAGGCCGACCAGGCCCTTCTCGATCTGGTCGAACATCATGCCCTGGCCGATGATGATGGTGCCCTTCTCGGTGCCTTCGGCCGGCAGGCGCTCGTCACCGGCCTGCGACCAGGTTTCCAGGCCGACCAGGTCACCTTCCTGGGCGCCACGGGCGACCGGCTTCCAGGTGCGGCGCTGCTGGCGCAGGTTCTCGATCATCTGGTCGATGTCGGCGTCGCTGATCTCGGCGGTGTGGCGGACCACGGTCAGCTTGGTCACGTCGACGTCACCGAAATCCGGGATCAGCTCGACGGTGGCCACGAAGTCGAACTCGCCTTCGCCGGCCTTGTCGATGCGCGGGTTGCCGGCGATGCGCAGCTCGTGCTCGCGCAGGGCGGCGTCGAAGGTTTCACGCAGCAGGCCGTCCATCGCCTCGGCGCGCACCTGCGGCCCGAAGCGCTGCTCGATCACCTTGGCCGGCACCTTGCCCGGGCGGAAGCCCTTGATACGCGCGGTACGCGCGATTTCGCCCAGACGCCCGTTGATGTGGGTCTGCAGACGTTCGGCCGGCAGCGAGAAGCTCAGGCGGCGTTCCAGGTTGCCGGTGGATTCGATCGAAGCTTGCATGTTGACTCCTGCCACCGGTGGCGACGGCCCCCGGCACGATGTGGTGGTTGAAACGATCCCAGGCGGCGGATTTCCGCCGCAGCCCTCTAGTTTGGCCGATAACGGCCGGCACCGCCAGCAGTGGGGGGCCATTCAGGGCGGCAGGAAGCGCGCCCGGCGGCGGGCGCGGTGAACCGGGCAATGGTGCGAAAGGGGGGACTCGAACCCCCACGCCTTGCGGCACTGGAACCTAAATCCAGGGCGTCTACCAATTCCGCCACTTTCGCAAGGCCGGTTCAGGGGCGCCATTGTTGCAGGCCAACCCCGAAAGCGGAAGCCGGGACGAACGCGGCAACCGGCAAGAAAAAAGCCACCGGATTGCTCCGATGGCTTCAATTTGGTGGGCTGTCAAGGATTCGAACCTTGGACCTATTGATTAAGAGTCAACTGCTCTACCAACTGAGCTAACAGCCCTGAAACTTCGGCACGAATTGTACACCAGCGGTGTTTTCCGCACCAGCCCGAAAACACCGGGCTTACACTTAAAGAAAAAGCCACCGGATCACTCCGGTGGCCATTTCAAAATGGTGGGCTGTCAAGGATTCGAACCTTGGACCTATTGATTAAGAGTCAACTGCTCTACCAACTGAGCTAACAGCCCTGAAAATCAGGAGGCGAATCTTAACGCATCCTTCTTTTTTTTGAAACCCCGAATTTCACTTCGGTGCTTCTTCATTCAGTGGGGTGGCTGAGGGGATTCGAACCCCCGACCACCGGAATCACAATCCGGTACTCTAACCAACTGAGCTACAGCCACCACTGAAACAACAATTTTGCCTACCGCTTGCGCCGATTGGCGCGCCCGACAGGAATCGAACCTGTAACCGCCGGCTTAGAAGGCCGGTGCTCTATCCAGTTGAGCTACGGGCGCTCAAGACCGGATCGTCGCACTCCGGTGCGCCTTGAGTGCATCGGATGGTCGGGGTAGAGGGATTCGAACCCCCGACATCCTGCTCCCAAAGCAGGCGCGCTACCAGACTGCGCTATACCCCGGCGGTGAATCTCTCCGGTGCCCCGGAAAGGTCGGCTATTGTCGGAACTGAAGCCGGATCTGTCAACGACAATTTTCACTTTCGTCGATGCAGGTATGCTGGACGGGATAAACCCTCCTCACCCAGCCATGGAGCATTGCATGCGCAGCGGCAATCCGGCCCTTTCCGAATCCACCTTCCTCGACCTTGGCAGCGGTACCGTCGTCTCGCGCGGCGCCGATGCGATGACCATCAACGGCACCGTCAACAAGACCGGCATCCTGCTGCTGCTGGCCGTGCTGACCGCCGCCTTCGCCTGGAACGGCACGATCAGCGACAGCGGCGAACTGCTGCCGGCCGCCAAGCTGTACCTGTGGGGCGGCATGATCGTCGGCTTCATCCTGTCGCTGGTGACGATCTTCAAGAAGACCTGGGCACCGGTCAGCGCGCCGCTGTACGCCCTGGCCGAAGGCCTGTTCCTGGGCTCGATCTCGGCCATCTACGAGGTGCGTTTCAACGGCATCGTGTTCCAGGCCGTGATCCTGACCTTCGGCACCCTGTTCGCGCTGCTGTTCGCCTACCGCAGCGGGCTGATCAAGGCCACCGAGAACTTCAAGCTGGGCGTGGTCGCGGCCACCGGTGGCATCGCGCTGGTGTACCTGGCCACGATCGTGCTGGGTTTCTTCAACATCCAGATCCCCTACATCCACCAGTCCGGCCTGATCGGCATCAGCTTCAGCCTGTTCGTGGTGGTGATCGCGGCGCTGAACCTGGTGCTGGACTTCGACTTCATCGAAAGCGGCGTGGAAGCCGGCGCTCCGAAGTACATGGAGTGGTACGGCGCGTTCGGCCTGATGGTCACGCTGGTGTGGCTGTACATCGAGTTCCTGCGCCTGCTGTCGAAGCTGCAGTCGCGCAACTGAGCCGACCGTCATGCAGGAATCGAAGGGCGCCGCGAGGCGCCCTTCTTGTTTGTGTTTTCCGTCCTGATGGGCGGAGGGCTGGGGCCTTGGATCCGCCTGCGAGTGGTTGTCTGCAGCGACACGCCTTACCCCTCCCCAGCCATCCCCTTCGCCTACGGCGAAAGGAAGGGGGCAATGGCATCGGCGCGGGTGGCGAGCGGGCAAAAAGAAACGGAGCGCTTGCGCGCTCCGTTCTGGTTGAACCACAAGCGTTGGCCGGTGGATCAGATGCGGCTGGCGATGGCCTGGGCGAAGCCCATGGTGGTGCCGGTGCCGCCCAGGTCGCCGGTCAGCGAATCCTTGGCTTCCATCGTGGCGACGATGGCCTTGCGCAGGCGCTCGGCGTTTTCCGGCTGGCCGACGTGGTCCAGCATTTGTGCAGCGGCCAGCATCAGCGCGACCGGGTTGGCCTTGCCCTGGCCGGCGATGTCCGGCGCGGTACCGTGCACGGCTTCGAAGATCGCCGCGTCCTTGCCGATGTTCGCACCCGGGGCCAGGCCCAGGCCGCCGACCAGGCCGGCGCACAGGTCGGAGATGATGTCGCCGAACAGGTTGGTGGTGACCAGGATGTCGAACTGCTCCGGACGCATCACCAACTGCATGCAGGCGTTGTCGACGATCATTTCCTGGAATTCGATCTCCGGGTACTGCGCGGCGACTTCACGGGCGACGTTCAGGAACAGGCCCGAGGTCGACTTGATGATGTTGGCCTTGTGCACGGCGGTGACCTTCTTGCGGCCGGTGCTCCTGGCCAGCTCGAAGGCGTAGCGCACGATGCGCTCGGAACCCTTGCGGGTGATGCGGGTGCCGGAGAACGCGGTCTCGCCGTCGGCGGACACTTCCTGGCCTTCGGCCAGGTAGGCGCCTTCGGTGTTCTCGCGCACCGTGATCATGTTGATGTTCTCGTAGCGCGACTTGGTGTTCGGGAACGAGATGGCCGGGCGCACGTTGGCGTACAGGTCGAACTGGCGGCGCAGGGCCACGTTGATCGAGCTGAAGCCGCCGCCCACCGGGGTGGTCAGCGGGCTCTTCAGCGCGACCTTGTTGCGGGTGATCGATTCCAGCGTGGCAGCCGGGATCAGCTCACCGTGCTTTTCCAGCGCGACCAGACCGGCGTCCGCATCTTCGTACTGCAGCCCGGTATTGAGCTTGTCCAGTACGAACAGGGTGGCGTCCATGATTTCCGGGCCAATGCCATCGCCGCGGATGACGGTGATTGTCTGCGTCATTTGTTAGGTATTCCGAACAGGGAGGAGTGATAGCGCCATCCGGCTGCCCGGATACCGGCGCGTATGAAACAGTTTCAACTGTCAATTATGCCTGATCCGGCCCCCTCCCCCAACTGGACCATGGTCTGGGGTTCAGCCGTGGTCGTGCCCGGCCGGGGCCTCGGCGGCACCGCTCTCCAGCTGGTCCAGGAAGTCCACCGCGCGGCGCAGGTGCGGGATGACGATCGACCCGCCGACCACCAGCCCGACCGAGAAGGTCTCGAAGAACTCCTCGCGGGTCACCCCGGCCTCCTTGCACTGGGCCACGTGGTAGCTGATGCAGTCGTCGCAACGCAGGACCAGCGAGGCGACCAGGCCGAGCAGCTCCTTGGTCTTCACGTCCAGCGCGCCGGCCTGGTAGGTCTGGGTGTCCAGCGCGAAGAAGCGCCGCACCACCTGGTTCGGCTCGGCCAGGATGCGCTGGTTCATGCGCTGGCGGAACTCGGTGAACTCGGCCACGCGGTCCTTGTCGGTGGGCTGGCTCATGCGCCCTGCCCCGCCAGCAGCGGCTCCAGCTTGCCGGCGCGATGCAGGGCCATCATGTCGTCGTAACCGCCCACGTGGACCTCGCCGATGAAGATCTGCGGCACGCTGGTGCGACGGGTCAGGGACATCATCTTCTCGCGCTCGGCCGGGTCCAGGTCGATGCGGACTTCGGTCCAGGACTGGCCCTTGCTCTGCAGGAAGTTCTTGGCCGCCACGCAGTACGGGCAGACCGCCGTGGAGTAGATGGTGATCTCCGGCGCGCCTGCGCCATTGGCTTGGTTGCTCACGAGGAAACTCCCGACAGGAAATGTTGTCTGTATATGGTAGCTGGCGACTGGATTTTCCACGCCACCGACAGAACACTGCGGATTAACCTGTGCTTCACACCGCGGCACCCGTTCCCCGTCATCCTCCGCCCTGCCTCTTCCGGAGCTCCCGCTTGCGCACGCTTCTGCTCGCCACCGCTGTCACCCTGGCCCTGGCCACACCGCTGTCCCGGGCCGATGACACCAAGTTGCCGGACATCGGCTCATCGGCCGGCGAGCTGCTGACCCCGGCCCGGCAGGCCGAGTACGGCGGGATGATGCTGCGCGAACTGCGCAACTACGGTTACCTGCTGGACGACCCGCTGGTGGACGACTGGCTCAACACCATGGGCCGGCGGCTGGGCTCCAACAGCGCCCAGCCGCAGCAGAAGTACACGTTCTTCATGATGAAGGACCGCCAGATCAACGCTTTCGCCACGCTGGGCGGCTACATCGGCATGAATGCCGGGCTGGTGCTGACCGCCGAGCGCGAGGACGAGGTGGCCGCGGTGCTGTCCCACGAGATCGCCCACGTCACCCAGCAGCACGTGCTGCGCGGGGTGGAGCGCGCCCAGCGCGACCAGATCCCGATCCTGCTGGGCATGCTGGCGGCGGTGATCGCCGCCCAGCAGGCCGGCGGCAATTCCTCCGGCGACGCCACGATGGCGGCGATCACCTCCGGCATGGGCCTGATGCAGCAGCGGCAGATCAACTACACCCGCTCCAACGAATCCGAGGCCGACCGCCTGGGCATCCGCACCCTGGCCCGCAGCGGTTACGACGTGGATGCGATGGCCGGCTTCTTCGAGCGCATGTCCGCGGCCATGCGTGGCAACGAGGGCGGCTACTCGACCCCGGACTTCCTGCGCACCCACCCGGTCAACACCACCCGCATCAGCGAGGCCAAGTCGCGCGCCGAGCAGATGAAGAAGGACACCCTGCTGCTGACCACGCAGACACCGACCGGGATCCACCAGGAGCGGGTCAACCCGGCCATCCCCGATACCACCGGCGACCCGCTGTCCAGCAGCGGCAACCCGCTGCTGCCCTCCGGCCTGCAACTGTCGCTGCCCAGCAGCAGCCTGCCGCGCGGGGCCACCGGCCAGTTCGACTGGGCCCGCGAGCGACTGCGCGTGCTCAGCGCCACCACGCCCTCGGAGCTGATCCGCGAATACGAAGGGCTCAAGCGCAGCCAGAAGAACGGCCTGACCGACGCCCAACGCTACGGCGTGGCGATCGCCCGCCTGCGCGACGGCGGCACCGCAGCCAAGCAGGCCCTGCAGGAACTCCAGCAGCTCGACGGCGAGTACCCCGACAACCTCTGGATCGAACTGGCGCTGGGCGAAGCGGAGTCCCGCAACGGCCAGTTCGCCCAGGCCAACGCCCGCTTCGACGCACTGACCAGGCGGCTGCCGCAGAACCGGCCGGTCGCGCTGACCTATGCGCGGGTGCTCAACGAACAGGGGGGCGAGGACGCCGGCAAGCGCTCGCAGGCGATGCTGCGGCCGTTGCTGGCCCGTTCCGGCGACGACCCGGTGTTCCAGGCCACCTTCGCCCGGGCCAGCGAACTGGCCGGCGACACCACCCGGGCCAGCGAAAGCTACGCCGAGGCCGCCTACCTGAACGGCCGTCCGGAACAGGCCCTGATCCAGTTCCAGGCCCTGCTCAAGCAGCCCAGCCTGGATTACGTCACCCGGGCCCGGGTCGATGCCCGGATCGAGTCGATCATGCCGACCGTGCTGGAAATGCGCCGGCTGGGCCAGCGTGACCCGGAGATGTCACGCAACTGACCGATGCTGCACGGGCGCCAACCGGCACGCCGCCCGCGCTGTCACAAACCCGTCATCAAACCGTAGTCTACTGGGCGCATTCCCGCTTGATGGGCACTAACGGTAGGCACGACGTGCAGAAACGCATCCTGATTGTCGATGACGAACCCGCGATCCGTGACATGGTCGCCTTTGCCCTGCGCAAGGGCGAGTACGAACCGGTGCATGCCGGTGACGCCCTCGAAGCCCAGACCGCCATCGCCGACCGTGTCCCGGACATGATCCTGCTGGACTGGATGCTGCCCGGCACCAGCGGCCTGGAACTGGCCCGGCGCTGGCGCAAGGAAGCGATGACGCGCGATGTGCCGATCATCATGCTCACCGCCCGTGGCGAGGAGAACGACCGCGTCGGTGGCCTGGAAGCCGGCGTGGACGACTACGTGGTCAAGCCGTTCTCGGCACGCGAACTGCTGGCGCGGATCCGCGCGGTGATGCGCCGCACCCGCGATGACGATGAGGACGGCAGCGTGTCGGTGGGCAGCATCCGCATCGACGGTGCCGCCCACCGCGTGTTCGCCGGCGACGTGCCGGTGCCGATCGGCCCCACCGAGTACCGCCTGCTGCACTTCTTCATGACCCACCCCGAACGCGTCTACACGCGCTCGCAGCTGCTGGACCATGTCTGGGGCGGCAGCGTCTACGTGGAGGAGCGCACCATCGACGTGCACATCCGCCGCCTGCGCAAGACGCTGGAACCGTTCGGTGCGGAAAACATGGTGCAGACCGTTCGTGGCGCCGGCTATCGGTTCTCCGCTTCGATCTGAGCGGTGATGCGGCCGGCAGGCCGTGCCATGCGCTTGATGCTATAACCCGGGTTCATCCGCATGAACCCTCCGCGCCACCCCGAGAACGCAATGCCCCGCCAATTCCGATCCGCCTGGTTGAAGACGCTGGCCACCGTGGCCGTGCTGTTGCTGCTGGCCGGATTGCTGGGGACGTGGACCGGCCATCCGGCCCTGTGCGTGGCGGTGGCGGCGCTGCTGGTCCTGACCTGGCACTACTGGCGACTGCGCCAGGTGCTGTTGCGCCTGACCGCACGCCAGCGCTGGGAGACCAGCAATGGGGTGGGCGTCTGGAACGAGCTGGACCGGCTGCTGTACCGCAACCAGCAGGAGATGCGCGTGCGCAAGCGGCGCCTGATCGAGATGCTGCGCAGCTATCGCGCAGCCGCCGCCGCGCTGCCCGACGCGGTGGTGGTGGTGGACCGCAACACCCAACGCGTGCAGTGGTTCAACGAAGCGGCCACCAGCCTGCTCGGCCTGCAGCACCCGGCCGACATGGGCGCGGCACTGGTCGAGCGCCTGCAGCCGCTGCCGCTGGCGCATTGGCTGGCCGGCGGCCGCAACGCCGAGCCGATCCTGGATGCCAATTCGCCGGTCGACCCGGGCATCCGCCTGCACCTGCGCCTGATCCCGTACTCGGACCACCACTGGCTGCTGGTGGCGCGCGACGTCACCAAGCTGCTGCACCTGGAACAGGTACGCCGCGACTTCGTGGCCAACGTCTCGCACGAGCTGCGCACGCCGCTGACCGTGGTGCATGGCTACCTGGACATGATGGACCCGGAAGACTTCCCCGATACCGGCCCGATGCTGTCGGAGATGCGCAAGCAATCCCAGCGCATGGCGCAGCTGGTCGAGGACCTGCTGACCCTGTCGCGGCTGGAATCGCAGCAGCACACCGAGCTGGAGACGGTGGCGATGACCTCGATGCTGGCCTCGCTCAAGCGCGAAGCCGAAGCGCACAGCCAGGGCCGCCACACCATCACCGTCGAGGACCAGGCTGGGGTGGACCTGGCCGGTTCCAACAAGGAACTGCACAGCGCCTTCTCCAACCTGCTGACCAATGCGGTGCGTTACACGCCCGCCGGCGGCAGGATCAGCCTGACCTTCGCCCGCGAGGGCAAGGGCGCGGTGCTGGCGGTCACGGACACCGGCTACGGCATCCCGGCCAACCACCTGCCGCGGCTGACCGAGCGCTTCTACCGCGTGTCCAGCAGCCGCTCGCGCGAAAGCGGCGGCACCGGGCTGGGGCTGTCGATCGTCAAGCACATCCTCGGCCTGCACCAGGCACGGCTGGAAATCCGCAGTGAAGTGGGCCAGGGCAGCACCTTCGCCTGCCATTTCGACGCCGAACACGTACGTCCGCGCAGCAACTCCCCCTCGATCTCGTCCACGGAAGACTTCCCGGCATGAACCCGCCCTCCCCCGCCCCCGTCGCTGCCCCCGAACTGTTGCGAGATCCGGCGCTGTACATCAACCGGGAGTTGTCGCAGCTGGACTTCAACTTCCGCGTGCTGGCCCAGGCGAAGGACGAGCAGGTGCCGCTGCTCGAACGCCTGCGCTTCCTGTGCATCTCCTGCACCAACCTGGACGAGTTCTTCGAGATCCGCGCCGCCGCCGTGCGCCACGCGCAGGAATTCGGCCTGCCGCCGGCGCCGGACGGGATGAGCCCGCAGGCCATCCTGAGTGCCATCCACGACCGTGCCGCCGAACTGGTGGACCAGCAGTACCGCTGCTGGAACGAAGTACTGCGCCCGGCACTGGCCGAGGCCGGCGTCGGCATCCTCGCGCAGAAGGCATGGACCGCGCGCCAGCACCGCTGGCTGCGCGCCTACTTCCGCAACGAGATCATGCCGGTGCTGTCGCCGCTGGGCCTGGACCCGTCGCACCCGTTCCCGAAGATCCTCAACAAGTCGCTCAACATCGTGGTCGTGCTGAAGGGCACCGATGCCTTCGGCCGCGCCGGCCACCTGGCGCTGGTACGCGCGCCGCGCTCGTTGCCGCGCATCATCCAGCTGCCCGAGTCGCTGGGCGGCCCGCAGAACTTCGTGCTGCTGTCGGCGGTGCTGTCGACCTTCGTCGACGAACTGTTCCCGGGCATGGAAGTACAGGGCGCCTACCAGTTCCGCGTCACCCGCAACTCCGAGCTGGTGGTGGACGAGGAGGAAGTGGAGAACCTGGCGCTGGCGCTGCGTGATGAACTGGTCGACCGCGGCTATCGCCCGGCGGTGCGCCTGGAGATCGCGCACGATTGCCCGAAGCCGATCATGCAGACGCTGCTGCAGAACTTCGGCCTGTCGGAGAACGCGGCCTACCGCATCAATGGCCCGGTCAACCTCAACCGCGTCATCCAGGTCTATGACCTGCTGCAGCGGCCGGACCTGAAGTACCCGCCGATGAGCCCGCGCGTGCTCAAGACCTCCGAAGGCATCTTCGAGATGGCCGCGCGCAACGACATCCTGCTGCACCACCCGTTCGACTCCTTCAGCACCGTGCTGGAGCTGATCCGCGAGGCGGCGGTGGACCCGAACGTGCTGGCGATCAAGCAGACCCTGTACCGCACCGGCAAGGACTCCGGGATCGTGGAAGCGCTGATCCTGGCCGCGCGCAACGGCAAGGACGTCACCGTGGTGGTGGAACTGCGCGCGCGCTTCGACGAAGAGGCCAACCTCGGCCTGGCCGACCGCCTGCAGGATGCCGGCGTGCAGGTGGTGTACGGCGTGGTCGGCTACAAGACCCACGCCAAGATGCTGCTGATCGTGCGCCGCGAGGGCCGCAAGCTGCGCCGCTACGTGCACCTGGGCACCGGCAACTACCACAGCGGCACCGCCCGCGCGTACACCGACCTGAGCCTGATCAGCGCCGATCCGGACATCGGCAACGACGTGCACCTGCTGTTCCAGCAGTTGTCCGGGCTGGCGCCGAAGATGAAGCTCAAGTGCCTGCTGCAGTCGCCGTTCACCCTGCACACCGGCCTGATCAAGCGCATCGAGCGCGAGACCCGGCTGGCCCAGGAAGGCAAGCCGGCACGCATCATCGCCAAGATGAACGCACTCAACGAGGCGCAGGTGATCCGCGCGCTGTACGCCGCCTCACAGGCCGGCGTGCAGATCGACCTGATCGTACGCGGCGCCTGCACCCTGCGCCCGGGCGTGGAAGGCGTCTCGGACAACATCCGGGTGCGCTCGATCGTCGGCCGCTTCCTGGAGCACAGCCGCGTGTACTGGTTCGGCAACAACGGCGCGCCGGAGCTGTACTGCGCCAGCGCCGACTGGCTGGAGCGCAACCTGCTGCGCCGCGTGGAAACCTGCTTCCCGATCCTGGACAGCGACCTGGCCAAGCGCATCTACCGCGAAGTGCTGCAGAACTACCTGGACGACAACCTCAACGCGTGGGACCTGCAGGCCGACGGGCGTTACCTGCAGTGCCAGCCTGCCCCCGGCCAGCCGCCGCATTCAGCCCAGCAGGCCCTGCTCGAAGCGCTGTAAGGCAGGGACCGGGGAAGCAGGAACGAGGAGTGGAGGGCCGCTGCTGCAGCGCCCTCCGGCGACATCGTCGCGCCCGCGCGGGCGGTGGCGGTGATCGGGCGAGCGGTGCGCCGCCTGTTTTTCCCGTTCCTCACTCCTCTTCACTCCCTCCTGCCAGTACCATTCCGCCATGCCCCAGTCCTCAACGACCCCACCGCCCCTGCAGGACGGCGACCTGCTGGCCGCCATCGACCTCGGCTCGAACAGCTTCCACATGGTCATCGCGCGCTACCTGCTCGGGCAGCTGCGCGTGGTCGATCGCCTGCGCGAAACCGTGCGCATGGCCGACGGCCTGGACGGCAAGGGCGGCCTGTCCGCCGACGCCCGCCAGCGCGCGCTGGAATGCCTGGCCCGGTTCGGCCAGCGCATCCGCAACATCCCGCCCTACCGGGTGCGTGCACTGGCCACCAACACCGTGCGCCAGCTGCGCTCGCCGCTGTCCTTCCTGATGCCGGCCGAGACCGCGCTGGGCCACGCCATCGAAGTGGTCAATGGCCGCGAGGAAGCCCGCCTGATCTACCTGGGCGTGGCGCATGCGCAGCCCCCGAAGCCGGGCCAGCACCGGCTGGTGATCGACATCGGGGGCGGCTCGACCGAGTTCATCATCGGCGAAGGCATGCAGACCCTGGAGCGCGAAAGCCTGCAGGCCGGCTGCATCGCCAGCACGCGACGCTTCTTCCCCGGCGGCAAGCTGAGCAAGAAGCGCTGGAAGGACGCACTCACCGAGATCGGCGCCGAGTTCCAGCCCTTCGCCAACAAGTACAAGGCGCTGGGCTGGCAGGAGGCACTGGGCTCGTCGGGCACCCACAAGGCGATCAGCGAGATCTGCGCGGCGATGAAGCTGAGCAAGGGCGCGATCACCGCCGAGGCCCTGCCGCAGCTGCGCGAGGAACTGCTGCGCGCCAAGCACATCAACGACATCAACCTGCCGACCCTGTCCAGCGAGCGCCGCCCGATCATCGCCGGCGGCGTGCTGGTGCTGGAGGCGGCGTTCCAGTCGCTGGGCCTGCAGAAGCTGCTGGTCAGCAAGGCGGCGATGCGCGAAGGCATCCTCTACGACATCATGGGCCGCGCCAGCGACAACGACCCGCGCGACGAATCGGTGGCGGCGCTGACCCAGCGTTACGCCATCGACACCACCCAGGCCCTGCGCGTGGAGGCCACCGCGCAGCGCCTGTTCGAGCAGGTGGCCGAAAGCTGGAAGCTGGATTCGGACGATGCCCGCATGCTGGGCTGGGCCGCGCGCCTGCACGAGCTCGGCCTGATGATCGCGCACAGCGGTTACCACACCCACGGCAGCTACGTGATCGAGAACTCGGACATCTCCGGCTTCTCGCGGCAGGAACAGCAGATGCTGGCGGCGCTGATCCGCACCCATCGCCGCGGCGTGTCCAAGGCCGCATTCGATGCCCTGCCCGAGCGCCTGCTGCTGCCGGCCAAGCGTACCGCCGCCCTGCTGCGTCTGGCGGTGCTGCTGCACCGCGCGCACGAGCCGGACCCGATCCCGACGCTGGAGCTGTCGGTGGACGGCAACACGCTGTCACTGGTCCTGTCCAAGGACTTCATCGACGCACGGCCGCTGCTGCGCGCGGACCTGGTCGGCGAAGCCGAAGGCATGCTTGGCCTGGGCATCAACTTCCGGCCGTTCGTGGCCTGACCTCCCGCACGCGGCGGACGGAAGCCAACGGGCTCATGGCGAGGGCGCCGGTTGCGCCAGGGCCGCGAACTCCGGCCCGGCCACCCGCAGGTTCTGCCGCAGGTAGGCGCGCAGGCGCTGGCCGGCGGGTTCGGGCACCGGCCCACCCAGATGCCGCTGCAGCATCGTTTCCATCGCGAACAGGTAGGCCTCGCGGGGGATCGGGTCGACCGGCGAATGCCCGCCTTCCGGGTCGACCAGCAGGGTGACCGGGGTGGCCTGCGCTTTCAGCGTGGCCACGTAATGGGTGACCTCGCGGATGGCCACGGTGCGATCCACGGCCCCGGCCATCACCAGCAAGGGCCGGCGCATCCGCGCCGCATTGGCCGATGGTGACTGCGCGTGCAACCGCGCCCGGGTCGCCGGCTCGGTGGCATCCAGTGACAGTGCACGCAGCGTCTGCCGCAACGAACGATCGGGCAGGTCCCCCTGCTCGCCGGACATGACCAGCCAGCGCATCGCCCAGCCCAGGTCCGCGGGCGGCGCGCCGGCCACGCCGACCTTGAACAGCTCCGGCTGGAAGGTCAGCCCCAGCAGCGTGGAGTAGCCGCCGAAGGAATGGCCGACGATGCCGACGCGCTGGGGATCGCCGATGCCCTGCGCCAGCAGCCAGCGCACGCCGTCGACCACGTCCTGCTGCACGCGGCCATTGCCGTAGTCGCCCTGCGGCGCGAACGTGTACGCGCGGCCATGGCCGGTGGAGCCGCGGAAGTTGGACTGGAACACCACGTAGCCGCGATTGGCCAGGAACTGCGCCACGCCATCGAAGCCGGGGCGGAAGTGGCTGATCGGACCGCCATGGACCTGTGCGACCAACGGCGCCCGCGCCGGATCCACGCCCGGCGGCAACAGCACGAAGCCATGCACCTGCATGCCATCGGAGGCGCGGTAGGACACCGCAACCTTGCGCGAGAGCTGGCTTTCCGGCGGTGCCTGCCCCGCCGCCGCGGGCGCATCGAGGATGCGTCGCAGCCCGCCGCGCCGTGCGTCGTACAGATACCACTGCGGGTCGCGCAGGGTCGCCGCGCGCGCGGACACCAGCCACGTCGAGGATGCGCCGGCGGCCTGCACGCCGATGTCGCGCCCCGGCAACTGGCGGGCGATGGCCGCCAGTACCGGCGCCGCCGCGCCGATGCCATGGGTGGTGGCCACGGTGCTGCGGTAACTCGCCGCCACGGGCTGCTGGGTGGCCGGATCGAGCACGACCTCGTCCAGGTCGGCCTCGTGGCGCGGATCCTCGTGCAGCGTCCGCAGCGTGTCATCGGCCTCCAGGCGCAGCACGCGGCGGAAGTTGCCGCCGGGGTTGCCGTCCAGCAGCAGGCTGCCGTCGTCCATCGCCGCCAGCAGGTTGACCCGTTCCAGCGGCTGCAGCCGCAGTACCGCCCGCAACCGGCCATCGGGCTGCACCCGGTACAGGGCGTCGTGATCGCCATCGAAGCGCGCCAACGCCACGATCCGCCCGGCCGCGTCCAGCGCGACGTCGTGGACCCAGTGCGCGTCTTCGCGCAGCACGCTGCGCTTGCCCTGCGCGTCCATGCGGACGATCCGCCAGCGCTCGCCATCGCCGGCCACCACGCGCTCGCGCAGCAGCACGGCCGCCGGCTGCGAAGGATCGACCTTCATCACCTGGCGCTGCTCCACGCCGCCCAAGGGGGTGCGCATGCCGCCGGCCGAATGCACCGGCACCATTGCCAGCGAACGCGGTGCACGCAGGAACAACCAGCGGCCATCGCGTGACCAGGACAGTTGCCGCGCCTGGGTACGGCCCACCAGGACCCTGGCCGCACCACCGGCGGTGGGCAGCACCATCAGGCTGCGCGCCTGGCCCTGTTCGCGCAGCCAGGCCACCTGGTCACCGCCCGGCGACAACCGCACGGCGGCGAGTGCACGGTCTTCCAGGAACGCGGCGCGTGGCAGACGCGCTGCGGGCGCCAGCGCGCGTTGCGCGGTGGCGGCGCTGTGCAACGTGGGGTCCTGGACTGCCGCCGGCACGTCCACGGCCACGCTCATCAGCACAAGCAGCGCCAGCGCCGCGCAGGCGTCACGGAACTTGCTCATCATCATTCTCCATGGGTTTCCTGCCCGTTCCCGCACCACGGGAACGGGACCGTTGCGTTCAGGCGATGGCCGCGTGCGTCGACGCAGCGGGTACCGGCAGCGGTTCGCGACGCGGATACATCAGCCACAGGCTGACCAGCGCCGGCAGGCCGACCACGCCGCACAGCAGTACCCATGCCCAGCGCTCGCGCGGCGAATGCGATTGCCGCGCGCTCACACAGATCGCACCCAGCAGCGACGCCAGGCAACCGGCCAACGCCAACCACACCATTCCGGTTGGAACCGGCTGCGGGGGCGCACGCAGTGGATCCGGCGCCGCATACAGGTCCTGCGCACCGAGGCACAGCGTGCGCAGCACCGGCGACAGCCACCAGATGCGCGCCGGATAGGCCGGTGGCAGGTCGACCTGCAGCGCGCGGCGGGCGACCGGATGCACGCGCCCCTCGCCGTCAACGCGCAGCACCTGCTGGAACGGTTGCTGCAGCTCGCTGGACCACACGCCCCAGGTGTAGGTGAACGACACCAGGTAGCCATCCAGCAGCTCGATCATGTCCACCCGGCTGAGGTTGCCCACCGCGGCCGGCATCGGCACGCGCAGCAGCGGCTGCATCCGGTCCAGGCCGTTGGCCGCTTCGCGCCCGGGATAGAAGTAGGCCGCGCGGTCACTGAGCGCCAGCACGTTGTCCCCGGCCGGTGCCGGCGGGCTGGCCATCACCTCGCCCTGCGGCAGACGCACGCGTTCGAAGATGCGCTGCTGCTCGCTGTCGTACTGGTAGGCCGCGTTCGCGTTGAACAGGTAGCCGTCGTCGTATTGCAGCGTCGGCGCCGGGAACGCCGCCTGCGCGGGACCCGCCCCCAGCACACCGCGCGCGCGGCCGTCCAGCGTGCCGTAGCCCACGAAGCGCATGCCGTCGTGCGTGAACACCCAGCGCACCCTGTGTTCGGCGTCGTCGAACTCCATCGGCGCCACGTTGGTCAGCTCGCCCCGCCGCGGCAGGCTGCGCAGCGGGTAACGGGTGACCACGTCGGACAGGGCGATCTGTTCACGCCACAGCGCCGCGTCCGGGTCGCGGCTGTCGGCGATGCCGGACAGCAGGATGTCCTTGCCCTGAGCACGTTCGGCCTCGATGTAGCCGCCCTTCGGCGGCACCGGCATGTTGAGCGGATGCGTGCCGGAAAGCGTCCAGGTCATCTCCACGGCGAAGCCCAGCATCCAGATCAGGAAGTAGGCCCCGACCTGCACCGGCAGCGCGGTCAGCACCACCGCGGCGAAGCTGCGCGGCGGTGCCACCGGATCAGGGCGGAAGGCGATCGCCACCAGCACCACCAGCAGCGCCAGGATCGACAGCTGCACCGCGAGCATCATCACGCCGGAGGCCTGCGCGAACATCAGCAGCACCGGCAGCACCACCACCGCGAACGAATGACGGCGGTTGGCGACCATCGCATAGGCACCGGCGGTGTAACCGATCAGGCCGATCAGCCAGGCCGCGACCGGCAGCATCCAATGCCGCAGGTCCACCACCCGCGCGGTCATCGTGTCCTGGTACAGGGCCACCAGCGCGATCGGCAGCGCCATCGCCACGAACAGCAGCACGGCGCCGGCGCCCCCCAATGCCGCGGCGATGCGCAGGCGGTACATCGGCCGGTGCAGCAGGCTGAGCCACTGGTTCGGCCGGCGGTAGCTGCCCATCTGGTACAGGCCCAGCAGGGTGCCCGATACCGCATAGGCCACGCTGAAGACCTGGTAGACCTGCAGCGGCTGCTGCGCCAGGTCGACCAGCCGGGTCAGGAACCCGAGGATGCCCGCATGCACCACCGCCGCGGCGATGGTCCACAGGCGAAAGCGCTGCAACTCGCTCTTGAACAGATCGATCATGATCGTGGGCTCCTCAGGCCGCCGCGGGGGCGGCATGGTTCTTGGCCAGGAAGGCATTGACGGCACGGTCCAGGCTGACCGCCATCGACTGCACGTTGCGTGCGCCGCACGCGCGCAGGAAGCGCTCGAAGCCTTCGTCCTGGTCGAGCACCAGGTAGTGGTGCAGGCCATCCAGGCGCTGCACTTCCAGCAGGCCCGGCACGGTGCGCGGGTCCGGCCCCTTGAACGGGACATCGGCGACCCAGTGGCTGACCCGCGCGGTGAAGTCCTCCGGGGCGGACATGTGCTTCAACTGGCCGCGCTCGAGGATGATCAGGTTGTCGGCGACCCGCTCGATCTCCTCCATCTGGTGCGAGCAATAGATCACCGTGCAGTCATCGGCCGCATTGCTGTAGAGCAGCGACTCCAGGAACGCACGCTTGGCGACCACGTCCAGGCCCAGCGTCGGCTCGTCGAGCACCAGCAGTTCCGGCCGCTGCGCCAAGGCCAGCGCCAGGTTGAAGCCGGCGCGTTCGCCGCGCGAGAGCTGGCCGATCTTCTGCTCCGGCAGCACGTGGTAATGGCCGATCACGCCATCGAAGGCCTGCTGGTTCCAGCGGCGGTACTGGTGGCGCTGCATCGCGGTCACCTGCGACACCCGCATCCAGCCCGGCAGGGTGTGCTCCTCGTTGACGAAGCCGATCCGTGCGCGATCGGCCGGGGTCAGCTGCTGGCTGTCCTTGCCCAGGATGCACGCCTGCCCGCTGCTGGGGGGCATGAAGCCGAGCAGGACCCGGAACAGGGTGGACTTGCCGGCGCCATTCGCACCGACGATGGCATGGATGCGCCCGCGCGGGATGGCCAGGTCGAGCCGGTCCAGCGCCAGCTTGCGGCCGTAACGCCTGCTCAGCGCCCGGGTTTGGATCACGTAGTCGGTGTCGGTGTGCATGTCGGTTCCAATGCCGCGCCGGGGCGGCTCAGGCGGTCTTGCGGGAGGCCAGCTGCTGCAGTTCGTGGGCCAGGCGTGCCTCCACGGCTTCGTCCGGGAAGCCCAGCGGGATCACGTCGTTGATGAAGCGGCCGATGGCCTCGTCGAGCCGGCGCTCACGCTCGGCATCGGACAGGCGCTGGCGGGGCGCAGCCACGTACAGGCCCATGCCCTGCCGGGATTCCAACCAGCCCTCGGTGGTCAGCTCGGCGTAGGCCTTGGCCACGGTGTTGGGGTTCACCATGAGTTGCTGGGCCAGGCCGCGCACGCTGGGCAGCTGCGCACCGGGCGCGAGCGCGCCGGTGGCGATCTTCATCCGTACCGCGTCCACGATCTGGCGCCCGATCGGGCGGGGATCGCCGGTGGCGATCTGGATCATCAATGCCTGGGTGCGTGCCATGTCCTTGTCCATCAACTGTACTAGTTGAAATAGTACAGATAGATCAGCCGGTGCCGTCAAGCCCCGTCCGACGAAACGCCCGCAGGACGACCCGAACCGGTGCCCGCGGCGACGAACGTCATGGGCCAGTCATCCACACGACACGCATTGGTCACCGCCGGTGCCCACGCTGTCGGCAAAACGGAGGCACTGCCATGCGCTATGCGATCGTCACCGAGACCTATCCGCCGGAGGTCAACGGCGTGGCCTTGACCGTGCAGAGCCTGGAACAGGGCCTGCGCCGCCGCGGCCATGACGTCGAACTGGTCCGGCCACGGCAGAACCAGGACCCGCCGGCCGCGTACGAGCTGCTGGTGCGCGGTGCGGCATTGCCGCGCTATCCCGGCCTGCGCTTCGGCCTGCCCGCTCCGCAGCGCTTGGCCCGGCAATGGCAGCAGCAGCGCCCCGACGCGATCTACATCGCCACCGAAGGCCCGCTCGGCTGGTCGGCGATGCGCGCCGCGCGCCGGCTCGGCATCCCCGTCGCCTCCGGGCTGCATACCCGCTTCGACGAGTACCTGCAGGACTACGGCGCGGCATGGCTGCAACCGGTCGCGCTGGGCTGGATGCGGCGCTTCCACAACCAGGCCGATGCGACACTGGTGCCGACCAACGAACTGCAGCAGTTCCTGGCCGCGCAGGGCTTCTCGCGGGCACGCCTGCTGGCACGCGCGGTCGACGGCAGCCAGTTCGACCCGCAACGCCGCGATGCCGCCCTGCGCGCGCAGTGGGGCCTGCCGGACGATGGACTGGCGGTGATCCATGTCGGTCGCATCGCCGCGGAAAAGAATCTTGGGCTGGCGGTGAAGGCGTTCCGCCGCATCCAGCAGGTCAAACCGGACGCACGCTTCGTCTGGGTCGGCGATGGCCCGCTGCGCGAGAAGCTGGCCAGCGAGAACCCGGACTTCATCTTCTGCGGCATCCAGCGCGGCGAGGCATTGGCACGGCACTTCGCCAGCGGCGACCTGTTCCTGTTCGCCAGCCGCAGCGAAACCTTCGGCAACGTCACCCTGGAAGCCATGGCCAGCGGCGTGGCGACGGTTGCCTTCAATTACGGTGCCGCGCGCGAACACCTGCGCAGCGGCCATAGCGGAGTTGCCGTGGAGAACGAGGAAGACTTCATCAACGCGGCCGTGCAGCTGGCCGGTGATGAGGAGATGCGCACCACCCTGGGCGCCAACGCCAACCGCGCGATGCAGCGGCTGCACCCGGAGCAGGTGGTCGCCGAATTCGAAGCCCTGCTCGATGAACTTGCCCTGCGGAGACGTGCCCATGTCGTTGCTGCCGCCTGAAGGTATCGCCGCCCGCGAGGCACGCTGGTGCCGCCGCGCCAACCGCTACGGCCGCCGCCGTGGCATCCGCATCGTGTTCTCCACGCTGAGCCGGCTGGGCGATGGGGTGTTCTGGTACATGCTGATGGGCGCCCTGGTGCTGGCCGATGGCCTGGACGGCCTGCAGGCCTCGATCCACATGGCCATCACCGGGGCCGTCGCACTGACCCTGTACAAGGGCCTCAAGCGCTGGACGCGCCGCCCGCGCCCGTTCGCCGCCGATGTACGCATCCGCGCCTGGGTCGCGCCGCTGGACGAGTACAGCTTCCCCTCCGGCCACACCCTGCATGCGGTGTCCTTCACCGTGGTGGCGCTGGCCTACTACCCGTGGCTGGCACCGCTGCTGGTGCCGTTCACCGCAGGCGTGGCGATGTCGCGCGTGGTACTGGGCCTGCACTACCCCAGCGACGTCCTGGCCGCCACCGGCATCGGCCTGCTGCTGGGGACCGCCTCGCTGCAGCTTTGCCCGCTGCTCGCTGGCTGAGGCCGGCGTGCGCGCGTGGCCGCCGCGCACGCCCTACAATGCGCGCATGACCACGTTGTTCATCTCCGATCTGCACCTGGACCCCAGCCGTCCAGCCATCACCGAACTGTTCCTGGCCTTCCTGCGCGATGAAGCCCGGCAGGCCGAGGCGCTGTACATCCTGGGCGACCTGTTCGAAGCCTGGATCGGCGATGACACGCCCTCGGCCGCCGCCGATGCGGTGGCCACGGCGCTGCGCGGGATCAGTGATGCCGGCGTGCCGGTGTACTTCATCCGCGGCAACCGCGACTTCCTGGTCGGCAACGACTACGCGGCACGTGCCGGCATGCGCATCCTGCCGGACCCGGCGGTGATCGAGCTGTATGGCAAGCCGGTGATGCTGCAGCACGGCGACCTGCTCTGCACCGACGACGTCGCCTACCAGGCCTTCCGCGCGCAGACCCGCGATCCGGCGTTCATCGCGCAGTTCCTGTCGCAACCGCTGGAAGCCCGCATCGCCTTCGCACAGAAAGCGCGCGCGGCCAGCCAGGCGCGCCAGTCGGAGATGAAGCAAGGCGACCGCGCGCAGTTCGAGACCGTGACCGACGTGGCCCCGGCCGAAGTGGCCGCCACGTTCCAGCGCTATGGCGTGGACACGATGATCCATGGCCACACCCACCGCCCTGCGATCCACACCCTGCAGGCCGGCGATCACGCCTGCACGCGCATCGTGCTCGGCGATTGGTACGAACAGGGTTCGGTGCTGCGCGTGGATGCCGACGGCTACCGGCTGGAAGCGTTGTTCGCATCCCCCTGATGCGATAGCGCCGGGCTCTGCTTGGCCGTGAGCGTCGCCGCCCACGTCCAAAGCCCCCCTCCCCTTTCCCGTGGCAAAGGGAGGGGGCAAAGCATCACTCAGGTGGCGTGATAGCAGGCGTCAGGGCGCTTCCACCGGCACGGCCGGATCGCGGGCGCAGCCCTTGAAGGTGTCCTTGCCCAGTACGAACTCAGCGGTGAACGGGTGGCTGAGGTCGGACATGCCGTCCGAACAGGTCGCCCGTTCGATGGTCAGGCGGAATGCGTTGTCGCCCTCGCCGCCCTGCACCTGCAGCAGTCCGTCGACCAGGCTGCGCGTACCTTCGAAATGACGCGGCGCGTCCTGCGTCTCCGGCGTGGTGTAGTCCAGCGTGCCGCCTTCCACGCGCACGCCCCAGAACGGCTCGGTGCCCGATGCCTGCAGCACCTGCGGGAAGTCATTGCTTGCCGCGACGACCGGCTCTGCCGCCGGGGCCGGGGCTGGCGCGGGGGGTTCAGCCACCGGCGGCGCCGGCTGGCTGCAAGCGGCCAACGTGGCCAGAAGCACGAGTCCCATGTATGCCTGCTTCATCCATTTTCTCCTTGGTTGGGCAGCGGTGAAGGTGGCTACCTTCGCATCCCAGCCTGTGACGGCACGTGACTGGCGTCAATCGGACGGGCGCTGAAATCCTGCTTCATCGGGCGATGCTCCCAGCCTGCGGGTGACCGGATTCCTCCCCGTCCGCACGCCAGCCTCAGCCGGCCTGCTCGACCAGGTTGGCCAACTCGTCCTCGTCGAAGCCGGCCAGCAGGCGGGCCTCGATGTTGAACGGGCCATGCAGGTAGCCACCGGCGTACTCGCGCAGCAACTGCTTGAAGCGCGCGCGTGGCTCGACGCCGGCGCGCTCGCAGTACCAGCGGTACCAGCGCGAGCCGGCGGCGACATGCGCCACTTCCTCGCGCAGGATCACTTCCAGCACGTCGGCGGTGGCCTCATCGCCGAGCGAACGCAGCTTGGTGATCATCGCCGGGGTGACATCCAGGCCGCGCGCCTCGAGCACGCGCGGCACCAGGGCCATGCGCGCCAGGCCGTCATGCGCGGTCTTCTCGCACATTTCCCACAGCCCGTTGTGGGCGGGGAAATCGGCGTAGTCATGGCCATGCGCCAGCAGGCGCTCGCGCAGCAGCATGAAGTGGCGCGACTCGTCATCGGCGCAGCTCACCCAGTCGGCGTGGAAGCTGCCGGGCAGCCCGCGGAAGCGATACACCGCATCCCAGGCCAGGTCGATGGCGTTGAGTTCGATGTGGGCGATGGCATGGATGAAGGCCGCCCGCCCTTCCACCGAGCCCAGGCCACGGCGCGGCAGGTCACGCGGATGCACCAGCACCAGCTGCGCCGGCCGGCCCGGCATGCGGATCGGCTCGGGATCAGGGGCGTGTGCGGGCGGCTTCAGGGTGCCGCGGCGAAAACCCGCGGCGTAGTGCTGGGTGAGCGCGACTTTCTCTAGCGGGTCGGCGGCGGCCAAGCAGATGCAGGCGGCGTCGAGCAGTGAAAAACCGGCAGCTTCGGGCGGTGGCAGGAATGTTGTGCCTGCAACTGCAGGCTGTGCTTGTTGCGGGTTCATGGGTGCTCGCATGGTGCCGCTTCTGTTCTGCCCTCTCCCCAACCCCTCTCCGCAGGGAGAGGGGCTCAAGCGGGTCAGGCGCGGCGCAGCGTCTTGGCTTCGTCCGAACGCAACTGCTGGATACGCTCGAAGTAGCCCGGCTCGATGCCGGTGACGTAGTGGCCGTTGAAGCAGGAGGAGTCGAACTCCTTCAGTTCCGGGTTGCCTTCGCGCACGGCCGCTTCCAGGTCTTCCAGGTCCTGGTAGACCAGCCAGTCGCAGCCCAGGTGCTGTTCGATCTGCTCGACGCTGCGCTGGTTGGCGACCAGTTCCTCCACCGCAGGCATGTCGATGCCGTAGATGTTGGGGTGGCGCACCGGCGGTGCGGCGCTGGCCAGGTAGACCTTGCGTGCACCGGCGTCGCGCGCCATCTGCACGATCTGCTGGCTGGTGGTGCCACGCACGATCGAGTCGTCGACCAGCAGCACCACGCGGTTGCGGAACTCCAGGTGGATCGGGTTGAGCTTGCGGCGCACCGACTTCACCCGCTCGCCCTGGCCCGGCATGATGAAGGTACGGCCGACGTAACGGTTCTTGACGAAGCCCTCGCGGTACTTCACGCCGAGCACGTTGGAGATTTCCAGCGCCGCATCGCGCGAGGTGTCGGGGATCGGGATGATGGTGTCGATGTCGTGGTCCGGGCGCAGGCGCAGGATCTTCTCGCCCAGCTTCTGGCCCATGCGCATGCGCGCCTTGTGCACCGAGACGTTGTCGATCATCGAATCCGGGCGCGCGAAGTACACGTACTCGAAGATGCACGGGGTCTGCTGCGTGTTGGTCGCGCAGATCTCGGTGAACAGCTCGCCACGTTCGGTGATCACCACCGCTTCGCCCGGGGCCACGTCGCGCACGCGCTCGAAGCCGAGCACGTCCAGCGCCACCGACTCGGAGGCCACCACGTACTCGTCGCCTTCGGCGTGGCTACGCTTGCCCAGCACCAGCGGACGGATGCCGTGCGGGTCGCGGAAGGCCACCAGGCCCAGGCCCAGCACCACGCTGACCACCGCATAGCCGCCCTTGCAGCGACGGTGCACGCCGGCCACGGCGCGGATCGCCGCTTCCGGGGTGAGCATGCGCTGCGCGTCCAGCTCGTAGGCGAACACGTTCAGCAGTACTTCGCTGTCCGAATCGGTGTTGATGTTGCGGCGGTCGGCCTCGAACACCTGGCGACGCAGTGCCTCGGTGTTGATCAGGTTGCCGTTGTGCGCCAGCGCGATGCCGTACGGCGAGTTGACGTAGAACGGCTGCGCCTCGTCGGTGCCTTCCGAGCCGGCGGTGGGATAGCGCACGTGGGCGATGCCGATGCGGCCCTGCAGCAGCCCCATGCGACGCTCGTCGAACACGTCACGGACCAGGCCGTTGCCCTTTTCCACGCGCAGGCGGGTGCCGTTTGCGGTGGCGATACCCGCGGCATCCTGGCCGCGATGCTGGAGGACGGTCAGGCCGTCATAAAGCTGCCCGGCGACGTTCTGGTTGCCGACGATTCCGACGATGCCACACATGTTGCGCGATCTCCGCTGGGCGCAGGCGCCCGGTTAACGTGAAGGTGGCCGTGCCTGGCCCTGTGCCCCGTCCCGCGTGGAGTCGGGGTGACCCGGGCGCACCTGCGCCGGATCGATGTTGGAGGGCAACGCCCCCGCCGGGTCCACGGACCCACCTGCGCCGGGCTGCCCGGCTGGCGGCTGTCCGCTGCCCGCGTCTGTCTCGTTCGGTCGCGCATTATCGCCTGCCAGCACCGACTTGCCCAAGTCCATCAACACGTCGTGCGGCAATTCAGTCAGGTCCGGCGGCTGCGGCAGTTTTCCACGCAGCCAGCCCACCATCGGCTGCAGCGGCGGCAACAACACCGATTGCTGCCATTCCGGCTTGCCGGGCATCGAGGTGAAGCCCAGCACCAGCACCACCAGGACCGCCAGCAGCACGCCGCGGACCACGCCCAGGCCGAAGCCCAGCAGGCGGTCCGGCCACTTCAGCAGGATCGTGGAATCGACCAGGCCGCGCAGCGCCATGCCCAGCAGCATCAACGCCAGCAGCGCACCGACGAAGGCCAGCACGTAGCCGCCGGCGTACTCACCGGCGGTGGGCTGGCTGCCACCGGACAGCACCCGCGCCACCTGTTCACCGAAATGGAACGCCGCCCAGCCCGAGACAACCCAGGACACCACGCCCAGCACGGTCGCCAGCAGGCCGCGCATCAGCCCGATCAGGGCCGACAGGGCGATCACGGCCAGCAGGATCAGGTCAATCACGGCAGGCCCGGTCCGGTCCCGGCGCGGTATGGGCCGGGACGGCAGTCATCGCTCGCATCAGGGATGCGGACGGACCATACCCGGGATGCCGACCTTGGCGGCCACCTGGGCCTTGAGCTGGTCGGCCTCGGCGCGGCTGGCCACCGGCCCGACCCGGACGCGGTTGAGCGTGCCGTTGTCGGTACGCACCTGCTCGACGAAGGCGCTGAAGCCGGCCGCGCGCACGCGGTCACGCAGCGCATTGGCCTCGGTCGGCTGCGAGAACGCGCCCAGCTGCACCGCGAAACCGACGTTGCTGGCGGCCGGGGCGGCCGGGGTGCGCACGTCAGGACGCGCCGGGGTGGTCGCCACCGGCTTGGGGGCCTCGGGTTTCGGGGCCGCCGGCTTGGGGGCTTCCGGCTTGGGCTCCGGACGCGGCGTGGCGGCCACCGGGCGTGCCGGCTCGGCCGGCAGCGGCTCGCTGCGCACCGGGGCCGGCGCAGGCGCCGCGGTCGCGGTGCTCGGTGCCGCCGGGGTCTCGGCCGCGGCATTGAGCACCACCACCTGCGCATTGACGTCGTTGCGGACCTTGCCCGCTTCCAGTCGCACCAGTTCGGCCTGGGCGCGGTCGGCGTACGGCCCGATGCGCACGCGCCATGCCGGGCGACCGTTGATGGTGTCGGCCTGGCTGAAGCCCGGCAGGTTGGATTTCTTCAGGTGCGCGATCACCGCATCGGCATCGGCCTGGGTGGCGTAGGCACCGAAATTGACCGCGTAGTTGCCTGCCGCCACGGCCGCGGGCAGGCCATTGGCCGGCTGCGTGGCCGGCGCCTGGGCGGTAGCGGTTTCCGGGGCGGTGGCCGGCATGCCCAGTGCCCCGCCGGCCGGCACGCTCGGCGCGACCAGCGGCAGCTCACGGGTTTCGAACTGGCCCGCGGCCGGGGCCTCGGGCGCCTGCAGCGGGACATCCTGCACACCGCTGTCCGGTGCCGGCCCCTTGACCAGCATGGGCAGGAAGATCACGGCCAAAGCCACCAGAACGATGGCACCAATCAGTCGCTGTTTCAGAGGAGTATCCACAGATGGCTTACGAGCGGCGTGGCGGAATGCCCCGGCGATTATATGCGTGGCGTCCGGCGCACGGCCTCAGCCAGCTGAACGAAGCAATGGCAGGGCGTCGGCGACGGTGTGGAACGAACCGAACAGCAGCACCCGGTCGCCCTCGGCCGCCTGTGCCAGTGCCGCATTCAGGGCCGTCGCCACGTCCTTGGACAAGGACGCCGACGCTGCCGGGGTCTGCTGCAGGCGCTGCTGCAACTGCGCCGCACTCTGTCCACGCGCGCCGTCCAGCCCTGCCAGGAACCAGCCATCGACCTGCGCCTGCAGGGCCTGCACCACGCCCTCGGCATCCTTGTCGGCCAGCGCGGCATAGACCGCCAGGGTACGGCCAGCGCCCGGCTGCGACTTCAACGCCGCGGCCAGCGCGGCGGCGGCCTGCGGGTTGTGGCCGACGTCGACCAGCACCTCCACGCCCTTGCGCTGGAAGCGCTGCAGGCGGCCATCGATGGCCGCCCCGGCCACGCCCTGTGCCCAGGCAGCGCGCGGCACCGGCTTGTCCAACGCGCGCAGCGCGGCGATGGCGGTAGCGGCGTTGTTGCGCTGGATCGGTGCCCACAGTGCCGGCTGCGGCAGTTCGATGCGGAAGGAGACATCGCGCCAGCGCCAGCGTTCGGCATCGATCGGCTCGGCGAAGAAGTCGCTGCCGAAGCGGATCGCGTTGGCGCCCAGCACGTAGGCACGCCGCAGCACGCTGGAGGGCGGGTCGATCTCTCCCAGGATCACCGGCTTCCAGCCACGGAGGATGCCGGCCTTTTCCTCACCGATGGCCTCGCGGTCGGTGCCCAGCCAATCGGCGTGGTCGATGTCCACCGTGGTGATCACCGAGACATCGGCATCGATCAGGTTCACCGCATCCAGGCGCCCGCCCAGGCCGACTTCCAGCACGGCCAGATCCAGCTGCGCCTGCGCGAACACCCACAGCGCGCACAGGGTGCCGTATTCAAAATAGGTCAGCGGGGTGTCGCCACGGGCATCCTCGACCGCGTTGAAGCCCGCCACCAGGGTGGCATCGTCAACGTCGGCGCCATCGATGCGCACGCGCTCGTTGTAGGCCAGCAGGTGCGGCGAGGTGTAGGCCCCCACCTTCCAGCCGGCGGCTCGGGCGATGGATTCGATGAAGGCCACGGTCGAGCCCTTGCCGTTGGTCCCGCCGACCACGATGCTGCGCTTGCCTGGCTGCCCCAACTGCATGCGTGCGGCGACCTCGCGCACGCGCTCCAGCCCCATCGCGATGGACTGCGGGTGCTGCTGTTCGATATGGGCGAGCCACTGGCCAAGCGTGGCGGGACGTGCGGAAGACATGCGGGACGTTCTCGGATCATGGGCCGGCGCGACGGCCGGCAGCGCGTTGCGCGCGGGAAAGGCGCCCATGATACAGCGGGCCTTTCCGATGCCCCCATCCCGCCGTGCGGACCACGTTCGGCGCGGACGTGGCCGACGACACCCCAGGCACCCCTCCCCCGCCCTCCCTTGCCTGCGGCAGAGGGAGGGGGCAAGAGCAGCAGTGCCTCGCCACGTTCGTCAGGGGTGTGGCCGATGACACCCCAGGCCCCCTCGTCCCGCCCGCTCCTTGCCTGCGGCAAGGGGCGGGGGCACAGAGCAGCAACGCCAGGCTGGATCAGGGTGACGTGGCTTTACAGCGCGCGGTGCTTGGCTTCGCCGAAGAACGGGGTGTGATGCGCGCAATCGTTCAGGCGCACCACTTCCAGATGCTCCACGTCCGGGCCTTCGAGCAGGTTGAGCGTGGTCGGGGCCTGGCGGAAGGTCCACAGCTTGGCGATCGGCAGGCCCAACACCTTGCACAGGATCACCCGGTTGACCGCGTCATGGGCAACGACCAGCAACGTGTCGTCCTCGCCCAGGCCTTCGGCGGCCTTGGCCAGGCCGCGCCAGCTGCGGTCCAGCACCTGGCGCAGCGATTCGCCGCCCGGCATCAGCACGGTATCCGGCTCCTCGCGCCAGGCGCGCAGGCGGGCCGGATCCTTGTCGTGGATCTCGCTGGCGAGCAGGCCTTCCCACTCGCCATGGGCGATTTCCTGCAGGTCCGGCTCGGTCAGCAACATCTCCGCGCGGGCGCTGCCCAGCGCGGCCTTGGCCGTGCTCTGCGCGCGGCTCAGCGGCGAGGCGACGGCGCGGGTGATCTGCACATCGGCCAGGCGCTCGCCCAAGGCCTTGGCCTGGGCCTGGCCCACCGGCGAAAGGGGAATGTCGATCTGGCCCTGGTAGCGGCCTTCGGCGTTCCACGGCGTTTCGCCGTGACGGGCAAGCAGGATGCGCATGCAGCAAGTTCCATTCTTGGGTGTGGGGCCCGCCCGGTGCTGGCAGCGGGAGGCGCATCATAGCCCGAGCAGACGGTGACGCCGCCCACGGTTTCCTTCGATACGGATCCCCTGCGGCGCCCGGATCCGGCGCATCACCGCAACAGACCACAACATGCGTGACACAGTCGCGCGCCTGTTCCTCGCGTACGATAACGGCTCCCTATCGGTGCCACGGTGTCGCATGAGGGCCAGCACCCTCCACGCCCCCGACGCGGCATGAGCAGCCCTTCCCCACCTTCGACTCCCGTCCCCGCTGAATTCCGCAACGAACGCCGCGATCGCTGGTTCGCGGCGCTGATCAGCCTGCAACTGCACCTGCTGATGCTGGTGCTCCTGCTGCACTCCAATCCGCCGGTGGTTTCCTCGCCGCAAGGCGCTTCCGGCGGTGGCGGGCGGGTCAAGGTCGATTTCGTCGGTGAAGCGCCGCCGTCGCCGCGACCGACGCAGAAGCCGCCGCAGCCCAAGCCCAGCACCACCCCGCGCGCGCAGCCCAAGCCGCTGGCCCAGCGCCGCAGCGAGGACCGCAAACCGGTGCCCGAGGCCCGTTACATCGAGCCGCCCAGCGCTCCGGAACCGGACAATACGCAGGCACCGGTGCAGGCGCAGGCCGAGGCCACCCCGGCGACGGCGGAAGCCCCCTCCGACAGCGTGCAACGCCGTCCGCAGACCTGGACCGGACGCCCGCCCGGCTGGGTGGAGAAGCCCACCGTCCCGGAAGACGGGGTTTCCAGCGGCATGGGCAACCGCACCGGCAACCGCGTCGACCGCAGCGGCGGCGAGCCCTCCATGGAAGTGGGCGGCTACCAGATCATCTACGACCTGATCAGCGACACCAAGCTGCGCACCTGGATGGAACAAGGCAAGACGGAACTCTCCATCCCGCTGCCCGGCACCACCTACCTGATGGTCTGCCCGGCCGAAGTCGCCCTGCGCCGCGGCTCCAGCAAGTGCCGCATGGTGCCGGCCGGCTCACCCGAGCTGAAGGACATCGGCGACGCGCGCGATTTCGTCATCGTGATGTACGTCTACCGCTACGGTGAACTGCTGTGGCGTGGCCCCGGGCCGTATCGCTGAGGCAGGTGACGGCGGCCGGAGCCCCCTGCCCCACACGCAGAAGGCCCAGGCAGTTTCCCGCCCGGGCCTCCATTCAAGCGAACCGACGCGCGCTTACTTCGACGCGTCGTCCATTTCCTTCAGCAGCTGCGGCGCCGGCGCCACTTCCTGCATGATCCAGCGCATGTAGCGCTCGTCCACCGAGATCATGCGGGTCATCACCGGGTCGAACACCCAGTTGCTGGCGACCGATTCCCAGATGCCGTCGAAGGCCAGGCCGACCAGGCGACCGTGCGCGTCGAGCACCGGCGAGCCGGAGTTGCCGCCGGTGATGTCCAGGTCGGACAGGAAGTTCACCGGCACGCTGCCCAGGCGGGCATCCTCGAAGCCGCCGTAACGCTTGGCCTTGACCGCATCGATCAGTGCCTTCGGCGAATCGAACGGATCGGCACCGGTTTCCTTGGCGACCACGCCTTCGACATTGGTGAAGGACGGCTGCACCTTGCCATCCAGGCCGGTGTAACCCTTCACGTTGCCGAAGGTGATGCGCAGCGACAGGTTGGCGTCCGGGTAGACGAACTCGCCCTGGCTCTTCTTGTAGTCGGCGATCGCCTGCAGGAACAGCGGACGCGCCACCAGCTCCTCACCGGTACGCACCTTGCGCTGGTGCTCGATCTCCAGCAGCGCCGGCATCACCGCCACCGCGTACTGGATGGCCGGGTCGGTGCTGGCCTCGAAGGCGGCCTTGTCGGCATTGAGCCACTTCAGGCGTTCGTCCAGGTTGCCCAGCTTGGAGCCGTCCAGGCGCGCGACGGTCGCGTTGACCGCAGCGGCGTCGGTGCCACCGATCCACGTATCGAATGCGGCCAGGTGCTGGTTGGCCGGCAACTGCGCGTACTGCTGCAGCCAGTACTGCTGGAACTGGCGGTCCATCGCCGCCACGTAGCGGCGGTCCATCTGCTTCAGGCCACCTTCGATGGCCGGCAGGTCACGCTCCTGGTAGCCCTCTTCGCGCTGCGCGTCCGGCTTGGCCTTCTCGATGGCCAGGCGGTACAGGCGCACGGCGGTGCCCAGCGTACCGGTGCGGTTGAGCATGGCCAGGTTGAGGTCACGGGCCTGGTTGGCGCGCGACTGCAGGCCCAGTGCCTGCAGCTGGGCGTAGGCATCGGCCGCCGGCTGGCCGGCGGCGCCGCGCCCGCGCAGCCATTCCAGCACCGCCGCTTCCTCGCGCTGCTTGTGCGCCAGCACGTTGTTGCGCTTGAAGCCGTCCAGCTGGCCGTCGTAGTTCTTGCTGGTGTTGTTCCAGCCGGCCATGCTGGCGGCGTACTTCACCGCGATGTCCGGGTTGTCCTTGCTGGCCGCCTCGACCATCGCGATCTGTTCCTTGTAGGCCTTGGCGATGCTCGGGTAGGTCCAGTTGGCGGTGTTCTCGAACTCGCTGACCAGCGCGTAGCGGTCGGTGCGGCCCGGGTAGCCGGCCACCATCACGAAGTCACCCTCGCCCAGCGGCTGGTTGGCCAGCTTCAGCCAATGCTTGGGCTGGTACGGCACGTTGTCGGCGGCGAACGCGGCCGGCTTGCCGTCCTTGCCGACGTAGGCGCGGTAGAACGAGAAGTCACCGGTGTGGCGCGGCCACATCCAGTTGTCGATGTCGCCACCGAACTTGCCGACGCTGCCCGGGGGCGCATAGGCCAGGCGCACGTCCTTGATTTCCATGTTCTTGAACAGGCGGTAGGTATTGCCGCCGGAGAAGCTGTACAGGGTGCAGCTGTAGGCGTCGTCGCTTTCGCACTCGGCGATCAGGCGCTTTTCCAGCGCTTCCAGCGCCTCGGTGCGCTTGAGCGGGTCGCGGCCGGCGCCGGCGATGGCAGCCTTGGCCTGGGCGGTGACGTCGGTGATGTCATCGAGCACGTAGATGCGGGCGTTCGGGCCGGCGCTCAGCTCGTCCTGCTGGGTCGGCGCGTTGAAGCCATCCTTGATCAGGTTCTTCTCGGCGGTCGAATTCAGCTGGATCGAGCCGTAGGCGCAGTGGTGGTTGGTGACCACCAGGCCCTGCGGCGAGACGAAGCTGGCGGTGCAGCCGCCCAGCGCGACCACCGCGCCCATCGGGTCGCCGGTCAGGTTGGCCAGCTGTTCCGGGTCCAGCTTCAGGCCGGCCTGCTTGAGCGGGCCGGCGATCTCCGGCAACTGCTGCGGCACCCACATGCCTTCAGCGGCCTGGGCGGCCTGGGCCATGCCCAGCCCGGCGACGATGGAAAACGCAAGCAAATTCACGCGCATGAGGCAGTTCCGAAAGGTTGGAACGGCCGATTGTAACGATTGGAACCGCCAGCTTCCCCTGCCATCGGTCAGTACGGGGCGGTTACGGCGTCGGGCATATAATCGCGGCTCTTTTTCACACTGCGGTTTTCCTGCAATGGCACAGACGATGAAGGCGCTGGTGAAGCGCGAAGCGACCAAGGGCATCTGGATGGAAGAGGTGCCGGTGCCCACGCCCGGCCCGAACGAAGTGCTGATCAAGCTGGAGAAGACCGCCATCTGCGGCACCGACCTGCACATCTACCTGTGGGACGAGTGGAGCCAGCGCACGATCAAGCCGGGCCTGACCATCGGCCACGAGTTCGTCGGCCGTATCGCCGAGATCGGCCCGGGCGTGACCGGCTATGAAATCGGCCAGCGCGTCTCGGCCGAGGGCCACATCGTCTGCGGCCACTGCCGCAACTGCCGTGGCGGCCGCCCGCACCTGTGCCCGAACACCGTCGGCATCGGCGTCAACGTCAACGGCGCCTTCGCCGAGTACATGGTGATGCCGGCCAGCAACCTGTGGCCGATCCCGGACCAGATCCCGTCCGAGCTGGCCGCCTTCTTCGACCCGTACGGCAACGCCGCGCACTGCGCGCTGGAATTCGACGTGATCGGCGAGGACGTGCTGATCACCGGTGCCGGCCCGATCGGCATCATCGCCGCCGGCATCTGCAAGCACATCGGCGCGCGCAACGTGGTGGTCACCGACGTCAATGATTTCCGCCTGAAGCTGGCCGCCGACATGGGCGCCACCCGCGTGGTCAACGTCGCCAACCAGTCGCTCAAGGACGTGATGAAGGAACTGCACATGGAGGGCTTCGACGTGGGCCTGGAAATGAGCGGCAACCCGCGCGCGTTCAACGACATGCTCGACTGCATGTACCACGGCGGCAAGATCGCCATGCTCGGCATCATGCCCAAGGGCGCCGGCTGCGACTGGGACAAGATCATCTTCAAGGGGCTGACCGTGCAGGGCATCTACGGCCGCAAGATGTACGAGACCTGGTACAAGATGACCCAGCTGGTGCTGTCCGGCTTCCCGCTCGGCAAGGTGATGACGCACCAGCTGCCGGTGGACCGCTTCCAGGAAGGTTTCGACCTGATGGAGCAGGGCAAGGCCGGCAAGGTCGTGCTGAGCTGGAACTGATCGCCCGCGCGATGCACACGAAAGGCGCCGCAAGGCGCCTTTCGTACATCTGCAGCAGCCCCGCAGGAGCGGCCTTGGCCGCGAAGCAGATGGTGTTCCAGGTGGCAGGCATGCCTGTCGCGGCATGGACGCCATGCTTCGCGGCCAAGGCTGCTCCTGCCGATGAAATAAAAAAGGCGCCTTCCGGCGCCTTTTTCATTACACATCAAACAAGGATCAGGGCACGTCCACCGACACGGTGAACACCACGCCCGGCTTGTAGGTGTCCGACTCGCGGCGCAGCGCCGGCGCGTCCGAACCGAAGGTGTCGTAATAGCCCAGGGTGGCGGTGGCCGGGCCAAAGCCCTTGGAGACCGACACCGAACCATCGTAGTAGTCCGAGCGGCGCGGCCATTCGTTTTCCTTGGCCTTGATGGTGGTGTAGCCCACCGAGGCGCCGACCGAGAAGCCGGTATCGCCGATGTCATAGCTGGCTTCCACGGCGCTGTAGGTCTGCTTGGCGTCGCTGTTGCTGTAGTCGTCGGCATAGCCGAGCAGGCCGCTGACGGTCACCGGGCCGTTCCAGGTCACCTTGGCCAGGTATTCGTTGTAGTCGATGTTGCCGTAGCCGGAAGACGAACCAACGTAGGTGTAGCGGTTCACGCCCAGGTCCAGGTTCCAGCTGTCGGACAGGTCCTTGTTCCAGCCGACGGTGTAGTCGACTTCGAAGTTCGGGCCGCCTTCGCCGAAATCGACGTTGGAGCCCCACACGCCGGCATACAGGCCGAACGGCGCGGTGTAGGTGGCACCGGCCTGGAAGGCAGCGCTGTTGTCGCTCTGCGACACGCCACGGAACACGTAGTCGGTGGTCACCCCGTAGGTAAGGCTGAACGGGGAGCTCGACTCCTCGCTCTCCTGGGCGCAGACGGCGAACGGAACGGACAACAGGGCGGCGCAGGCTACGGCGACAAGGCGCTTGCTGTGCATCATGCGGATCTCCAGGCAGTGGGGGGCGTCGGCCGGCGGCAGCGCCGGTTCACGAATTTTTAACCACAATGATATTGCGATGCAACATCCGTCGCCCCCACGCACACGCCCCTGCCCTGTTCAGCCGCCTTCGGCGGCGAACACACCGTAGCGGCGCGCCGCCAACCGGATGGCCTGCCCGGAGGCATAGGCCGGGCTGCCGGGCGGCAGTTCGACCTCCACGTCCGCCGCGCTTCCCTGCAGCTGCGCCCGCAGCCGTTGCCGCGGCCCGCTGCGCTGCACCGAGCCGACCGTGGCGGGCCAGTCGCCTTCGGCGTCCACCACCAGATCCTCCGGCCGCACGAAGACCTCCAGCGCCTCGGCATCCGGCAGCACCGCCGTCCGCGGCCACTGCGCGCCCGCCACCTCCAGCACCGGCCCCTGCAACCGCGCCGGCAATCGGTTGGCCTCGCCGACGAAGCCATACACGAACGGCGACGCCGGCCGGTCGTAGACCTCGCCGGGCGTACCGACCTGCTCGATGCGGCCCCGGTTGAGGATCGCCACGCGGTCGGCCAGCTCCAGTGCTTCTTCCTGGTCGTGGGTGACGAACACGGTGGTCAGGCCGGTGCGGTCATGGATCTCGCGCAGCCAACGGCGCAGGTCACGCCGTACCTGCGCATCCAGCGCACCGAACGGCTCATCGAGCAGCAGCACCCGCGGCTCGATGGCCAACGCGCGGGCCAGGGCCACGCGCTGGCGCTGGCCGCCGGACAGCTGCGCCGGATAGCGCCCGCCCAAGCCTTCCAGCTGCACCAGCGACAGCAGTTCCTCCACCCGCGCGTTGATGCGCGCCTTCGGCCAGCGCTCGGCACCGCGCCGCACCTCCAGCCCGAAGGCGATGTTGCCGCGCACGTCCAGGTGCTTGAACAGCGCGTAGTGCTGGAACACGAAGCCGGCCCGGCGTGCCTGCACGCTCAGGTTGGTGGCGTCCTCGCCATCGAACAGCAACTGCCCCTGCTCGGGTTGCTCCAGCCCGGCGATCGCACGCAGCAGCGTGGTCTTGCCCGAGCCGGACGGGCCCAGCAGCGCCAGCAGCTCGCCGCTGCGGATGTCCAGGCTCACGCCATCCAGTGCCGGAAACGCACCGAAACGCTTGCCCAGGTGTTGGATGCGGATGTTCATCGTGACTCCTCAGTGGCGGTGCGCGGCGGACAGCGATTGGCCGTGGCGCCATTCCAGGCAAGACTTCAGCACCAACGTCAGCAACGCGGTGCCGGCCAGCAGCGAAGCGCAGGCAAATGCCGCGCTGTAGGCGTACTCGTTGTAGAGGATCTCCACGTGCAGCGGCAGCGTGTTGGTGCGCCCGCGGATGTGGCCGGACACCACCGACACCGCGCCGAACTCACCCATCGCCCGCGCGCTGCACAACAGCACGCCGTACAGCAGGCCCCAGCGGATGTTGGGCAGGGTCACCTTCCAGAACATCTGCCAGGCGTTGGCGCCGAGCGTCAACGCGGCCAGTTCCTCGTCGCTGCCCTGCTGCTCCATCAGCGGCATCAGTTCGCGGGCAATGAACGGGAAGGTCACGAACACCGTGGCCAGCACGATGCCGGGGATGGCGAACACGATGCGTGGCAGCTGCAGCAGCCTCTCGCCCAGCACCGGCAGGTGCAGGCGCAGCCCGTCCTCGATCAACGGCCAGAACCAGCCATCGCGCCCGAACAGCAGGATGAACACCAGCCCCGCCACCACCGGCGACACCGAGAACGGCAGGTCGATCAACGTCACCAGCCAACGCTTGCCCGGGAAGCTGTGCTTGCTGACCACCCACGCCGCCGCCACGCCGAACACCAGGTTCAACGGCACCACGATCGCGGTGACCAGCAAGGTCAGCTTCACCGCGGACAAGGCATCAGGCTCACTGATCGCTACCCAGAAGGCCTGCACGCCGCCGCGCAGCGCTTCGACGAACACCAGCAGCAGCGGCAACAACAGGAACGACAGCAGGAACCCCAGCGCACCGAGGATCAACAGCACCTGCACCCCGCGCGGCTCGCTGGTCACCTGCTGCCGCGCACGCACCTTTTCACCCTGCTCCACCTGCACCGGCAACTCCAGGACCTGTTCGTTCATCGCGTGCCCCGCCGTTGCAGCCAGGCCTGCAGGCTGTTGACCAGCAACAGCACCGCGAAGGACAACAGCAGCATCGCCCCGGCAATCGCGGTGGCGCCGGCGTAATCAAACTCTTCCAGGCGGATGGTGATCAGCAGCGGCGCGATCTCGGTACGGTTGGGCAGGTTGCCGGCGATGAAGATCACCGAGCCGTACTCGCCCACGCCGCGTGCGAAGGCCAGCGCGAAGCCGGTCAGCATCGCCGGCCACAATGCCGGCACCACCACCCGCGTGATGGTCTGCAGGCGCGAGGCGCCCAAGGTCGCCGACGCCTCTTCCAGCTCGCGCTCGGCCTCGGCCAGCACCGGCTGCACGATCCGCACCACGAACGGCAGGCCGACGAACACCAGCGCCACGACGATGCCCAGCGGCGTGTAGGCGATCTTCAGGCCCAGCGGTTCCAGCCATTGGCCCAACCAACCCTGGCCGCCGTACAACGCGGTCAGGGCGATGCCGGCCACCGCGGTCGGCAATGCGAAAGGCAGGTCGATCATCGCGTCGAACACGCGCCGGCCCGGGAACGAATAGCGCACGAACACCCACGCCACCCATGTCCCCATCACCGTGTTGAACGCAGCGGCGGCAAAGGCCGTGCCGAAGCTCAGGCGCAGCGCGGCCAGCACGCGCGGCTCGGTCCATATCTGCCAGATCCCGGCCAACCCCAGTCCGGAGGCCTTGAGGAACACGCCGGCCAACGGGATCAGCACGATCAGGCCCAGCCAGAACAGCGTCACGCCCATCCCAAGGCCAAAGCCGGGCAGGACCCGGCGTGGGCGCCGCACGCGCGGCGGCAGTGCTTCAGCGCTTGCGGCCACCGCTTACTTGCTCGCCTGGATCTGGTCGAACAGGCCACCGTCGGCGAAGTGCTCGGCCTGTGCCCGTTCCCAGGAGCCGAACGCCTGGCGGATGGTGACCAGCTGCACCTGCGGGAAGCGCGCGATGTCGGCCGGCGCGGCGTACTGCGGGTTGCGCGGCCGGTAGTAATGACGGGCGGCGATGCGCTGCCCTTCCGGCGAGTACAGGTACTGCAGGTAGGCCTGCGCCACCTCGCGGGTGCCATGGCGGTCGACGTTGCGGTCCACCAGCGCCACCGACGGTTCGGCCAGGATCGACTGGCGCGGCACCACGATCTCGAACTTGTCCGGGCCCAGTTCTTCCTGCGCCAGGAAGGCCTCGTTCTCCCAGGCCAGCAGCACGTCGCCGATGCCGCGCTGCACGAACGTGGTGGTCGCGCCGCGCGCGCCGGTATCGAGCACCGGCACGTTGCGGAACAACGCGCGCATGTAGTTCAGCACCTTGTCGCGGTCGCCCTTGAAGATATGGTCGGCGTAGGCCCAGGCGGCCAGGTAGTTCCAGCGCGCGCCGCCGGAGGTCTTCGGGTTCGGCGTCACCACCGACACGCCGCTGCGCAGCAGGTCCGGCCAATCGCGGATGCCCTTCGGATTGCCCTTGCGCACCAGGAACACGATCGTGGAGGTGTACGGCGCGCTGTTGTCCGGCAGGCGGCTTTCCCAGTTCGCCGGCAGCAGCTTGGCCTTGTCGGCGATCGCATCGACGTCATAGGCCAGGGCCAGCGTCACCACGTCGGCCTCGATGCCATCGATCACCGCGCGCGCCTGCTTGCCCGAACCGCCATGCGAGGTTTCGATGCTGACGGTGTCGCCCTTGGTTTCCTTCCAGTGCTTGGCGAAAGCGGCGTTGAAATCACGGTACAGCTCGCGGGTGGGGTCGTAGGAAACGTTGAGCAACTGCACGTCACGCGCGACGGCGGTGCCGGCTCCGATGGTCAACAGCAGGGCCAGCGTGGCCACGCCGATGCGGGGGAGGAAGGAATGCTTCACGAAGGCTCTCCGTCAGAAGGAAACTTGCAGGCGCGAGAAAACGGCTTTTTCATCCGGCAGCCGTGCGGCGCCGGCAGTGGCATCGAAGCGGCTCTGCAGGTAGTTGGTGGCCAGCTTGAGGTTCGGCGTCAGGTACCAGTTCGCCCCCACCGTCCAGGCGCGGATGTGCGAGGCCGAGGTTGCCGGATCGGCGTAGAACGGGAATGCCGCCTCGTCGATCTCCAGTTCGCCATAGCGCGCGGTGAGCTCGAACGCACCCAGCCCGCCGTTGACGCCAAACGGGCGCGACGGTGTCACTCCGCGGTAGCTGGCGTCCTCGCCGCTCAGCACGTAGCTGGCCGTGGCCTGCCAGGCGCGGTGTTCCAACGCCGTGCGCCGTGCATCCCGCGCCACTTCCTGCCGCGAGGCGATGTACTCGGCCTGCAGGCCGAAGCCATTGCGGTAGAACCATCCCTGCGGCGACCAGCGCAGCGTGTCGCCGTCGGCGATCACCGCGCTGCGGTAGTTGAAGAACGTCGCCTGGCCGGGCGAGCGGTAGCGCGGCAGGAAGTTGTTGCCGCTGCCATGCTTCTGCCCGGCGCTGGCCCCCAGGCCGAAGCCCAGTCCTGACCACGCGCTGTCCGTGCCCTTGAGCGGCTCGAAGAACACGCGGCCGGCATACTCGAAATCATCGTCCGGGTTGCTGGTCACCGCATCACGGCCATCGACCGTGCCGTTGAACACGCCCACCGCGTAACTGAAGCGGCCCTTGCCCAGCTCACCCTGCAGCTGCACGCCCAGGTCACGGTTGGGCGCCAGCTCGCTGACCAGCGCCCGCTCGACGTCCACCAACGCGGCCGACGACTGCAGGCGTTCCAGACCGATCGGCGAGGTGAACTTGCCCACCCGCAACGTGTAGGCCGGATCGAACCGCAGATCCGCATAGGCATCCACGATGGTGGCGCTGTCTCCGGCGAACTCCGGGGTGAAGCGATAAGCCACCCGCTTGCCCAGCGAACCTTCCAAGGTCGGTCGTGCGGTGCGCAGCAGGAAGGTGTCGTTCTGGCGGCTGTCACCGACGAACACGCGGGCATCGCCCTGCAGCAGGCCGCGCAGCTTCAGTTCGTAGTTGCCATCGCCGGACTTGAACGAAGCCCCCTTCTGGTCGACGGTGATCTTCGGCGCGGCCTTGGCTGCGGCCACGCGTTCCTCTTCCTGCAGTTCCAGGCGACGTTCAAGGATGCGCAGGCGCTGGTCCAGATCGGCCAGACCGGCACCTTCGGCCGGCGTGCCGTCGGACACCCCGGCCAGACGCTCCAGACGTTCCAGACGCTGCTGCAGCTGCTCGACCGTCAACTGCTGCGCCTGTGCCGATGACCAGGCCCCACACACCGCCAGGGCCAGGCTGAGGGACAACAGCTTCCTGGTCGGCAGGGTGAACAGGGGGCGTGGCGCGGTCATCGACGGCTCCTGGCGGGCATTGGGCAGGCTGCTGATGCTGCGGGCGCACACGTCCGGGGAGAAATGACTTACGGCGCGGCGCTTATAGCCATCGCGCATGACGCCCGCCGCGCTCACCCCGGTGCCGGTAAAATCGGCCTTCCTTTCCGCCGCAAGACCCTGCCATGACCGCAACCGCGAACACCTCCCCGCTCACCCGGCACTACGCCGAGGAACTGGACACCATCCGCGCGCAGGGGCTGTTCAAGTCCGAACGCATCATCACCAGCCCGCAGTCGGCCGAAATCACCCTGGACGATGGCCGCAGCGTGCTGAACTTCTGCGCCAACAACTACCTGGGCCTGGCCGACCACCCGGACCTGATCCAGGCGGCCAAGGATGCGCTGGACACGCACGGCTTCGGCATGGCCTCGGTGCGCTTCATCTGCGGCACCCAGGACCTGCACAAGCAGCTGGAGAAGCAGATCGCCGAGTTCTTCGGCAAGGACGACACAATCCTCTACGCCGCCTGCTTCGACGCCAACGGCGGCCTGTTCGAACCGCTGCTGGGCGAGAACGACGCGATCATCTCCGACGCGCTCAACCACGCCTCGATCATCGACGGCGTGCGCCTGTGCAAGGCCAAGCGCTTCCGCTACGCCAACTGCGACATGGCCGACCTGGAAGCCCAGCTGCAGGCCGCCGACGCTGCGGGTTGCAAGACCAAGCTGATCACCACCGACGGCGTGTTCTCGATGGACGGCTTCATCGCGCCGCTGGACGAAATCACCGCGCTGGCCAAGAAGTACAACGCGCTGGTGCACATCGACGAATGCCACGCCACCGGCTTCCTCGGCGACACCGGCCGTGGCTCGGCCGAGGTGAAGGGGGTGCTCGACAAGATCGACATCATCACCGGCACCCTCGGCAAGGCCATGGGCGGTGCACTGGGTGGCTTCACCTGCGCCAGCGCCGAAGTGGTCGAACTGCTGCGCCAGCGCTCGCGCCCGTACCTGTTCTCCAACTCGCTGCCGCCGCACGTGGTGGCCGCCGGCATCAAGGCCTTCCAGATGCTGGCCGCCGCCGACGACCTGCGTGCCACTCTGCGCGAGAACACCGCGTATTTCCGCGAAAGGATGACCGCCGCCGGTTTCGACGTGAAGCCGGGCGTGCATCCGATCAGCCCGGTGATGCTGTACGACGCGCCGCTGGCGCAGAAGTTCGCGCAGCGCCTGCTGGAAGAAGGCATCTACGCGATCGGCTTCTTCTTCCCGGTGGTGCCCAAGGGGCAAGCCCGCATCCGCACCCAGATCAGCGCCGCGCACAGCCGCGCCCACCTGGATCGCGCGATCGATGCCTTCACCCGCATCGGCAAGGAACTGGGCGTGATCAAGGGTTGATCCAGCCCCACCGCGACAAACGAAAACAGGCGCCCCAGGGCGCCTGTTCTTTTTCTGCTGGTGCGGCGCCGGGTTCCGCTGGCGCCTTACCGATTTGCCCGGGCATCGCCTGCCAGGCCTGGCCCGTCACACCAGGCCCTCACCTGCATCAGTTCTTGGCCGCCGCGTCCGCCGCTGGCGCGCCCTTGGCCACGCGGATGCCGTTTGCCTTCATCCAGGCGTCGAACTGGTCGGCGCTCATCCTGTTCTCGCCCTGCTGCATCAGGAACCGGTAATTGCCCAAGGCATCCTTCTCGGCGGTCGGTTCCTGCACGGTCACCGTGATCGGCTTTTCCTCGACCTGTGCCACCGGCTTGCCCGACGACGCGCAACCCACCATCGCCGCCAACGAACCCATCAACACCGACACTCCGGATACGCGGATAAGAGCTTGCATGACCATCACCTCTGGAAAACTGAGGGCCAGTCTAATCCATCACTGCAACAAATCCAGCTATTTCACTGAATTCTATGGAATAAATCAGCCGCCAGGTGCGCGCAGCGCATTCAGCTCCGCGGCATCCAGCTCCCGCCACTGCCCCTTGCCCAGCGTCCCCAGTTGCACCGGGCCGATCGCCACCCGCATCAACCGCAGCACGTCGAAGCCCAGCACCTTGAGCAGCCGGCGGATATGCCGGTTGCGGCCTTCGTCGAGCACCACTTCCAGCCAGGCGTTGCGTCCGCCCTGCTGCAGCACCCGCACCGAATGCGCGGCAAGGTGCTCACCGGCATCGTCGATCCCTTCGTGCATGCGTGCCAGCTGCGCCGCATCCGGCACGCCGTCGATCTGCACGCGATAGGTCTTCAACGGCCCCGTCGCCGGGTCGGTCTGGCGCGCGGCCCACTCCGGGTCATTGCTGAAGAACAGCAGCCCTTCGCTGGCCTTGTCCAAGCGCCCGACCGGCGCCAACCACGGCAAGCCCGCCCCGTCGAAGCACTGGTATACCGTCTGCCTGCCCTGCTCGTCCTGCACCGTGGTCACCAGGCCACGCGGTTTGTTCAGGGCGATGTAGAGGCGTCTTTCCGCCACCAGCGGCTGGCCATCGAGCAGCACCACGTGGCGTCCGGCAACCACGGGGAACTCCGGGTCGCGCACCAGGCGCCCATCCACGCTCACCCGCCCCTCCAGCACGCGCCGGGCCGCTTCGCTGCGCGAGCACACCCCGGCCTTGGACAGCACCCGCGCCAGTCCGTGCCGTACCTGCGTCGCCGCGGCGCCCTTGGCCGAATGCAAACGCCCGCCTGGCTTGGCCGGGCGGGCGTTCGGGGAAGACGTGGGCTTGCGCGGACGCATCAGCAGCGGCGCACGGCGCCTTCGTCCTTACTTGGTTTCGGTGGCCGGCTGCGCTGCCGGTGCCGCCTCGGCGGTGGTGGCCGCATCCGGGGCCGGGCGCGCCTTGACCACGCGCACGCCACGCGCCTTCATCCAGGCATCGAACTCCTCGGCGGTCATGCGCTTGCCGTTCTGGCTCATGTCAAAGCGCCACGGCGTGTTGTCGAACTCGGTCTGCGGCTTGTAGGCGGCCGGGTCATTGGCATTGATCGCCGGGCGGGCCGGGATCGCGCTGGCGACGTTGTTGCAGCTTTCCACGCGCAGGCGCATCAGCACGCGGTCCAGCGACTGCTCCTCGCCACCGGCCGAACTCAGCACGCCGGACGGCATGCCCAGCTGGCCCGGTCGCACGTACAGCTCCGAGGCAACCGGGGCGATCACCGTGGCCGGCAGCGGAGCGGGCTGCATCGACGGCGCCGAGCAATCCACTGCTGCGTGGGCGGCCGGCACAGCGGCCAGCACGACGAGACCAGCCAGGGCGATACGCAGCATCAGTAATTCCATTAGCGAAGAGAACGCGGCGAGTGTAGGCAGCCCCCGCACCGCTTTCAACCGCTACGTGCAGCTGTCTGCGGCTGACTGCGATCCACGTCATGCCATGCATGGTGCCGGCGCAAAAAAAACAAGGCCCGGCTTTCGCCGGGCCTTGCATTGCATCAAGTGAAGCGTCCGATCAGTTCTGGACGTTCAGCTCGGTGCGGCGGTTCTTGGCGCGACCTTCCGGGTTGTCCGAACCATCAGCATTGGTGTTCGGAGCAATCGGACGGCTCTCGCCGTAGCCGATCGGGCCCTGCAGACGCGAAGCCGACACACCGTTGGTGGTCAGGTAGTCGTACACGGCCTTGGCGCGGCGCTCGGACAGCTTCTGGTTGTAAGCGTCGGTACCCTTCGAGTCGGTGTGACCGGCAACTTCAACGCGCAGATCCGGGTAACGCTTCAGGATCTCGGTAGCCTCGCTCAGGATCGCAACAGCGTCCGGACGCAGGGTGGCCTTGTCGAAGTCGAAGTTCACGCCCTTCAGGTCGATGGAGACCGGCACCGGGCAACCGTCCGGACCGATGGTCTGACCCGGCTGCGAGTTCGGGCACTTGTCGTCGCAGTTGTTGACGCCGTCACCGTCGTCATCCAGGTCAGCGCAGCTCGGAGCAACCGGAGCCGGTGCCGGAGCAACAGCGGCAACCGGGGCCGGGCCCAGCGGGATCACGACGCCGACCGAAGCCAGCACGTCGCCGAACCAATCCTGGTCGTCGCCAGCCAGCGACGGAGCGATGCTCTTGTCGTCGAAGTCAGCGCGGTAGGCCAGTTCGGCACGAACGGCAACACGCTTTTCGAAGGTAGTCTGCAGACCGACGCCGACCTTGGCGGCCAGGTTGCCGTCCTTGCGGTCCAGCAGGTTGCCGGCCTGGGTCAGGTACTCTTCTTCAGACTTCTGGTAGCCCAGGCCTGCCAGCAGGTACGGGTTCCAGCCACGGCCTTCCTGGATGAAGTGGCGACGCAGGTCCAGCGAGACGCCGTACTGCGACCAGTTCTGGTCCTGGTTCTTGTCGAAGTTCGGGTTCTGGTAGTTCAGCTCACCGTCCAGCGACCAGTTCGGGCTGATGAACTTACCCAGGCCCAGCGTGGCGAACGGGGCATCGTTGGTGCCGCGATCGCCGTCCTGGAAGTTGAAGCCGGCCGAACCGGTCAGGTACCAGCGGTCGTCGAATTCCTGGGCCGAAGCGGCCTGGGCGAAAGCCAGACCACCGAGCAGTGCGGCGGTAAGGATCTTCTTGTTCATGAAATACAGCTCCTTGTTTCGGGGGTATGAAACCGGTAGAGGCATGGTCCAGCACAGCGATATCGTTCGTCGCGTTCAGAGACGGCCGTTTCCGCACGCCATCGCGGTGCACATTATGCGCTGGGCCGTGAAGGCGATGTTAACGGTCATATAACAAATTGCGCGACCACCAGACCTCTACGTGTCCGGCTGAGCGCACCGTATACAGCTTCATCAACCCGTGCAAGAGCCTGACACAGCAGGGTTTCCCGGCTTTTTGCTGCAATGCGGTCAATTTCGTCCGTTAAGCCCGTGAAAATACTGGGATGCCGTCGCAGTTACCGCCAGCTGAACCGTTTGCTGAGTATGATCCGGCGATCCCCCCTGCAACGGAACTTTCCCGCATGAAAGCGATCGGCCTGACCCGTTACCTGCCCATCGAAGATCCCGATTCGCTGCAGGACCTGTCCGTGGACCCACCTGCCAGCCCGCAGGGACAGGACATCCTGGTCCAGGTACAGGCGGTATCGGTCAATCCGGTGGACACCAAGCTGCGCGCCCCCAAGGCCGGTGAGGAAAGCCCGGCCCGCATCCTGGGCTTCGACGCCGCCGGCACGGTGGTGGCGGTCGGCCCGGAGGTCACCGCGTTCGAGGTCGGCGACGAGGTGTACTACGCCGGTGACGTGACCCGCCCCGGCTGCGACGCGCAGCTGCAGCTGGTCGACGAACGCCTGGTCGGGCGCAAGCCCACCACGCTGGACTTCGCCGAAGCCGCCGCGCTGCCGCTGACCACCCTGACCGCCTGGGAGCTGCTGTTCCAGCGCATGCCGTTCCAGCTGGATGGCCGCCGCAATGCCGGCAGGACCCTGCTGGTGATCGCCGGCGCCGGCGGCGTCGGCTCGATCGCGATCCAGCTGGGCCGGCATGCCGGTTTCACCGTGGTGGCGACCGCCTCGCGCGAGGCCAGCGTGCAGTGGTGCCGGCTGATGGGGGCCGAACACGTCATCGACCATCGCCAGCCGCTGGCCCCGCAACTGCAGGCACTGGGCATCACCCAGGTGGACGCGGCACTGAACCTGGCCGACACCGACCTGTACTGGCAGCAGCTCGGCGAGCTGCTGGCGCCGCAGGGTCATGTCGGCCTGATCGTCGAGCCGTCCGGCGCGCTGCGCATCGGCGACCCCTACAAGGCCAAGTGCATCGGCATCCACTGGGAAATGATGTTCGCCCGTGCCCGCTTCCGCACCGCCGACATGATCGAGCAGCACCGCATCCTGACCCGCGCTGCCAGCCTGATCGATGCCGGCGAACTGCGCACCACGCTGACCGGGCGGCTCGGCAGCATCAACGCCCGGAACCTGCGCCAGGCGCACCAGCAGCTCGAGTCCGGCCGCACCATCGGCAAACTGGCGCTGGAAGGCTGGGACTGACGCCGCCGCGTTGCAGCCTGCCAGGCGGCGTCGCCGGACGATGCCGCCTCCCCTCCTGCAGGACCGTCGCACGCGCGGCGGCCCGCCACTGGTCGACATCCATGCCCCGCCTGTTCTTTCCCCGCCTGCTGCAACTGCTGCTCGGGCTGTTCCTGTTCGGCATCGCCTCGGCGCTGATGATCCGTGCCAGCATCGGCATCGCCCCGTGGGACGTGCTCAGCCAGGGCGTTTCCCTGCGCAGCGGGCTGTCGTTCGGCTGGGTCACCAACCTGATCGGCGTGGCAGTGCTGCTGATGTGGCTGCCGCTGCGCCAACGCCCCGGGCTGGGCACGGTACTCAACGTGCTGCTGATCGGCCCCAGCGCGCAGCTCGGCCTGAACCTGCTGCCGCCGGCCAGTGGCCTGGTCTGGCAGGTCCTGCTGTTCGCCGCCGGCCTGCTGCTGATGGCGCTGGCCACCGGCCTCTACATCGGCGCCCGATTCGGTCCGGGCCCGCGCGACGGCCTGATGACCGGGTTGCATGCACGTACCGGCTGGCCGATCTGGAAAGTGCGCACCCTGATCGAAGCCAGCGCGCTGCTGCTGGGGTGGTGGCTGGGCGGCAACGTCGGCTGGGGCACGCTGGCCTTCGCCGTGTTCATCGGCCCCCTGTGCGGGCTGACCCTGCCGCTGTTCGATCGCCAGCGCGCGCTGTCCCCTGCCGCGGACGGCCGCCGGGCCTGAGCCCGTTCGCGCGGCATTGCCCAAGGCAACACACCGGACCTCAGCGCCGCTTCTGCAGCACCTGGTCGCGGATGTACCAATCGCGCAATGCCACCCCCGCGGCGACGCGGCGTGCGCGGGCCGCGATCGCCGCGTCCGGTGCGACGCCTTCGACGGCCAGGTGACGGGCGTCCTTCCACGCATGCAACTGGGGGGTGGCGAGCGGCCACAGCACGCCCTGCGGGGTGTACAGGCGATCGAACTGGGCCAGTGCATCGCCGCCGTCCCCGGCGGCCCCCCACAGGTTGCGACCGGTGGCGAAGTACGACTGCCCCGGCAACGCCAGCGACACCACCGTCGGGATCAGGTCGGCATGCCCGGCGAAGGCGCGGGTATCGGGCACGCTGCCCGCGGGAGCGAAGGCCTGCGGCACCCGCAGCCAGGCGAACACGCGGTCCACGTCGACCTGCTCGGCCGGCAGGTCGTAGCGGTAGTGGGTCCGCAGGTTGTGGTCGCCGGCCGCGGCGATGATGGTGCGCTCGCCGAGCGGGCTTTCCCGCAACGTCTGCAGGAACGCGCCGAACTCGTCGGCCTGGTACTGGTAGGTGGTCAGCATGCGCCGCAGCTCGGCGGTGTCGGGCAGCGCGCGCGGACCCAGTGCCGCCGGATCCTGCGGCAGCGTGCGGTGCGCGGTGTCCAGCTGGAACGGCGGGTGGTTGCTGGTGGTCAGCACCACCAGGAACAACCGCTCGCCATCGGCATCGGCCTTGGCTAGCAGCGCCTGGGCGAAACGGAACAGCCAGGCGTCATACAGGCCCCACTCGGTGCCATCGGCCTTGGGGAACTGCTGGCGGATGTCACGCGCGTCGTAGACGCGGTCGAAGCCCTGGCGGGTGAAGGTGGTGCCGATCTCGCGCCAGTCGCTGCCACCGCCGTAGACGAAGGCGGTGCGGTAGCCGGCGCGCTTGAACGGCAACGCGGCGGAACTGTCGAAGGTGATGCGTGCGTTGCGGCCGACGGTCAGCGGCGTGATCGGCGACCCGAGCAGCAGGTTCTCCAGTTCCGGGTGAGTGCCGTTCTGGCCGGCGATGAAGTTGTCGAAACGGTAGCCATGGGCGAGCTCGCCACGCAGGCGTCCCAGCATGTCGTTGCCGGGGCCGTCGCTGTACAACAGGTCCTGGCCGAACGACTCCAGCAACCCGACCACCACGTGCGGCGAGCTGGACAGCGTGCGCGGCGTACCGGGTGCGGTCGGGAACAGCGCGGCCCGTACATGGCCCGGTTCACCGGAAGGCAGGCCCGCGGCGTGGGCCGCTTCCTGCAGGCTGGTGAACCCGAGCCGGTGCACGCCGACCAGCGGGTCGGTGCCGACGTCGGTTTCCTTGGCGCGCACGCGGGCGGCGCGGTAGAGCGTCAGCGGCGCGTTGAGCACCAGCGCATTGACGAACGGGTCGGCCGAGACGGTGACGTCACGACGCACCAGCGGGAAGGTCCCCACCGAACCGCGCGCCAGCAGCAGCAACAGCACGCACTGCACGACCAGCACGGCGGCCTTGCCCCAGCCACCGGACCCGGCCGGCCAGCGCAGGCCCAGCCATTGCCCCAGCCGCGGCACCAGCCAGCCCAGCGCGAGGCCGGCAACCAGCAGGGCCAGCACGCCGGGGACGACCGGGTAGTCGTCCCAGACGGTCTGCAGGATCGCCCCGGTATCGTCCTCGAACATGCCGAAGACGATCGGGTCGAACCGCGTCTTGTAGAAGGCGTAGTAGAAGTGCTCGCAGATGGACAGCAGCGCGAACAGCAGCAGGATCGCGACCAGCAGCCATTGCGCGCAGCGCACCGCCTGCTCGCGCCGGCCCGACAACCACAGCGGTGCGGCCAGCAGGGCCACCAGCAGCGCGGACACCGCGCCGGCCACCAGGTCATAGCGCATGCCCTGCCACAGCACCGGCCACAGCAACTCGCTGCCCCGGCCCGCGCCGGCATAGGCCAGCCACATCGAGACCCGCGCCACCGCACCGAACATGGCAATCCCTGCCACCAGCAGCCACAAGCGCGGGAACAACCTCGCCCCTGCTGGCGAAGAAATCTGTGTATTCAAAATAGTGACGCCCCTGTCCTGCCAGCGCTGGAACCCGGCCGGCCGGCACGGATTGTAATCCGTTGGCAACAACCATTTGCTAGGCAGGGCACCTTCCCCGCCGGCGGTTCCGGCGGGGTGCCAGGGCGAGGATTGAGAAAAGGCGGCCTTGCCCCTCAGAATGGGGGCATTCCGTACGCAAGCGTATCCAAAATGACGCCAGCCACCGACACCGCCTATCCGCACCTGTTCGCACCGCTGGACCTGGGCTTCACCCAGCTCCGCAACCGCATCCTGATGGGCTCGATGCATACCGGCCTGGAGGACCACAGCCGCGACTTCCCCAAGCTGGCCGCCTATTTCGGCGAGCGCGCGGCCGGCGGTGCGGCGCTGCTGGTCACCGGCGGCTTTTCACCGAACATCGCCGGCTGGCTGGCGCCGTTCGGCAGCAAGCTGTCCTGGCCCTGGGAAGTGGGTCGGCACCGCCCGGTCACCGCGGCGGTCCACGCGCACGGCGCCAAGATCTGCCTGCAGCTGCTGCATGCCGGCCGCTACGCCTACCATCCGTTGCAGGTAGCCCCCTCGAAGCTGAAGGCACCGATCAACCCGTTCACCCCGCGCGCGCTGAGCAGTTGGGGCGTGGACCGCCAGATCGCCAGCTACGCCCGCGCCGCCCGGTTGGCCCGCGAGGCCGGCTACGACGGCGTGGAGGTGATGGGCTCGGAGGGCTACCTGATCAACGAGTTCATCGCCCCGCGCACCAACAAGCGCAGCGATGCCTGGGGCGGCGACGCCAGCAAGCGCATGCGCTTTGCCGTGGAGATCGTGCGCCGCATCCGCGAGGCCTGCGGCCCGGACTTCATCATCATCTACCGGTTATCGCTGCTGGACCTGGTCGAGGACGGCAGCAACTGGGAAGAGATCCTGCTGCAGGCCAAGGCCATCGAAGCGGCCGGGGCCACGATCATCAACTCCGGCATCGGCTGGCACGAGGCGCGGGTCCCGACCATCGCCACTTCGGTGCCGCGCGCGGCGTTCACCGGCGTGACCGCCAAGCTGCGGCCGCACGTCAACGTGCCGGTGGTGGCGGTCAACCGCATCAACATGCCGGACGTGGCCGAACGGGTGCTGGCCGATGGCCACGCCGACATGGTCTCGCTGGCACGCCCGTTGCTGGCCGACCCGCACTGGCCGGCCAAGGCCCGCGCCGGGAAACCGGAGACCATCAATACCTGCATCGCCTGCAACCAGGCCTGCCTGGACCACATCTTCGTCAACAAACGCGCTACCTGCCTGGTCAACCCGCGCGCCGCGCACGAGACTGAACTCGTCTACCGCCCGACCCCTGCGCCCAAGCGGGTAGCGGTGGTCGGCGCCGGCCCGGCCGGCCTGGCCTGCGCCACGGTCGCGGCCGAGCGTGGCCACCAGGTCACCCTGTTCGATGCCGCCGGCGAGATCGGCGGGCAGTTCAATGTCGCCAAGCGCATCCCGGGCAAGGAAGAGTTCCACGAGACCCTGCGCTACTTCCGCCATCGCCTGGCCGACACCGGCGTGGACGTGCGCCTGGACACCCGCGCCGACGCCGCCACGCTGGCCGGCTTCGACGAGGTCGTGGTCGCCACCGGCATCCTGCCGCGCCGGGTGGACTTCCCCGGTGCCGACCACCCGATGGTGGTGAGCTACCTGGACGTGCTGCTGGGCCGGGTCCACGCCGCCGACAAGGTGGCGATCATCGGCGCCGGCGGCATCGGCTTCGACGTCGGCGAGTTCCTGGTCCACGAAGGCCCTTCGCCGGCGCTGGACCCGGCACGCTGGATGGCCGAATGGGGCGTGGACCCGAGCTTCAACAACCGGGGCGCGCTCACCCGCCCGCAGCCCGAAGCGCCGGCCCGCAAGGTCTGGCTGCTGCAGCGCAGCCCGGGCAAGCCCGGCGCGCGTCTGGGCAAGACCACCGGCTGGATCCACCGCGCCACGCTCAAGGCCAAGGGTGTGCAGATGCTGGGCGGGGTCGAGTACCTGGGCGTGGACGACCACGGCCTGCGCATCCGCGTGGATGGCCAGGAGCAGTTGCTGGACGTGGGCACCGTGGTGATCTGCGCCGGCCAGGAGCCGCAGCGCGGCCTGGCCGCCGAGCTGCAGGCGCAGGGCCGCAGCGTCCACATCATTGGCGGTGCCGACGTCGCCGCCGAACTGGACGCCAAGCGGGCCATCGACCAGGGCAGCCGGTTGGCCGCGGCACTCTGAGGGCCCATGCACGCCGGGCAACCCGCCCGGCGGCGCCGCGTCACCGGCCTGCGCGGCACGCACTGCCGTCTTTTCCGTGATGAAAAGCACAGTCGTAGCCCGGGCGGCGGGGTCGAAAACGGTCCCGCCGGCCGGTTCCGGCCCCTGCAACAAACCTGAATGTCAAGAATCCGCATTCAGGAAAAGTTTGGGATCGCCCCCCTACCTTGCGCGCACTTCTCGCTCACCCACCAGTTCCGGTGAGCAAGGCGCGGCCCTCCCCGATCTGATCGAGGGCCGCCCACGGGGCGGCCCCGATGCCACGGCCGCCTCCCCATAACGCCAAGTCGCGGTTGTCCCTGGTTCCATCCGATATCCGGAACCCGGCGGCCGTGGCCCACACGGAGCAAGGAGATTTATGAAACTGGCCTGGATTCTCTGGCTGTCGCAGATGTTGCCGCAGCCGGCAGCCGACTCGTTGTGCCTGAGCACCACCGTTTACCTGGAAGCCCGCGACCAGACCCTGCGCGGCCAACAGGCCGTCGCCGAAGTCGCCCTACGCCGCCTCGACAGTGGCCTGTGGGGGGACTCGATGTGCCAGGTGGTGACGGCACGCAAGCAGTTCGCCCCTACCCTGGTGGCACCGGGTACCCAACTGCGCAATGACGACGCCTGGGCCGAAGCCGTCGACGTGGCCTTCGCCGCCGAGCGCAACTGGGCGCTGCCGGCCGGGGAGCGCAAGGAGATCGTGCCGGGCGCCAGCCACTTCGCCGCCCACGCCATCGCCAGCCCGAGCTGGCGCAACGCCTACCAGGTGGCCACCATCGGCGGGCACACCTTTTATAAGGTGCAGTCGCTCAAGCCGCGTTCGTCCTGAGCCCGCGTCCCAGCGCCCGGACAGTGCGTGCCACCGCGCCATCACCGGTCATTCCCCGGTTGTGGCGATAATGCGGGTCCATTCCTTTCCTCCAGGACCCGCATGAAGCTCTACACCAAGCCAGGCGCCTGCTCGCTGGCCGACCACATCACCCTGATCTGGTCCGGCCTGCCGTTCGAGGCGGAGGTTGTCGACTACGCCACCATGAAGTCGCCGGAGTTCCTGGCCAGGAACCCGGCCGGTGCGGTGCCGGTGCTCGAGGACGACGGCTGGGTGCTGACCCAGAATGCCGCCATCCTGCACTACATCAGCGGCAAGGCCCCTCAGGCCGCGCTCGATGGTGGCAGCGACCTGCGCACCCGTGCCGAAGTGGACCGTTGGCTGTCCTTCGTCAACGCCGACGTTCATCCGGCCTTCCATCCGATCTTCGGTTCGACCAAGTACCTGGGCGACGAGGCGGCCATCGCGCTGACCCAGCAGAACGCGCGCGAGAAGCTGCGCGGCTACTTCCAGCGCATCAACGACCGCGTGGCACAGGTCGACTGGCTGGGCGGCACGCCGCGCCCGTCGATCGCCGATGCCTATGCCTTCGTGACCCTGCGCTGGGCCCGTGGCACCAAGGTCGACCTGAGCGGCCTGGACGCACTGGACCGCTATGAGCAGCGCCTGCGCGCCGACGCCGCGGTGCAGGCCGCGATGCAGGCCGAAGGCCTGAGCTGAGCCCCGCGCCACCGCGCACATCACGGGCCGCCGGTACAGTTGCCGGCGGCCCGTTGCGTTTTCGGCGCCCGCGCCGGCTCAGCGCACCGACACCGTCATCATCAGCTGCGGCGTCTGCCGGTAAAGGGCCGGGTACTGCTGCCTGAGCGCCTCCACCTTCGGCAGGTCGTTGATGCGCACGTACAGCGCATCCGGATGCAGTGCGAGGTAGTTCTGGTGATAGCCCTCGGCCACGTAGAACGCCTTGCCTCCGTCCACGCGGGTGGCCAATGGCGCGGGGAACACGCCACTGCGCTGCAGCTGCGCGATGTAGGCCAGGCTCGCCGCACGCATGCCCGCATCGTCGGCATAGATCGCCGAACGGTACTGGCTGCCATGGTCCGGCCCCTGCCGGTTCAACTGGGTCGGGTCGTGCACCACCGAGAAGAACACCTGCATCAGCTGCGCGTAACTGACCTGGGCCGGGTCGTAGGTGACCTGCACCGCTTCGGCATGACCGGTGGTTCCGCTGCTGACCCGCGCATAGTGGGCGTCGGCAGCGCTGCCACCGATGTAACCGGACACCGCGCTCTGCACGCCCTTCACGTGCTGGAACACGCCCTGCACGCCCCAGAAGCAGCCACCGGCAAACACCACCCGGGCGTGCCGCATGCCAGGCTGGCGCAGGTCCGCCGCGCCGGCGGCGGCCGGCACCGGGACCTTGGCCGGCGCCGCCTGCACCGGCCGGCCCATGCCCAGCACCATCGCCATCAGCAGGCCGGCAACGGCCATCGCGATGCCGCCGGCCACCCATTTTTCCGTTGCGATCTTCATCGTCTGCTCCCGGTTCAACCAAAGGTGAAGGCATAGGCACGCACGTCCGGATCCAGGAACTCGATCTCGAAGCTGCGTTCCTGGACATCGCCGTGTTGGCGGATCAATTGGTACAGGCGGTTCTCGTCGACACGGCCCTCACCGCTGGCCGATACGTCGCCGCCGGCGTCGGCACCGGGTGCCTTGCCATCGATGCGCACGCGGAAGCGCACCGGATGGGCCGGGTCGCGGGGCGCCAGCACCAGATGCAGGTCACGGGCATGGAAGCGGAACACGATGCGACCGCCGCGCTGCTGCAGCTGCGCGTCTTCGCCCTCCACTTTCCAGCGGCCGGCGAGCGCCCACTGGTTGAGCTGCAGCGACGTCGGCGCCCGGTAGTCAGCCACCTGGCCGGGCTTCTGCCCGCCCGGCGAGGCAAAGTGCTCGGCGCGCGCATGGCCAATGTAGGTTTCCGGCGAGAGCAGGTTGTCCATGTCCGCCTGCAATGCCACGCCTTCCTGTGCGCCGCCCATCATGGTCGGCGCCTCGCCGGGCAGCGGGTTGCCCGCCTCGCGCAGCAGCTGGCGGATGATCTGCTCGGAGTTGGCGTAGTCGCCCTCACCGAAGTGGTGGGCACGGATGCGCCCCTGCGCATCGATGAAGTAGTGCGCCGGCCAGTAGTGGTTGTCGAAGCCGCGCCAGATCGCGTAGTCGTTGTCAATGGCCACCGGATAGGTGATGCCCAGTTCCTTCACCGCACGCTCCACGTTGTCGCGGTCACGTTCGAAGGCGAACTCCGGTGCATGCACGCCGATCACCACCAACCCGTGGTCGCGGTAGCGCCCGGCCCACTGCCGCACGTATGGCAAGGTGCGCAGGCAGTTGATGCAGGAATAGGTCCAGAAATCGACCAGCACCACCTTGCCGCGCAGCGTTGCTGCCTCCAGCGGCGGGCCGTTGAGCCAGGCCGTTGCACCGGCCAGCGAAGGCAATGCGCCCTCGACCGGCAAAGCCGCACCCGCGCCGGGGTCAGCGGCCATCATCATCATCGCCGGCCCAGCCCCGCGGGCAGGCGTGTGCCAGCGGTCCAGCAGGCCCTGCTCCAGCCGGGTGGTACTGGGCGTGGAGGCACGGGTCAGCAGCCCGGTGTCCCAGCCCATCGCGATCGCAACCACCGCCAGCAATGCCGCCGCGCCCAGGCCCCGCCGGATCCACTCGCTGGTCCCCAGCCGCCGCTTCAACGCCGCGAACACGCGCCCGCCGACCCACACCGCCAATCCCAGCGCAGTGGCCGCGCCCAGCGCATAGGCCAGCAACAGCCCGGAGGTGCCGGCATTGGCGCCCTGCAACGCCGCACCGGTCAGGATCAGGCCGAGGATCGGCCCGGCACAAGGCGCCCACAACAGGCCGGTGGCCACGCCCAGCAGCAGCGAGGTCATCACCCCGCCCCGGCCGGCATCGGCGGCACTGTCAGCCACCGTGCCCAGCCGCGCGCCCAGCCGCTGCAGCGGCGACAACAGGCGGTCGGCCAGGGCCGGCCACAACAACGCCAGCGCGAACAGCGCCATCACCACCAGCGCGATCCAGCGCCCGACCTGGTTGGCCTGCACCACCCAATGGCTGCCGACCGCCGCCAGGCTCGCCACCACCGCGAACATCAACGCCATCCCCAGCAGCAACGGCAGGCCGCTGCGCAGGAACGGCCGGTCGGCCCGGGCGAACACGAACGGCAGCACCGGCAGGATGCAGGGGCTGAGCAGGGTGAGCACGCCACCCAGGTAAGCAAGCACGAACAGGAGCATGGAGGGATCCTTGTCGGGGAACGTGGACGGCGCTCAGGCCGCCATGAACTGCAGGGCCACGCCGTTCATGCAGTAGCGCAGGCCGGTCGGGCGCGGGCCGTCGTTGAAGACATGGCCGAGATGGCCGCCGCACCGGTGGCAGTGCACGGCCGCACGCACCATGCCGAAGCCGGTGTCGCGCGCCTGTTCCACCGCGCCGTGCAGCGGTGCCCAGAAACTGGGCCAGCCGGTGCCGCTGTCGAACTTGGTGGCCGAGGAAAACAGCGGCAGCGCGCAACCGGCGCAGGCAAACGTGCCGCGCCGATGCTCGTCGTTGAGCGGGCTGCTGAACGGCCGCTCGGTGCCCTGTCCGCGCAACACCGCGTACTGCCCCGGCGTCAGCAGCTGCCGCCATTGCGCGTCGCTGTGCATGACCTCGAAGCGGTGCCCGGTGGCGGCGGTCGCCGGCGCGGCACGGCCGCAGCCACTGAGGCCGAACAGGCTGGCCGCGGCCAGGCTGCCACCGATGCCCAGCAATCTGCGACGGGTGAGGGACATGGCCAATCTCCTGGCAGGGATGATGTGCCCATGCTGTGCCCGCGACGGTCAACGAATCCTCACGCAGAGTTAAATTTTCCGTGACACATCGCCGCCGCTATCCATCGACAATGGCGACATCTCCCCGCTGGCTCCGACCTGCCGATGAGCAGTGCAAAACGTGTCCTGATCGTCGAGGACGATGCCCACATCGCCAACCTGCTGCGCATGCACCTGCGCGACGAAGGCTATGACGTCACCCACGCCGCCACCGGTGACGAAGGCCTGCGCCTGCTCGAGGACCAGCAATGGAGCGCGCTGGTGCTGGACCTGATGCTGCCCGGCGTGGACGGGCTGGAGATCTGCCGGCGTGCGCGTGCGATGACGCGCTACACGCCGATCATCATCACCAGCGCGCGTGCCAGCGAGGTGCACCGCATCCTTGGCCTGGAACTGGGCGCCGACGATTACCTGGCCAAGCCGTTCTCGATGCTGGAACTGGTGGCACGGGTCAAGGCGCTGCTGCGCCGTGTCGAAGCCATGGCACAGAACGCCCGCATCGATGCCGGCGAGATCGAGACCGCCGGCGTCCGCATCGACCCGGTGGCACGCACCGCGCAGGTGGACGGCACCCCGCTGGACCTCACCCCGCGCGAGTTCGACCTGCTGTACTTCTTCGCCCGTCATCCGGACCAGGTGTACTCGCGCATGGACCTGCTCAACCAGGTCTGGGGCCATCGCCACGATGGCTACGAACACACCGTCAACACACACATCAACCGCCTGCGCAACAAGATCGAACGCGACCCGGCCGAACCGCGGCGCATCCTCACCGTGTGGGGGCGCGGCTACAAGCTGGCCAGCGACGACGGGAGCACGGCATGAACCGGCTCACCCTCTCCCAGCGCCTGTCGGTGGTGTTCTGCGCATTGCTGCTGGTGTGCTGCGGCGCGTTGGCGTGGATACAGATGCGCAGCACGCGCATGCACGAGCAGGAAACCGTGCAGCGCCTGTCGCGCGGCCTGGCCGAGCACATCGCGCGCCGTGGCGAATTGATGGATGCCGGCGGCATGCGCGAAGGCGAGGTCCGCGCGCTGTTCGGCAAGCTGATGGCGGTCAACCCCAGCGTCGAGGTCTACCTGCTCGACGACCAGGGCCGCATCCTCGGCCACGACGCGCCGGATGGGCACCTCAAGCGCGACCGCGTCGACCTGGCCCCGGTGCAGGCGCTGCTGGCTGGCGCGGCCTTGCCGATCCTCGGCGACGACCCGCGCAGCCTCGGCGGGCGCAAGGTGTTCAACGCCGCGCCGCTGGTCGTGCAGGGCCGCCAGGTCGGCTACATCTACGTGGTGCTGGTCGGCGAACAACACGAGGCATTGGCCGCGAACGTCGCCGCCAGCACCAGCCTGCGCACCACGTTGTGGTCGCTGGCCATCGTCGCGGGGGTCGGCCTGCTCGCCGGCGTGGTCGCCTTCCGCTGGGTGACGCGGCCGCTGCGCCAGCTCACCGATGACATCCAGGCCTTCGACATGGAAGCCGGCGCACCGGCCAGGCTGCCCGCACCGCGCGCCCCGCGGCCGGGCGAGCGCGATGAACTCACCATCCTGCAGCACAGCTTCACCCACATGGCCCAGCGCATCGGCGAGCAATGGCAGCAACTGCGCCAGCAGGACCTGCAACGACGCGAGCTGGTCGCAAACATCTCGCACGACCTGCGCACGCCGCTGTCCTCGCTGCATGGCTATCTGGAAACGCTGGCGCTCAAGGACGCCACGCTCAGCCCCGAGGAACGCCAGCGCTACCTCGCCATCGCCCTGTCACAGAGCAACAAGGTCGGCCGGCTGGCGCAGGCACTGTTCGAACTGGCGCGGCTGGAGCACGGCGGCGTGGTGTTGGACCTGCAGGCGTTCTCGCTGCCGGACCTGGTCCAGGACGTGTTCCAGAAATTCGAACTGGCCGCGCAGGCGCGCCGGCAATCGCTGCGCGCCGGGATCCCGGCCGGGCTGCCCGCCGTGGAGGCCGACCTGGGACTGATCGAGCGCGTGCTGACCAACCTGCTCGACAACGCCATCCGCCACACGCCGGAAGGCGGGCACGTGCAGGTGACCCTGCAGGCCGTTGCCGGCGAGGTACGGGTCAGCGTCTCCGATACCGGCCCGGGCATTGCCCCGGAGCGGCGCGCGCAGTTGTTCAGCACGCCGCCGGCACTGGGCAGCCAGCGCCCGGACAGCGGCGGGCTGGGCCTGTTGATCGTGCACCGCATCCTTCAGCTGCACCACCGCCAGATCACGCTCGCCGACAGCGACGAAGGCGCGCGCTTCGAGTTCTCGCTGCCCGTCGCCGGAAGGCACCCGCGCCCGTCCGGCAACTGATCGCCGTCCATCACCGGCGGCCATGCCTCAACCAATCTCGCGGATCACCTCACCCTGCCCGTCGCGCAGCAGCGTCGGCCGTACCTCCACCTGCAAGCGTCCGCCCGGCAGCGGGTAGAGACCGCGCTCGGGCCGCACACTGGCCAGCATCGCCGCCAGGCTGGCATCGGACAGCACGCAGCGCACGCTGTCGGCGTCGCTCTGGACATCGTCGGCGACACCCGGCTCGAAACGCCACTGGCGGTCATTGGCCAGGATCAGCAACGGTTTGTCGTGATGCAGGCGCAACGGCAGCAGTTCCAGCACGCTGGCGACCTGGCCGGCACCCAGCACCAGCGTGGTCAGTGGCCCTTCGACCGACCAGTCCAGCATCTCCACGAACAACATGCCGGTGCTGGAGCCTTCCCGCTGGCTGCCCGCCTCCAGTTGCGCCGCCACCGCCGGATCCTCCAGCAGCGAGGGCCGTGCCAGCTCGGTGATCCACAGCGGCATCGCCGGCAGGAACACGTCCAGCACGCCCTGCGTGGACCAACGCTTGACCGCCGCCATCTCCTCGTCGGTCAGGCCGACCAGCTGCAGGAACGCGAGCCGGCCGTTGGCGCTGGGAATCGGCGGCAGCTGCGGGTCGTTCACGAATGCCAGGTGGCGCAGTTGGGTCGGGCTGTCCAGCGCGATCGGGCCATTGGCATCGAGGTGGTGCCCGGCTTCGAACACATTGCCACTGCTGAACACATAGCGCGCGAGGTTCTGCAGCAGGTTCATCGGCCAGCTCGGCGGGGTGCCTTCACGGTGTTCGCCAGGTTCGGCGGCCAGCCGGAAGGTCAGCTCGAAGCCGAAGCCGCTTTCCTCCAGGTCCTCGCTCTGCTTGTCGTACAGCTCGGAGAACCCGTAGGTGACGTAATGCCAGTGCGGCTGCGGCGCATCGTTCCAGTAGATGCTGATCCCATCCAGCGGATCATTGCCACCGAGCGTATGCGACACCACGGTGCCGTAGTGCTTCGGCTCCTGCCCCGGGTACAGCGCCGCCAACGCGGCGTTGATGGCATCCCATCCCGCGGTGCTGATCCCGCCGTTGTCCTGCTGGTCCATGCCTGCTGCTCCACTGGGTACGAGCGGCCATGATAGTGCCCGTGCGGTGGATCGCCGGCATGCGGCGCGGCCGTCCGGCCGCGCGGCGGTCAGGCCAGTACCTTGGCGCGCGTCTCTTCCAGCCAACGGCTGGCGAATGCCGGGCTCTTGGCCTTGCCCAGCGCACCGGCCACGTCCGGCCACAGCTGTTCCAGCCCCGGTGCATCGCGGCAACGGTCGATCCTGAGCTGGATCATGTAGCCCTTCAGGCCCAGGTGCTTGCGTACCGTTTCGGACATCCAGTCACGCAACTGCTGGTAGCGCAGCGGATCGTCGCCCAGATGGCTGGTCAGCGGAGCCACCGGCGCCGCCGGTGCCCGATCGACGCTGCCACCGACCACTTCGATCAGCCCCAGCGCCGAGAGTTGTTCAAGCACGTCATCCGGCGCACGCAGCCCCAGCGCCATCTGCCGCAGTTCGTTGCCGTCACGCTGCCCGTCCACCAGCAGCAGTACCGACCGCAACCCTGCGGCCAGGCGCAGGCCACGGTCCTCGATTTCCTGGCGGCCAGCGGCCGTCTTGGCATGGATCAATGCCATTCCCCCTCCTCGGTTGTGCATCGCAAACACGGCACGCGCCATTGACCCGGGGCCCCCGCCCCGGATCCGCTTACCTGTACACGTACCGCCCCCTTGCGATCGCCGCCCTTGCGGCCCACCGGCCCGGCTGCGCTAGGTCCCCAGCGCGCGGCGGATTTCCTCCAGAGCGCCCGGGTCGTCGAGTGTCGACAGGTCCCCCGGGTCGCGCCGTTCCGCCAATGCCTGCAACGAACGCCTCAGCAGCTTACCCGAACGCGTCTTGGGAAGCGCGTTGACGATATGCACGTGGGCCGGACGGGCCACCGCTCCCAGCGAGCCGGTCACCCGTTGCACCATCTCCGCGGCCAGCCCCTCGACCTCCTCGGCCGTGGCGGCCTGCTTCAGGGTGACGAACACCAAGGGCACCTGGCCCTTGAGCTCATCGTGCACGCCGATCACCGCCGCCTCGGCCACCCGTGGATGCCCGGAGATGGCCTCCTCGATCTCGCGCGTGCCCAGCCGGTGCCCGGCCACGTTGATCACGTCATCGGTGCGGCCAAGGATGAAGGTGTAGCCGTCCTCGTCGCGGATCGCCCAGTCCAGCGAGCTGTACAGCAGCTCCTTGAAGTGGCTGAAATAGCTCTTGAGGAAGCGATCGTCGTCGTTCCAGACCGTGCTCATGCATCCCGGCGGCAACGGCGGCTGGATCACCAGCACGCCCTTCTGGCCCGGTGCCACTTCCGCCCCGCTCTGCTCGTCGATCACCTTCATCCGGTAACCCAGGTTGGGGAAGCCGGGGGAGCCGAACTTCACCTGCTTCATCTCCAGCCCCGGCAACAGGGTCAGCGCCGGCCAACCGGTTTCGGTCTGCCAGTAGTTGTCGATCACCGGCTTGTGCAGCGCCCCGCTGATCCACTGCGCGGTCGGCTCGTCCAGCGGCTCGCCGGCCAGGAACAGGTACTTCAGCTCGGACAGGTCGTGGCGATGGATGAAGTCCACGTCGTGCTTCTTCAACACGCGGATGGCCGTGGGCGAGGAGAACATCGTGCGCACGCCGTACTGCTCGCACAGCGCCCACCAGATACCGGCATCCGGATGGATCGGCAGGCCTTCGTACAACAGCGACGTGCAGCCACCGATCAGTGGCCCGTACACGTTGTAGGAATGCCCCACCGCCCAGCCAACATCGGACGTGGAGAACATCACCTGCCCCGGTGCGCAATCGAACACCGTGCGCATCGACTGCGCCATCGCCACCGCATAGCCCCCCACGTCACGCTGCACGCCCTTCGGCTTGCCGGTGGTGCCCGAGGTATACAGCAGGTAGCTGGGCTCGTTGGATTCCAGCCACTCCACCGGCACCTCCGCCTCGCCCACCTGCGCGCGCAGCGTGGCGTAGTCCTCGTCACGGCCGGGCACCTTCGGCTCTGCGGCATCCAGCCCGCGCGAGACGATCAGCACCTTCGGCGGCGGGGCCTGCGCTTCCGCACAGGCGGCGTCGACCATCGGCTTGTAGGGGATCACCTTGCCGCCGCGCATGCCGGCATCGGCCGCGATCAGCAGCTTCGGCTGGGCATCGTCGATGCGCAGCGCCAGGTTGTGTGCCGCGAAGCCCCCGAACACCACCGAATGCACCGCGCCGATGCGCGCACAGGCCAGCATCGCGAACACCGCCTCGGCCATGTTCGGCATGTAGATCACCACCCGGTCACCACGGCCGACCTCCAGCCGCTTGAGCACCGCGGCGAAGGCGTTCACTTCGCGGTACAGCTCGCGGTAGGTGATCTCGCGGGTGATGTTGGTCTCGGTGGAAATGGCGACCAGCGCCAGCTGGTCGGCACGTTCGGCCAGGTGTCGGTCGACCGCGTTGTAGCAGAGGTTGGTTTCACCACCGACGAACCAACGCCGGAACGGCGGATGGGAGTAGTCCAGGATCTGCTGCGGTGGACGATGCCAATGGATCGCCTTGGCCTCCTCGGCCCAGAACGCCTCCGGCGCTTCGATGGAACGGCGGTAGATCTGCTCGTACTGCATGACACCCTCCGGAACCTGCCTGGCCTGAGCCGAGCATAGTCCGGAGGACAGGGGCCGCTCCCTGCGACGATGGTCGTACGACCAAAGCCGGCCCTCACCCCAACCCCTCTCCCGCGTGCGGGGCTAGTGCCGTACGCGCCGCAGCAATTCGAGCCCCTCTCCCGCACGCGGGAGAGGGGTTGGGGTGAGGGTCGCTCCTGCCTCAAAAAGGGCTTTTCGAAACAAACTCCACAACCTGCCCACTCACCGGATGCACGAACTGCAACCGGCACGCATGCAATTGCACCCGCTCGGCCGGCTGCGCCCCGTACATCACGTCACCCACGATCGGGTGGCCCAGGCTGGCCATGTGCAACCGCAGCTGGTGGCTACGCCCGGTCACCGGTTCCAGCTCGACCCGCGTGCGTTGCGCCTCCACATCCCGCGCCAGCACCCGCCAGCGCGTCAACGCCGGCTTGCCGCGCTCGAAGTCCACCATCTGCCTGGGCCGGTTCGGCCAATCACAGATCAAAGGCAACGCGACTTCACCGGCATCCCCTTCGATCACCCCCTGCACCACGGCCTCGTAGCGCTTGCTGACCACGCGCTTTTCGAACTGCGCCGACAACGCCGCCTGCATCACCTTGCCGCGCGCATACAACATCAGCCCCGAGGTCACCTGGTCCAACCGGTGCACCGTCAACGCATCCGGATACAGCACCTGCAGGCGCGACACCAGGCAATCCTGGTTTTCCGGCAGGCGGCCGGGCACGGACAGCAACCCGGCCGGCTTTTCGGCGACCAGCAGGGAGTCGTCAAGGTAATGGAGGATGGTTTCGTCGTTCATGCCGATCAACACAGCGCCTGGCATTGCAATACGCAGTGCCCTACAAAAAAGGGGAAGCCGTAGCTTCCCCCTTTCATTCCATCACGCTGGCGCGCTGCGATCAGAGCAGGTCGGCCACGCCGGCGCGCTCTTCTTCCAGCTCGCCCAGGGTGATGTCGATGTACTTCCTGGAGAAGTCGTCGATCGGCAGGTCCTTGATGATGGTGTACTGGCCGTTCTCGGTGGTCACCGGGAAACCGAACACCACGCCTTCGGGGATGCCGTAGGAGCCGTCGGACGGCACGCCCATGGTCACCCACTTGCCGTTGCTGCCCAGCACCCAGTCATGGACGTGGTCGATGGCGGCATTGGCAGCCGACGCGGCCGAGGACAGGCCTCGGGCGGCGATGATGGCCGCGCCACGCTTGCCGACGGTCGGGATGAAGGTGTTGGCGTTCCATTCCTGGTCGTTGATCAGCTCGGCCACCGAGGCGCCGCCGGTGGTGGCGAAGCGATAGTCCGGGTACATGGTCGGGCTGTGGTTGCCCCACACGGTGAACTTCTCGAAGCTGTCCACGGTCTTGCCGGTCTTGGCGGCCAGCTGGCTCAGGGCACGGTTGTGGTCCAGGCGCAGCATGGCGGTGAAGTTCTTCGGATCCAGGTCCGGGGCCGACTTCATGGCGATGTAGGCATTGGTGTTGGCCGGGTTACCGACCACCAGCACCTTCACGTCACGCTTGGCAACGGCGTTCAGGGCCTTGCCCTGCACGGTGAAGATCTTGGCGTTTTCCAGCAGCAGGTCCTTGCGCTCCATGCCCGGGCCGCGCGGACGCGCGCCGACCAGCAGGGCCACGTCGACGTCCTTGAAGGCCACCAGCGGGTCGGCGGTGGTCACCACGCCGGCCAGCAGCGGGAACGCGCAGTCTTCCAGCTCCATGACCACGCCCTGCAGGGCGGCCTGGGCCTTTTCGTTGTCGATCTCGAGCAGCTGCAGGATGACCGGCTGGTCCTTGCCGAGCATTTCGCCGGAAGCGATGCGGAACAGCAGGGCGTAACCGATATTGCCGGCAGCGCCGGTTACGGCAACACGAACGGGTGCTTTCATGGGGGTTTCCTCTGCTAAGAAGCGTTTTGTGGGGTCAAACCCGGCCGCCGCCGCACGGCGGAAACCGGGCCTCAAGCAAAAACGGCCGCCTGCACGGCGACCGTCGAATCCGGATCAGGCCGAGAGGATCTTGTTCCACTCAGCGACGCGGTCGGCCTTGGCGGCCAGCACGGCGTCGACATCGCCCTCGATGGTGATCTTGTTGATCGCATCACCCTGCTTGACCGCATCGACCACGTCCAGGCCTTCGAGCACCTTGCCGAACACGGTGTGCTTGCCGTCCAGCCAATCGGTCTTGATGTGGGTGATGAAGAACTGGCTGCCATTGGTGTTCGGGCCGGCATTGGCCATGGACAGCACGCCGCGCTCGTGGCGCACGCCGTTGTTGGTCTCGTCCTCGAAGCGGTAGCCCGGGCCGCCGCGGCCGGAGCCTTCCGGGCAGCCGCCCTGGATCATGAAGTCGGCGATCACGCGGTGGAACGCCAGGCCGTCGTAGAAGCCGTGCTTGGCCAGGTTGACGAAGTTGGCGACGGTCAGCGGCGCCTTGTCGGCGAACAGCTCGACCTTGATCGGGCCGCGGGACGTATCGAAGTGGGCGATCAGGGACATGTGGATCCTTGGGAAGTGTGTGTTTCCAGAGCCGCCTAGTTTACACCTCACTTTCCGCCCTCGCCCCCCTGCCCAGCCGCCGCAGGCTGGCCTGGCGGGGCGTCAAGGCTTGCTGAATGGGCCATTCCGCCGGTCACACGGATTTTTCGCGAAACGTCATTGTCGACGTATAATGTTGAACTCATTTCTCCAAATCCGGCGCCGACTGGCCCCCTTTCGCATGTCCATCGAAAATCTTCGCAACATCGCCATCGTCGCCCACGTCGACCATGGCAAGACCACCCTCGTCGACCAGCTGCTCAAGCAGTCCGGCACCCTGTCCGAGCGCACCGTGCTGGCCGAGCGCGTGATGGACAGCAACGACCAGGAAAAGGAACGCGGCATCACCATCCTGGCCAAGAACACGGCCATCAAGTGGAATGGCAACCGCATCAACATCGTCGACACCCCCGGACACGCCGACTTCGGCGGTGAAGTGGAGCGCGTGCTGTCGATGGTCGACTCGGTGCTGATCCTGGTCGACGCGATGGACGGCCCCATGCCGCAGACCCGCTTCGTCACCCAGAAGGCCTTCGCGATGGGCTTCAAGCCGATCGTCGTGGTCAACAAGGTCGACCGCCCGGGCGCCCGTCCGGACTGGGTCATCGACCAGGTGTTCGACCTGTTCGACAAGCTCGGCGCCACCAACGAGCAGCTGGACTTCCCGATCGTCTACGCCTCGGGCCTGAACGGCTACGCCGGCCTGGAAGACACCGTCCGTGACGGCGACATGACCCCGCTGTACGAAGCGATCATGAAGTACGTGCCGGTGCCGGAAGTCGAGGCCGATGGCCCGTTCCAGATGCGCATCAGCCAGCTGGACTACAACAACTTCGTCGGCGTGATCGGCATCGGCCGCATCCAGCGCGGCAAGGTCAGGAAGAACCAGCCGGTCATCGTGATCGACCGTGAAGGCAAGAAGCGCCAGGGCAAGGTCCTGCAGGTACTGGGCTTCATGGGCCTGGAGCGCATCGAGGTCGAGGAAGCCCAGGCCGGCGACATCATCGCCATCTCCGGCATCCAGGAGCTGACCATCTCCGACACCGTCTGCGCCCTGGACAACCCCGAAGCGCTGCCGGCCCTGACCGTCGACGAGCCGACCATCTCGATGACCTTCCAGGTCAACAACTCGCCGTTCGCCGGCAACAAGGACCTGTCCGGCGGCAAGTTCCTGACCAGCCGCCAGCTCAAGGAGCGCCTGGAGCGCGAGACCGTGCACAACGTGGCACTGAAGGTCGAGCAGCTCGAAGATGCCGACAAGTTCCTGGTCTCCGGCCGTGGCGAACTGCACCTGTCGGTGCTGATCGAAACCATGCGTCGTGAAGGCTACGAGCTGGCCGTCTCGCGCCCGGAAGTGATCATCAAGGAAATCGACGGCCAGATGATGGAGCCGATCGAGCAGCTGGTGGTGGACATCGAAGAGCAGCACCAGGGCGGCGTGATGGAGAAGCTCGGCACCCGCAAGGCGCTGCTGGAGAACATGGAACCGGACGGCAAGGGCCGCGTGCGCCTGGACTTCAAGATCCCGGCGCGTGGCCTGATCGGCTTCCAGAACGAGTTCAAGACCCTGACCCAGGGTTCGGGCCTGCTGTTCCACGTGTTCGACCACTACGGCCCGAAGGAACAGGGCGCCATCGCCAAGCGCCTGAACGGCGTGATGATCGCCAATGCCCCGGGTGCCACCCCGGCCTACTCGCTGGGCCCGCTGCAGGAACGCGGCAAGCTGTTCGCCGCTGAAGGCGACAACGTGTACGAAGGCCAGCTGATCGGCATCCACTCCAAGGACAACGATCTGACCGTCAACGCGATCAAGACCAAGCCGCTGACCAACATGCGCGCTTCGGGCAAGGACGACGCGATCCAGCTGACCCCGGCCATCAAGTTCTCGCTGGAACAGGCCCTGGACTTCATCGATGACGACGAACTGGTCGAAATCACCCCGAAGGAAATCCGCCTGCGCAAGAAGCACCTGACCGAGAGCGACCGCAAGAAGGCCTCGCGCGCGGGCTGATCCACTTGGCCGGCAACACGCCCTACAACCCGGATCCGCATGCGCATCCGGGTCTGGCAGCCATCGCGCTGCTGGAAGCGGGAAAGGCCGTCCTGGCCTTTCTCGCCGCCGCTGGCCTGGAAATCTCCGGGCCGGCGCCGCTGCGTACCATCATCAATGCGCTGATCCTGCGCATCGGCGGCGATCCCGAGCAGGGCTCGTTCTCCTCGCTGCTGAACCTGATCACCCCCGACACCGTGCACCTGGGCGCCGCCGCTCTGGTCGGCTATGGCCTGCTACGCGTGCTCGAGGCCTGGGGCCTGTGGCGCGCCAAGGCCTGGGCTTCCTGGCTGGGCTGCATCTCCGCCGCCCTGTACCTGCCACTGGACGTGTACGCCATCATCAAGCACCCCGGCTGGGCCTCCTGGCTGCTGCTGGCGGTCAACGTCCTCGTGGTCTGGGTCCTGGCCCGCGATATCGGCAAGCGCCGCAAGCACTGAGCCGCGCCTGGTCGTGCCGAGTCATGCCCGGCACGGGCCTTCCCCGCAAAGCGTCAGCGGAGCATGGCTCCGCTCCACGCTTCAGCGAACGCCCTGCTTGCGCACGATCGCCATCGCGATCTCCAGCGACTGCTCGTAGTTCAAGCGCGGATCAACACTGGAACGATAGGCACGCTCCAGGTCACGCTCGGTCAGCTCCCGCGCGCCGCCGGTGCACTCGGTGACGTCCTCCCCGGTCAGCTCCAGATGCACGCCGCCCAGGCGCGTACCGGCCGCGGCATGCAGATCGAACGACAGCTCGACCTCGTTGCGGATGTTGTCGAAGCGGCGCGTCTTGAAGCCATTGCTGGTGCTCTCGGTATTGCCATGCATCGCATCGCACACCCACAGCACCCGCCGGCCGTCGCGCTTCACCGCGTCCAGCAAGGGCGGCAGCTTCTCGGCGATCTGCGTCGCGCCCATGCGGTGGATGAAGCTCAGTCGGCCCGGCTCATCTTCCGGGTTGAGCACGTCGATCAGGCGCAGCAGCTGGTCCGGCTGCACCGACGGCCCCACCTTGATCGCGATCGGGTTGCGAACGCCGCGCAGGTACTCCACGTGTGCACCGTCCAGCGCGGCGGTACGCATGCCGATCCACGGGTAATGCGTGCTGAGGTTGAACCAGCCGGTCTGGCGCGGCACCTGTCGGGTCAACGCCTGCTCGTAGGGCAACAACAGCGCCTCGTGCGAGGTGTAGAAATCCACCCGGTTGAGGTTGTGCACCTGCGCGCCGGAGAGCGTCTCCATGAAGCGCACCGCATCGCCGATCGAGGCCACCATCTCCTGGTACTCCCCGGCCAGCGGCGAGCAGCGCATCCACGCCAGGTTCCAGTACTCGGGGTGGTGCAGGTCGGCGAAGCCTCCATCGATCAACGCCCGCACGAAATTCATCGTCAGCGCCGAGCGCGAGTGCGCGGTGATCATCCGCTGCGGGTCCGGCACGCGCGCGGCCTCGGTGAACGCCGGTGCATTGATCACGTCACCGCGATAGCTCGGCAGGGTCACGCCATCGCGTGTCTCGGTATCGGCAGAACGCGGCTTGGCGTACTGGCCGGCGAAGCGTCCGACCCGGATCACCGGCTTGCGCAGGCCATGCACCAGCACCAGGCTCATCTGCAGCAGCACCTTGAGCCGGTTGGAGATGGTGCCCGACCCGCAGTCGGCGAAGTTCTCGGCGCAATCGCCCCCCTGCAACAGGAAGCGCTTGCCCTCCTGCGCCTCGGCCAACTGCTGCTTGAGCGCGAAAATCTCCCAGGAGGTTACCAGCGGCGGCAGTTGCCGCAACTCGGCCAGCGCCGATTCCAGCGCCGCCGCATCAGGATAGGTCGGCATCTGCAACGCCGGCCGGCCACGCCAGCTGTCGGGCGCCCAGGTCGAATCGATGGCGGCCACGGGCTGGGAGGGGGACAAACTCATGGGGATTACCGTTTCAGTACGTGGGAAATAGTCAGAACAGGCGCGTCTTGCGCGCGCGGAAGCCTGCATACAGGGCACCCAGGCCCAGCAGCACGAACCACACCATGCTCCACATCGGCATGCTCATGCCCAGGAACGTCCAGTCGATGTTGCCGCAGTCACCGGTACCGGTCAGCACGGTGCGGAACACCTCGAACGGCCCCATGGTCTCGGCCAGGAAACTCAACGGCGGGCCACAACTGCTGCCCAGGTCCTTCGGCAACAACTGCACGTAGACGTGGCGCCCGGCGATGCCCATGCCGACGGCCGCGGCGAGGAACACCAGCACGCCATAGAACGCGCGCCCGCCGCGACTGGCCGGCCCGTGCAGGGCGCCGAGCAGGAACAGTACGCCCACCGCCGCAAAGGCGATCCGCTGATAGATGCAGAGCGGACACGGCTCCAGGCCCATCTTGATCTGCATGAAGATCGCGAACGCCAACAGCCCGGCGCAGACCAGGAAACCGGTCAGGCACTGGGCCCGAAAACTCCACCGCAAAGGATTCATCACATCAACCCGTTTCAACCATCCGGCAAGAGTACCAGCCCGGCCGCAGTGCAACAGCACCTGCGGCCATGACGACTTCCCATAAGCAGAAAGCCCGGCCAAGGCCGGGCTTCTGTTTCATCCCTTGCAGGATGGAAGGTCGCGATTACTCGGCGACTTCTTCGGCAACGGCGGCCGGACGGTCGACCAGCTCGACATAGGCCATCGGAGCGTTGTCGCCGGCACGGAAGCCGCACTTCAGCAGGCGCAGGTAGCCCCCCGGACGGGTGGCGTAGCGCGGGCCCAGGATGGTGAACAGGTTGCCGACGGCTTCCTTGTCACGCAGGCGGGCGAAGGCCAGGCGGCGGTTGGCGACGGAGTCGACCTTGGCCAGGGTGATCAGCGGCTCGGCAACGCGGCGCAGTTCCTTGGCCTTCGGCAGGGTGGTCTTGATCAGCTCGTGCTTGAACAGCGAGGCGGCCATGTTCTTGAACATCGCTTCGCGGTGGGCGCTGGTGCGGCTGAACTTACGGCCAGACTTCTGGTGACGCATGGGACAGATTCCTTAGATTGAATGATGAGACGTTGGACTTCGTTGTCGCCGTCGTGGCGTTGCTGCATGGACTGCGGATGGCCCTGGCCGCCCTATCCTTGGACGACCGGCGCAGCGGCCTTGTCAGCCGTCAGCGCGGGTACTGCCTACAACATTCCCCCGCATGGTCACCCATGCGGGGGAACAGATGCTGCTATCAACCAAGCATGCCGTGAGCGGCGACACCGGCCGGCGGCCAGTTCTCCAGCTTCATGCCAAGCGACAGACCACGCTGGGCCAGCACTTCCTTGATTTCGGTCAACGACTTCTTGCCCAGGTTCGGGGTCTTGAGCAGTTCCACTTCGGTCTTCTGGATCAGATCACCGATGTAGTAGATGCTCTCGGCCTTCAGGCAGTTGGCCGAACGCACGGTCAGCTCCAGGTCGTCGATCGGGCGCAGCAGCACCGGATCCACGCCGTTGTTGGCCGGCTTGGCCGCACCGCGATCGCGGTGGGTGAAGTCACCGAACACCGACAGCTGATCGCTGAGGATGTCGGCCGCGGTGCGGACGGCTTCCTCGGCATCGATCGTGCCGTTGGTTTCGATATCGATGACCAGCTTGTCCAGGTCGGTACGCTGCTCGACGCGGGCCGCTTCCACCGAATAGGCGACGCGACGGACCGGCGAGAACGAAGCGTCCAGCACCAGACGACCGATCGCACGCGACTCTTCGTCCGGACGGCGGCGCGAGGCAGCCGGCTGGTAGCCGAAGCCACGCTCGATCTTCAGACGCATGTTGATCGCCGCGTCCTTGGTCAGGTGGCAGATCACGTGGTCGCCGTTGATCACTTCGACGTTATGGTCAACCTTGATGTCGGCAGCGGTCACGATGCCCGGGCCCTGCTTGGACAGGGAGAGCGTGGCGCTGTCGCCGGAATGCATGCGAATGGCCACGTCCTTCAGGTTCAGCAGGACTTCGAGCACGTCCTCCTGCAGGCCTTCCAGCGTGGTGTACTCGTGAAGCACGCCGTCGATCTCGACTTCGGTAATGGCGAAGCCCGGGATGGACGACAGCAGCACGCGACGCAGGGCGTTGCCCAGCGTATGCCCGTAACCACGCTCCAACGGTTCGATCACGACCTTGGCGCGGGTCTCGGTAAGGCGTTCGATCTGCGGACCGCGAGGACGCAGAACCTGGTTTGCGGTAACCGTCATGTTGCGGGTTCTCCTGCGAACCTCCGGTGCAACCCGGAGGTTCTCCATTGTGAATTACTTCGAATACAACTCGACGATCAGCGCTTCGTTGATATCCGCAGGCAGGTCGGCGCGATCCGGAACGGCCTTGAACACGCCGCTGAACTTCTTCGAATCGACTTCGACCCACGACGGGCTGAGGTCGTGCTGTTCAGCGACAACCAGGGCTTCCTGGACGCGCAGCTGCTTGGCAGCCTTCTCGGACAGGGCGATCGCGTCGCCAGCCTTGACCTGGTACGAAGCCAGGTTCACCGACTTGCCGTTGACCGTGACGCCGCGGTGCGAGACCAGCTGACGGGCAGCCGGACGGGTCACAGCGAAGCCCATGCGGTAGACGACGTTGTCCAGACGGGTTTCCAGCAACTGCAGCAGGTTCTCGCCGGTGTTGCCCTTCTTGGTCGAGGCCTTCTTGTAGTAGTTGCGGAACTGACGCTCCAGCAGACCGTAGATACGCTTGACCTTCTGCTTTTCACGCAGCTGGGTGGCGTAGTCGGACAGCTTGCCCTTGCGGGCGGTCGCGCCGTGCTGGCCGGGCTTCTGCTCCAGCTTGCACTTGGAGTCCAACGCGCGGGCCGGGCTCTTCAGGGAGAGGTCGGCGCCTTCGCGGCGGGCGAGCTTACAGGTAGGACCGATATAACGAGCCATTTCTTATCGCTCCTTTAGACGCGACGCTTCTTCGGCGGACGGCACCCGTTGTGCGGGATAGGCGTCACGTCGATGATGTTGGTGATCTTGTAGCCGACGTTGTTCAACGAACGCACGGCCGACTCACGGCCCGGACCCGGACCCTTGATGCGGACTTCCAGCGACTTCAGGCCGTAGTCCAGCGCAGCCTTGCCAGCCTTTTCGGCGGCAACCTGGGCAGCGAACGGAGTCGACTTACGCGAGCCACGGAAACCGGCGCCACCGGAGGTCGCCCAGGACAGTGCATTGCCCTGGCGGTCGGTGATGGTCACGATGGTGTTGTTGAACGAAGCGTGGACGTGGGCAACGCCGTCGGTGACGACGCGCTTGATCTTCTTCTTGGTCTTAGCAGCAGCGGGCTTAGCCATTTTCTAGGGTCCCTTACTTCTTCAGAGCCTTGCGCGGACCCTTGCGGGTGCGAGCATTGGTCTTGGTGCGCTGGCCGCGCAGCGGCAGGCCGCGACGGTGACGCAGACCGCGGTAGCAGCCCAGGTCCATCAGACGCTTGATTGCGATGCCGACTTCACGACGCAGGTCGCCTTCGACGATGTACTTGCCCACTTCAAGGCGCAGACGGTCGATTTCCGGCTCCGACAGGTCGCGGATCTTGGTGGTCGAAGTAACGCCTGCGGCTTCGCAGACCTTCTTCGAGCGGGTACGGCCGATGCCGTAAATGCTTTGCAACCCGACCCAGACATGCTTCTGGGCTGGCAGGTTGACGCCTGCAATACGCGCCATGACGCGGTTCTCCAGCTGAGTGATGGCCGAATACGCACCGACAGGCGCGCCAATCCGGCAGGATGGATCAAAAAAGTGAACTAGCGATACTAACAAGGCCTTGGTTTGCTTGGAAGCCCGTGGAACACAAGGTTCCATGGACCCGGCATGGGGAGTGTGCCCATGCTCCGGCGCCGGATGTGCCTGGCAGGAAGGTTGCCCTTCAAGCCGCCCGCGCTACTCCCGCGCGGAACAACCACATCGCACCCCCACCCAAGACCGCTGCGGGGACCGCCCTTCTGTCTGGAAGGCCTGCCCCGGGTACCGGGGCGGCCTTGACCGCTATGAAGCGGAAAGTATACCGGGTGAATCAGCCGCGTGCAAAACCGCCGCGGTTGCCGCCCTTCAGGTTGGCCTTCTTCAACAGGCTCTCGTACTGGTGCGACATCAGGTGGGCCTGGATCTGGGCGATGAAGTCCATCACCACGACCACCACGATCAGCAGCGAGGTGCCGCCGAAGTAGAACGAGGCATTGAGCTGCGTGCGCATGATTTCCGGCAGCAGGCAGACAATGACTAGGTACAGCGAGCCGGCGGCCGTCAGGCGGGTCAGCACGGCGTCGATGTACTCGGCCGTGGCCTTGCCCGGACGGATACCCGGGATCAGCGCACCCGACTTCTTGAGGTTGTCGGCGGTTTCCTGCGAGTTGAACACCAGCGCGGTGTAGAAGAACGCGAAACCGGTGATCAGCGCGGCGAACACGATCATGTGCAGCGGCTCGCCCGGACCCAGCGCGTTGGCGACCTTCTGCAGCCAGGTCGCGGAGCTGGCCTGGCCGGACCACATCGCCAGGGTGGCCGGGAAGGCCAGGATGCTGGAGGCGAAGATGGCCGGGATCACGCCCGCCATGTTCAGCTTCAGCGGCAGGAACGAGGTCTGGTTCATGTACGCATTACGGCCACCCTGACGGCGGGCGTAATTGACGGTGATGCGGCGCTGGCCGCGCTCGACGAACACCACGAAATAAGTGAAGGCCAGCACCACCAGGGCGATGATCAACAGCGAAATGAAGCTCATGCTGCCGTCGCGGAACGCTTCCACGGTGTGGATCACGGCGGCCGGCAGGCCTGCCACGATGCCGGCGAAGATGATCAGCGACACACCGTTGCCGATGCCACGCTCGGTGACCTGCTCGCCCACCCACATCAGGAACATGGTGCCTGCGGTCAGCGCCACGATGGCGGTGAACACGAAGGCCAAGCCCGGGGCGTACACCACCGGGGCACCGCCCGGCGACAGCTGGTTCTGCAGCGCCAGCGCGATACTGCCGCCCTGCACCACCGCCAGCAGCACCGCGCCGATGCGCGAATACTGGGTGATCTTGCGACGACCGGACTCACCTTCCTTCTGCATCGCCTTGAGCGCGGGGAAGATGTGGACGGCCAGCTGCATCACGATCGATGCCGAGATGTACGGCATGACGTTCAGCGCGAAAATGCTGAAACGGTGCAGGGCGCCGCCCGAGAACATGTTGAACATGTCCACGATACCGCCGCCCTGCGCCTGCATCAGCGCAAGCATGGCATCGGGATTGACGCCCGGCACCGGCACGTAGCAGCCGATGCGATAGACGAGCAATGCCCCGAGTACGAACAGAAGACGCTGGCGAAGTTCCGTGAACTTGCCCATCCCGCCCGCGAGGTTACCGATGCCAGCTTGCGCCATGTTCCAGTTACTCCTGTACGCTGCCGCCGGCAGCTTCGATCGCAGCCTTGGCGCCGGCGGTAGCCGCAACACCCTTCAGGGTGAACGCCTTGGTCAGCTCGCCCTTCAGGACGACCTTGGCCTTCTTGGCAGTGGACGGGACCAGCTTGGCTGCACGCAGTGCCGCGAAGTCGATCTCACCCGCTTCCAGACGGTCCAGGTGGTAGGACAGCACTTCAGCGGTGTCCTTGGCCATCTTGGAACGGAAGCCAATCTTCGGCAGACGGCGCTGCATCGGGGTCTGGCCGCCTTCGAAGCCAGCCTTGATCTTGCCGCCACCCTTGCGGGCGAACGAACCCTTGTGGCCGCGGCCGGCAGTCTTGCCCAGGCCCGAGCCGATACCGCGACCGACGCGGGTACGCTCGGTGCGGGCGCCCGGTGCCGGGCTCAGTTCATTGAGACGCAGAGTCATGGTCGATTACTCCTCAACCTGGACGAGGTACTGAACCTTGTTGATCAGGCCGCGAACCTGCGGGCTGTCCTTCAGTTCACGCACATCGTTGAGCTTGTTCAGGCCCAGGGCACGCACCGACAGGCGGTGACGCGACTGGGTTCCACGCAGGCCGCGCACCAGGCGCACCTTCACGGTCTTGTTGGACTCATTAGCCATGGTTGAGTTCCTCCACCTTCTTGCCGCGCTTGGCCGCGATGCGAGCCGGCGACTGCGCAGCAGCCAGGCCCTTCACGGTGGCACGCACCAGGTTGATCGGGTTACGCGAACCGGTGGCCTTGGCCAGCACGTTCTTCACGCCAACGGCTTCCAGCACGGCGCGCATGGCACCGCCGGCGATCACGCCGGTACCTTCGGAGGCCGGCTGCATGAACACGCGGGCTGCGCCGTGACCATCCTTGATGGTGTGCCACAGGGTGCCGTTGTTCAGGTCAACGTTGACCAGGTTCTTGCGCGCCTGCTCCATCGACTTCTGGATGGCGACCGGCACTTCGCGGGCCTTGCCATAACCAAAACCGACCTTGCCTTCGCCGTCGCCGACCACGGTCAGGGCGGTGAAGGTGAACTGGCGACCGCCCTTGACGGTCTTGCTGACGCGGTTGACCGCGACCAGCTTCTCGATCATGCCGTCGTCGACTTTCTCTTCGCGGTTACGGTCGCGATCGCGACCCCGCTGCTGACGTTCTTCTGCCATGTTGATTCCTTGATTGGTTGGGTATGTACGGCTCGGGGCCGCTTATGGTTGTGGTTTACAGCGGTGTTTCACCGGCAACTGCAGAAGAGTTGCCGGTGCCCGGTACGACCTGTACCGGCAGGCAGACGGAAAGGGGCACACGGCCCCTTCCCTATTCCTTAGAACTGCAGGCCGCCTTCGCGGGCAGCTTCGGCCAGAGCCTTGATGCGGCCGTGGTAGCGGTAGCCCGAGCGGTCGAAAGCGACCTTCTCGATACCGGCAGCCTTGGCGCGCTCGGCGATGATCTTGCCGACCTTGGCAGCAGCGTCGCAGTTCTTGCCGTTCTTCAGGCCTTCCTTGACGTCGGCCTGGGCGGTGTTGGCCGAAGCCAGCACCTTGGAGCCGTCGGCAGTGAAGATCTGCGCGTACAGGTGCTGGCCGGTACGCAGCACCGACAGGCGAGCAACGCCCAGGGTACGGATGTGCGAACGGGTCGACTTGGCGCGACGCAGACGGGCGATGTTCTTGTTCATGTTCTTTATCCTCGAAAGCTGAAAACCTAGGAATTAGGCCTTCTTGGCTTCCTTGCGAATGATGACTTCACCGGCGTACTTCACACCCTTGCCCTTGTAGGGCTCCGGCGGACGGTAACCGCGGATCTTGGCAGCGACTTCACCGACGACCTGCTTGTCGGCGCCCTGCACGACGATTTCCGTCTGCGTCGGGGTCGACAGGGTGATGCCTTCCGGCGCCACGAACACGACAGGATGCGAGAAACCCAGCGACAGGTTCAGGTCCTTGCCCTGCATGGCAGCGCGGTAACCCACGCCGACCAGCTCGAGCTTGCGCTCGAAACCTTCGGACACGCCCTGGACCATGTTGGCCAGAATGGCGCGCACGGTGCCGGTCAGGGCATCAAAGGAGATGTCCTTCGGGTTCAGGGTGACAACGCCGTTGTCGATGGAGATTTCAACGCCGGCGGCCTTGTTCAGCGACAGGGTGCCCTTCGGGCCCTTCACGCTGACGGATTCCGGCTGGATGTTCAGTTCAACGCCCTTGGGCAGGTTGATCGGCTTCTTGGCTACGCGGGACATAGTGGACTCCTTCCCTTAAGCCACAAAGCACAGGACTTCGCCGCCGACGCCCTGCTGGCGCGCCTGCGCATCAGTCATGATGCCCTTGGAGGTGGAAATGATGGCGATGCCCAGGCCGTTGAGGACCTTCGGCAGCTCGGACTTGCCACGGTACTGGCGCAGACCCGAACGCGAGAAGCGCTTCAGGGTAGCGATGACCGGCTTGCCCTCGAAGTACTTCAGGACGATTTCGAGCTCGGCCTTGTTGTTTTCCAGCTTGTTGACGCGCAGGTCGGCGATGTAACCCTCGTCCTTCAGGACCTGGGCAATTGCCACCTTGATCTTGGACGACGGGGCTTTCACCGTCTGCTTGCCAACCGCGGCCGCATTCTTGATGCGGACCAGCAGGTCGGCGATGGGATCAGTCATGCTCATGTAGATACCTTTGAGTGCACCGATATCCGCTTTCGCGAAAATCTCGTGTTTTCCTGGGATGGGCCAGGGCCCTTAACGCACCGGCCAGCCCATTTCGGGCAGGCAAGAAGCGGGATTATACGACAAAAAGTCCGACTTGCGTCGGACTCTTTGAATTACCGTCAGGTTGCCCTTCCGGTGACCTGGCCGGGCCTTGCGGCCCGGACCGGGTTGTTGCTTACCAGCTGGCCTTGCGCAGGCCCGGCACGTCGCCGCGCATGGTGGCTTCGCGCAGCTTGTTGCGGCCCAGGCCGAACTTGCTGTACACGCCACGCGGACGGCCCGACAACTCGCAACGGTTGCGCTGGCGGCTCGGCGACGAATCGCGCGGCAGCTTGGACAGCTTGGTTGCGGCTTCGATCTTCTCTTCGTAGGTCGCGTCAACGGAGGACACGATCTTCTTCAGAGCTGCACGCTTGTCGGCGTACTTCTTGGCCAGCTTTTCCCGCTTGATGTCGCGGTTGACCATGGAGGTCTTTGCCATTTCGGTATCCTCGACGAATCAGTTACGGAACGGGAACTTGAACGCTGCCAGCAGCGCCTTGGCTTCCGCGTCGGTCTTGGCGGTGGTCGTGATGGCGATATCCATACCGCGGATCGCGTCGACGGCGTCGAAGTCGATTTCCGGGAAGATGATCTGCTCCTTCACGCCCATGTTGTAGTTGCCACGACCGTCGAACGAACGACCCGACACGCCGCGGAAGTCACGCACGCGCGGCAGCGAGATGTTGATCAGGCGGTCCAGGAACTCGAACATGGTGTCACGACGCAGCGTGACCTTGCAGCCGATCGGCCAACCATCACGGATCTTGAACGAAGCCACCGAGACGCGCGACTTGGTGACCACCGGCTTCTGGCCGGTGATCTTGGTCATGTCGGCAACGGCGTTCTCAAGAACCTTCTTGTTGGTCGCAGCTTCGCCCACACCCATGTTCAGGGTGATCTTGACCAGGCGCGGCACTTCCATCGGATTGGTGTAGCCGAACTGCTTGGTCAGCGCCGGCACCACTTCTTCCTTGTAAAACTTTTCGAGACGGGAATTCATCAATTCATTCCTCAGGCGTCGAGCGCCTCACCGCTGGAGCGGAACACACGCAGTTTGCGTCCATCCTCCAGCACCTTGAAGCCAACGCGCTCGCCCTTGCCCGTTGCCGGGTTCAGGACATTGACGTTGGAGATATGGATCGAAGCTTCACGCTCGACCACGCCGCCGGCAACGCCTGCCTGCGGGTTCGGCTTGGTGTGGCGCTTGACGATGTTCACGTTGGCGACGACCACGCGGTCGCCGTCGACGCGGACGACTTCGCCCTGCTTGCCCTTGTCCTTGCCGGTGTTGACGACGACCTGGTCGCCCTTCTTGATACGGTTAGCCATGATTATCTCCTGGCGCTCACAGAACTTCGGGAGCGAGCGAGACGATCTTCATGAACTTCTCCGAACGAAGTTCACGGGTCACCGGCCCAAAGATGCGGGTGCCGATCGGCTCTTGCTTGTTGTTGAGCAGGACCGCGGCGTTGCCGTCGAAGCGGATCAGCGAGCCGTCGGCGCGACGCACACCCTTGCGGGTACGCACCACGACGGCGTCATACACTTCACCCTTCTTGACCTTGCCGCGCGGAATTGCGTCCTTCACGGTGACCTTGATGATGTCGCCGATGTGGGCATAACGGCGCTTGGAACCACCCAGCACCTTGATGCACATCAGTTCCTTGGCACCGGAGTTGTCCGCGGCGTCGAGGTAGCTCTGCATCTGGATCATGATTCAGATCTCCTTATTCAGCCGCACGCGTGATGACTTCCACCACGCGCCAGTTCTTGGTCTTGGACATCGGAGCAATCTCGGTCACGCGCACGATATCGCCTTCGTTGCAGGCGTTCTCGGCGTCGTGTGCGTGCAGCTTGGTCGAACGCTTGATGTACTTGCCGTACAGGGCGTGCTTGACCTGGCGCTCCACCAACACGGTGACCGTCTTGTCCATCTTGTTGCTGACGACACGGCCTTCGACCGTGCGCAGCGTCTTGCTTGCGTTATTTTCGCTCATAGCAGCCATCCTTACTTCGTGCTGCCGATCAGGTGCTTGACGCGAGCAATCTCGCGGCGCACCCGGCGGGTTTCATGGGTCTTCGGCAGCTGGCCGGTGACCTGCTGCATGCGGAGCGAGAACTGCTCCTTACGCAGGTCGGTCAGGTGGGCCTTGAGTTCGTCAGCCGACTTCTCGCGGAGTTGTTTGATGTCCATCAGCGCACCGTCCGGGTCACGAAAGTGGTGGTCACCGAGAGCTTGGCAGCGGCCAGGCGGAACGCCTCGCGTGCCACTTCCTCGGTAACGCCCTCGACTTCATAAATCATGCGGCCGGGCTGGATCTGGGCGACCCAGTATTCCACGCCACCCTTACCGGCACCCATTCGGACTTCGATGGGCTTCTTGGTGATGGGCTTGTCGGGGAACACGCGGATCCACATCTTGCCGCCGCGCTTGACGTAGCGGCTGATCGAGCGGCGAGCCGCTTCGATCTGACGCGCGGTCAGCTGACCGTGAGCGGTTGCCTTCAGGCCGTACTCGCCAAAGCTGACGGCATTCGCGCTCCAGCTCAGGCCGTCATTACGGCCCTTGAACATCTTGCGGTATTTGGTTCGCTTGGGTTGCAACATTGCCGTTACCTCGCTTCACGAGCCGGGCGCGACGGACGGTCGCCACGGTCGCCGCGATCGTTACGATCGTTGCGCGGGCTGTCGTCCTGCTTTTCCTGGCCAACCTGGGAGAAATCAAAGACTTCGCCCTTGTAGATCCAGACCTTGATGCCGATGATGCCGTAGGTGGTGCTGGCTTCAGCGAAACCGTAGTCGATGTCAGCGCGCAGGGTGTGCAGCGGCACGCGGCCTTCGCGGTACCACTCCGAACGGGCGATTTCGGCGCCGTTCAAGCGGCCAGCCACGTTGACCTTGATGCCCAGGGCACCCAGGCGCATCGCGTTGCCGACCGAACGCTTCATCGCGCGGCGGAACATGATGCGACGCTCCAGCTGCTGCGCGATCGACTCGGCAACCAGCTGTGCATCCAACTCAGGCTTGCGAACTTCGGTGACGTTGATGTGCGCCGGGACGCCCATCATCTCGCTCACTTCCTTACGCAGCTTTTCGATGTCCTCACCGCGCTTGCCGATCACCACGCCCGGGCGGGCGGTGTGGATCGTCACGCGTGCGGTCTTGGCCGGACGCTCGATCAGGATCTTCGAGATGCCGGCCTGAGCCAGCTTCTTGCGCAGCATTTCGCGCACTTTCAGGTCGGCTGCCAGGTAACCAGCGAACTCGGCCTTGTTGGCGTACCACTTGGAGTTCCAGTCCTTGGAAATACCGAGGCGGATACCAACCGGATGAACTTTATGACCCATGGTCTTTATCCTTTCCGCTTACTTGCCGGCGCCCACAACCACAGTGATGTGGCTGGTGCGCTTGAGGATGCGGGTACCGCGGCCTTTCGCCCGCGCCATGAAACGCTTCAGGGTGGGACCTTCATCAACCATGATGGTCTTGACCTTCAGCTCGTCGACGTCAGCGCCCTGGTTGTTTTCGGCATTTGCGATAGCCGACTCCACCACCTTCTTGATCAGGTGGGCAGCCTTCTTGTCCGAAAACTTCAGCAGGTTGACCGCACGCTCGGCCGGAAGGCCACGGACCTGGTCAGCGACCAGACGTGCCTTCTGCGGGGAGATGCGCGCGGTGCGCAGGATTGCTTTCGCTTCCATTGTCATCTCTCCTTACTTGCCCGACTTCTTGTCAGCGCCGTGACCCTTGAAGGTCCGGGTGACAGCGAATTCGCCGAGCTTGTGACCGACCATGTTCTCGTTGACGAGAACCGGGACGTGGTTCTTGCCGTTGTGCACGGCAATCGTGAATCCAACCATTTCCGGCAGGATCATGGAGCGGCGCGACCAGGTCTTGATCGGCTTCTTGCTGCCCGCAGCGGCCTCCACCTTCTTGACGAGGTGGTGATCGACGAACGGGCCCTTCTTGAGTGAACGTGCCATGGTCGATTAGCCCCTACGATCGCGGACGATGAACTGCTGAGTGCGCTTGTTATGGCGCGTCTTGTAACCCTTGGTCGGGACACCCCACGGGGTGACCGGATGCGGGTTACCCTGGCCGGCCTTGGCCTCACCACCACCGTGCGGGTGGTCAACCGGGTTCATGGCCGCACCGCGGACGGTCGGCTTGACACCGCGCCAACGCTTGGCACCGGCCTTACCCAGCTTCTCGAGGTTGTGCTCGTCGTTGCCGACTTCACCAATGGTGGCGCGGCATTCGACCGGCACCTTGCGCATTTCACCCGAGCGCAGGCGCAGGGTGGCGTAGATGCCTTCACGAGCAACCAGCTGCACGCCTGCACCAGCGGCACGGGCGATCTGGGCGCCCTTGCCCGGCTTCAGCTCGATCCCGTGGACGGTGGTACCGACCGGGATGTTGCGCAGCGGCAGGGTGTTGCCGGTCTTGATCGGGGCGTGAGCGCCCGAGATGACCTGGTCACCCGCCTTGAGGCCCTTCGGGGCGATGATGTAGCGACGCTCGCCGTCGACGTAGCACAGCAGGGCGATGTGGGCAGTGCGGTTCGGATCGTATTCGATACGTTCCACGCGTGCCGGAATGCCTTCCTTGTTGCGCTTGAAGTCGATCAGACGGTAGTGCTGCTTGTGACCACCGCCCACGTGACGGGTGGTGATGCGACCGTGGTGGTTACGACCACCGGACTTGCTCTGCGGCTCCAGCAACGCTGCGTGCGGTGCGCCCTTGTGCAGATCGGGCGTGACCACGCGCACGGCCGAACGACGGCCTGCGGAGGTGGGCTTGAATTTCATCAATGGCATGGGATGTACCTCAGGCCTTGGCCGTTACATCGATGGACTGGCCATCGGCCAGACGCACGTACGCCTTGCGCCAATCGCCGCGACGGCCAGCGCGGTTACGGAAGGACTTGTTCTTGCCCTTGACGTTGACCACGTTGACGGCCTCGACCTTGACGTCGAACAGCTGCTCAACCGCGGCCTTTACATCGGCCTTGGTGGCTTCGTTCGAGATCTCGAAGACATACTGGTTGGAGAGTTCCTGCAGGCGCGCGGTCTTTTCGGAGACTCGCGGAGCGCGCAGCACGCTGAAGATTTTTTCGTTGCTGCTCATGCCAGCCACTCCTCGACCTTCTTGACCGCGTCAGCGGTGATGACGACCGTGTCGGCACCGACCAGAGCGACCGGATCCAGGCCCTGGACGTCACGCACCTGCACGTAGGGCAGATTGCGGGCCGACAGGTACAGATGCTCGGAAGCCTCTTCGGTGACGATCAGCGGACGCTTGCCCACTTCCAGGCCAGCCAGCTTGCCGATCAGACCCTTGGTGCTGGTCGCTTCCACGTCGAAGGACTCGACGATGGTCAGGCGGCCCTGGCGGTTCAGCTCGGACAGGATGGCGCACATGGCGGCGCGATACTGCTTGCGGTTGACCTTCTGCTCGAAGCTGCGCGGCTTGGCCGCGAAGGTGACACCACCGCCGACGAAGATCGGAGCGGTCAGGGCACCGTGACGTGCGCCACCACCCTTCTGCTTCTTCGACTTCTTGGTGGTACCAGCCACTTCAGAGCGCGTCTTCTGTGCCTTGGTGCCGGCGCGAGCGGCGTTGCGGTAAGCAACGACGACCTGGTGAACCAGATCTTCGCTGAAATCGCGGCCGAACACGGCTTCGGAGACCGAGACCTTGTTGTTGCTACCCGTGATAACGAGTTCCATCGTCATCTCTCCTTATGCCTTGCTCGCCGGACGCACGATCACGTCACCACCGGCTGCGCCAGGCACGGCGCCGCGGATGGCAATCAGACCACGCTCGACGTCGACCTTGACCACTTCCAGGTTCTGCGTGCTCTGCTGCACAGCACCCATGTGGCCGGACATCTTCTTGCCCGGGAAAACGCGACCCGGGGTCTGGCGCTGACCCAGCGAACCCGGCGCGCGATGCGACAGCGAGTTACCGTGGGTTGCATCGCCCATACGGAAGTTGTGGCGCTTGATGGTGCCCTGGAAGCCCTTACCCTTGGTGACGCCCTGGACGTCAACCGTCTGGCCGACTTCAAAGATGTCTGCCTTGATTTCGCCGCCGACGGTGAAATCACCGACCTGGGCGTCTTCAACGCGGAATTCCCACAGGCCGCGGCCCGCTTCCACCTTCGCCTTGGCGAAGTGGCCGGCTTCCGGCTTGTTGACCAGCGCAGCGCGACGGGCGCCGACGGTCACCTGCACGGCGCTGTAGCCGTCGGTTTCGACGGTCTTGATCTGCGCGATGCGGTTCGGGGTGGCTTCAATCAGGGTCACCGGGATGGAGCGACCATCTTCGGTGAAAACGCGGCTCATGCCGGCCTTGCGGCCCACGAAGCCCAACGAATACTTCTTCGTCATGGTCGTAGTCCTCAGGTCAGCTTGATCTGCACGTCGACGCCGGCAGCCAGTTCGAGCTTCATCAGCGCGTCCACGGTCTTGTCGTTGGGGTCGACGATGTCGAGCACGCGCTTGTGCGTGCGGGTCTCGTACTGGTCACGCGCGTCCTTGTCGACGTGCGGGGAGACGAGAATGGTGTAACGCTCGATCTTGGTCGGCAGGGGGATCGGGCCACGCACTTGCGCGCCGGTCCGCTTTGCCGTTTCAACGATCTCGCTGGCCGAACGGTCGATCAAGCGATGATCGAACGCCTTCAACCGAATCCGGATCTTTTGGTCCGCCATGACGGTGTTCCTATAGGTCTAAAGAGCGACGGGACTGGCCTCTGTGTGTACCAGCCCCCATGAAAACGACGGTCGGCGCCAAAGCACCTCCCGCCAACGAGAATCCCTTCAAAACAGCAAGGCGGCCCGGTTACCCGGCCCGCCCCAGACATCTTCAAACGCACAGAAAACACCCCGTATTACCGGAGTGCCCCATGCGACCTGTCCTTGTCTGGCGAATACGAGGTACGTCCTGTGCCTCATTTCGCTGGTTGCGAGGGCCATGAAAACCATGACCTTCGCGAGTGGTCGTGCATTCTGTCAGTATTTTCCGGCACTTGCAAGTCAAGCCCCGGCGACGTCACCAACGCTTCAGGTTCGGTCCAGCCAGGCGAGCCCCGCCCCCTATTCGTGCGCAGCGGTCCCGGTGGCGCCAGCCTGCAGCAGGCTGTTGAACAGCAGCTTGAACGAGGCATGGGTCTGGGCCCGGAAGGTGATGTCGGTCCCGAAGAACGTCAACCGCCCTGCCCCCATCCCGGCTTCGGCCGCCAGCACGCCGCCCTGCAGGTGTTCCTGGCCCCAGGCCCAACCGCTGCGCAGCGGCCTGGGGCCGTCGAAGCGCAGCAGCGGCTGGATGTCGGCGCGGCCGGCGGGCAGATCCAGCACCGGCGCATTATCCCAGCGACCGTCGGAGAAATACACATCCAGCCGTGCCGGCAGCCCCCAATTCAGCGGCTGCGCCTTGTCCACCGCCACCTCCAGCACACTGCCGGGGATGTAGTACTCCCGCTGGCTCAATGGCTTGAGTTGGCCGGCAGCATCGGGCTTGCGCAGATGGCTGGCCACCGGCAACCCCAGCTGCAACGCCAGGCCACTGGAAGAACCGGTCGCGACCACGTGGCCGCCCTGCCCCATGAACTGGCGCAGCGCCGCCACCGCAGGCTCACCCTGCAGTTCGCCCAGCATGGAGCGATACTCCGCAGGGATGGTCGCCGGATCCGGCGAAGCCGGCGTACGCCCGGCCTTGCCCTCGATGGCCAGCTCGGCCGGCAGCGGCAACGCGCCACTGGGCAGCAGCAGGACGTCGAAGCGCTGGCGCAGGTCCCCGGCCAGGATCTGCTGCGGGTAGACCACTTCGTAGTCGAAGCCGAAGTTCTCCAGCACCAGCCGCGTCCAGCCGGACACCATCGAACCGCCATAGCGGTCCCACAGCGCGATCCGCGGCGCGCGCAGCGGCGCTTCAGCCACCACACCGGCAGGCGCGACGGCGGCGGCCACACCCGTCCCCTGCAGGGCCACCGCCAGTGCGTCAGCCTCGACCCCGGCAACCAGGAAGGCGCCATCGCGCGACGGCACCCGGCTGACCCGGGCCCCGGCCTTCAGCAGGCGATTGACCGCAATGAACGCATTGTTGACCCGCGCATCCAGCAACCAACCGCGGGACGACGCCGGCACCGGCACATCGGCCGGCGCCTGCAACTGGCCGACGGGCAGCGCCGCGAACGGACCCTCGAAGGCCTCCAGCACCCGGTCGAAGGCCACGCCCATCTGGAAGGCCAGGGTCCAGCCCGCCGAATCGTACGGAGCGATCGGCGGCCCGCCTTCATACTCGAAGTCGTGCGGGTGGTCCTGTGGCTCGAACATGTCACGCACATGGGCACGGAACGCCTGGTCGGCACGCACCACGAACGAACCGGCCGGATACGACTTGCCGGCCACCACGAATGCACGCGATGCGCGCTGCACCTCCACGCCGGCCAGCTGCAGCGCGTTGACGAAGGCCAGCGCGGTGGGCAGGTCGGCCTGGTTGGCCGGAATGATGTAGCCACGGGCATCACGCTGGTCCGGGCGCTGCAGCCACTGCGCCACCTGCCGCGGCCCCAGCCCGTCCTGCGGCGCGTCCGTTGCAGCGGCCTTGGCCTGCGCAGCCGCTTCGGCCAACCGCGTCGGGCTGGCGGTCCAGGTGTCGGTGCTGCCGCGCGCGATGGCATTGCGCCCCATCCAGTAGATGTTCCACAGCAGCTGTTCGCGGTGACGCGAGGCGTAGTCCAGCAACGCCCAGTTCGCGGTCAGGCTGTAATCGATGGATTGGCGGAAATGCCAGGTCTGCGCCGCCACCGGCGCCGGCAGGTTGCTGTCCGGCAATTGCCGCTCCGGCAGATAAGGGATCTGCATCGGCGTCGGATTGCCGACAATCTCGGTCAGCACGCCCAGCATGTTGTGGAAGTACGGCATGGTGCGCAGCCCGCCGTTCCACCAGGTCGAGTACACACTGCCACCCTTGGACACCGCGCCAGGCTTGTTCTCCTGCAGGTAGCGCAGGTTCATCGCCGAACCCAGCGCCTCGAGCCCCACCGGGATCATCGGGTCGATGTTGTAGTTGTACGGGTCGCGATACGGCGGTATCACGATCACCGTTCCCTTCGGCGCGGCCTGGTGGTGGTTGTAGACGATCTGCGGGTACCACCGCGTGTACATGGCCAGGTTCATGTTGCGCGTTTCCTGCAGCGCCGCCATGTAGAAGTCACGGTTGTTATCGTGCCCGGCGTACTTCTGGTAGAGCCGCTGCGGCTTGTCCAGCACCCGCTTGGCCGGCACCGGCTCGCGCATGTACCAGTCCGAATACAGCTCCTGGCCGTCGGGGTTGGCATGCACCAGCAGCACGATGGTGTCATCGAGGATGCGGCGGGTCTCGGCATCATCACGACTGGCCAGCTGCCACACCGTCTCGATCAGCTGGTGCGGCCCGACCGTCTCGTTGGCATGCAGGCCGCCGTCGATCCAGACCACCGCCTTGCCCTGCTCGGCCAACGCACGCGCAGCCTGCGCGTCGTCACGCGCCCGCGCCAGCCGCTCGGAGATGCCGCGGTATTCCTCCAACCGTGCAAGATTGGCCGGCGAAGAGGCGATCAGCATCAACTGCGGACGCCCTTCGGAACTCTTGCCCAGCTCCACCAGGCGGAACCGGTCCGAGCTGGCCGCCACCTTGCGAAAGTACGCCTCTGTCTGCGTGTAGTTGGCCAGCATGTAGTCGTCGCCGATGTCGAAACCGAAGTGTGACTTCGGTGATGGCACGGCCGCCTGCAGCGTACCCACGCCCGCCAGCGCCAGCCCGGCCACCAGCAGTGAACGCCGCAGCGTCTCGAAAAAGCCCATCCCAGTTCCTCCCTAGCAATCATCGGACAGTACCACCGGCGTGTCCGGATGATCCGCTGCCCTGTCAGAGAGAAAGAGGAACAAAGGCGCCGCTTCCGCCATTCGCACGCCCAAGGCGGAGCAACCGGCGCGATGTCCGCCCACTCATCCAGGATCCCACAGCACCCCTCGACATGCCGATGCCGGGCTCACCTCCCCGCCTGCGCATGCGGCCCTGGACGAAAAAAAGGGCGACCCGAGGGCCGCCCTTCTCTCAACACCTGCTTCCGGAAGGAAGCGTGGCGC
>NZ_JBWJOX010000005.1:0-309662 GCF_056393195.1 Stenotrophomonas sp. Steno-C18 | reverse complement strand
CCGCGTGGCTGACCATGCGTTGCATATCGATCTCCTTAGGAGCTGAAGGCGAGCGGAGCGCAGATGGCGACCAGTGCCGCCGCCGCAATCGCGGCGAACAGCAGGAGGTCCAGGAGGGGTTTCTTGTCGCCCTTCACGGCTTGGTGCCCACGAAAGCGAGGTCGTAGATGACGCAGTGCGCCCCGGCATCTAAGTCCGACAGGGGGACAACCGCAGTTGCCCGGGCGCATGCGAGGGGAACGGAGTAGGAGCCGCTGGTGACGGCATCCACGGCGTCGAGAGCTTCCTGCCAACGGCGGGCAGAGAACCCATCAGTCAACGCGATGGCGACGCCTGTAGCGCAGTCGGGCACGCGGCCAGCGCCGCGGAAGCCGTTGAGCGCGGTCCCCGCGATAGTTGCGCGCAGGCCCCAATCGTCATGGTCCGCCAGCTCGTAGACCGCGAGCGCGGCGCAGATGCGCGGGCTGGAGATCACAAGGTCAGCGGGGACGGTCACGTCGCCGGCGGTCCGGGTTTCGGGGGCCGGTGCCGGGATCGTGGGAGCGGCGCAGCCGCCCAGGGCGAGCAGCAGGGAGGCGAGGAGGGCGCGGATCATGCGGCACCGCCGTGGATCTGGCTGCCAACCCATTCGCGCATGCGTCCCCAGCGAGCCTCGGGCGTCTCGGCGTTCCATGAGGCCTCGTCGTTCATGAAGACGATTTCGGCAACCATCGCTGGAGCAATCCCGAAGGCTTGTGCGACCGCATCGCGGTCAGTGGGATCAAGCGCGCCGAGTTCAATGCCGCGCTTGGAGCCAATAACACCGAGAGTGCAATAGCATCCATCAACCGTTTGCAGCTCGTCGGCGATCAGTTTCTTGACCGGCATTGCGTCGAGAGCATCACGCAACTCGATCAAGAACTCCTGTCCGCGCCTGCCCCGCAGTGCAGCGCTTACGGCTCCGCGCCAGCAGATCAGGCTCCAGCTCTCGCAGTCGTCGCTGTACCCGGAGCGGCTCATGCAGCACCTCCAATGCGAGCGCCGGGCAGGCGCACGCGGCCGGCGAGGTGGGCCATGCGGAACCTGTGGAGGGGCCGGGCACCGTTGGCGGTGAACCAGCCGAGCACGTCACCGTGGAGGCGGGTGGGCTTAAAGAGGGGGCATGCCCCGATGGATTCGAGCAGGAACGCCGGGGTGTCGCCGCTGGGGTGGTTGCGCTCGAAGTCGCCCCACATCTTGAAGGCCGAGCGTGCGGCGCGGTATCTGCTTTGCCAGGACTGGCGGGCGGTAGCCATTGACCGAATCTCCAGCCCCTTCCCGGATGGGTGTGTCGCGGGGCGATGGAAAGATGCTACGGAATTCCGTTATTCGTTGTCAACGGAATTCCGTACTTCTGGCTAGACGGCTAGATGAACGCATTAAGAATCGATGGCTAGGCAAAGAAAAACCCCGCCGGAGCGGGGTTCGATTTGGGCTCAGGCTGCTTCCAAGTCGAGCAAGGCCTTGCCCCCCTCATTGGCCGAGGTGACGGGGTGGAATCCTATGCCGACTGCAGCTGCCTCAGCTGCGAGTTCCTCGCGCATCTCGGCGCTTCGACGCCGCTGGCGATCTCCAAGAAGTGGATCATCGTCGCGAGGAAGCGCAGATATGAGCAGGGCATGTGGGAGCTTTGCCCAAGCGTTTCCATTCTGGAGCTCAAACAACCTTCCTCTGGCATCTTTCATGCTAGCTCCCGCTCGTAACGGAGATAGCACATTGAAGTGCGCAAGGACGTTGCTGCTCGCAAAGCCGAAGCGAGTTGGGTTGCCTCCTTCAACCAGCACCGCGGTACGGGAAAAGCAGGGGGCTAGATCCGGACGTGACTTCAGTACTGTCTCTTTGATGTCAGTACTGAAACGGCGAGTGGCTTCTTCATTGCCCGGGGTGTCAGTCGCCTCTTCTTCATCGAGCTTATCGATATGTGCGAGACTGGAGTAGAGCAATGCAGCGATACGCATCAGTTCAGATTCTGAAGATGCTTCTGTATTTCGCAGTTCGCCAGGGTGCAGGCCAATCATCGTAGTGCATAGCGGCTCAAGCGAGTTCGCTGCTTTGGCTGCGGCATGAAACATCGCTAAGCCGACATCGATCAGCTTACGTGCACCGACAGAGGCATTTCCGTAAAGGTTGTCCAAGACGTCGTCACGCAGGATACGTCGGGCCTTCCATTCGCTGGCGTAGCAGTACACCAATCCAACCATCAATCGCTCACCGGTTCCAGCTACCGGTTCCCAGAATAGGGGGCGCCATGGGTGCAGAGTGGGAGCGATGGTGTTCATGCGCCGGATAGTAAATCATCTGGCTGTGGGAAGCGTGCAAGAAGGCGATTTCCGAGCCGGTTCAATTGCTCAGATACGTCCTTGGCGTGATTGCCAGCATCGAGCACTGGCGGCATTCCCTCCGCCGCATTGATTGGACCCTGTCGATCTAAAGCCAGCCATGCCGCGACCGCAGCTGAGCTGATGTCGGTGCCCCTTCCAACCTGCTTTGCCATCTCTGCCAGTTGGTTGGGCACGGGCGTATCAAAAACAAAGGCGTATGCGTGGTCGATCCAATGCTCATCAATGCCGTCCCACAGGATGTTGCCGACGTTGCGATCGGGGTTGCAGATTGCCTCGTCTGCGACCAAGGCTAGTGGCATGGTGGGGAGTTCTGATATGACCTTGTAAGCGAGCAATGTGGCCGCCTGCGCTGCAGGGGTGCCTGGTGGAATGCCGTCCAATCCCATTCGCTGTGCAAGATTTGGATACGCTTGCTCTGCACTAGCAAAAGCTAATCCGGCCGCTTCATCTATCAAGTACGGCGTTGGTACCGGTAAGCCCCAGCCGCGTAGAAGCAAGGCTGCGAAGGCTTCCGCAAGCACTTCAGTCGGCGGCCCCCGCTTGAGAATTGCTGCTTGTGCTCTCCCGTTTACACGCAGTGTGCAGCGTATGGCTCCACTCACTCCGATACCGACTGCTGTTTCGCTGCCGGCTATGACTTCGCCCCACTGGATCATCGATTGGCCTTCCATGTGTTCACTCTCCTTCCCCCTACCTGCATGCGTGATTCAATCCGCCCAACCACCTATCCAATGGACACGGCCAATGACCGCGATCGGGTGCTTCTTTGAATCCATGGCCTTGGGCTTCTTCCAGCTATGGTCGCCGGCCGGGTTGTCACTCGCGAAGTAGACGCCCGCGTCCAAGACCATTGCGCGCTTCACGTAGTACTCCGGATTGGCAGAGCCATTTACTTGGATCACGTAGAGGACGCCGTCGACCACGCGGGTGTCGCTAGAATCGAACAGGATGGCGTCGCCATCCTTGATCGCAGGCTCCATGCTGTCGCCTTTGCCGTAGTAGACGGCGAGGGGGCGGCCAAGGATGCCGCGACGGCGGAGACTGGTCTTCTTGAACTTTAGGCTGTGCGTCTCTGCGTAGTCGACAGCTTCGGACCCAGCCGAGCCCAAGCCAACTGCCTGGGAGTAGCCAACGACATCCGTGTATTCGGCGTCCGAATCGTGGGCTTGAGCTGTAGCCTCCTTGACGCCCTTTCCTGTCTCCAGCCACTCGGCCCGCAGCCCCAGACGAGCTGCGATCTTGTGAAGAGCTGTCGTGGACTTCGAGAGACCCAGTTCAAGGTCAGACAAGGTCGTTGCTGCAATGCCGGCGAACCGTGCCAGCTCCGCTCGGGAAATCCCCTGGGCCTCGCGTTCGCTTCTGATCCTAGAGCCAATGTTGTTCATGTTCACATTTGAACGGAACTCCGTAACGGAATGCCGTTGACTCCAGGTTACGGAATACCGTAGATTGGACGGTATGGACAAATCATGGGCTTGCATCATCGGAGACCTTCAGTCGGCGGGCATGACCTATGCCCAGATCGGGGAGGCGATTGGTTCCGCGGGGTCGACCGTTGGGGATCTTGCGTCGGGAAGGTCACAGTCGCCGCGTGCTGCAAGCGCGCTAGCGCTCCTTCGCCTTCACGGGATGCGGTGCGTTGTGGGTAGAAGCACTAGCGAGCATATGCCGGAAGCACTGGCAGTTCAGATTGACACGCGCATGAGCAAGCGCGCGCTGCGCGCCCGCTTGGGCTTCACCAACGACAAGCAGCTGGCCGCTGTCTTGCGTCTCCCTGTCGATCAGGTCGAAAGCTGGGATGAGGAGCGCGCGCTGCCGGCAGTGCCTGAAGTGCTGCGCCTGTTGGGCGTCCAGCCGCTGGTCCAGGCCGAGAAGGTTCCGACAGATCCCGATGACGACCGCATCGTTCCGGTGGAGAGCGCCTGAGATGAGTTCGATTCCGTCCATGGGCAGCAGTCTGGCGACCGGTGCCGGCGATGTCATGAAGCTGGGGAGGCAGTTTCTGCCTTCGCGCCAGCAAGTGATCTACGGCTACACCGACAAGATGCTCAACGAAACGGCGATGAACGCGAACAGCTTCGCCATGCATGTGGCGGAGCAGTACTTCGCGATGACGGCGCCGCACCGGCACGACAAGAAGGCCGTCCCGCTCCGGATGGGGCAGGGCGATGACCTGGCAGACGCGCTCAAGGCGAACGGCCAGGCACTGCGCCGGTACATGGACGGCACGGTGAAGACGCTGCCGGCCGATCTTGAGGACGCATGGGTGCTGAGCTTGCCCGAGCCCTACCGCAGCGACTGCGAACGGGATCTCGCGGCGCGGCGCGGCCTGCTGCCCATCCGGTTGAGCCTGATCGCCGCGGATGCGGACACGGCCGGCATCGGCGTGCTGATGACTGAGTTCGGGTCGCTGGTCAGCGCCCTGACGCCCGCCACCGCCGATGGCGTGATCGATGAGCGGGACCGCCCGCACGCCAAGACGATCATTGACCGCTGCAACGATGTCGTCATTGCCGCGCTGACCATTCAGCGCCGTTTCGTCGCGTTGCTCGGTGGGGGCGCGTGATGGCCGACAAGCCCGCCAGGAAGCCGAAGAAGGGTCGCTCCGCCGAATGGCTGGAAGGTGCACTGAAGCGCTTCAGCGACGAAGACCTGCAAAGCGAGCTGAAGCGCCGGTACATGGCGCAGCCGCACGCGCCGTTCGTGATGCCGGAGCGCAAGCCGCAGACCCGCGTGGAGTGGCTGCGGGAGCGAGTGAAGGAGCACGAGGAGACGCTGAAGGCATTGGAGGAAGACCGGCTCCCCCCTGGCCCGGCCGTCGCCATCAAGCAGGCCCGCATTGCGTCGCTGACCAAGATCCTGGCCAGGAACCGCAACTTCCTGAAGTTGGCCGAAGCCGACGAGAAGAAAGCCGAGGAGGCGCGCGAGCGCCCCTGACCGAATCCCGCCCCTCTAACCGCCGGGTAGCTCCTGGTGGGACAGCCGAACTCCTGCGCGGTTGAGGGATGCGGGTCTTGCAGGAGGACGTGGGAGTAGTGGCATGAAGAACACGACACGGGTGGGAGGCTGACATGCAGGACGCACGCATTGCGACCGGGCTGTCCAGCCACCCGAAGACCAAGAAGCTGATCCGCGCGCTGGGGCAGGGTGGGGCATGGAACCTGATCTGCCTGATCACCTGGGCCGCGGCAAACCGTAGCGACGGCGACCTGTCCGGCATGACCGTGGAAGACATCGAGCTTGCCGCCGACTGGCTGGGCGATGATGGCGCGTTCGTGCGCGAGCTGGTGCGGGTGCGCTTCCTCGACCAGGACGGCGACGACTACGCGCTGCACGACTGGGCAGACCACAACCCGTGGGCAGCCGGGGCGGAAGCACGCAGCGAGAAATCGAAGTGGGCGGCGTTGTGCAAGCAATACGGGCGTCCAGAGGCTGCCCGGATGATGCCCGAGTATGCCAAGCGCATCGGGATCGACTGCCAGCCAGTGCCAGCAGCACTGCCAGAAAGTGCCAGTGGCATGCCACTGGCAGAATCTGGCAGTGCCAATGACTGCCAAGCGGAGTGCCAGAAAGTGCCAGTGGCAGATTCTGGCAGTGCCCCGTCTCCGTCTCCGTCTCCGTCTCCGGAAGAGCCTAAGTCCTCGCTTCGCTCGGACTCGTCATCGGCTGCGCCGGATGACGCCTCCGGTGGCGGTGCTTCGCCGAAGGAGGTGCTGCGACTGGCGGCGGTGACCGACGAGGCGATTGCGGCCTGGAACGCCTCGGCGCTCGTGAAGGGCAACGGCGGGCTGCTGGCGGCGGTGAACCCGGCGGTGGGCCGCGACAAGCGGCAGCAGCAGGTCAAACGCTGCGTCTCCATCGCCCGAGACATTTGCCGCGGGCAGGGCCAAAGCCGCATCCCGCCCGAGTTCTGGGCCGAGTACTTCGCCGTGGCTGCAAGGGACGATTTCCACTCCGGCCGGCAGGGCGGGGGTCGTGGGCACGAGAACTGGACCCCGGATTTCGACCACATGACCCAGTCGAAAACGATGCTGAAGCTGTTTGAGCGCGAGGGAGCGGTCTGATGTTCGACGCGGACGCCACCGTCGCCCAGATGCGGGTTCCGCCGCAGAGCGTCGCCGCCGAGCAGGCGGTGATCGGCGGGCTGCTGCTGTACCCGGAGGCTTGGCGGAAGATTGAGGGCAGCCTGGAGCCGGCGGACTTCTACCGCCGCGACCACCAGCTGATCTTCACCGCGATCCGGGACATGGTTGAGCGTGACCGCCCGTTCGACGCGGTGACGCTGGGCGAGTGGTTCCAAGCGCAGGGCATGGGCGAGCAGGTTCCCGACCACTACCTGACGACCCTTGCCAGCACCACGCCATCGGCCGCGAACATCGCTGGCTATGCCAAGGTCGTGAGCGACAAGGCGCTAGCGCGCCGGATGGTCAGCATCGGCACCGAGATCGCAGATGCAGCCTATGACCCGCGTTTCGAGCCGGAGGAGGGCATCGCCGCGGCCCAGGTGCTGATGCAGGGATTGGCCCCCAGCCACACGGGCGGCCTGGTTGCCGTCACCGACACCCTGCCGGCCTGGTTCGATGACCTGCGGTACCGCTTCGAGCTCGGCACCTCGATCACCGGCGTGCCGACCCCGTGGAAGGATCTGAACGACGCAACCCACGGGCTGCAGCCGACGGAGCTGATCATCCTCGCCGGTCGCCCGAGCATGGGTAAATCCATCGCGGGACTGAACATCGCCGACTTCGCCGCGGTGGACCGGCACGTGGCCCTTTTCTCGCTGGAGATGAGCAAGAACCAGCTCAACCGGCGCGGGATTTCTGCCGCCGCCAAGGTTCCCCACGAATGGCTGCTGGCGCCGGGCGGCTCGGACGAGTACTGGGCGAAGGTCACCGCCGCTGTACGGGATCGCCGCGCGCTGAATCTGAGCGTTGACGACACACCGGCGCTGCGGATCAGCCAGTTGATGGCCCGCGCCCGCGCGCTGCATGCCCGCCGACCGATTGAGCTGCTGGTTGTGGACCACATCCATGACTTCAAGATCGACGCCAAGCTGGCGCGCTTTGAGTACGGCGAGATCGCGCAAGGGCTTAAGACCCTCGCCAAGGAGTTCAACTGCCCGGTACTGGCTCTGGGCCAGCTGAACCGTGCGCTGTCCAGCCGCCAGGACAAGCGCCCGAACATGTCCGACCTGCGCGAGTCCGGCGAGATCGAGCAGAAGGCGGACATGATCATCTTCATCCACCGGGATGACTACTACGACAAGACCACCCATATGCGGGGAATCGTGGAGCTGATCCTGGCGAAGGGCCGCGACGTTGAGGCCGGCAAGTCCATCTTCCTGCGCAACGACTACGCCCACATGGCCCTGCGAGATCGAGACGGCGACCTGCCGGAGGCCCCCGAGCCCGACCGCCCTGCGTCGCGCGCTGGTGGGAAGAACAAGTTCTTTGGCGGTGGACGCCGCGGCGGCTTCGGGGATCAGGACTGATGGCGATGCAGCACTCCACGGGCACCCCGACCGCGGTGGAAGCCGAGCGGATCGAAGCGGCGAAGGTTGGCCCGTGCATGGCCTGTCTATCGCTGCTGCTGGCCGGGCTGCTGGACGCTGGGCTGGTGGTGTACGGCTGCGACTACAACCACGCCAAGAGCGGCAACGTGCGCCGTGGGCACATGTTCGGCTACGCGCTCTGCACCTGGCACCACCGCCGGCACCCGATTGAGGGCAACACCTTCGCAACGATGCGGGAGGTGTACGGCCCGAGCCTGCTGGATGGCTCCCGTGTGTTCCATGAGACCTACGGCAGCGACGACGAGTTGATCGAGCAACAGACCTACGTGATTGAACAAAGGAGAGCGGCATGACCGACGTGCGCGAAATGCTGGGGGCGCGGTTCAACGCCAAGACCGCCCGCTTTGATGCTGGCCCTGGCGGCGGCAAGCCGACCTTCGAGCCCATCGACGTGGCTCACGCGCTCGGGCTGGTTCCGGCCGGCTTGGGCCGGGAAGTGCTTGAGTGCTGCTACCTGGACGTTGAGGTCAGACCTTCGCCAAAGCTGCGGGTCCACGTGCTGAATGCCGTGATGAGCGAGTGGCGCCGGCAGGAGGAGGCGCTTGCCGATGCGAAGCTGGAACTTGGCTTCTGCCAGGCCATGGCCGAGTTCGCGCGCTCGATGTCGTCCGAGCTGCGGACCAAGCTCGAGGAGGCCCAAGGCGCATACGACAGCGCCAAGGCGCAGTGCTGGCCCCGCGATGCCGCGGCGATGCTTGCGCCGATCACCCTGGCTGCGCTGCAGGAGGTGGCTGGTTGCTCTGCGTGCGATGCCTGCCATGGGTTCCCGATGGTCCCCTGCACGCGCTGCGGCGGTACAGGCTACGTGTCGTGGTCCGAGCGTACCCGCGCGACCGCCATTGGTCGCAGCAAAACCGTGTACCGCGACAACTGGGCAGCGATGTACAACTGGATCGTTGCACTGCTTCGCAATGCTGAGCAGGAGGCCGCTGAGGTGATGAAACGCGCGCTGACCACGAGAGAAGTTGCGTAGCGAATGGTCGGTTGAAGCCCGACCGCTTTGCGCTATAGCCTGTGTACATTCGGCAGATTGGCCCAATAGGGCCAAACCCGCCAAGAAGCCCCGCCCATGTGCGGGGCTTTTCATTTCAACCCCGATCACCACCGCGCCGAAATCCCCTCCGCTCGCCGTGAGGCGATTGGGGCCGGTGCCGCGCGCAAGCGCGCCAGTTCCGCCATGTCTGGCCTGCGCACCTAGGCTGCGGTGGTGATCGGTTCTTCTACGCCCGTCCACTCTCACCGGACCAATCATCGAGCCAGCCGGCTGCGGTGACGGGCACCTTTGCCACACAGGGGATTCACCCATGAGCACGAAGCAGGAGCCGCGCGGCGTCCGCAACAACAACCCGGGGAACCTGGACCGCACTGCGACCGTGTGGCGCGGTGAGGATCGGAGCCCCGACGCCATGGCGAGGGAGAAGCGCTTCTGCGTGTTCGAGACGCCGCAGGCCGGCTTCCGCGCGCTGGCGAAGACCCTGCTCACGTATCAGAACAAGCACGGGCTGAGGACGGTGCGCGAGATGATCAACCGCTGGGCGCCGCCGAAGGAGAACGACACCGAGGCGTACATCACCCAGGTGGCCCGCGAGGTCGGGGTTGGTAGCCGCGAGATCGTCAGCCTGAGCAAGCAGGTGCCGCTGCAGCGCATGGTGACGGCCATTGCCCGCCATGAGAACGGCGGCCTGTTCTGGGATGAGGCTGTGATCGAGGCTGGCGTGCGCCAGGCCCTCGCCTGATGGGCGGTGATCCGAACACCGCGCCCTGGTGGGCTGCCGGCGGTGCCTTCGCCCTGTGGTTGGTCCGGGAAATCTGGGGCGTCATAGCGAGCCGGAAGAAGGACCGCACCGAGACGGACGCAAACGTCGCCTTGGTGAGCGGCCTAACGGCACGTGTCGAGGCGTTGGAGGCTGCGCAACAGCGTATGGGCACCCAGCTGGCCGAGGAGATCAAGCTCCGAATGGCGGCCCAGGAGGAAGCCCACCGGTTGCGCCTCCGCGTGATGACGCTGGAGTCGGCAATGCGGTCGGTGGGGGCGGTGATCCCGCCCGAGCCGACGTGATGTACCTGGGCATCGGCCTGCTGGTCGGCCTGGCCGTCGCCGCGCTGGCGCACTGGCACGGCGACATTGGCATGGACCCATGAAGGGAGGGTTACCGCTTTGGCGAGCGGATCTCGAAGAACGTGAGCAGGCCATTCCGCGAGGCTTCGACGACAGCCTTTTCTGAATTGGCAGCACGGAATGGCATCTCGGAGCCGGTCACGTAGATCTGGTACTCCCACGGACCATGTTGTCCGCCATCAAGCCTGGTCACCGCGACAACCTGGTCTGGATTGACGTAGCAGCCTTCCTGGTACTCGAAGAGCAGGCGGTCGGCCATGTCCGTAATTCCGTGGAAGGGGAGAAGGATTGTTCGCCCTGTGTTGGCACAAGTAAAGCAATAGCCCTGAAGGGCGTGGAGGCTCAAGTGAGTAATGGTAGGCGCCCCGGGTATGACGCCCTGTGGGGCTGGTTCGGGCTGAGTTATGCGTCCTGGCTTCCGCTGCCGCGTGTGCTGATGCACGAGATGCCGGACGACTGGCAGGCACGCATGGCCGTGTTGCTGCAGGAGTTCGATGCGGCGTTCAAGAACCTGCCTCACTACGACGTGCAGATCCAGCTCAAGCAGAACGGCCGGTTTGTGCCGATGCCGGGCTGGATCAGCTATCGGCACCCCGACAGGGCAATCATTGAGGGTTTCAGATGAACCGGACCGACTTCATTTCCGCGCTCGATCCCCTGCGGCCGTATGTGGGCTTGCTCCGCTGGCTGCTGATCGCGCTGCTGGCCGCCCTGCTGGTGGCTCTGGGCTTCCGCTGGGGTGCCGGCCACTGGCGCGGTGAGTACACGGCCGAGGTCGCGGCGCGCGCTGCGGACAACGCCGGCCACGCCGCGACGCTGGACCGTCTGGCTGACTCCGCTGCCCGGGTCGCCGAGAAGGCGAAGGCAGCGTCCAAGGCCGTGGCCGAGAGCCGGACCGCCGCCGACACCCGTTACGAGAAGGCCCTGAACGATGCGAAACGCGCTCAAACCGATCTTGCTGCTGCTCTGCGCCGCGGCGATGTGCAGCTGCAGCCACAGTGGTCCTGTGTTGCGCCCGGACCCCTCGCCGGTGGTGCTACCCCCGATGCCGTCCAAGCCAGTGCCGCAGGGCGCTTCAACAGCGCGGCGCGAATTGTTGGCGCAGCCGACGCAGACGCGGCCGTAATCGAATGGCTGTGGGATGGGTGGCAGGCAGACCGGCGGGCAGTGATCGCGGCGGGCTGTGCGGTCGAGGCAGAGCCGTGAGTGCGGGCAGGGTTGCTGCCCAACCGGTGCGTTTGCATAAGCATGGCAAGCGGGTGGTCCAGCTGACGTTGCGAGGCAGGGTTGAGGTGGAGGCCACCAATGACTGACCACATCGAGACACTGGCGGCTTTGGTTTCCCTCCAGCAACAGGCCATTGATGCTCAGGCCAAGCAGATCGGAGTCCTTGCCGAGCAGGTCGGGCTACTGGTCCAGTCGGTGGCTCAGCTCTTGGGAGAGGAGACAGGCATTCTGGTGGAGGGTGAGGGCGCCGCGACGGAGCGCGTGGATCTGGATGGGCGGTCGTACTGATGGCGGCCAAGGGACTGGCGGGCAACAGGCAGGCCAAGCGCGCGTTGCCCACCAACAGCCGCGAATGGCGGCGCCTACGGGAATCGATCCTCATCCGGGATATGTACCGGTGCCAGGAGAAAGCGTGCGGCGTTCTGGCTGTCGGCAAGGGGCAAGCGCACGTTGACCACGAAGACGGCGACCCGAACAACAACGATCCTTCGAACCTGCGGACCCTGTGTATCGCGTGCCATAGCCGCAAGACGGCCCGGGAGGATGGAGGCTTCGGGAACGTGGAGAGCGTGGTGGTGGGCTGCGACCACGACGGGTGGCCGCTTAAGTAGGGCGCTTGGTGGGCAAGCGGCGACCCGCCCCGCAAAGCTGAATACCCACAGGTTATCCACAGAAACCTGAACGAAAGGGGGAGGGGGGGTAAAAAGTTCGATTCTGAACAGCCGGCGATACGTGCGCCCCCCTTTCTTCGCGCATCCACAGTTGGAAAGACGACCCCCAGCGAGGGGTGAGAGATGGCAAATCCAAGGACACCAGCCGCAAAAGCGGCAGTTTCCGGCGCAGCGGCCAAGAACCCGAAAAGGCACAAGGATCGCAAGACGCCGAAGAAGGCCAAGGCCATCGGTCCTCCCTACAAGGGGATGACCAAGCCCCAGATCGCGGTCTGGCGCGAGCAGGTCGAGAACATGCCCTGGCTCCACGCCGGTCACCGGTTGTTGCTGCGACAGGTGTGCATCCTGGCTGCGCGAATGGAGACGGACCCGGACATGGGGGTGTCGGCGCTGCAGGCGCTGGGCTCGCTCCTATCAAAGCTCGGCGCAACGCCGGTAGACGAGACGAAAGTGAATCATGGCGGCGACGAGGACGAAGACCCGGACGAAAAGTTCTTCAGCTGACCGAACAAGCGCCTATGCGCATGCGGTGCTGGCTGGTGAGATCGTCGCGGGACCGCATGTCCGCAATGCCTGCCGTCGCCACCTCAAAGACCTGCAGGACGCGCACGAGCGCGGTCTGTACTTCGACCAGGAGGCGGCAGATCGCGTTTTCAGCTACTTCGAGGGCGTCCTCAAGCTGAGCGAGGGCCAGTTCGAGGGAAAGGCCTTCCAGCTCCACCCATCGCAGGCCTTCGTACTCGGCTCGCTGTTTGGCTGGAAGAAGGCGGACGGGCGTCGGCGCTTCCGCCGCGCGTATATCGAACAGGGCAAGGGCAACGGCAAATCCCCGATGGCCGGCGGCATCGGCCTGTATGGGATGACGGCGGATGGGGAAGCTGGCGCTCAGATCTACGCCGCTGCCGCGAAGAAGGAGCAGGCGGGCATTCTGTTCGCCGATGCGGTGAAGATGGTCAAGGCGTCGGGCGCGCTGATGAAGCGCCTGGAGTTCTCGGGCGGCGAGGGCCGGGAGTACAACATCGCGCACCACAAGAGCGGGAGCTTCTTCCGCCCGGTATCGCGCGACACCGGCAAGACGGGTTCGGGCCCGCGTCCATACTTCGTTCTGGCCGATGAGGTCCACGAGCTACCGGATCGCAAGACCATCGAGATGCTGGAGCGCGGCTTCAAGTTCCGCCGTCAACCGTTGCTGTTCATGATCACCAACTCCGGCAGTGACCGGAACAGCGTGGCTTGGGAGGAGCACGAGCACGCGGTGAAGGTGGCGGCCGGACATACCGAAGCAGTCAACGATCCGACGTTCATCGGCGAGCCGCTGGACGACACGACTTTCAGCTATGTCTGTTCCCTCGATGAGGGCGACGACCCGCTGGAAGATCCGACGTGCTGGGCGAAGGCCAACCCCCTGCTGGGGGTGACCATCACCGAGGAATACCTGGCAGAGGTTGTCGCGCAGGCAAAGGCGATCCCCGGGTCGTTGAACGGCATTCTGCGCTTGCACTTCTGCATCTGGACCGATGCGGAAACAGCGTGGATGGCGCGGACAACGTTGGAGCCCGCGCTGGCGGACTTTGACGTGGCCGAGCACCACGGCAAGAGGATCTATAAGGGCTTGGACCTTTCTCAGGTTCGGGACATCACTGCGATGGCTTCGGTGGTTGAAACAGGGGCGGTCGAGGTCGAGGTTGAGGTAAAGGGCGAGAAGAAGATCGTTTCCAAGCCGACCTACGATGCCTGGATCGACGCCTGGACGCCGGGAGACACGCTCGCGGCCAGGCAGTTGCGCGACAAGCTTCCATATGAGGTTTGGGCTAAGGCCGGGCACATCCACGCGCCACCGGGGCAGTCCATCAACTTCCGGCATGTCGCGCAGACGCTGTCGGAAGACAACGACAAGTTCGAGATAGGCCTGGTCGCCTATGACCGCTATGCCTTCCTCAAGTTTGAGACTGAGGCAAAGGAGATCGGGCTTTCACTGCCGTTCGCCGAGCATCCCCAAGGCGGCACCCGTAAAGGGAAGCCGTTGGAGGAGGCGGTCAAGGCTGCCAAAGCGCGCGGAGGGCCGGCGCCCGAGGGAATGTGGATGCCCGGTTCTCTGCGATTGCTGGAGGAGGCTCTCCTGGAGGGGCGCATCCGCCTCAAGCGCAACCCCGTCTTGGTTTCGGCCCTGATGAGCGCGGTGGTGGAAAGCGACAAGTGGGAGAACAAGTGGCTGGATAAAGCCAGGTCCATCAACAAGATCGACGCAGCCGTGGCGCTCTGCATGGCAATCGGTGCGGCCAATGCCGCGCCGGCCAACACCTCGGCCGGTTTGGAAGACTTTTTCAGGAACCCACTAATCGGATGAAGACGAAATCTGCGAAGCCCGGGCGGATTCGTTCCGCGCTGCTGGGTTGGCTCGGCGTTCCCATTGGACTGACCGACAACGCTTTCTGGGCTGAGTTCACGGGCGCTCAATCGGCCTCTGGCGTTGACGTGAACCAGCATGCTGTCATGAAGCTCTCCGCTGTATGGTCATGCGTTCGGCTCATCTCCGAGACGATATCCACGTTGCCCTTGTCGGTGTACGAGAAGTCAAGCGCCGGAAAGCGTGTGGCTTCATTGCATCCACTGCAGTTCATCTTGCACGATCAGCCTAACAGCGAGACCACGGCCGCGGTGCATTGGGAGGCTTGTGTTGCAGCGATGCTGTTGAGGGGGAATGCCCGATGCGAAAAGCTGATGATTGGTGGCAAGGTCGTTGGGCTCCGTTTTCTGCATCCTGATCGCCTGGTGCCCTTCATGCGCGACGGCGTGAAGTTCTGGCGCTTCCAGGAGAAGAACGGCCTGCAGCGCGAGATCCCGAATGATCGTATCTGGACCATCCCAGGCTTCTCCCTCGATGGTGAGGAAGGTGTTTCGGTCATCGCCTACGGCGCTGACGTATTCGGCGCTGCCATTGGGGCCGATCGCGCGGCCAGCGGAACTTTCGCAAAGGGCCTGATGCCAACGACGGCGCTCAGCTTCCCCGAGGTCATGAAGCCGGAGCAGCGTGACGACGCTCGACGGACACTGGAAGCGCTGAGCGGCGCGGTCAACTCAGGCCGCCCTGTGATTCTTGAGGCCGGGACGGACATCAAGACGGTTGGCATCAACCCGACGGACGCCCAATTGCTGGAGTCTCGGGCCTTCTCGGTCGAGGAAATCTGCCGCTGGTTCCGCGTTCCGCCGTGGATGGTTGGTCATGCGGAGAAGTCGACCAGCTGGGGGACGGGCATCGAGCAACAAATGATCGGCTTCCTGACGTTCACTCTTGGACCGTGGTTACGCCGGATCGAGCAGGCGATCAGCAAGGATCTGCTCCAGCCTGGCGAGCGCGCCCGCTTCTATCCGAAATTCACCGTTGAGGGTCTGTTGCGCGCCGACAGCGCCGGCCGAGCTGCCTTCTACGCGGCGATGGTCAACAACGGCATCCTTACCCGCGATGAAGTGCGTGAACTGGAAGACCGGGAGCCGATGGGCGGAAACGCTGCAGTGTTGACTGTACAGACGGCGCTTGCGCCGCTGGACAACCTGGGCGCGAGCATCGAAAGCAATGCGGCCCGCGATTCGCTGCGGGCGTTCCTCGGCGTCGCTGACGCACCTACCAAGGATTGATTCAATGACAAACCGGGCACTGCCGGCCGTTCCTCAGGGGCGGCCGCAAATCGACGTGCGCAGTTTCATCTCGCCGCTGGCGTTGAATCGCTGGGACTCCAGCATCTGCGCTTCCGCTGAGAGGGATGCGGACGAGCGCACCATCGGAATCTATGACGTTATCGGGCACGACTACTGGACCGGAGAAGGCTTCACGGCCAAGCGCATGGCCGCCGCTCTCCGGTCGCTGGGCAAGGGGCCGGTCACCGTCGCCATCAACTCGCCTGGCGGCGACATGTTCGACGGAATCGCGATGTACTCCATGCTCAAGGAGCATAGGGGGGATGTGACCGTGAAGGTCGTGGGCTTGGCCGCGTCCTCCGCCTCAGTGATCGCGATGGCAGGAGATGACGTGCAGATCGCGCGTCCGGCCTTCCTGATGATCCACAACTGTTGGTCCGTCGGCGTCGGGAACCGACACGACTTCGCTGCCCTATCGGAGCAGCTGCGGCCGTTCGATGAGGCGATGGCGGATGTATACGCCGCGCGCACCGGCGGCACAGCAGCAGCCATGGCCGCGCTGATGGACCTGGAATCCTGGATCGGCGGTAGCGCCTCCGTGGAGCAGGGGTTTGCGGACTCGCTGCTTAGTTCCGAGGAGATCGGCGCCAGTGACGACCGCAAGAGCGCATCCGCCATCCGCCGCATGGAATCTGCGCTGCGAGCTAGCGGGATGCCCAAGTCCGAGGCCATGCGTCTCATCAGTCAGTTCAAGTCCAGCGCGGGTGATCCAGCTGGCACCGGTGAGGGTGAACCCACCGAACACGGCCGGCGCGACGCGGCCGACATCAAGCAAACCGTGGCTCTCGCCACGTCCCTTACCTCCGTACTTCAAGGAAACAACGAATGAGCCAGCTCGACCAGGACATCAAGGACATCAACGCAAGCCTCGCCAAGGTCAACGACCAGCTGAAGGCCCATGCCGAACAGGCGCAGAAGGACATCAAGGCGCACGCCCAGCTGTCCGAGGAGACCAAGGCGAAGGTGGATCAGCTTCTGACTTCTCAGGGCCAGCTGCAGGCCGAACTGCAGGCTGCCCAGCAGGTGATCGCCAAGCTGGAGCAGGGCGGCGGCACGCCGGCCAAGGCCCGAACCATCGGCGAGGTTGTAGCCACCTCCGATGCCTGCCGGAACTTCAACCCGGGCATGCAGGGCAGCTTTACCGTGAAGGCTGCCATCACCCGCGAGGACAACTCGGCGGGCAGCTTGATCGAGCCGCAGCGCGTCCCGGGCATCGTCGCCACTCCGAACCAGCGTCTGTTCCTGCGTGACCTGCTGAACTTCGGTCCGGCCACGTCGGACACCATCGACTACGTGCGCGAGACCGGGTTCACCAACAATGCCAACGTGGTGGGCGAGAACCCGACCGATCCGAAGCCCGAGTCCGATCTGAAGTTCGAGCTGGACTCGGCCAAGGTGGTGACGATCGCGCACTGGATTCGCGCTTCCAAGCAGGTGTTGCGCGACGCCAGCCAGCTCCAGGCATACATCAACGGCCGCCTGATGTACGGCCTCAAGCTGAAGGAGGAGCTGCAGCTGCTCAAGGGTTCGGGCGTTGGCCTGAACATCAACGGGCTGTACACCCAGGCGACTGCATACGCGAACCCGGGCGTGACGGTCCAGAACGAAACGGCCTTGGACCGCCTTCGCATTTCCATGCTGCAGGTCACCCTGGCCGAGTACGAGGCCGACGGCATCGTGCTGAATCCCATCGACTGGACCACCATCGAGCTGTCCAAGACCACGGACAACGCCTACTTGTTTGCCACTCCGCGCGGCCTGGCAGTTCCGGGTCTGTGGGCGCGCCCGGTGGTCGCCACAAAGGCGATGGACGCCGGCGACTTCCTGACCGGCGCCTTCAAGATGGGTGCGCAGGGCTGGGACCGCGAGCAGGCGAATATCACGGTGTCGAACCAGGATCGCGACAACTTCGTCAAGAACATGGTCACCATCCTCTGCGAAGAAGACGTGGGCCTGACCGTGTTCCGCCCCGAGGCCTTCGTCAAGGGTGACTTCGCCGGTCTCCCGGTGGTTGGCCCGTAAGACGACGATGGCGGCGGGGCTTGTGCCTCGCCGCCTTGGGAGGCGACATGACTGAAGTAACTGCGATTCGCTCTTTTGAGCACTACGGGAGCCGCAAAAAGGGTGATGTGTTTGATGTTTCCCCCCAAGTGGCAGAGCAGCTGATGAAACGCTTGTTGGTCACCACCGGGGACACTCCCGTCGCGGAACAGATCGAGGGCTCCAAGCCGCGCCAGCGCCGCCGGAGGGATTGACCATGGTCGTCACTCTAGCCGATGCCAAGCAGGCCTTGCCTGTCATCCACGACGCCGACGATGCCCTGATCACGACGCAGATTGAGGCGGCGCAGGGCTATGTTGAGCAGTACATCGGTCGCCCTGTGCCGTGGCCCGATGCCGACGATCCAAGCAAGCCGGCGGATGTGCCGGCGCCGATCAAGCAGGCAATCCTTATTCTTGTACGGGACTACTACTTTCAGAAGGACGAGGGTGCCGCCGCGGCGACGCGCTTGATGAGTCCATTCCGCGTCTCTTGGGGGGTGTGATGTCTGGCCGATACCTCCATCGCATCGAGCTTCAGGACTTTGCCGTGGTGCGCGACCCATTGGGGGGTGACAAGCGCGTCTGGCGTACATGGAAATCTGATGTGCCTGCCGAGGTTGTGCCCCTGTCAGGGCGGGAGTTCGTCGCAGCCGCAGCCGAGCATGGGCAGGTGACAGCCCGGATGCAGATCCCATACCTGCCCGGAGTGCTGCAAACGATGCGCGTTGTTTTCGACGGGGCTGTATACGCCATCCGGGCGGTGCTGCCCGACCCGACAGCGCGCCGGCACCTCACATTGATGGTGGATTCGGGGGTGTCCGATGTCTAAGCGCATTGAGATCAAGGGGCTGGAGGGCCTGTTGCAATCCCTGCGTGGCCTGCCCAAGGCCGTCCAGGGCAAACCGCTGCAGGCTGGCATGCGGAAGGGCGGCAACCTGATTCGCGACGAAGCGCGCCGCAGGGTGGTGCGCGCGACCGGCTTCCTCGCCACGCAGATCGTTGTGCGGCGAGCGAACGCAAAGAATCGGGCACGTGCCGGCGTAGGCCAGGGGGGCGAGTACTACACGGTGGGTGTCCGCACGGGCAGGCGGAGGAAGTACGCCAATACCAAGCGGAACCGCAGGAAGGGGCGGACGGGCAAGGCCTACGAGGAAAGCGGGTGGGCCTACTACTGGCGCCACCTTGAATTCGGCACCAAGCGAATGGCGGCCAAGCCCTTCCTCACCCCTGCCGGCGAAGCAAAAGGCCCCGAGGCCGCCCAGGTCGTGATCGACACGACGTGGAAAGCCATCGACAAGTACACCAAGGAGACCGGCTGGCGATGATGGTTCCCCTGATCCAAAGCATCCTGCAGGGCTCGGACGCGGTGCGCGCGAAGCTGGGAGATCCGGTCCGGGCGTTTCCCGGTACCGCCCCCGCAGACACGCCCATGCCCTATGTCACCTGGGGGACGGTAGGCGGTTCGTCGCTGGCGCAGCTGTCCGACCCGCCCCCAGCCGATGGCTGGCGGGTGAGGCTGAATGTCTGGGGCGATGACCTGTCGGAAGCCAACGCGGTCGCAATGGTGATCCGCGACGAGATCGAACGGAGGGGAAGCATCGAGTCCTACAACCCGCCGCCGGACGACGACGAGACGGGAGCCTACGGCATCTCATTCGACGCGCGCCTGCTGCAGATCCGCTAGGTCGCGGCGCTGGGCTGAAGGTACTTGTCTCGCAAGTACTTCATGGAGAACTCACTTGCGAATTGGCCTCCAAGGAAGATCCCGACGGACGCACGCATGTCGCTTGTTCCCTTGATCAGCGCCAGCACTACAAGCGCACCAAAGAGGAAGAGGCCGATGGTAAGTAGGACCACAAAGGCCATTGCCCACGCGTTATCGCGCGCCTCATCTTGAAATCGACCGAGCAGCGTGGGCTCACCCTTCAACTTGTTGAAGAACTCATGAAGGAGCGCGGCACCAATGAATCCCACGAAATAGCCGCTTCCGGCCATCAAAGTCCAGGCGGGCATGCTGCGGGCCAACCAATAGTTCGAGCCCAATTCCTGCAAGACAAGTGCCAACGCGCACCAGAAAAGCGAGATTCCTGCCACCACGGCGGCGGAAGCACCGATCAATCGAGTAGCAGAAAAAGGTTGCGATCCAAGCATTTGTTGTCCCTGAAGGGGAAGGTTCTCCCCTGTATCCAAATCCGTATCGACACAACTAGAGGAAACTTGAATGGGCCAGGTCATTAAGTCCAAGCACTCCCAGCTGTTCGTTGCCATCGCGGCAGCCGAGGTCATCAAGGTGACCCGTCTGCGCAGCGTCGGCTTCCCCGACGGCCAGGCATCGGAGATCGACATCTCCGACTACGACGACGATTGGGATCAGTTCGTCGCCGGCCGCAAGCAGACCGGTAGCACCAGCATCGAGGTCATCTACGACTCGGCGGACCACGAGAAGATCGAGGATCTGCACAAGACCGGCGCCGTCGTGAACTGGCTGGTCACCGCGCCGCTGTCGGAAACCGAAGGCGTCGCCAAGCCGGCCGCCGTCGATAGCGTTATCACTCCGCCCACCACGGTTCTGTCCAAGCAGTTCGATGGCTTCGTGCAGAACTTCGCGGTCACCAGCCAGGACAACGATGTGTGGAAGGCCACCATCACCATCCGCGGCTCCGGCGCCGTCACCACGCACCGTCCGCCGGTCGGCCCGTAAGGCGCCCGAACGGCATGCACCCGGCCCGCTTCGGCGGGCCATCTCTTTGGCAGATCGTGCGGAACCTCCGCGTGTTCGCCGTGCGCGGCCCGCACGGTCTGCCGCCAGTACAAGGAAACGGCCATGAGCAAGACCGACGAAACCAACACCAGCGCGGTGACCGACACCGCCGTCCCCAAGTCGCTGTTGAACGCCTTCAAGGAACTGGGCATGTTCGCCTCGCCGGACGTGCGCCCGGACACCATCGAGCTGGGCGCCGGCGTGACTGCCGAGTTCTATGTGCGCGAGCTGCCGGATACCGAGTTCCGCCAGCTGTGGACCGATGGCGACCGCGCCAAGCTGATCGCCGCCACCATCTGCGATGCCGACGGCAAGCCGATCATGTCGGTGGAGGACGCCGCGCGGCTCAAGCCGCCGATTGCGGCCAAGTTCCAGGACGTGGCGCTGAAGCACGCCGGTTTCGGCGATAAGGCGGTGGCTGCAGCGGAGCAGGCGGGAAACGCCTAAGCCGCAAGGGCGAGGACTGGTTTTGGTGCGTCCTGTCAGTGACGTACCGCAGGCCCGTCCAAGAGCTGCGCGCCACGATGTCGCGGCGCCAGTTTCTGGAGATGTGGGAGTTCCACAAGCGGAACCCCATTGACCCCGTGAGCCTGCATCAGAAGCCCGCCGCGCTTGTGGCCTACACCATAGCCACCCACAGTCCCGCAGGCAGCAAGCGCCCGCTGGACGACTTCCTCAACGCACTGGTGCCGGTCCTGGAAGAGGACGAAGCCCAGAAATGGTTTGATTCCCTATGAGCGAGACCTTCGGGCGGTTCGCCGCAGTTCCCATCGGCCCGGCGCTGTCCGCGCGCGATAGCGGCCTGACCCTTGCCACGACGGCGGCGGCCGACATCAACCGCACGGCCCGTTCGGACATTCCCCAGGACGCCGGCACGGTGGGCGTGGAGTTCGCCGTGTGGGGCGACGATGACCTGCAGGCGGTCGTGGGTGTGGTCAACTCCAGCGCCTCGCTGTCCGTCGTTCTGGGGGCGATTGGGGGCATTGGCTGGAACCTGGCCGCCGGCACGTTGCGCGTGGGCGGCGCTACGGTGGCCTCCGGCTTGCCGCCGGTGGTCAAGGGCGACATGGTGGGCGTGGAGCTGGTCATCGGCACGCCCAATACCGTGCGGCTCTACCGCAATGGCTCGCTGGTGCACACCGGCTCGGCCACCCTTGATGGCCCCCTGTACTTCGCCGCGTCGCTGGGCGCGAGCAAAGCGGGGGGGCTGCTTCTGGCGGTCAACGCTGGGCAGTGGGTTGCGAGCGGGCCTCCGGCCGCGGCGGGCTGGCCCCTGCGCCGCCTGTCCACCGCGGCGCCGGGGATCGCTGATGCGGACTTCCTGACGGCGCCGGGAGACACCCCGCCCAACGCCCGCTATGAGGGCTTGCTGGCCGAGGGTGTGACCATCGTTTCGGCGCTGGACTTCTGGGTGTGGGGCGGTTCGGCGACGCAGACGACCGTTGCAGACTGCCTTGTCCACGACGCCGATGGCCTGCTGGATGCCCTGGCGTTGTCCGGCGGCGCCGGCCAGCCTGTCTCCATCCGGCAGGGGCAGGCGGGCGGCATGCTCGCCGATACCGTGGCAGTTGGCCGGTTCGTGATCGATCGCGTGGAGATTGCTGGCGACGGCGACAAGCGACTTTCGCTGCTGGACGCGCATACAGACCTGGACGAGCCCATCACCCGCGCGGTGTTCCTACCGAACATCCCCGGCCTGGCCTGGAGTGCACAGCCGGTGGTGATCGGTGCGGTGGCGAGCGTGCCGGCGTTGGGCGCCAACTCCGATGGCTCGGCGCTGTTCCTGGCCGACGGCCCGGTGCACGTCGCGGCGGTGATGGATCGCGGCGACCTGATGGAGCCGGGCACGTTCCAGCTCGCGCCGGGTGGGCAGCAACTGTTGATGCAGTCACCGCCGGAAGGCCCGGTGGTCGCCGACGTGTCCAGCGTCAGCGCCGGGCAGCAGCCGGCGACGCTGCGGCAGGCCCTGGGCGACGTGTTCGGACGGATCGGCAAAGCGGCATGGGCCGCAGGGGACGCCAGCAGCATCGACGCGGCGACGGGCTACGGCGGGGTGGGGTACTACTCCCGCGAGGCCGTGACGGCGCGCGCGGCGCTGGGGGCGATCCTGCCGAGCTATGGCGCTGGGATGTACCAGGCGCCGGATGGCGTGCTGCGCGTGGCGCGGGTGGTGGCGCCTGAGTCGGTGGCGGTGCCGGCCTTCGAGGTCATTGCCGACGACCTGGCCGAGGATCTGATCGCGTTGCCCGATGATGCGCCGAACCTGACCCGCCGGTTCGCCTACCGTCCGAACGCCCAGGCGCTCGGTGCCGCCGATCTCGTGTCCGACGTGGTGGACGTGCCGCAGGCAAGGCGCGACGAGCTGACATCGCTGTTCCGGGGCCAGGTGTATGCCGCCGGCCCGCTGCATCCCCACTACAGGCACGCCGACGTGGCCGCCCCATTCGTCTCGCTGTTCTGGGGGCAGGGGGATGCGCAGGCCGAGGCGGACCGGATCGTGGGGCTGTACGCGGTGATGCGGCACTTCTTTGTGCTCACGATCCGCGGAGACCAGCAGCTGGACGTTCAGCCCGGCCAGGTGGGGCGAGTCACGTACCCGCGATATGGGCTGGAGAACGGGAAAAACGTGTTCGTGCGCAGCGTAGAGCGCAACCCGACCACGGGGGACGTGGTGCTCAACGTGTGGGGCTGAAATGCTGATCGGGTACGGAATGCCGGCTGTGCAGTCGGTGGCGCTGGTGGGCGGCAACTGGCTGACGGCCGATGCCGGCGCGGCGATGTTCGACGGAAAGCCGGCGCGGCGCTCCCGGATCGCCAGGAGCGGCGCGCTGTCGATCAACATCACATTCAGCGGCACCATCGTGCCGCGCATCGTCGCCTTGCTGGGCCTGTCCCTGCCGCCAGGGGTATCGGTGACAGCGGCCGGGGCGACCGGCTCCACCGTGCGACTCCCTGACGGATCGGTGTGCGCCTGGCTGTTCCCGACCGGTGCCGCATCGGTGTCGTCCGTGGCCGTGGGGATCGACACCACCGCGGCGACCGTGGAGGTGGGTGAGGTCGCAGTGCTGCGCGCCGTGGATGTGGGCATTGCCGATGGCTGGGCGGTAGCCACCATCGACACCAGCGTCCACACCCGCACGAAAGGCGCCCAGCTCAACACAGTTGAAGGGCCGCGGTACCGCCGCTTCACCGGCAACCTGTCGGCACGGCCCACCGACGTGGCGCATGGCAGCGGCTTGTCCGGCACGGATTGGGATACGGTGGTGCTGATGCTGCAGGGGCGCGGGCGGGGCTGCATCGTGCCGGAGTACAGCCGGACGAAGGGTGGCCCCATCGATCCGGCGCTGGCCGCCCGGTCGGCAATCTACGGAGCCGCGTCGAACACGTGGAGCGTGGAGAACGTGAGCGGCCGGTACTTCTCGGGGTACCTGGAGTTTGAGGAAGTGCCCGCGTAAGTGGCACCATGTTCGTCGGTAACGAACGAACAGGGAGGGGCGGCGTGAAAGATAAGGTTCTCGGATACCCTGCTTGGCAGATGTGGATGGTTGTGGCTGCAATAGTCGTGGTTGTGCTTGTGGTTCTACTTGCGCCAAAGCGAGAAGTAAGTTCAACGTACAGCGCCAAAAGAAACTGCGCTCAATGGATTAGACAGGAAGTCAAGAATCCAAACTCTGCCAAGATTCCGGCTCCTTCACTTGTTCTGGAGCAAGGTGACAAGGTTGTTGTGCAGTGGAAGCATGGTGACGGCTTGCTGTTAATGAATGATTTCGGAGCAAGCATTGACTCGTCAGCACTCTGCGTCATGTCGAAGAATGGAATGTATCTCAAAGAACTTCTGATAAACGACGCGGTAGTTAGGACCAATCGCTCCAGGTAAAAAGAACAATCCAGTGCGCCGGTAGGCGCGCCGCTAGATATCGCCAAACCCCGCCTTGTGCGGGGTTTTTTGTTGCATGAGGATACGCATGGGCCTGTATACATTGACCGTCGATCTCCTGGCGCGGAATGCTGCCTTCGAGCACGACATGGGAAAGAGTGCACGCGTTGTGGATCGAGATATGCGCAGCATTCGCGCCGCCATGTCCGAACACTCAGCGCGAGGAGCTGACGCCGCTGCGGCTGGATTCCGCCGCGTCGCGGTAGAAGCCATTGGAATGGGGTCGGCCATTGCTATCGCACGCAACGCTGTTGGGCGCGGCGACGAGTGGATCGCCATGAACAACCGCATTCGCCTTGTAACCGATAGCCAGCAGGCGTTCGTGGCTGCGCAGCAGGACGTTATCCGTATCGCCAAAGCGACGTATCAGCCGCTCGACGCCACCGCGGGTGTCTATCAGAACCTGGCGATGGTCCAAGATCGCCTCGGCCTGAGCGGCAAGCAGACGGCGCGCATTGTCGAGACCGTCAACAAGACGGTGGCGATGTCCGGTAGTTCCGCGGCTGCCGCTGAGGGCGCTTTGACCCAGTTCGGACAAGCCCTCGCATCCGGCACGTTACGCGCCGAAGAGTTCAATTCGATGGTCGATGGTGCATCCAAGTTGGTGCAGACCATAGAAGATGGCATGGGAGTTGCCCGGGGGAGCCTGCGTGCCATGGTCAATGATGGTGGCATTTCTGCCCAGACCATGGCGCAGGCGCTGCTGAAAATGTCCGGCGACGTGGATACCGCATTCGGCGCAATGCAGGTCCGCGTGTCGCAGTCCATGACCAATCTCAACACGCAGATCACCGAGATGGTTGGCCGTGCCGACGAGGCCTATGGCGCCTCGGCTCTACTGGCAGATGGTATTGATCTCCTGGGCCGGAATCTGGATGTGGCTGCAGCTGCGGCAGCTGGACTCGCGGGTTCTCAGCTGGCGAAGATTCTGGCCGCGCGTGTGGCCGCTGTTAGCGCCAGTATGGCAGCGGATCGTGCCGCAGCATCGCAAAACCTTGCCAACGCGCAGGCATTGGAGCTTCGCGCGCGTGCGGCCATGCTGGATGCTCAGGCGGAAGTGCGGCGTGCCCAAGCCATCGGCGGTAGCGTGTCGATCAGTGCGAAGGCGGCAGCAGCGACCATGGAGCACCGTCAGGCAACCGTCCTGCTGACGCAGGCGCAGACGCAGTACAACGCGGCGAGTGCGGGCTTTGCCTCGCGCGGTGGCGCGGCTGTTCTGTCGGCTCTGGGCGGGCCGGTGGGAATCATCTCGATGCTGGCGGCAGGCGCGGCCGGCTGGCTCTTGTTCCGTGATGGGACCAACGATGCGGCCAGATCGCTCGCCGACTTCTCCGACACGGCGGATGTTGCCATCGAGAAGTTCACCGAGTTGAACAAGCAGCAGCAGGCGGGCGAGGTCCTTGAGCGGCAGAAGAACATCGAGAAGGGCTATAGGGACATTTCTGATGAAATCGGCCGTATGGTGTCCATTGCTGCCACCTTCTCCAATGTTGCTAAGGCCGACGCGTTCATAAAGGAGACCTCACGTCTTCAGGATGAACTGAAGGCCGGGAAGGTATCAGCTGACGTGTTCTCTGCAAGTATTGAGGGCGCATGGCGGGAAATGATCTCTGCATCCCCAGCCGCTGCATCTGTTACCGGCGAGCTGACCATGCAGGCGGCCTCCGTCGCAAGCCTCTCCAAGGAGACTTTGCGCCAACGCGGTGTGCTGGAAGATCTCAATCTTGTCAGCAAGAGGGCGGAGACTCAGACGGATGCCACAACTGGCGCCATTGTTCGTCAGACCCAGGCATCGGGAGAGGCGGCCAAGGCCATTGACCAGCACTTGAAGTCGCTTCAGGGCTCCATCGATAGCCAGATCGTCAACCTGGTTCGACTGCAGAAGGGCGCTGAGGATGCGTTCCGCGTCGAGATCGGACAGAAGATCAACGCAGCGGGGGGTGTGGACGCGCTCTCTACGGCGCAGCGCGAGGAATACAACCGGCAGTTGGAGGTTGGGTTGGCTCTTATCCGGAAGACTGAGGCAGCGCAGAAGGCCGCATCAAGCGCCAAAGCCGCCGACAAAGCGGCGGTAAAGAGCGGAAAGGACACCGCCGAGGCGATGGCGCGTTACGGCAGGGAGGCTGCCATCGCCGCTGGCACCATGTCCGGGCCGCTGGCCGAGGCGATGGCAAAGCACACCCAGCGCATGACCGAGCTTAACGAGGCCATGGTCAAGGGAAACATCCTGCAGGCCGATGCAGGTGTGCTCATGGCTCAAAGTGCGCAGGAGTACGCCAAGGTTTCTGCCGCAGCGGAACAGGCCCGGCGCGCCCCTGCGGCGCTACTTGCCACCATGGGGCAGGAGATTCAGCTCCTTGGCATTGCTGGCCCTGCGCGCGAGCTGTACCGCCGTCAGCTGATGAACGAGTCCGATATGCGCGAGGAGATCAATCGCGCGATGGAGGCTGGGGCCAAGTTCAGCCAGGACGAGATCACCCAGCTCATGGAGCGTGCGCGTGCCTACGCTGGAGTGTCCATGGCGATGGAAGAGGTTGCTCGTGCCGCCGAGGACTGGCAGCAGGTTGCCGTGGACGCCGCCGGTGGTGTGGCCGACACCTTCGCCGACGTGTTCGCCGGCCAGATCAAGAACGCAAAGGACTTTTTCTCCGAGCTGAAGGACGTGTTCAAGCGCGGGTGGTGGGACGTTGTACGCACGGGGCTGCAGCAGCAGTTCGTGAACCCGATCCAGAAGGCCATCCAAGGCATGTTATCCGGACAGGGCTTCGCGGCTTCCGGCACCAGCTTTGGCGGCCTGGGGACCACCATCGCCGGCGGCATCGTGCAGGGGGCGCAGCGGGCCGGAATTGGAAGCCTGGGTATCGGTACCGCTGCCGGTGTGGCCGCCGGCTCCATCGGTGGCTTCGGGAACAACGTGGCCGGCTTCGGCGGCTTCCAGGGAACCACCTACGGGCTCGGTGGTGCATCCGGGACCATCGGCGGTGGTGGCTCTGGCTTCGGCATGCCGCCTGGCATGGGGCTGTTCGGGAAGTCGCTGTTGACGGGTGAGTTCGCGGGCGGGCTCCCCTATGCGGGTGCCGGCCTGGGCCTGTTGGGTGCCTACTACGGCCTGACCAAGCGCGGTAGCGGCGGTCTGTCCAGTGTGCTGGCCGGCGCATCCTATGGGGCCTTGGGGCTGGGTGTGGGCGGCGCCATCGCGGGTGGGTTGGGGGCCATCGGTACCGGTGTGGGCGTCGGCGGCATCGGCGCTGGCGCAGCAGCAGGAGCAACGGGCGCCATGGGGGCCATTGGGGCGTCGTCCTGGGTTCCGGTTGTGGGCTGGGCACTGGCGGCTGCCGCGGTGGTGGACAAGCTGTCCGGCGGCAAGGTCTTTGGCACCAAGTACCAAACGAACAGCAGCCAGCAGACCATCGGCATCAGTGAGGGCGGCGGGTCGGCAACGGCCGAGGCCTATCAAAGCCGGCAGAAGTCGCTCTTTGGCGGCAAGAAGTGGAGGACGATCCAAGTTGATCCCGGCCAAGAGGCCCGGGATGCTGCCGCGGGCATCCACGAGGTGCTTTCGGCCTACGCCAAGCAGCTGGGCGTGAGCCTGCGGCAGGATGCCGCTGCGCTCGTTGGGGGCTCCTTCTCCCAGTCCTACGACAAGAAGGGCAACGTCACCGGCTCCCGTTCGACGGTGCTGGGGCGGACCTACGACGAGGACGCCGAGACCTTCCAGAAGCGCCTCGCTGCCGAGCAGGCCATCGCTGCTGTCGGGAAGATCGACGGCCAGGCAAGCCGGATCGCGGAGGACTGGCGGAAGTCGGCGGAGCTACTGGAGGACGGTGCCAACTTCTTCGTCACCGCGGCAGTGGATGCCCGGAGCGGCTTGGACCTGTGGACGGGGGTAGGGCTCTCCGCGCTCACGGACTACGTGGAGAAGATGCAGGCGGCAGACGAAAGCCTGACCGCGGCATACACCCGGTTGGCGGGGACGGCGAAGTCCTACGGCACGCTGATGGCCGACATCGCCACGCAGGTGATGACGGCGGACCTGTCGGGCTACCAGCAGCAGGCCCTGACCATTGAGCGCACGTACCGCCAGCAGGTGAAGGCGGCCAACGACTATGCCAAGGCGCTGGGCCTTTCCGGGGCCAGGGCGGAGGATCTGGCAAAGATCGAGGAGTTGCGCGCGCTGCAGATGGGGAAGCTCCAGGCGCAGATCGAGGCTGACAAAAAGGACATCAAGTACGGTCTTTCGATCAGTGACCTGTCACCGCTGACGGACCGGCAAAAGCTCTCCGAGTCGATGCAGGCGCTTGCCGATGCGACGGCGAAGGGAGATAGCCAAGCGGCGCAGCAGGCCGCTCAGGCAGCCCTGGGGTTCGGCCGAAACCTCTTTGCCAGCGGGAAGGACTACAACGACCTCTACGGCCGCGTGATGGCAATGATCGACGGCATGAAGGTCGGCGAGCTGGATCTCGAGGATGGCACCTCGATGGGCCAATTGGCCGACGCCATCGAGGCACTGCCGGAGCACTTCGGGAAAGCGATCTTTGAAGTTGCCGCGGGGGGAAAGGAGGCCCAGAAAGAGACCAACGCCAAGCTCGATGAGCAGAACCAGTTGCTCCGCGAGCAGAACGAGTTGATCCAAAGGCTGTTGAACACGACTCAAGGCGCTGCGGCAACGCAGAAGCGCGAATCCATGAACGCATCGCTCAACGCAAGGGCAAAGTAAGACATGCGATATGTGACCCTCATCGATCTGGGCGCGGGCCAACTACCCGCCCAGACGCCTCCTGCTGCCCGCTTCGCGCGCTGGTTCCCTGAAGTCTACGCACCATCGGCTGTCCCGCCGGTAGGCGGGACTGAGGTGACGCCCGTGGCCGATGGCGTGCTGCTTGAGTGGGATGCGGTCGATTCCGGTGGCTCCATTGTGATCTACATCATCGAGCGCAGTGAGTCACCGGATGGGCCCTGGCAGGAGGTGGTCAGGACCACCGAAACCCGCTACCTGTACAGCGATGGCAGCGGGTTGACCTGGTATTTCCGCATTACCGCGACCGTTCGAGGAGTTGCGGGAGGAAGCGAGGTTGTAGAGGGAACGGCTGAACTTGTTGCGAAGCAGGCAGCCGTGGATGCCGCAATGGAGGAGGCGTTGCGCGCATCTATCAATTCAGGGAAGGCGCTGGCGCTGTTTGGTACCGAGTACAGCCCTGACGATACATACACCGCAGGTTCCGTGATCTACAAGGACGGGCGGATGTACCGGGCAAAGCAAGAAGTGCCTGCTGACACGCCTCCGCCTGATCCGGTGTACTGGGAAGATGTCGGAACCGTCACCCAGGCCCAGGCCGCCAACTCGACCGCCCTGAGCCAACTTCGTGTCGATGTGGATGAGCAGGGCAACGACTTCGCCGCGGCGATCACCCAGGTGAACAGTGGGCTTGCCAACGTCACGACGGCCATCAAGGCGGTCGGCGGCGGCGGAAACCTCCTGCAAGGCGCGGCGCTTGGGACGCTGGACGGATGGTTCATCAGCTACAACTCCACGGGGAGCTGGAGCGGACTGACGTTGAATCTTGCGGGCGACTCGTACCACCCACCCAACATCAACGCCGTCGGCTCTTCCCACGCGGGTGTAACCCCGGCCATTGCTTATCTGCATGTCAGCCCCGTTCGAGCCGTAGCGGTAGAGGCAGGGAAGAAGTACGTCCTATCGGCTTACGGGAATCCGCATCGCTCGGTGCAGGATGTGTTCGTCATCTGGCGAAATGTTGCCGGTGCTGAGATTTCCCGAACCCCGCCGGCCAACACCGTCGGATCTTCGACGTCGAGCAATTTGGGCAACAACCTGGGTGCGTATTGGACACGGGTGTATTCGATTGGCGAGGCCCCGGCGGGTGCGACTTCGGCAACCATCGTGTTGCGAAACACTGCGCCGAGTGGGGTCAACCAGCCCTATGCCTTCTGGTGCCGGCCCATGTTCGAGGAAGTGCCGGCTTCCCAGGAGGTGCCGTCGGCGTGGTCGGCTGGTGGTGAAGAAGCCGCGGCGAGCTATACCGTTACGACCGACGTCAATGGCTACGTCAGCGGTATGCAGTCCATGAACGACGGTAAGCGCTCCAGTTTCTCGTTTCTTGCTGATGTGTTCCGCGTCTTCACGGGCGGGGCGGCAAGCGGTATGGAATGGCAGGCCAACTACATCCGCGTTTACGGCAACGGATATCAGCTCGTCATGGGCACTGGCTTCGGTTCGGCGGCAAACCTGGTGCAGTGGTTTGGCCCGAATGTTGGCGCGGCGAACTGCACCACCGCAAACTGCGTGGAGTGCAAAACCACGTCGGGCCAGACCATCATCCGTGGAACGAGCACGCAAGGGCGAATGGAGATCATGAACACCGCGATCACCATCTATGACGCCAACAACCGACGGCGCTTCGCGGCAGGGCTGGGCATCTAATGGCTACAGGGGTGAAGCTGTGGGATGCCAACGAGAACTTGGTGTTGGATACGACCGATAGGGTTGCCGGCGGCACCGTTCTGTTGAACACCGGCAAGACGAATGGGTCGTACACCGCGACGCCAAAAGCTGGGCAAACGGTTGAGTTTGTCTACAACATGCCGGGCTCCTGGAGCCCGGCGGGAAACGCTAGTCCTTGGCCCACCATCGCCATTTCTGGCAACCGCATAACGTGGTCTTTCAATTCGGCGGTTGTGGAGGTTCGCAGGTTTGCGATTGACATCATGGTTGTGACCTACTGATGGCCGTTGGAATCTACGTAGAGAATGACGATGGTGTGGTTGTCCTGGACGACAGCCGCAACGTCGTCGTCGTGCTGGCGAAAAACAGTTCGCCAGCAGGAACTCTGTTTGTCGCGCAAGGTGACGGGGCAACCTATTCGTTCGGGTTGCCCCAAGGTGAGTCGAACTGGGGCGCCAAGACGTGGTCGGAAACAGGTGAGCTGTTGTTCGATGCGATAGCCTACGGCCGTATGGCTCGACCTGTCGCAGCTATGGTTGGCAACATAACCAACGTGCTTGAAAGCACGGTCACGCAGCAGTTCACTGCTGGTCGCTCGTATGCGGTGTGGATCATCCAGCCGGTATCCGCGATTCTGGTGCGCAATGAGAGCTTCAACGTCGGCGGCTCACTCAATTACGTCTACTACCTGGATGACCAAGAGATTTTTGCCACGGTGGCGGGAAACACGGTGTCAGTTTCCGCCAGGCGTATTCGTTCGACTGTGGCAAGCCCGTCGTCTGCTGTCCCGTATGACACGGCCGGTAAGACGACGTGGCGTGCCCTTGTTCTCGACGTGACCAATTTTTGAGGATCAGAACCATGGAGCCGGAAGTGCGAACTACTGAAACGGGCGACGTCGAGCGCGTTTACGACGCAAGCAACAGGGATGTGTTGGTTTGCCGGCGTGCGGAAATTTTCTTCACGCCGAATGATGACGGGACGCCAAGCACCGCAGGCAAGGTGATCTGGCACACCCAGTGGTGGAGCTACATCGGCGCATTCAAGCGCGGCGAGGCCCTGGGCCCGCAGCTGGAGAACAGCATCGAGGAGGTGCTGGGGAACAGCTACGACGTGGGTCTCCCCGATCCGCTTGCCGCTGCGGTGATCGTTGCCGGGATCAAGGCTGCTTTCGTCCAGCGTGCGGCGCAGCACTTCGGGATCGGTGCGGAGCCGGCCGTAAAGCCCGAGGGGCCGACGTCGCCGTGACGCAGAGCGATGCTTGGTTCGACGGAGGAGACCGCTATCGGCCAGAAACGGCCGTTCAACGCCTGAGTTAAGCCGCGGGCCAACCGCGCAGCGGTTGGAACGTCGGCTTGAACGAATTGTTAGGCAGTGGGCTAAAAGAAGCTCTCTACCACTACAAATACTACGAAAAGAATCTGTGGTACGAAACCGGCAAGGACCGCTAGCCAAGCGGGAACGCGTCGGAACGGCATTACCGAAAATGCAGCGATTGAAGCGGCGATAACACACGTAAGAAGGCTTACCACCCACGCCCCCTCTCTAGTAGGGCGTTGTACACCTGGATCGTCACTCAGCAGCATTGCCCAGTAGAGAATCGGACAGATGAGAAAGCCGGAAATCCAGGCGATGGAGCAATGGATGCGACGCCTTGATGGCTCCAGAAGTTCGGCCTGAAGATCACTACCGGGAGGTTGATAGATATCTGTTTCCACTGCCTAACTACCTAATAGACAGACCCGTGGGTCCGGTTATACGACTTATCCACAAAGCGCCGTATGGTGTGCTTTGCCCTTGATACAGCTCGATCTTAGGGCGGCTGAGTCCGCCCAACAAGCCGGCGTATAACCGGACCCAGCGCTAGGCTCGGCGGCCGCACCAATGGCTGCTTTGGGTCGGAACATCACCGCGTAGCTTGGGCGGAGGCGACACGGCCTCAGGGTTGCGGGTATCAGACCTTGCCGTGAAGCGACGCCTCAGGCTGCACACCCATGCAGAGGCTATCGGCGATAGCTCTCTTTCAGGTGTTCGAGCTGATCGGCAGCACCCATCATGCTGGTGATTCGGTCTAGCACTGCCTCAATCCCGTTCCGGCGCTCCTGCTCGTCTGTGGTTCCTGCGGACTCTTTTAGTGCGCGCCTCGTTAGAATTGCCAAGGCCCTCAACTTATCGAGGCGCTTTGTGTAGTTCCATGAGTGATTGAGCATGGTCATCTCAAGAGCAAGATCATCGAGATCGGCTCTCGCGTCGTCATAGTTCATCAGTCTGGCCTGGAGCGGGGTGGGGCTCGTGGCCCTACCATAGGCGCTTTCGCGAAGATTTGTGTTATTCGCCGATTCGGCGACGTTGTCGGCAGTTGCTCGGCCTTCAGGACGTGAAGCGCATGGTGTGAGTACGAGCTATGCGTGCCTCGTCTCTCTTTTCTTTGTTGGCCGTGATGAGGGCGCTAGTTCGACCAGTTCAATGTGAACGTAAATAGAAGGCCCCGCAGAAGCGGGGCCTCTCTACTTTACGAAATGAGCTGCTCGGGTGGCGCCGAACTGCATCGCCGCTCCTGCCAGTTCGTTGGCGACATGTATCCCTTGCCCAGTTCGCCTTGTGGCCTCATCCATAAGGGCTTGATAGATATCCCAGAAGAATGAATCTGCCTGATGGGAGAGGTAGGCGGTGTGCAAGTTCATCCATTCTTCCTGAGTAAGGTATTGCGCGTCGTAAGCCATATGGCCTCCTGACACTCGAGTCCCATTGTTTATACGATTGCGTCTGCCGGGAGGGCATCTGCGAGCGAGGTGACGGAAGTTCTTCGGTGGCTCAGCTTCGCCGCGCATAGGTGAGGATAAGCGCTTCGTCTTCTGCTGCCGCTTTTGCTGACTTGGACCAGCGAACCACTGCTCCTTTGTTCTTGATCAGAGTCTCAAGCTCTGTACAAAGGCAGTCGGCGCAGGATTGGCCGCCCGGACTGCTTCTGCCGCAGTTCTTGCATGGCGCCATCGTCGTCGTTTCGGGTGGGCGAAGCTGATAGGTAATCTTCGCCATCAGCGCCTTCGCTTTCGTTACGTTACTCACTGCTGTCCATTCCTTTGGAGCAGCTGCGCGTTCAGACGCAGCTCTCCTTCAGTCACCAGCAGGAAGGCTTACTTCTGCTGGGATTTGCCGCCATCCTGGGGCTTACCTTCCTTGGTTTCCGCGTCCTTGCGGTCGTTGTCGTTCTGTTGGGGCGCGCCCGGTGCGCGCTTGGCATCGCGCTCCTGCTGGCCTTGGGTGTTGGTTGTGTCGTTTACGTTGGTCATTTTCTACTCCATCGCGGTGAGGTCACCGCAGATGAAGGTTGCGCCTCGCCGTGTTAGGGGAGGGTGCTATTGAAGCCTTGGGGATGAATGGGGCTCCGCTTGGCTGGATTCGTTCAGCCGACTCCAGCAGAGCCGCGCCACGTGCTTGGTGATTTCCGTGTTCAACCTGGATGTCAATGGTGGAATGCGGTGGTACAGAGCGGCTGCCCATGACGCTTCTGTTCCATGTGGATCTCGCAAGTAGATTTCGCAGGCGAGCTTGATCACCGGGACGCACTTTTTATCGAAGGAGTCGGAGATGAACGAACCGTGGTTGAAGCGCTCCTGCCAGTAAGAGAGCTCGCTCACCACGTCGACGTAATCTTTATCCCTTCTGGCGTTCATTTTCTTGATCCTCATGCAGCCATCTCGCACGGTGGCTATGCTGAAGGTGATCCTTGCGCGAAAGGTGTCATCTGGGATCAGTGAGGATTCGACCGGCCTGAAGGCTTGTTCTAAGTATCCTTCTTGTTGGCATCTTTGCTGACTTACAAGCACCTTAGTCGCTTTTGGGTTGATTGATGTGACGAAGATGGGCAAGGCTAGGTAGGTGGGGCCCTTTAAAGTGAAAGCCCGGCGAGGTGCCGGGCTTATTGCTTCGATCAACCCACCACCAAGTTCCACGGTATTTCCGAGTTCTTGTACTTGAATCGGAATCCATCGAAGTCCACCTGGCTGGCGATTTTCCCATCCGCGTCGATCAGTGTCTTCACTTCAATCTGTGTCGCCAAGGGATGCACGATGCGGATGCCATCGGTGGCGCCAGATCGGAGTCGCACTTGCTCGGTCGACAAAACCTTGACAGGGCGACGTTCTTGTCCAGGTCCTTCCAAAAACATTGCAACAGATCCCATGGTGCTAACTCCACGAAAGTTGAAGTGAGGTCCCCTCCGATTAGATCGGAGATCGGGCGGAATTCTTTGCCGTCGCGAATGAAATCTGCGTCAAGCGAAAGGGCTCTGACGCATTTAGTTGCACAAATGGGACGCCTGAGGTTCGCCCATTCGCTATGTGGCTATCTCATTCGTGGCTTGGACGCACGATTCTCCAGTGCCATCCAGCGCTGAGAGCTGCCTTTGCTGTTGGGGTGCCAGTCCAAGCCCGTGAGACGGCCGTGCCTATCCTCTCCGGCCATGACCGCCTACACCCGACACCCTGACCTTGGCCCCGAGTTCACCTGGGGCCCGCGAACGGCTTTCTGTAAAGGGCCGACGGCCCTGATGCTGCATGGGGAGGTGCTGGTCTCGATGATCGACAAGGTCGATGGCGGCTGGTTCGCGATCCTCCACTGGGCGGACGGCATCGACAAGTCGCTACTCACCAGGCACTGCAGCTCTTTCGAAGCCGGCCGGATGGGGGCGGAGCTATGGGTGCTGCGGCACGAGGAAGCACTCCGTGAGAAGGTCGCCCGGAAGCTGCAGTGGATTCGGGAGCATGTGGTCCGGCATTCAGCTAGCAGGTCCACTGGAGGCTAGGATCACGGCGTTGCGCTTCTAGGGGCGCCGTGCTTCAAAGCTGATAACTTGGTCACCCTTTTGGGGTGCGCGACCGCGTTGGTAATTGCCCGACGCAACAACGTCTCTGAAGCCAGCAGCCTGCAATGCGAGGCCGAATTCCTCGACCCCCCACCAGCGCAGCTTGAATAGATCGAGCTCTGTCTCCACCAAGTTGCCGCCTTTCCAGCGCTCATAGCGAAGATGGGAAAGAGTCGTTTGAGCCACGTAGTCGGTTTCTACTCGATGATCTGTCAGCGTCAACAGTTCACCTTGCTCTGTCGTCCAGCTGCGAATTGCACCAGAAGCGCCCAGAAAGCCGTCGATTGAGTCGAGATCGAGAATTAGCTTGCCGTTCGGCAACAAATGTTCGTAGAACCGCTTCAGAGCGGCCGTTGCCGATGCTGCGTCCGTGATCAGTTGCAGCGATCCCGCCGGAATGATTATTGCAGCGAACTTCTTGTCGTATGAGAAGTCCCCAAAGCTGAATCGCATCAAGGTCCCAAGTACGTTGTGCTCTCGGCAAGCGTCTCGGCAGTAGCCAAGCATTTCCTCGGAGGCATCGAACCCCTCGATGGGAAGCCCTTCTTTGAGCAGTGGCACGAGAACCCGGCCATTGCCAACCGCAGGTTCCAAGATGGGTCCTTCGGACTCGCTCAGAATCTGCTGGTAGTACTCCACATCACCGAATGACCGACCGACTGGCTTGTCCAGGTTGTAGACCCACGACGCGAGCTTTCCGTACCGATTTTCCATTTCACCCCTGTAGAACTGAACTGTCGTTTGATCGCTTTTGGGTGGGCAGCATAGCCGCGACCAAGCGGAATTGCGCAGATATTGGGATGGGCCGTTTCGGTGCGCCCTTTGGCGCGACCGGGCCAGGTTAGAGAGTTGCCGCCCCGGTTGAAGTCCCTTTCACCGGTGGGCGGCGGGCCACGGCCGGATCTTGGGAGCGTCGTGGCGGGCGAAATTCTAGCCGCGGAGTTGGCCAAGGCAAGCCCCCGGCCTGCGGTAAATCTGGCGTCGCGGCCAGCGGGTGGCAGGTGCGGCTTGAGCGCCGCCTAGCCCTTGGGCAATAGGCTGTAGGGGAGTGCCTTCAAGAGCGCCACGAAGGCCAGGCGCGGGGTTCTGGCCAGGAGCATGGTGACGACACATACCCCCAGCCAAGCCCCCGCCGCTGCAAGCGCCCAGTCTCCCAATGTCATCGATGCGATCAGCGAACTCATGATCACCTCCGATCGGTCCAGACCCCCCGTTCGGCCGGATCGTAGCACTGGCCTTTCGGGCAGGACTGGGATTTTTGCCCCCGGGGCGATTTGGTGACTGAAAAGCTACAAGCAGGCCATACGAGTGATGGGTATCAGGGGCAATGGCGGCGCGGACCCGCGGATGAGACGATGAGGGTATGCACCCTATCGACCTGTAACCTATTGATTCGTATAGGTAGGAGATCGGGCTTTCGTGCCCGTGTGCCGAGGGCCAGTTCCTTATATATATGAGTAGTTTAGGCGGATCAGCGCCGATGCCTGGGGGGCAGAGGGTCGTCGGTTCGAATCCGGCCGTCCCGACCAATTACTGCAATCAAGATCAAGGGCTCGCACGTGGTGCGGGCCTTTTTTCGTTGTGCACACCAGCTTTGCTAGCCTGCGCCGAGCGGGCAGTCCGGCCTGCAGCCTTCTGGGGAGTTGACATGAAACGAGGGATCCATTGCATTGCCATCCTGGTCATCGCCGGGGCGCTGTCGGCCTGCGCGGCAGGCGAGGGCACACGCGGTACGGCGGAGGTGCCACGCGTGGGCATGGCCAATCCGGCCTCGGTGCATTGCGTCGACAAGGGGGGCAAGGTCGAGATCAGGAAGAACAGCGAAGGCGGCGAGTACGGGATCTGCCATTTGCCGGACGGCACCCAGGTCGAAGAGTGGGAACTGTTCCGGCGGGACAATCCGGCGGGCAAGGACTGAGCGGGACGGCGGCGCGCCGCGGTGCCGGGTGCTGGGAATTCATCCGGGCCTGCGCGGGGCGGCTGGTTTTTTCTACGGCGCAGCCGGTTCGTCGGCGTGGATGAAATCCCGGTGTGGGAATGCAGGGCGCGGCTGACCTGATTCCGGGTGAAGGGCGTTTGCCCGTGCGCAAGCCGCTCAAAAGAAAAGCCCCGCGATGCGGGGCCTTTTTTCAGCTCGCCGCGCTGAGGGGCGCGGCGGTGTCATTCAGCTTGGGCCAGCGCTTGAGCAGGGCGGTGCGGATGCCGCTGGCATCAATGCCGGCTTCGGCCAGCAGGTCTTCGCGGCTGGCGTGGTGCTGGTAGCCGTCGGGCAGGCCCAGGTGCAGCATCGGCATCGTCACTGCTTCGGCATTGAGCAGCTCGGAGACACCCGAGCCGGCACCGCCGGCGACCACGTTGTCCTCGATGGTGACGAAGCCGTCGTGGGTGCGGGCCAGTTCCAGCAGCATCGCCTTGTCCAGCGGCTTGATGAAGCGCATGTTGACCACGGACAGGCCCAGCTCGCGGCCGACCTGTTCGGCGGCCGGCACGGTGGCGCCGAAGGCGAGCAGGGCGATGCGGCTGCCGGCGTGGCGCAACTGCGCCTTGCCGATCTCCAGCGTCGACAGGTCGTTGCCGATGGCGGCGCCGGGGCCGGTGCCGCGCGGGTAGCGCACCGCGGCCGGCCCCTTGTACTGCAGGCCGGTGCTGAGCATCTGCCGGCATTCAGCTTCGTCGCCCGGGGCCATGATCAGCATGTTCGGCACGCAGCGCATGAAGCTCAGGTCGAGGTTGCCGGCATGCGTGGCACCGTCGGGGCCGACCACGCCGGCGCGGTCAATGGCGAACAGCACGTCCAGGTCCTGGATGGCGACGTCATGGACCAGCTGGTCGTAGGCACGCTGCAGGAAGGTGGAGTAGATGGCAACGACCGGCTTGGCGCCCTGGGTCGCCATGCCAGCGGCCAGCGTGACCGCGTGCTGCTCGGCGATGGCCACGTCGAAGTAGCGCTCCGGGTACTCCTTGCTGAAGCGCACCAGGCCCGAGCCTTCGCGCATCGCCGGGGTGATGCCCATCAACAGCGGTTCGGCGGCGGCGGCATCACACAGCCAGTCGCTGAAGATGTCGGTGTAGGTCGGCTTCTTCGGCGCGCCCTTGGCGGGCAGGCCCTTGCTGGGGTCGAACGGGCCGACGGCGTGGTAGCCGATCTGGTCGTCCTCGGCCGGCTCGTAGCCCTTGCCCTTGGTGGTCATGATGTGCAGCAGCTGCGGCCCCTTGGCGTCCTTCAGGCGGGCCAGGGTGGACAGCAGCAGCGGCAGGTCGTGGCCGTCGATCGGGCCGGTGTAGTGGAAGCCCATCTGCTCGAAGGCGGTGGACGGCACGAACATGCCCTTCCACTGTTCCTCCCAGCGCTTGACGAAACGCGCCGGCGGGCTGTTGCGCTTGTCGCCGAGGATCTTCTTGCCCCCTTCGCGCAGCGCGTTGAGCGTGCGGCTGGCGGTGGCGCGGCCGAGCATCTTGGTCAGCCCACCCACTGCTTCGGAGATGGACATGTTGTTGTCGTTGAGGATGACCAGCACGTTCGGCTCGTCATCCATGCCGCCGGCGTGCGCCAGCGCCTCGAAGGCCATGCCGGCGGTCATCGCGCCGTCGCCGATCACGGCCACGGCCTTGCGGGTGTCGCCCTGGCGCTGGCGCGCGATGGCCATGCCCAGCGCGGCGGAGATGGAGGTGGAGGAGTGGCCGACGCCGAAGGTGTCGTACTCGCTTTCCTCGCGCTTGGGGAACGGCGCCACGCCGTCCTTCTGCTTGACCGTGTGGATGGTGTCGCGGCGGCCGGTGAGGATCTTGTGCGGGTAGGTCTGGTGGCCCACGTCCCACACCAGCTGGTCCACCGGCGTGTTGAACAGGTAATGCAGGGCGACGGTCAGTTCGATCACGCCCAGGCCGGCCGCGAAATGACCCCCGCTCTTGCCTACCGACTCGATCAGGTAGGCACGCAGTTCTTCGGCGACCGCGACCAGTTCGCTTTCGTCGAACCTGCGCAGGTCATCGGGAGTCTGGATGCGCGACAGGCGCGGATAGGAGGCAGAGTCGATCATTTTCGTGGCGTTTCAATCGAAACGGTATTTTCGCCGCCAAAAGGGGGTGGGGCAAGCAAACCGCAACAATTGTGAGCGTGAAATGACGAGGTTTGCCAGCAATCTGAAGTACCTGTTCAGACTGTCGATACCGAATGCGGTGTCCGGGGTGGTTCAGGCGCTGCGCTGCAGGGCCTTCTTGGGCAGTTGCGCCTTCAGGAAGGCCATCTGGTCGGCCAGGATGTTGCGGTTGGACAGGATCAGGTGTTCGATCCAGCTGGGCCGGTAGGGCACGGCCAGCAACGGCATGTTCGCCTGCTGCGGGGTGCGGTTGCTCTTGCGCGAATTGCAGTGGAAGCAGGCGGTGACGACGTTCTCCCAGGTGTCCAGCCCCCCCTTGGAGACCGGCAGCACGTGGTCGCGGGTGAGTTGCGGGCGGCTGAACTGCTGGCCGCAGTACAGGCACAGGTGCGCGTCGCGCGCGAACAGCGCCGGGTTGGTCAGGTTCGGCGTCGGGTCGATGGCGCGCGAGCGGGCATGGCCGCGCGAGGCGATGATCGGGTGCAGGTCCAGGCCGCTGCGCTGGCCACTGTCGCGGTTGGTCGCCCCGTGCACGTGCAGGCAGGGGTCGCCGAGCGTCCAGGCCACCGCGTCGCGGGCGTAGAGGCAGGCGGCGTCCTGCCAGGTGATCCAGTCCAGCACGCGTCCGTGTGCATCGAGCGACAGCAATCGCACGGTACCGAGGCGGTGGAAGGAGGGGGGAAGTGAAAACCCGGCTGTCGGAGCGGAAAGGTCGGCTCCGGTATCGATCAGACTACGCGGTGTAGTGTCTGTCTCCATCGGGAAAACAGCTTATACACGAAGCGTGACAGTTTGTGTAAAGACGGGGCGGTTCCGGGGCGGTGCTTCTTCAATCTGCGATAGAAGCGGCCCTCACCCCAACCCCTCTCCCGCGCACGGGAGAGGGGCTTTGGGCTTGCTGCGATAGAAGTGGCCCTCTCCCCAACCCCTCCCGCTTGCGGGAGAGGGGCTTTGGTTTGTCGGGGCGTTGGGTTTAGTCGCCGAAGCGTGCCGAATCCATCGCCATCAACGGGTCGGCGCCGGCTTCCATGCTGGCGGCATGGGTCAGTGTGCGCGGCAAGACGCGGGTGTAGTAGAAACGCGCGGTTTCCAGCTTGGCCTGCTTGAAGCTGTCGGTGTGGCCCGAAACCTGGGCGGCGGCGACTGCACGGGCCCACCAGTAGGCCAGGGCGACGTAGCCGCTGTAGAACAGGTAGTCCCAGCTGGCCGCGCCCAGTTCTTCCGGGTTGGCGGCGGCGCGCTGCAGCACGCTGACGGTCAGCTTGCCCCATTCCTTGGCCTTGGCACCCAGCACAGGCAGGAACTCGGCCACGGCCGGGTTGTTGGCGTTGTCGGCGATGAACTGCTCGACCTCGGCCAGGAACAGCTTCAGGCCGGCACCCTGCGAAACGGCGGTCTTGCGGCCGATCAGGTCCAGCGCCTGGATGCCGGTGGTGCCTTCATACAGCGTGGTGATGCGGGCGTCGCGGGCGTACTGCTCCATGCCGTGCTCGGCGATGTAGCCGTGGCCGCCGAATACCTGCTGGCCGTTGTAGGTGGCCTCGATGCTCCACTCGGTCAGGCAGGCCTTGACGATCGGGGTGAGGAAGCTGACCAGCGTGTCGGCGTCGGCACGTGCCTTGTCGTCGCTGCCGTTCTGGGCGGCGTCGAGCTGCGTGTAGGCGTGCGCGGCGAGCAGGCGGCCACCTTCGGTCAGTGCCTTGGTGGTGAGCAGCATGCGGCGCACGTCGGGCTGGGCGATGATCGGGTCGGCCGGCTTGTCGGCCAGCAGCGGGCCCTTGGGCGCACGCGACTGCAGGCGCTCACGGGCATAGGCAAGCGCGCCCTGGTAGGCGCGCTCGGACTGCGCCAGGCCCTGCACGCCGACGCCGAGGCGGGCGGAGTTCATCATCACGAACATCGCTTGCAGGCCCTTGTGCGGCTGGCCAACCAGGTAGCCCTGGGCGCCGTCGAAGTTCATCACGCAGGTGGACGAGCCGTGGATGCCCATCTTGTGCTCCAGCGCGCCGCAGCGCAGGGCGTTGCGCTCGCCCTTGTTGCCGTCGCGGTCGACCTTGTACTTGGGGGTGACGAACAGCGAGATACCCTTCGGGCCCGGAGGGGCGTCGGGCAGCTTGGCCAGCACCAGGTGGACGATGTTCTCGCTCAGGTCGTGCTCGCCGGCGGTGATGAAGATCTTGGTGCCGGTGATCGAGTAGCTGCCATCGGCATTGGGCTCGGCGCGGGTCTTGAGCAGGCCCAGGTCGGTGCCGGCGTGCGGTTCGGTCAGGCACATGGTGCCGGTCCAGTGGCCGGCCACCAGCGGCTTGAGGAAGGCTTCCTTCTGCCAGTCCTCGCCGTAATGCTTGAGGGCTTCGACCGCGCCGTGCGACAGCATCGGGAACAGGCTCCACGCCAGGTTGGCCGAGGACACCATTTCGCTCAATGCCATGCCCAGTGTCTCCGGCATGCCCTGGCCGCCGAACTCCGCTGCCGCGGTCAGGCCGGTCCAGCCGCCCTCGACGAACTGTGCGTAGGCCTCCTTGAAGCCGGGGGCGGTGGTGACCTCACCGGTGGCCTTGTCCAGCTTGCAGCCGGTCTGGTCGCCGACCGCGTTGAGCGGGGCCAGCACGCTGGCGCTGAAGCGGCCGGCTTCCTCCAGCACGGCGTCGATGACGTCGGCGCTGGCGTCTTCCAGGCCCATCGCGGCGAACAGGGATTCGGCCTTGAGCACGTCGTGCAGGGCGAAGCGAAGATCGGTAACAGGGGCTTTGTAGTTGCTCATCAGAACGGTCTCGAACGATGCAGGAAGCGGGTGGGGGTCAACGCAGGACGCCGGGCAGACCCGGTGCCTGGTTGAGGCTGTTGCGCGATTTGACGTCGAAGCTGCGCTGTTTCTTTTCTTCCGGGGTGGCGCTGATGGTGCCTTCCAGTTCATAGAACAGGGAGCGGCCGCCGGCCAGCGAATCGGCCACGACGATGCGTGCCGCCGAAGACGGTTGCAGGCGGACCTTGACCACGTCGGCCGACTCCGGGCCGATCGATACGCCAGGTTGCGTGCTGAGCGTGCCGGCGGCTTCATCGCCGACCTTCATCGCCAGCGACACCGCGTCAAAGCGCATCGGCATGGAGCTGTAGTTGCGCAGGCGCAGCTCGACGTCCCAGTTGCCATCGTTGCCGACGGTAAGCTGCTGGATGCTGGCGGCAGGTTCGGAAACGCGCTTGACCGGGCCGCCGCTGCAGGCGGCAAGCGCCAGCACGGCCACGGTGATCAGGGCGTATGTAGGGCGAAAACGCATGCCGCGCGGTCCTCCAGTCCTAAAGATGTCCCGAAGGATACTACGGCGTATGGCAGCGTGCGCAGGGCACGGGGTGGCAAACACGGGCGACAATCGCGGCGGGGGATGGCGGAACCCGGCTCCTGGTGCATCAACACATGCAGGGGCCTGACGGCTGCCGTCTTCCGCGTCACTTTCTGGGGGTTCATTCATGCGTTCATTCAAGTTGTTGCCGCTGGCCAGCGCAATCCGCGGCGGTCTGACTCTGGCGGTGCTGTGTGCCGCTTCCCCGGCGTTCGCCGCGCCACCGCAATTCGATATCGATGCCGGCAACATCGAGGACGTACTACCCGAATTCGCCCGTCAGGCGGGCATCCAGATCATCGCCCCGGCCCATTCAGGCAAGCAGGGGCGAATCGCGGTGGGGGAACTGAAGGGGCAGATGGATACCCGGCAGGCCTTGAACCGCCTGCTCGACGGCACCGGACTGACCGTGGCCTCCGATGATGGCCGCACGATCACCCTGCGCGCGGCCACGCCGATGCTGGCGTCGCTGGGGGGGCTGGGCGCGATGTCGATGGCGCAGTCGAGCCAGGTCGAGCCGGTCGCCGCCGAAGCCGAGCCGGCGCAATCCAATGCGAACGTGAACACGCTGGACCAGATCACCGTGGTCGGCAGCCAGATCAAGGGCAGCAAGTCGGCCGCCATCCTGCCGGTGACCACGCTGCAGACCGAACAGATCGAGGCCACCGGCGCGGTCTCCGGTGACGACCTGTACCGCTCGATCCCGCAGATGGGTGATGTCTCCTTCAGCGGTACCAACGGCGGCAACAGCTCCAACTACGCGCGTGGTGACATCGCCTCGGTCAACCTGCGCGGCTTGGGCGTGGGCAACACGCTGCTGCTGATCAATGGCCGCCGCACCGTGGTGCACCCGATGAGCCAGGCCGACGGCAACCTGGTGCCGGTGCTGACGTACAACGCCAATGCGGTGCCGGTGTCCAACCTGCGCCGGGTGGAAGTGCTGCTGGACGGTGCGGCCGCGATCTATGGCACCGACGCGGTGGCCGGTGTGGTCAACAACGTGCTCCGCGACGATATGGACGGCGGCACCATCAGCGTGCAGAAGGGCTTCGGCGAAGGCACGAACCTGAGTGATGTCGGCGTCAACGGCATGTGGGGCAAGAACTCCGAGGACCTGCGCTCCAACATCACTATCGCCTTCAACTACTACAACACCACCGGCCTGAACTCGCTGGACCAGGGCTGGACCAAGAACGGCAACCGGGCCGATGACTTCGCTGGCACGCCGTTCGAAGGCCTGGCCGGGGTGGACAACCGCAATACCAACAGCCCGTGGGGCAACTTCACCGCCAGCGGCCCGCGCATCTCGCGCAATGGCACCTGGTTGACCACGGCGGCCGGTGCCTTCCACGTGCAGCCGACCGCCAACAGCGGCTGTGCGGCGACCATCGGCGACGGGCTGTGCGTGCAGTCCGGCAGCAAGGCGACCTCCGGCGCCGATGCCAACCTGCGCGACAACCAGCAGTCGCAGTACCCGCTGTCGATCACCCCGGACGTGCGCCGGCTGAATCTGTTCGTCACCGGCAAGCATGATTTCGAGAACGGCATTTCGTTCTTCAGCGAAGCCGGCCTGTACGACTCGCGTGCCTACAGCCTGCAGAGCGGCGTGAACACCATCACCGCCTTGCCGATGACCGTGGCCGCCAGCAACTACTGGAACCCGTTCGGCGCGATGTACCTGCCCGATGGCTCGCTCAACCCGAACCGCCTGCAGGGGTTGAACATCGGCCCGGATGGCGTGCCGGTGACGATCACCAGCTACCGCTTCGAGCGGCCGACCCGCATCGAGGTCAACAACACCCAGGTGCGCGCGCTGGCCGGCCTGCGTGGCTTCCATTACGGCTTCGACTGGGAAAGCGCGGCGCTGTATTCCAAGGCCAAGGTCAAGGACACCCAGGACGCGGTGAGCATGTCGTTGTTCCAGCAGGCGCTGGCCAACCCGACCGCCTCGGCCTACAACCCGTTCTGTGGTGGCTGCAACGACTGGGACAAGCTGGACCAGTTCTTCTACAAGGCCAAGCGGCAGAGCCAGACCGAGCTGTTCCTGTGGGACTTCAAGGTCTCGCGCCCGGACCTGTTCAAGACCTGGGCCGGCGATGTCGGCATGGCTGCCGGTTTCGAGATCCGTCACGAAACCCAGCGCGATGACCGCGACGCGCGCGTCGATGGCTCGGTGACCTTCACCGACATGATCACCGGCGTTGCCTACCCGAGCGACATGTACGGTGTCAGCCCGACCCCGGACACCTACGGCTCGCGTACCGTGGCCGGCCTGTTCGCCGAGCTGTCGGTGCCGCTGGTCTCGCCGGAGATGAACGTGCCGCTGGTGCGTTCGCTGGACCTGCAGGTTGCCGGCCGCGCCGAGCGTTACAACGACTTCGGCAACGTCGCCAAGCCCAAGCTGGCGCTGGGCTGGCAGATGTTCGACGGGCTGACCCTGCGCGGCTCCTGGGCCAAGGGCTTCCGCGCCCCGAACCTGGAGCAGATCAATGCCACGGTGGTGAGCCGTTCGAACAACCGCACCGACTACATCCAGTGCGAGGCCGACGTGCGCACCGGTGCGCAGGCATCGATCAACGGCTGCGGCGGCTACACCTATTCCACCACCGCACGCCGCTCGGGCAACCCGGACCTCAAGCCGGAAACCTCCACCAATACCAGTGCCGGCATCGTGTTCCAGCCGCGCTTCATCCCGGAGGACTACGGCCGCTTCACCTTCGCGGTGGATTACTACAAGTACGAGCAGGAAGGCATCATCGGCCTGTTCGGCGAAGGCAACGCACTGATCCTGGACTACATCCTGCGCCAGCAGGGCGGCAGCAACGCCGCCGTGGTGCGTGCCGACCCGACCGCCGATGACATCGCGCGCTTCGCCGGTACCGGCCTGGCTGCCGCGGGCAAGGTGCTGTACGTCACCGACCAGTACGTCAACCTGGAGCCGCAGACCCTGCGTGGCGTGGACTACAACTTCAGCTGGAACTCACCGGAAACCCGCATCGGTCGTTTCGACCTGTCGGTCACCGGCACCCACCTGATCGAGTTCTACCGCCAGCGTTCGCCGGCGCTGCAGGCGCTGGAAGACGCCAAGGCCACCGGCTTGGTCGACCCGTCGATCCGCATCACCGGCGGTGGCGACCTGATCGGCAACGGCGGCAACCCGGAGTGGAAGTGGGCCGGCACGCTGACCTGGCGTTACCAGCAGCTGTCGGTGGGTGCCACCGCGCGTTACTCCAGTTCCTACGTGGAGAATGGCCTGACCCTGGCCGACGGCACCCCGTGGACGGTGAAGTCGCAGACGTTGGCCAATGCCTTCGTCAAGTACGAGTTCGAGCGCGAAGGCTGGCTCAACGGGTTGGCGGTGAAGGTCGGTGCCAACAACCTGGCCAACAAGCGCCCGCCGGTGTCCGATGACACCTACGGCTATTCCTCGGCGGTGTACCAGGCGTATCCGCGCTACTGGTACGTCAACGTCAGCAAGGCGTTCTGATGAAGGCCATCGTGGCAGGTGCGGGCGTCCGGCAGTGGCCAGGCGTCCCGCTGGAGAAGCAATGAGCGCAGCGCAGGCAAGACAGCGTGCCTTGTGGTTGGCCGAGCACGTGCTGCCGCACGAGCCCGGCCTGCGTGACTGGCTGCAGCGACGATTGTCGGTGCGCCAGGACGTGGACGATGTGATCCAGGAGACCTACGCGATCCTGGCGGCGATGGCCGATGTGACGCACGTGCGCCAGCCGCGCGCGTACGTCTACACGGTGGCGCAATCGGTGGTGCTGCAGCAGCTGCGGCGTGCGCAGGTGGTGTCGATCGAAGCGGTGGCCGAGATCGACCGGGTGGCGGTATTGCCCGAGGAAGCCAGCCCCGAGCGCACCGCCTCCTCGCGGCAGGAGCTGGCGCGGATCGGCGCGTTGATCGACAGCCTACCGGCCAAATGCCGCGAGGCGTTCGTACTGCGCCGGGTGGAAGGCTATTCGCAACGCGAGATCGCGCAGCGGATGCAGATCAGCGAGAACACGGTGGAGAAACACATCTGCAAAGGCATTCGGCTATTGATGGATGCAATGAAGCGCGACGGCGACAGGACGGAGACGGGTACGGACCAGCCCGCCGCAGGAGAAACATGGCATGCGCGCAGACGTTAACGGGATTGATGACATCGCCGCAGCATGGGTGGCGCGGGAAGACCGCGCGCCGCTGACGGCAGAGGAGACGGCCCGCCTTGATGCCTGGCTGGAGGCCGACACGCGCCATTTCGGCGCCTATGCGCGGGCACAGGCGGTGCTGGCGCGCACCGACCGCGCCCGGGCATTGTCGGCCGGTGCGATGGACCGCGCCTTCACCGCGAACGTGCCGGCCAGGCCGGCGCGACGGATGCTGCGCTGGGCGGTGGGGTTGGCCGCGGTGGTCAGCGTGCTGGCCATCGGCGTGCAACGCCAGGACGACGGCGCCGAGTACTACGCCACGCGCAAGGGCGAAATCCTGCGGGTGCCGCTGCAGGACGGCTCGGCGATCACGCTGGATTCGGATTCACAGGTGCGGGTGAGCTACAGCGATACCCGCCGCGACATCCGCCTGCTGCAGGGCGAGGCGTTGTTCGACGTGGCCAAGAACCCCGGGCGTCCGTTCGTGGTGCGTGCCGAGGAGACCGACGTGACCGCGGTGGGGACCAGCTTCGCGGTCAGCCTTACCGAACGCCGCAGCGGCGGGGTGGAGGTGCTGGTGCGCGAAGGCATCGTCGATGTCACCGACGTGCAGGGCGTGGTCGCGCCGACGCGGCTGGTGGCCAACTACCGCGCGCTGGCCAACCGCAGCCATGGCATCCGCATCGAACCGGTGCCCAGTGACGACCTGCAGCAGCAGCTGGCCTGGCGCGAGGGCATGTTGTCGTTCAACGGCGACACGCTGTCGGTGGCGGCGGCGCAGTTCCTGCGCTACAGCGACACCCGCATCGTCATCGACGACCCGCTGGTGGGCAGCCGCCGCATCGTCGGCCTGTACTCGGCCAGTGACCCGCTGGGCTTCGCGCGCAGCGTGGCGCTGAGCCTGGGATTGGTGGTGGAACAACGGGGCAACGAGGTCCGCCTGCGTTCGCCGGACGCCGCGCCGCACATGGCGCGGTCCATGCAATGAAATGGGGTTGAGCATGCATAACGAGAAACGACGCGCCCGCCTGCTGGCGCTGGCGACCGCGTTGCTGCTGGGCAGTGGCCAGGCGACCGTGGTGGCCATGGCCAGTGAGACGCAGGCGTTGCTGATCCGCGACGCGATGGTGTTCGACGGCACCGGCCGGGCCGCGTATCCGGCCAGCGTGCTGGTCGAGGACGGGCGGATTGCCGCCATCGGCGACGCGCTGCAGGCGCCCAAGGGGGCACGCACGGTCAATGCGCGTGGTCAGGCGTTGTTGCCGGGGCTGTTCGACCTGCATACGCACTGGACGCCGAACGTGGTGCCGTCGGAGCTGCCGCAGGTGGCCAATCTGTACATGGCCGCGGGCGTGACCACGGTCAGTGATTTCCACGAACCGCCGGAGGCGTATGCACCGCGCCGGCAGTGGCTGTCCTCGATCGCCGCGCCGGACGTGAAGTTCGCCGCGCGCATGAGCACGCCGCTGGGACACGGTGCCGACTGGGGCGACGAGAACACCACGCGCTGGGTCAATTCACCCGAGTCCGCGCGCGCCGGTGTCCGCGCGGTGGCCGCTTACAAGCCCGATTTCATCAAGGCCTTCACCGATGGCTGGCGCTACTCCAATGCCGCCGACAACAGCAGCATGGACGAGGAAACCCTCGCTGCGCTGGTCGACGAGGCGCACAAGAACGGCCTGAAGGTGTTCACCCATACGGTGATGGTCAAGCGCGGCAAGAGCGCCGCGCGCGCCGGCGTGGACGTGATCGCGCACAGCGTGCAGGACGGCCCGGTCGACCAGGAACTGATCGAACTGATGCGCACGCATGGCACCGCCTATGCGCCGTCGCTGGCGGTGTACCTACCGGAGCGGGTGGATGGCAGCGGCCGTACCGGTGCCAAGCCGGACGTGCTGCGCCAGCGCGAGCAGAACTTCGCCAATGCCCTGCACAACGTCAAGACCTTGCATGACGCGGGCATCCCGGTGGTGGTGGGGACCGATGCCGGCATGACCGGCACGCCGCATGGTGTCTCCACGCTGCGTGAACTGGAGTTGCTGGTGGATGCCGGCCTAGCGCCGGCCGAGGCGCTGCTGGCCGGCACCGCCCGGAGCGCCCGGGCGCTGGGCGTGGCCGATCGCGGCACCATCGAGGTCGGCAAGCGCGCAGACCTGTTGCTGGTCAAGGGCCAGCCGTGGCAACGCATCAGCGACATCCGCAATACCGAGCAGGTCTACGTGGCCGGGCGCCAGGTGCACGGCAAGGGGAGCATTTTGCCGGCTGGCAACCGGGCGTTGGCATTGCCGGCGCAGCCGGTGGCGGCACTGGTCGATGACTTCGAGCGCGCCGACGGCCGTACCGCGCTGGATACCCTGCGCGTGGACGAGGCCGACGGTGGCAACGACCGTACCGTGCAGGTCACCGAAGTGGTGGCGCGCGAGACCGGCGGCAATGCGCTGGCCACGCAGGCCAAGCTGTCCAGCAAGGACACGGCGTTCGCCGCGGTGATCCTGCCGCTGAGTCGCGGCTCGGTGGCGCCGGTGGACGCGCGCGCCTATCACGGCGTGCGCTTCGAGTTGCGCGGCTCGTCACCGGAACTTCGCCTGGAGGTGCGGGCGCTGGGCAACCGCCGCTTCATCGCGCCGTTGCAGGCCCAATCGCAATGGCGCACGGTCGAGGTGCCATTCAGTGCCCTGCAGGGCCAGCCACCATATCGCGCCACTGCACCCATCGCGCAGTGGAAAGGGGACGACCTGCAGCAACTGGTGTTCTCCGCCGGTGGTGCGCCGGGCAGCAAGGTCTGGTTCGAGATCGACAACGTGACTTTCTACTGATGCACCGGTGCCTGCCGATGAAGCGCTCCCTGTTGCGTGTCGCCCTGTTGTGCAGCCTGCTGCCCGCACCTGCGGCGTGGGCGGTTACGCCGGATGTCCTAGCCACGCTCGATGCCTACGCCAAGCGCCAGGCCGACGTGGGGCATGCATTGTGGCAGCAGCCGGAGCTGGGGTATCTGGAGACCGCCTCCTCGGCATTGTTGCAACGGGAGCTGCGCGAGGCTGGTTTCCAGGTCAAGGCAGGTGTCGCCGGCATGCCCACCGCGTTCGTGGCGTCCTACGGCACGCGCGGCAAGGGTCCGGTGATTGCACTGTTGGCTGAAATGGATGCCTTGCCCGGCATGGCCCAGGCCGCCGAGCCGGTGCGCAGCGCCATTGCCGGCCAGGACGCGGGCCAGGCCTGCGGGCACAACCTCTTCGGTGCGGCGTCGGTGGGCGCGGCGCGCGCCATCGCGCAGTGGCTGGAGGTCACCGGGCGCGACGGCGAAGTGCGGCTGTATGGCACGCCGGCGGAGGAGGGCGGGTCGGGCAAGGTCTACATGACCAAGGCCGGCCTGTTTGACGATGTGGATGTGGTGCTGCATTGGCACCCGTCGGCCGACAACTCCGCCGCGCAGGGCACTACCTTGGCCAACATCAGCGGCAAGTTCCGTTTCAGTGGCATTGCCGCGCATGCCGCCATCGCGCCGGAGCGTGGTCGCTCCGCGTTGGATGGCGTGGAAGCGTTCAACTACATGGCCAACCTGATGCGCGAGCACGTGCCGGACCGTACGCGCATCCACTACGTGATCAGCAACGGTGGCGCGGCTCCCAACGTGGTGCCGGACGCGGCCGAAGCCTATTACTACGTGCGCCACACCGATCCGGCGGTGGTGCGCGATGTGATCGCACGCCTGCGCAAGGCCGCCGAGGGCGCGGCGATGGGTACCGGCACCACGGTGAGTTTCGAACAGACCGGCGGCGTGTTCTCGCTGCTGCCCAACGACACGCTGGGGCAGGTGATGCAGGCCGCGCTCCAGCAGGTGGGTGGCGTCCATTACGACGCGGCCGAACAGCGGTTCGCCCAGCAACTGCAGCAGACGCTGGAGAAGAAGCCTTCACTGGAGACCGCGCAGCAGTTGCAGCCCTACCGCGCCGACCTGGCCGGTAGTGCCTCCACCGACGTCGGTGACGTGAGCTGGAATGTTCCCACGGCCGGATTGAGCACCGCGACCTGGGTGCCCGGCACGCCGGCGCATAGCTGGCAGGCAGTGGCCGCGTCGGGCATGTCCATTGGTGACAAGGGCGCGTTGAATGCGGCCAAGGTGATGGCGCTGGCGGCCGTGCAACTGTTGCAGTCGCCGGAGACCGTGCGCAAGGCCCGCGAGGAATTCGATATGCGACGTGGTACCAGGTTCCAGTACCTGCCATTGCTGGAGCGGGACACCCCGCCACTGGACTACCGGCGCGCGACGCGCGACTGACTTGTCGCCGTAAGCTGCCGCCGACATGTGCTTCACTCCCGGGCTGGCAGTCTGCAACCCGGAGTGATGTTGCTGGGTAGCCCGTCACTCCGATGGGCGGCGGCCCGATCCCTCCATCGGGCCGCCGCCCGGACTTTCATCGAACCGCGATGGCTGTGCTTTGGTGGTGTCGCACGTTTGGGGTGTTCATTGAGCGATGGTGCAGGCGACGCCCCGAAGCAGAGACGCGTGCGTCGTCAGGCAAGCGTGGTGGGCTTGGGGCGGATTGGGCGGCGGTGGTCATGGAGGCGCCCCTGGGCGAACGCGCAGGCAGCGCGTAGAACCTAGGGCGCCGCACGGGGTGGTAGCTCGGCTGGGAGAGCGTCGTGTTCGCAAGCTGGCCGGTAAAAACCGGAATCCCATCACCGATCAACGATCAAACAAACGCCCGCTCATCAGCGGGCGTTTTGCGTAAGGCGGTTGGGGAGGGCGAGCGAGTCCCTAACACTAGCTTCGACTTCGATACGGGATCCAATGCGAATGAGGACGAGGACCAGCCTCATTGGCATGGGCTGGCCTCGTTGATCGCTTGAACTTCAGTGCATTCGACATAACGTGCGAGGTTGAGCTTGGGCGTCGGTCTTGTAGAACAACTAGTGGGTGCGTTGCTCGGTAGCGGTAAGTAGCCTGAAAGCCGAAAGCGCAGACTCTCGGTCGTTTACGTCTTGCCACCCAAGAAAACAACCAGGTCAACGCCCAGTTCATTACGCTCTTTCAGATAGTCCTGCAGATGTGCATGTTCCCAACCTGGACTGTGATCGGCCTCATCTGCACACTCCATTAAGAACTGCGCAATCATTCGCATTTCACCGGCGTCAATCATCAGCGTTGCCTCAGTCAAGCGCATCGGAGTCTCAACATCCCGATCCATTTTTCCAAAAATTTTCAAGACGAATTCCTTGTTAGTAAATCACTGGCTCAATTACGCCGCCCATTGAAACAAATATCTGACACATGTAGTCGTCACCCTGCATGCATCTCTCTGATGCGACTCCTTTTGCGACATCCGTAACTAGCGAGGGGCACATCGCTAGATTGAACCCTCTCTTTCTCAAAAAATCTCTGGCGCGATTGGAAAGCTTCTTCGGGTCCGTTCCATGACTTCCCGTGCCATCTTGGTTAACCACGATCTCTCTGCAACCTCGCTCACAAACATGCGCGTGTCTTTGCTGCCCTTCAACATGGGGGGTATCTATTCGTACTGTCGTTCGATTCCCACCCTGCACTCTTTCTGTGCGGCCAGAATGAGCCTGTCCAAGAAAGTCCGTCCGGCCGAAGGGACTCCCGCCCACATACGCATATGTGCTTATCCCGCCACCCAGCCCAATCGGATCGGACTGCACGTAACGCCCTGAACTCGGCTCGTAATCACGGAAGTAATTGTAGTTCAGCCCACTCGCCGCATCGTAGCGTTGACCCGGAAAGCGCATATCGAACAGGAATGCCTGATTATCACCGTCCGGGTCTTGATTCGGCATGCTATCGCCAAATGCTTCGCCCTTGATGTCCCATGTCCATACCGGCACATTGCGCAACGGATTGAACGCCAGTCGCGGCGTGCCCAGGTGATCCGGCTCGATGTAGTGCAATACGCCTCCGGCTAGCAGCCCGACTGGCATGTCGTCCATCCATATCACTTGCTGCGTGGCATTGCCCAGCGAGTCATAGTCGCCCAGCCACCGGCCCACCTCATCATAGGTGGTGTAAACGCTGGTTGCGGCATTCAAGCCCCGCTGTACACGCTCCCCGCGAGCGTTGTAGGCATAGTTCTGGGCCGCAATGCCGGTGAGTTTCACCTGGGACAGACGATTGCCTTGGTTGTAGACAAGCTCTTTCCCGCCACTGGCGGCCGTGACGGTATTGCCAACTGCATCGTAGGTTCGCGCACTGCTGCCCGCGCTGGTCAGTCGATGGTTGGCCGCTTCATAGGTATACGGTGTCGTGACACCTGCATTGCTAAAGCTCAAGCGGTTGCCAGTGGCGTCATAGGTGTATTGCTCGATCGCTACATTGGCTGCACTGTCCCGGAACTCGGCCAGTCGCCCCAGGTTGTCGTAGTTCAAGCTAGTCGCGTAGTTGCCAGACTCCAAGGCGGTGATATTGCTGATCGAGTCATAGCCGAGCCCGATTTTGAGGTCATTATCGCTATCGACCACGGCGGTGGGCCGATAGTCGGTATCGAAGCTGCGCACCAGCGCCCGGCCGTTGCCGTATTGCCAGCCGGTGCTGGGGCCAAATGGAAGATAGCTGGCCCCAGTCAGCAATACTTGGCGCCCGCTGCTGCCATTGGTAACGCCCACTTCGGTGATGCGGCCCTGACCATCACGCACGTAGTCCGCCACCGCACCGTCGGGATAGATCACTGAGGCCAGGTTGCCACCGGTGGTGTACGTGTAACGCACTACGAAGGTCCTGCCGTTGGTTAGCTGTGCCTTGCGGACAACGTCGCCAAAGCGGTTGTAGCAGTAGTCCGTGCGTCCACTGCCATCCTCCATTGAACTGAGTCGTCCAATGGCAAAGCCTTCACCTGCTGCACACGCGGTTGGCACGGCGTCGTAAACATAGAAGACATCCTCGCCCTGGCTGGGATAGCTCTTCGATGTCGCACGATTGAGCGCGTCATAGGTATAGGTCGTGGTGACGCCACGCGCATCGATACTGGTCTTGAGGTTTCCGGCTTCGTCGTACGTGCGCTGCGTGGTACCCGTATCCGGGCTGGTAGTGGTTCGCAGCTGACCCAGGCCGTCGTAGGCATAGGTGGTCTTCAGCCCCTTGGGGTCGGTGACTTCGGTCAGGTTGTCCAGTGCGTCATATTTGAATTGCGTACCGGCAGCTATGCCGCCTACGTCCTGTATTGACTGCGTAAGACGATTCAACACGTCGTACGTATCCGTGGTGATGCTACCCTGCGCATCCGTTGTGCCAGTGACATTGCCAGCAGCGTCATAGGAAAAGTCGGTCGGATTGGCGTTTGAATCAGCCAGCGTCTCAACCTGCCCGAACTGGTCAAATACCCGCTGCAAGGAATGCTTCAATATGCCGGCGGCATCGCGGGTGTCCTCCTGGATCTTCTTGCCAGCACCGTTCAATGAATACTGGATGTAGTTGCCACCGGCATCCTGCACCTTGACCAAACGCTGCGCCAGATCATAACCCAGCGTAATCACCACACCATCCGGACTGGTGACCGTGCTGATCTTGCCGAACGGGGTATAGCTGAACTGATAAGCCCGGTCACCACTGCCAGCAGTGCCTGAAGCACTGGCGCGAGCCGTTCTGGACAGCAACCAACCACGGGCGTGATAAGCGTAATCGGTGATCATTCCACTGGCATCGGAGCGCCGCACGAGCCGCCCGTTGTAGTCGTAAGTGGCATTCGTTACCTGTTGGCCTGCAGGATTGGTGACTTGATACAGATCGCCCACTTTGTGGCAGGGGGCCCCTACAGTGCCGCAGCCAGACTCATCCGTGGTCATGTAGTACGCATACTGGGTTGCGTCGGACACATCCGTGCGCGGCCCGTCCTCGCTCAGTAGCAGGCCGGGTAGCGGGCACTGCGTGGCGTCTACCGCGTCACAGTAGGTGTAGGTCCAGCGTCGAACCCCTGTCGGGACCGATCCGCTGGCAGCGCAGGTGTAGCCAGCACCGATTGCCGGATCAATCTCACAGCGCGCCGTAACCTGCCCCCGGCTGTTGTAGGCCCATGCTTCCGAGCGCTTGATGGCATTACCCGCATCGGCGACGGTCCGGGTCAGTGGCAGCTGAGTATCACCCGACCATGTGGTGGTCGTAGTGCGCTGGGAGGCTTGCCCGGATGCATCAACCTGCGAGCCAAGCCTTCCCTTGGCGTCGTAGCTGAATTGAGTGATCGCACCCTTGAAGTCGGTGGCAGTTGCCGGGAAGCCATTGGCATCAAACGTCAGCGCGGCAAACCTGTTGTCGCAGTCCGGACCGCAGGGGCCACTTGCGGAATTAGCCCGCATCAAGCCGTTGGGTACCGCAAAACCGTAAGTCACCTGTGCGCCACTGGGATAAGTGACGGTATTGGTGCCATTGCTTCCATAGCTGACGTTCACCACATCGACATTGCCTGCCATGCGCGACATGACCGCACGGCCCTGCGCGTCGTAGCCAATATCAACCAGCCGGGTGCCGGCCTCATCGATCTCACCTGTCAGGGCATTCGGGAGATTGGTGTTCGTCGTAAGGGCTTGTTCGTTGTAGGTGTATTGCCGGAAGGTCGAGTCCGGATACGTCACCTTGATCAGGTTGCCCGTTGGGTTATACGTGTATTGAGTGATGCCACCATCTGGTGTTGCCACCACCGCGATGCGGCCTTGTGCGTTATAGGTGAAATTCAGCTCACGACCGTTTGGGTCGATCACCGTCAGCAATAGGCCCGCTGACGGGGCCACCGATGCAGGCGTGCTGGTCGTGCTGTACTCGAAGGTCAGCCGTTGACCATTGCTGTAGGTCAGCGTCCGCAGAAGGCCTTGCGCATCGTAATGTTCGACGTCGCGAGAGCCCGCTATGGTGAAGTCCCAGCCCAGCAGTGCATTGGACGCACCATAGGTCGGCACTAATGTGTCTTGAATATCGCCGTCAGGAACCCATAGCCCTGACAGGAGGGTGAATAGCACCGAACGCCCATCGGCGCGATAGACAGTTGCCACGCTTGGTTCTGTACTACTTAGGTAATAGCCAACCCGTCGATCATACGTATGCCGCCACTGTGAACCGATTCGCGTGGAACTTGTTGATTTATGGCTATTGTAAAAACGCTCAAATCGGAGCAGGCCAAGATCAATGTCCAGATCATTTCGGTATTCGTTACCTGTGGCGAAGTTGATTGGATCGCCGACGCAGTTGCATGGCTTTCCTGCGTTTTTTTCCGGTTTGTATGGTGGAGGGGTTGCACTAGGGTTCTTGAAATAGTAATCCAATTGGGGGGTGCACCCTGCTTCGCTCCCGGGTGTCGCCTTTTTAATGATGCATCTATAGTAGGATCTGCCAGTCTGGGGGGCTGCGCCCTGGAAATGATTGCCCGGGCGTGCGGAATTAAATTCCTGAGCGTATGCAATGGACCTCGATGCAGCAAGCGCATATGCAACTCCTCGATCACAAGGCTCCGTCCGCGTACACGACTCCGCGCGGGCACTCCCGATGCCCATCCATATCAATGCAAATCCCGCGAAAATGCGCGTTAGCCACTTCGAATAGGTGATCCCAAGCCTGGCATGGTTGTGCTGAGATTCGCTCAAATTCTCTGAACGACAGGGAGGTGCCAGATGTAATGTCGGGAAAGAACAAGTCGTGGAATCAGTTTGCATATCCATATCCCCTAAAGCTGGAAGGTTCGTCCATTTTGTCCGTGGGCATGTTTAGTGTTACTCCACTGCGGTCCGCTGCGTGTGATGCACTCTCGGTGCGCGCTATGTCGATCCTTGCGCTCTCAGCGCAGCAGTTCGTTGCATTCGCAAGTGTCGGTGCTTTTGCCTCGATATTGGCGCCACAACCGGTAGCGGGTGATCAGCGCCCAAAGCACTCCAACTCCAAAACCAAGCAGTGGCAACCATTGAGTCGTTTGATGTGCGCCTACGGGCAATGCTGACTGTCGCATGTCTTCAATGGCGAAAGCGGTCAGTGTTGATGCGGTGAGCAGTCCAAACGCCGGTGCATGCATCCATATTGCCATCCAAGTCCATCGATCCATTGACTTGCTCCTTTGGCTGATGCTGTGATCGTCCGTGATAGTTGCCGAGCTGGATGAGAACAAATGGCTGCATGGCAAACATTCGGCATAGGTACATAGTCAAATCCATGCCAACACTTCATGTATGGCCTGAAGTCCGCACCATAACAGGCATTGGCCAAGCGGCCGCTCCCCGCTTGTCGCATTTTTCGAATCTAACACACGATTGGACTGGGCTTTTGTTGGAGAAGTATGGGGGCTCAGTCACCTGCTGGGATTGACTTCAGAGGCGGTAATGTCGTGGATTGACCCCGTATCGGGATTTGTATGTGTCGAATGGCGCATCCAGGTGTTACCCAGCAGTTCATGCATGAGCCCTTTGCAATGTAAGCCCGCGGGGTTGCCTGATACCGGGCAGCAATCATGTGACGATCCTGGGCAGCCATCATGGCCCGCATGCGGGCTTCTTCGTCCAGCGACAGGTATCCAACAACCATCTTTCGGACTGCCCGCCCTGGATACGCATGCCCAGCAGTGAATTGGTGGGGGTCAGCCCCCAGCTGATGGCTTTGGACGATGCCGCCCGTAAACACGTTAGATTATGTGCAGCAGTTGAGCGACCGTGCAGGAACGGTGGGCGTGGAGAGTCTTTGCTGTAGCCACTGGTCGGCCCAAGCCGTGTCGAAGCCGGTCAGCGGGTCGTCCAGATGTTCAGCGAAGACCTGCTCCAGCCGGTAGGCGTACATGTGGCCACGCTTGAGCTCCAATGCCGCCCAAGCCCAAGCCCAAGCCCGATACCGCTAATCGATGAAGTCTTGCAGGGTAGGGGCGCGGGATTTGCTTTGTCCGATTCGTGGCAGACCCGATTGCAGGTACTCAGCGATGGCGTGGGTAGCTTGGGCGCGGGCCAGATCAAGCGGGATCGCAGTTGTCGGCCCGATGGTGCGCCTCTTCCGTGCGCCCACGAGACGATCCACGCTTTGTGGCCTGATGGCTGCATGCGCAAGGTCAGTCCCCGCACCTGGGCGTCCCGGATCTCATAGGGGCGCTCCCGGGGCTGATAGATCTCGATCGGTAGCTTGGTCAGCTGGAGACCCATTTGAACCGGCTTCCATAAGTTGGCTTACCGCCAAGATAGGGCGCCGGTGCGGGTGGCGATTGGATGCGGATCGTTCGTGTCGGGATCAGGGAGGGCCGAGTGCCGTGCCTGCCAGACCGGGTTGTGTGGACGGGAGGTCTTGACGGGGTGGCTGGGAGCTCGGAGTGATGTGGCCCCCGCAGGGCGACAGGCGTACCGGCGAAGCTTTGCTGCTGTGCTGACGGCCCCTTGGCGAACGCGCAGGCAGCGCGTAGAATCCGGAGCACCGCGTGGGGCGGTAGCTCAGCTGGGAGAGCGTCGCGTTCGCAAGCTGGCCGGTAAAAGCCGGAATCGCCTCACCGATCAAGGATTAAACAAACGCCCGCTCATTAGCGGGCGTTTTGCGTAAGGCGGTCGGGGAGGGCGAGCGAGTGCCGACACTTACGATTGTTTTTACGACGAAGCGTCAACACGGATGAGGACGAGGACCAGCCGCATTGGGATGGGCTGGTCTCGTTGATCGCTTGAGCCTGCAAGCGTCGCATGAACGATGCGTCTTGCGAGTGAGAGGATATCCTTGCGGATCAGCAGGTTAGTCGATGGGTAAGAAAAGGAAGCCGGTGGTAAGCCGGCTTCCTCTTTCGTCACTTCCCTGGGCAACTTAATCCGAAGGCAGGCCCTGAACCGATTTGCGACCCAGTTTGAGGAGCGACTCCCTAACCCAAATCTCGTTTACACAAAACCCGCAAATTTTCCATCTAGGTTTAAGGCTCTTGATCATGACCAGAACAATCTGGCGATCCTTCCCATGGGCCATCAATAATTTTTCCGCGCCACACGCCTTCACTTCCCGGACTCATTACAACAATCATCGCGAAAAGGTCTCCATCGCTCACGAGAAGCGATAGCCCTTCCACTAGAGCAAGTCCTGCCTCAGCCAGATCCTGAATCGTTCCTGTTAAATTAAGTCTTAGGTGACCGTCAGGGTCCATGTTATTGAAATCAGCGAATATCTGATCCATATCGTTATGGCCTTTTTATTCTTTCAGTTTTCGGAACAGGGTTCCGCTGCGTAGGTGTAAATAGCCGATTGGCGGCTTCTGGCTTAAGCCCTGTTACCGTCGCGTGCGTTGGCGATACGCCCGACGTCGAAACAACATCACCACCCGCTGCTCGGACCTGACCGACAGTTGTCACCCCAACTTGATTGTGATTGACGTTGGCGCATAGCTGACATAGCGAAGCTCCATTCGCACTTTCTGCAGAGAATCCGATCACTCCTGCAGGGTGGCGGCCAGTACCCCCGGTAAGTCCAGCGACTGAATTGGCTCCTTCGGCTGAGCCTCCGCGCACCACTAGTGCACCATTTGACAAGCGAGCCCTTGTCGAAGCTAGGCTCCCCGCTCCTCTTCCGGCCCCTCCTGCCGCGCCGGTTCCAGCCGACATCGCAATTGCGACATACAACACAATATCTTTGGCGCTATGCGGTTGACTGAGTTCAGCTGTGAGCTGCTCCTTCACCATCTGACTGTGACTGCTCCGCGCATCTGATGGACTCAAAATCCAGTCAAATAAAGGCGATCCAGTGGATGCTACCTGCGCGTTTTCGCGAGACTGTCGTCCATCAGGATCGGTGAACTTATACGGATTGTTGTTAGCGTACCAATACCGATTGAACGCCCCCACCGGGTTGCTGTACGCCGTCACCGGATCCACCGACAGGAACCTTCCTATCTGCGGATCGTAGTAGCGCTGCTGCATGTAGTTCATGCCGGTCGCTGCATCCAGTACGTGACCCGTGAAGCCAGGCCCATCCTTCGCCGTTGCGTTTACCACCTGCCCATAGGGCTCGTACTCGTTTCGCTCCAGCACCGCCTTGTCTGCGCCGGTCACCGTGATCGGGCTGCCCAGCGCATCGGTATGCTGGTACTTCGGTGTGATGACCGTACCTACCGCCTCACGGAATGCGACCAGACTGCCACCCAGATAGACATACTGGGTGCTGACACCCAGCCGGCCGTCGGTGCTGTACATCAATCGCCCGTCTTGAGCATAAAGACTGTACTTGCTAGCCGTGGTGTAGTCTCGAACCCGACGCCCCGCTGCATCGTAGACATAGCTGGCAATGCCATTGACGCCGCGCAGGCGGTTGCCGAAGTCGAAGTCAAAGACCTTGCCGTTCTTGTTGTTGAGATTGCCCTGTACGTCATAGCCCAGGCCAATCACGCTGGCGCCGCTACAACCGCCGGTCTTGACGTTGGTCAGCTGCCACTTGGTGTCGTAGCAGTAAAAGTGATTGCGGGCTGCACTACCTCCAGCAACGTTGACCCGTATCAGGTTGTCCAGAACATCATAGGCATAGGTGGCTGTGCCGAACATCGCCGAGGTCGTCGACGTCACTCGGTCCAGCCCGTCGTACACCATGCTGCGATTCTGACGACCGGCGATGTTGTCGGTGATCTGGCTGACATTGGCGTTCTTGTCAAACCCGTAGGTCAGATCCAGCCGTTTGTCGGCGGCCGCCGTGCAGCCGACCACTACACAGTCCATGCTGCGAATCGGTAGTTGCCGGGCGTTCTGCGTCATCGTGTGGACGATGCCATTGCCATAGGTGAACTGTTTGATGGCCCCATTGGGGTGGTAGCTCACCCCAGTGGCAAACGTGCCCGCCTGGGTGGGCTGTCCGAGTGCATTGGGTGCAAACGCGACACTCTGCCCATTGGGATACTTCTCGACACTCAGATGGCCATTGCTGTTATAGGTGTAGTTAATGGGCCAACTGATCTGGTTCCACTGCATCCGCTCCTCCGTCAGCATCCGCCGACGGTTGTAGGTGTACTGTGTGGTAACTAGGTTGGCACCATCATTGTCGGCAGACACCGTGTTGGGCAGACCATCGGCGGTGTAGGTCCAGGTTTGGTTTCCCCGACCATCCGGAAACGTTAGCGTCTTGAGTCGGTTGCGCACGTCATAAGTGCGAGCTGCGGTTCGCGCCAGAATGGCCGCAGTCTGGCCGGTGGCGTGGCAGGCGGACGTAGCGCCGAATCCGCTACCTGACCATGTGAGATTGCCTCCGGCGTCATAGCCCATCAAGGTGGCGCCGGTTTCCGGCTCAACCACCCGACACAATTCTTGATTGGCGTTGTATGTATAGGTGCGCGTGGCCTGCACCGTACCGCCACTATTGCCGCGCACGATGCTCGTGGGCTTGCCAAATACATCCCGGACAATCGTAGTAACTGCCCCCTCGGGATGCGTGATCTTCACCGGCGCATCGTAGCTGGGCTGATCAAACATCTGGTACCAGGTCCGCGTCTGCTGCCCGCCCGGTTGCGTGACCAAAGTGTAAGGACCCGTCGCGTTGCTCAGGTAAGCCGTCGTTGTCGCCAGCAACCCCAACTCTGAATCCTGCGACACCGACTTCGTGCGCCCCAAGGCATCGTAGGTTGTCCAGATTCCCTTATCCGGGTTGCTCGCTGCCGAAGGATACGAGGTAAACACCACCCGTCCCTCATGATCGTACTCGTAGCCCGTAAAGCGCTGTGTGGCAGTTACGTTGCCCGAGTCATACTCGCGCACTAGCAACGGCCGCCACAGGGCATCGAAATAGCTGATCTTGACACCATTGCCGGTTGTTACCGTCTGACGCCAGTGTCCTGCCGGAATCCCGTACTCGGCCGTGTTTACCTGGACGAAAGCCTGCGTGGTGGAGTTCCACGCAACCGTGTCTCCAGTGGGATAGGTGATGCTCGCCATGCGCCCCATGGCGTCATACGTGTAGTTGGTGGCGTAGCCGTTCTCGTCGGTGACCCGGGTGATCCAGCCGTTGTCATTGACGACGGCAGACTGCGTGGTGCCATCGGCGTACGTGATTGATTGTGGAATGCCACGCTTCCAACTGGCCAGCGTGGTGATGTTGTTGTTGCCGTCCTTCACCGTGGCCACTGTGCCGTCAGCATTGTAGGTCAGGGTCTGCTTGAGTTTGCCGAATGACCAAGACTGCAGGGGTGCGGCTGTGTTGGTGTCGAAGGTCGTCTGCTCAGCAACTACTCCGTTGACCGTGCGGCTGGCCACCTGTCCCAGCACCCACTTGGCGGCGTTGTCGTGGTAGGTGATCGTTTCAGTTTTTGTTTCAGCGAGGCTTGGCAGGGAGATGACGGATAATAAAATCGCCAATGGGATGCTTGGTGGCGTGCAGCGCATGCATGGCTTCCTTTCGGTCGTGCAGCGAGATTCGGCAAGAAGTGGTTGTGTAGGTGGACTAGGGGGTGCTGCTTGTTGTGCTCGCCGGCCTTCCATAGTTATCGAAGGAGTTCACCATCCAAGTGTGTGTAACGCCATCCTGGGTAACCGACTTCTCACGCATAGGCCGTAGGAAAGACTGCATTACGTCATCACCTTGATACTGCAAGGTGTAGCCGATCGGCGAGGGATAGGGGGTTCCTGTCGTTCGCAGGTCGTACTTGTAGTCTTCTATCCGTGCAATGGAGTTGGGGGCTTTCCCAATCTCGAGACGAAGAAGCTTGTTTTCATCGTATCGATAACTGTTGCCGAATGTGTACCTGGTCCATGATTCATTCGGTCCACTCACTTCTGTAACAACCCTTCCTGCACAGGAGTCGCTCACGCATGACGGGTCTGGGTTATTGTATGTGCCGCCCTGCGCCCACGAACCAACCGGTATGGGGCTCGGTGCAATTCTTGAGAATAGGAGGGTGTCCGAATTCGCGAACGAATTACGATAATTATATTGCCAAGTCATTGGCGATAATCCAGGTCCTGTGATTGCCTTCTTTGTAACGCTCAGCGTCCAGTACATCCTGACATAGTCGGAATGGTATCCTGCCTCCATGTCGCCCATTAGAATTTCAGTGGATGGAAGGCAATTTTTTGGGACATTGGATCGTCCATGTAGTCGCCGTTCAATCTGGAATTCCCCCGAAACTCCAGAGGGAGCCGTTAGTCGGGCGGTAAAGATAGTGCCGTACGCTGGATCAATAACATTGCCATCGTATGGAAAGCTGCATGTTGCCGCCAGATTTTCTGTCGTTGCTAAGGGAGATAATAGTTGGGAAAAATCGATAGCCCAGCGGGATGTGTCGGGCTGAACCACAGTTGAAAGAGATCTGCCGGTATATGAATACGTCCAGGTTCTTCCATTGGCTGTAGCCGAACTTATTCGGCCGCCGACATCATAGGATATGTCGATTCTTCGACCATCGCTGCTCTCAATGGAATTCAGCCTCCCAGCTGAATTTTCGTTGTTCGAGTAACTGTAGTTAACCCAGTTCCCGTGCCGGTCCTCGACGCGAGTTGCATACAGAACGTGCCGCCTGCGTGTCAGGGAATTCGCGTACTCTATCAAGTCGCCGCCCACGTCATAGCCGTACGTCGTTTTGTCGAGTTGCCATACAGGATAGACGGCCATCCAGTTGAACCAGTATTTTGTGCCGTCGGGAGAAATTGCCAGGAATCCTTCACCGGCCGAGTTGCCTACCGTCGGTAGGCACGACAGCCACGTGAACTGAGGCGTTACCCAAGGGAAGCTTCCACCTGCGGTCGGTTTCGGCGTGGTCGGCGCAGGCTCAAGTAAAGGGCCACCGTTCGGGATGTTGGTCGATAATCCGTTCCAGTACTCTAATGGCGGGAAGAGTAGTGCAATATAGGGAGGAGATCGGCTGCCGGAACAGCGGGCTCCGGTCCAGGTGTGGAGGGAGTATCCGGCATCACCTTGATATTCTCTGGCAAAAATTCCAGACACATAGGGGACGTCCAGCTCCCAGTCGGAAAATAAATCGTATCCTTGATTCCGGAAGTCTTTGATCTGATACGTTCGCGCCAACCGAACGGGTAGTTTGTTGCTGCCAGGGAGGTCTATATCAACAGCTGAAAATGAGATTTGTCCATTGTAGAAGTCGATCTTGTCGCCAAGGGCATCATCGACAGAAAGCGGACTCTCACCCTCCGACCTTTTTATATGGACGCTATAATCATCCCATGGGGCTTGCTGTGCATTGGCGGCGGTGACGAGGACGGCGCTCAGCAATACGGCAAATAAGGCTGGTCTAGCTCGCATCGTGGAAGTTACTCCCAGGTGTACGTGTACTGTTTTTTGATCTGTCAGAAGTTTAGGTTGGTGGTTTCCCTGAATATCTGCTCGTACCTGCATATGGCAGTGTTTGTGCCATCAACACTGCGGCTTCGAGTGCTCGACGGTCCGACGGTGCCAATACACATTCTCCTGTGATGGCGCTTTTCACCATTCCCCCAGCGGATTGCTTGATGGTCAAGGTACATTGCTGCGGGGACCCCTGATAATTCCAGTGCTGACGAACCGCTGCACGTAAAGCAGCCAGATATGCGGCACGTAGGCCATCGTCGTTGCTGCCGTCAGCACTATCTCCCCCTTGAGTCAGACCTGCTTCCGTGGATTCAGTCGGAGCTGCTTCGTTTACTTCGGCTGTTGTGACATCTGAGGCCGGATAAATGGAGGACCCACCGGATTCGTGTTCTCGGGTAAATCAACAGCCGCCTCGGCAGGTGTACTGAGCACGCCTGCCTACGGTCCTTCGGATGCTGTGGCTACTTCAGGACTTGCAAGAGTCGGTTTGGTTTCGATGCGCTGACGAAACTCATTCGCCGCAATGAAGCCCGCCGACATCCCGTCGCCTCCTGACTGACCATGCGTCTCTGATTTCGGCCAAACTTCGATCACGGAGGTCCCCACCACCATTTGACGCCGCATCCTTGGGCATGAATGGAGTGTAACCATAATTTTCGTGGGGTGCATGGTGCGATGCGGCACGCTGGTGACGACATTTGCGGTGCGGGTTGCTTGATACGGAAGCGCCGTGTTGTCTGGACTTCAGGTTGAGGAGCTCTGGGCTTGTGCCGGTGGATTGTGGGAGCGGGAAATTTCGCCGTAGGTACAAAGCCAAACCCATGCCAGCACTTCATACATGGCGACAGATCCGCACCGTTGCAGGAATCTACCAAGCCACCGCCGCCTGCATGCCGCACATTACGCCGTTCGCGCATGCGTTTGACTTGCGTTTTGCATGAGTAGTTGGCGCTGCGCGAGCGGGCTCATGTTTGGATCCGATGCGGGTTGTGTCATCGATTTCGTATTCGCAGTGCTTTCCATGTGATATCTGAAGTAAAGCGCTGTGCTCGCGAGCAAAGCTGCATGCAGCATGCAACGACGGATCGAGTCGATTGCACTGGTCGCGCATGGTGTTGGGCTCGACTTCATTACGGGTACGTTGGTTTAGATCCAGAGTGTCATCGACGCATGCAGTGGCGACGTATGTGTAACGCATCATGACGAAATCACTTCATGGTTAGACTGTAAAAAGCGGAGATGCCAAGAGCTTTGCTGTGGCTGGTGATTGCGTGGCGATCGTAAGAGTCATTGCTGTTGGTGTGCTAGTTTCCTTCGAAGATAAACTGCGCTTCTGTCGGGGTGCCGGTGCGTTCCTTGTTTGATATGCTCCGCCCGTGTGGCAGCCTGCATCACTGGGCTGTCGATAGGGTCTGGAACAGGGGAATGTAGAATGGCGAAGGGATACCGCCGGCTGAACGTTTTTATGGCTAAGCCGTTGATCGATGGACAGACATTTGCGAACTTACTCGCTAACGTCCCAGTGGACATGTATCCAACAGCACCCGTTGTAGGTATCGATGGCGCGCTGTACGTGAAGCGAAGTACGGAGAAGAGGCCAACTTGGGGCAGAGTTCTCGATGAGGCGGCGGGACTCGATGTGCCTGGCTTGGCGAACCGTTCTAGTTCGGCGGTGCTCTTGGTTCGAGTTGATGGTGATGTCTTCGCTTTCACCTTTGGATACGGCCGGTACCTGCTGGAGCAATCGCTATTCGTGCAGGACTTTGGGCTGCGCACTGCACTGAATACGCTCGACGAAAAGTCGCTGCGTAGCGTCGACTTGCATACCCTCGAGGATCAGCCGGTCCAGAAGAAGTCGCAGGCCGCTCGTGACTCGGAGGTGAGCGTTTTTGGCATTGACATCCTGCGTGACGTGCTCCGTGCTGTGACGGGCGTCCCCAAGCAGGGTATTGACCTCGAACATATATCTGGAGGTGACGCCGCGTTCTCGTTCGGTATCGAAATGGAGGTTGCAGATCTTCCTGGACTGGCGCGCCGAATCAAAGGCTACTATGCCAATGAAGATTACAAAAAATCATTTTCATGGGTAGACAATGTTCGCAAGATCAAGGACGAAGCATTGATTGATCAGCTGAACTTGGAGTTGGTCGAAGCTGTCACCAGGCATGATCCTGACCTTATGATCACACTGCCGGAGATTGGTGCGTGGGACGAGATCTTGGGATTTAGCTTTACGCGTGGCAAGGGTAGTGTACGTCCCGTCATCGATGCCGCAGACTACATCGACAACATCCATGATCTCGGCGCTCTAACTGTCGATGGACTCAAGCGGGACAAGCTGTTTGTTCATGACGTTGATGGCGAGATCACCGAGCACTCGGTGTATCGTTGCATCTACTTCGAGATCATCGATGGCGATAAAACAAAAATCGTCTTTGATGGGAAATGGTACGAGGTCGACGGTTCATTTATCGGGCGAATCACCGAGACTTTGAAGTCGATTCCGGTGTCGGCTCTTCCATTTCCAGCAGTGGAGGTTTGGGAAGAGGGTGGGAAGGAAAAAATTGAGTCGGAGGGTGACTACAACAGTCGTGCAGCCGAAGCGCATGGCTATTTCCTGATGGACAAACAGTTGGTTAAGACCAATCGCACCACTTCAGCTATTGAGCTTTGCGATCTTCTGACGCCAGCCAAACAGCTGGTCCATGTGAAGCATCGCAAGGGCGGCTCAGCCGGACTTAGCCACCTCTTTGCTCAGGGAGGCGTCGCTGCCGAGATCATGCTTGGCGACAAGGAGTTTCGGAAGAAGGCGCGGACCGTGTTGCGTAGAGTAGATGCTGCTGCTGGTGACCTTGTACCCTTGGGTAACATCAAGAGCGCGGACTATGAAATTGTGTTTTTGATTCTCGGCGAAGACAGTGCAACGCTGAAGCAGAACCTGCCATTCTTCAGCAAGGTGAACTTGTCGAAGACGTTTGAGAACCTCAGTCAACGTGGGTTCCGGATTTCGGTAGCTGGTGTCGCTACTACGCCGCGTCTGATTGTTTGACCAGGAGCATCCCTTCATCCGATTGCTCGGCGCTGGGAAGCAAAAAGCCCAAGGCGGTGACCTCGGGCTCTAGGGCTGACGTATCGATGTATACCGTTACCGCCTTAGCTCTTGCTTCTAAGCTGTTGCTCTGTCCTTGAAACTTCTCTTCCAGGAGGTAAACCACCCCCATCCCCGCATAGAGCAGGGTTGGGGCAGCCTACTGGAAGGGAAGCAACTTCTCTTTCAGATACTCGACCGTTGCGACACTAATCTGTAGCCATGTTCCGTCTGATCGTCAGGCAACGGTACTGGCATCACCGACACGGCTGTCGCGACCCCATGACAGGGAACCGCACCGTTCACTCCTAGGTCGGAAATCTTCTGGAGCATGCTGATCTGATCAGCTGAAACGCCATCCCGAACGTAGGTGTCCCGGTAAAGATGGCGAGTGGAGGCGCAGTTGCGCTTCGTATTTGCGATTATCAGCTATTGTTGCGAATATGTCAATAATGGATTCGTTTTGGCTCGGTTGTTCTGATGTTGAGGATTTCGGGGGCTGGGGCCATTCAAAGCTCTGGACTTTGCTTGTATGGAGTTGCCCATCCCGGCACTCCACTTCGCCTGCAACGGATAGCGATTCCGGCGTCCCATCTAGGACTTCGATCTTGGATGCGGATCGTCCGCGTTCACGCGCTGCGGGAACGCATCGCACCAAAGCTCGCTAGTGCGCATGTGGGGCGCCCCGTGTCGCATCGCTAGTGTGAGCAGTGAAGCTGCAGGCGAAGCGCCACGAGCTGTACAGCCAGTCTGGCGCGCGTTGAAAAGCGACGGCGTGCGCGATTGCAATCAGCGCCGTCAGCACATGCATGCAATGCCGAATCAGCTGTGTTTGAGCGCGGGAAAACGCACATCGTACTGCAACGCGCCAGCGCGCCTGTGGGGCGCGATTCGATGCGAGGTTGTGCGATTGCGTGTAACGATGGACGAAGCATCATGAGCGTTACAGGCGCTCTGGCGTGCATCCAGATCCGAAGATATGAATTGTGCGAATCAATCCATCAGAACCAGCTCACCCAGCAACGCGAAAGGCGCGCTGACATCGCTGCCAACGCGCCCTTTGTTGTCACGGTTTGACGATCAGCGCGGACGAATACCAAAGCCCAGCATCACCGCACCGGCGACGGTGAACTTCTGTCCCAACGCAAGGGCATGGGCGTTCGCGACGCTGCTGTAGCCATTGGCACTTGGGTTGATCAGAAAGTACAACCCCACGCATAGCGCGATCACGCCCAACCCGATGCATGCTTCGGCTGAGCCCCTGCTCGGATTCGAGGTTGCTTCACCTTGCAGCTTGGCAACTACTTCCTTTGGCAGCTTGGCGTAGCACTTCGGGCAATTCGGCATCGCCCGATTGGAAGGAATCGCGGTTCCACATGCGCTGCACTGATACGGATTGCCGCCGCTGGTGATATCGGTCATTGATATTCCCCCTTGTTATGTGGTGTTTGGTTTTGGCGATGCCGCCGGCCCAGTCTGAGCGGCGGTGCGAAGGGGTAGCGCAGATCAGAAGGCCGTCGGCGTGATCTGAATGATTCCGTCGTTGGTTACACCTACGCGAACCTTGGTTTGAACGCCAGTTTCGATCGTTACCGACGTTTCCCGGCGCTGCTTGTCCTCATTCCCCCACGAGCACACGCCCTTGCCGGTTGGTTCTGCGCTGATGATTCGGTTGCCGGCTGGGATCGCTAATGTGGCGTTTTCGCCTCTGTGTATATGAGCAGTGACTTTCCCATCGACCGAGAAAGCGAACGGACACGCGCCCATCATCGCCCCTGCATCCCGGGCGACTATTAGTGTGCCGGTCATCGGGTCGTTGCCGGCTGGTTGGTAGGCAAAGATCCGATCTGCGGGTACCGGTTGTGACGCGACAGAGGCGACCGGCTTTGTGGAACACCCCGAAAGCGTTGCGATGGCAAAAAACAACATCAAGCGTTTCATACGTCCCCCTATGGATTGGTGTGGAGCGGTTGAGGTCAGTTGCACGGCCGGCCCTTGCGGGCTGCTATTTACCGTGCAAGGCTATATACCGTCACAGTAATGTATTCTACTGCTGAGGTATATGGGTCATGCTCTTTGAGGTTCAGTCACCGTTGCCTGCTTGTGTCCTTGCCCGAAGCAATCCCTGCCATCTTTGCCAAGCGTCTGAGAGAAGCTCGCGATCTACGAGGGCTGTCTCAGCGCGCGCTGGGAGGTATCGTGGATAAGGACAGCGACAAGAATCGTGGGGCGGTGCGCATCAACCGGTACGAGCGCGGCGTCAACCAAGCGGACATGACCAAAGCGGCAGAGCTGGCCCAAGCGCTCGATGTCCCGTTGGCATTCTTGTTCGCGGAGGACGACGACCTGGCTGCTGCGATTCTTGCGTTTGCCAAGCTGCCTGCGGAGCAACGTGCTCGTATGCGAGCGGAGTTGGAGCGTTTGGCGGGCCAGCAGGGTTCGTAATCACTGCGGACAAGCATCACGCAGCCAACTTCGTAACGGCTGCTGCCAGCGTGTCGGGTGCCAGATGGGCGTACCGCAGCGTCATCGTGATGTCAGCATGGCCCAGCAGTTCCCGCACAGTGTTCAGGTCCACACCCGCCCGAATCAGTCGCGACGCAAAGTGATGGCGCAGGTCGTGGAACCGGAATTGCTCGATGCGGGCATCAGCCAACAGCTTCGTCCAGCCGGTTTTTACGTCGTTGACGTTGAACACCCGTCCGATGCGTTCACCGCCAGTCCGGATCGACCAGCGTTGCAGCACGTCCAGCGCTTCGACGTTTAGCGGGATATGGCGCTGACGCCCTGATTTGGCGTTCTCGGCCCGGATCGTGAGCATCTTGGCTTCCAGATCGACATCACCCCATGTCATCGAAAGTAGTTCGCCCCGTCGCATGCCGGTGTTCATCGCCAGCAGAACGACTGGCGTCAGGTGATCGCCATAGGTATCGGCTGGGATATCGGGGTACAAGGCTTCCTGCCGTAGCGCGCGCCAAAGGTTGCCTGAAACCCGGGCCGCAATCATGTGGCGATCTCGAGCAGCCATCACGGTGCGCAGGCGGGATTCTTCGTCCGCTGACAGGTATCGAACGACCTTGCGGGACTGCCCACCTTTGATGCGCATCCCCAGTAGCGGGTTGCGAGGGATCAGCCCCCAGCTGACCGCTTTGGACAGCGCAGCCCGCAGACACGCTAGATCGCGTGCCGCAGTCGAACGAGTGGGCGGAGACCGGGTCTTGCCGGTGGGGGTCGTCAAGCGCTGTTGCAGCCACTGGTCGGCCCAGGCCGCGTCGAAGCCGGTCAGCGGGTCGTCCAGATGTTCAGCGAAGACCTGCTCCAGCCGGTCGGCGTACATGTGGCCACGCTTGAGTTCCAGCGTCGCCCAAGCCCGATACCGCTGATCGATGAAGTCTCGCAGCGCAGGGGCGTGGGACTTGCCCTGCCCGATCCGGGGCAAGCCTGATTGCAGGTACTCGGCGATGGCGTGGGTAGCTTGGGCGCGGGCCAGATCAAGCGGGATCGCAGTCGTCGGCCCGATGGTGCGCCGCTTCCCATGCGCCCACGAGACGATCCACGCTTTGTGGCCTGATGGCTGCACGCGCAAGATCAGTCCCCGCACCTGGGCGTCCCGGATCTCATAGGGACGCTCCCGGGGCTGATAGGTCTCGACCTGGCGCTTGGTCAGCTGGACACGCATTGAACCGGCTTCCGTAAGTTGGCTTACCGGCAAGGTAGGACACGGCCAGGATCGGAGGCTGGATGCGGATCGTCCGTATTGCGGCCGAAGGGGCGGCAAGCGCCGCCTGAGCAGCTCACCGCGGAGCTGGGCCTGCCCGACGGCCTGCTTGCCTCGCGCAAGCATCTGGAATCGCTGCTGGAAAGCGGCACCTGGCCGAGCGCACTGGCCGGCTGGCGCCAGCAGCAGCTCGAACCGCTGCTGCGCCCATTGCTGCCGACCCACTGACCGCCAGCACGGCGGAGCTGCCCGTCCACTTGACATCCCATGCCGTGCTATTGGCGAATCCGCTTTCAGCGCGCTAGAATCGGTGCACCGCGTGGGGCGGTAGCTCAGCTGGGAGAGCGTCGCGTTCGCAATGCGAAGGTCGGGAGTTCGATCCTCCTCCGCTCCACCAATGATTCGACGAAGGGCCGCATCGGAAGATGCGGCTCTTTTCGTTTGGGCCATGCATGGAGGCGACGCGGGTGTCTTGGGACGGCTGCAGGAAGCGTGCGGACCTTGCCGGATCGGTCATTTCGCGGCGATTTCAGCGGATGTGAAAATTTTTGTGAAAAGCGCTTGCCGAATCCGAAACACATGCGTAATATTCGCGTCCTCGCCGGCGGCAACGCCAACGAGAACAAAGTGGCCGAGTAGCTCAGTTGGTAGAGCAGGGGATTGAAAATCCCCGTGTCGGCGGTTCGATTCCGTCCTCGGCCACCAAGAATTTCAAGGGCTCGCAGCAATGCGAGCTCTTTTTTTGTTCCTGGAATCTGCACCGTTTCTGCACCACGTTCCAACGTGAGCGAGCGCTGGCGTTGCCAGCATGCGTTGTGCGCCCACGGGGCGCCCGCAAGCGTCGTGCCTGGAGCGTCTGGCGCCCATGTTCTTCGATCACTTCCTGCGCATCGCGCGGCGTGCACGCAGCACGCAAGAAAAAGCCCGCCTTGCGGCGGGCGTGTCGCAGGTGGCGTGCGGCGCGCTTAGTTGCCGGGCAACAGGGCGCGCAGCGGGGCTTCCAGTTCCTGCTGTCGCCAGCCGGCCAATGCGCTGGGCCAGTGGCCGCTCTCCAGCAGGGCTTCCAGATGCTTGCGCGAGGCGAGGAAGCCTTCGGGCAGCTCCAGCTCGGTGGTGCGCTTGCTCACTGCATCCTGCAGCTTCTTCAGCGCGGACTTGTTGCCGTCGGTGGCGGGCAGGGCGAGCGGTGCCTCGGCCTCGTCGGCCAGCGGGGTGCTCAGTGCCTGCCACAGCGGCTGCGCGAGCTTGCGCGGTGCCTTGGGAAAGCGGCCGAACAGCTTGAGCATGGCGTCGTAGTCGGCCGGCGGCGTGCGCGCGAGCAGGTTAGCCAGCTCGTTGTCCAGGATCCAGCTGCGCGGCTTGTCGCTGTGGCGTGCCTGCTGGTCGCGCCAGCGCAGCAGGCGCAGCAGGCGCCGTTGCGCATCGGCCTCGAGGAACTGCGAGGAGCGCATCGACAGGTGCGGCCAGTGCTCGCCTTCGTCGCGCTCGACGCTGGCCAGCAGGCGTTCGCCATCATCCAGCAGCCACTGCATGCGGCCCTTGGCCTGCAGGCGCTCGCTGATGGCGTCGTGCAGGGCGAACAGGTATTCCACGTCGTCGGCGGCGTACTCCAGCTGGGCGTCGCTGAGAGGGCGCTTGAGCCAGTCCGAACGCGTCTCGCCCTTGGGCAGGGTGGTACCGGTGATCTCGGCCACCAGCTTCTGATAGCCCATGCCGCCACCAATGCCCGCCAGCGCGGCACCGATCTGGGTGTCGAACAACGGGCGCGGCAGGGCGTCGCAGGCACACTTGAAGGCCACCAGGTCTTCGCTGGCGCTGTGCATGATCTTGGTGATCGAGGTATCGGTCAGCCACGGTTTGAGTGCTTCGCACATGCCGGGGACCAGCGGGTCGATCAGCAGTACTTCGTCACCGACCGCCATCTGTACCAGGGCCAGTTGCGGCCAATAGGTGCGCTCGCGGATGAACTCGGTGTCCAGTCCAATCCGGGTCGGGCGGCGCTGGTAGCGCTCGTCCAGTTCCGATGGGTGTTTGATCCAATAAGCCACGTGGGTTCCGTCTAACTGCAGGGTTTGCTCAGGGAGGCGAGAATAGCCTAACGTCGGGCCGGCCCCGACGGGGCAGGCAGGCTATTGGAGGCGCTTTGCGTAGTTTTGGCCACATCTGGACCCTGGTGTTGCTGCTGCCGCTGGCAGTGAGCGGCTGTGGCGATCCGCCCCCGGCTGCACCGGCGACGCCCGCCGACGGGCAGGGCAAGTCGCTGGCCGGGCGCGTGGTCGAGCGCCTGGAGGCCCGCGCGGCGGCCCGCCAGCGGGATGCCGAGGCCGCCACGCCGGACCCGGTACCGCAGGTGGAGGACACCGCGTTGCCGCGCTGGCAGGCGCCCGATGTCGTGCTGGCACCGGAACAATTGGCCCAGGCCCGCAAGGACGCCGACAAGGCCCTGGCGGAGGACCGGCTGTTCCGTGAGGCCGGCGATGCGATTCCCCTGTACCTGGCCATCCTGGCCCAGAAGCCGGGTGACCGTGCCGCGCAGCGTGGGCTGGACAAGGCCCGGCAGCGCCTGCGGGCACTGGCCAACGCGCGCATGGCGCAGACCGAGGGACAGCGCCTGGCCCTGGCCGAGGCGGCGATGCTGGTCAGCGTGGCGGTGGCCCTGGCACCGGAAGGCAAGGCCGAGCAGGCCTTGCAGGAACGCATCGCCACCGCCCGGCGCCTGCTGGCGTTGAACCGGGCCGGGGAACAGGCGCTGCGCCAGGGGCAGTTCGGTGAGGACGGAGGGGGCGCGCAGGCGGCGTTCCGTGAAGTGCTGGCCGCCGATCCGGACAACAGCCGCGCCCGGCAGGGACTGGCGGCCGTGGAGAGCGGGCTGATCCGCCGTGCCGAGCGGGCCGCGGCGCTGGATTCGGATTTCGCCGCCGCCCAGCGCTGGTTGGGCAAGGCTGGCACCGTGCGCGGGGAGGGCCCGACCCTGATCGACGCGCGGGCCCGCATCGAAGCCATCCGCACCGCCCAGCTGGATGCCCTGCGCAATGCCGGCTTGCGTGACCTCACCTCCTCCAAAGGCCTGAAGGACGCCCGCAACAAGCTGGCCCAGGCCGAACGCATCGCCTTGCCCGGCGATGCCACCGTGGAACTGCTGCGCGCGCGCATCGAGCTGGTCACCCACTACGGCAGCTTCCGCCCGCGGCAGGTGTTCAGTGATGCCTTGCAGGATGGCGGGCGCGGGCCGCAGATGGTGGTGGTCCCGCATGGCACCTTCCTGATGGGCGCGACCCAGGAGGAGATCGGTGGCCGTGATGCCGAGCGGCCGCAGCATGAGGTGCGCTTCGAGCGGGGCTTCGCCATGTCGATCACCGAAGTGACCGTGGCCGACTTCCGTCGCTTCGTCGAGGCCACCCATGCGCGCCCGCGTGCGACCCGGCGTGGCCATTCGGTGGTCTACGACGAGCGCAGCGGCAACTTCATCCGCCGCAGTGGCGTGGATTGGCAATCGGATTACAATGGCGTCAGGGCCGCGCCGAACAGCCCGGTCATGCATGTCAGCGTGCGCGATGCCGAGGCCTACGCGGCATGGCTGAGCGAGCAGACCGGCCGCTACTACCGCCTGCCCAGTGAGTCGGAATTCGAGTACGCCCTGCGTGCCGGCAACCAGGGGCGCTACCCGTGGGGGAAGGCGGCAATCCCGCCGCCGAACACCGGCAACTTCACCGGCAGCCTGGACGTCTCGCCCAGTGGGCGGCACTGGAACAATGCCTTCATCGGGTATGGCGATGGTTTCTGGGGCACGGCGCCGGTTGGCATGTACAACGCCAACGCCTGGGGGCTGCACGACATGGCCGGCAACCTCAGCGAATGGGTGGCCGACTGCTGGCATGCCAGCTATCGGCGCGCCCCGGCCGACGGCGCGGCCTGGTACAACCCCGGCTGCCGGCAGCGGGTGATCCGCGGTGGCAACTGGGCCAACGCACCGGAGCAGACCCGGGCGGCGTGGCGGCAGTCGCAGGACTCCGACGTGACCTCGGCGCGGATCGGCTTCCGCCTGGTGCGCGGGATTTGACCTTGCCCATGCACGCCGGCGCGCTAACATCGGCTCCGGCCACCCCGGACCAGACGGAACCCCACCATGCGACAAGATCCCTTCGGCAATCAGAGCGCGGGCGGCCAGGGCCGTCGTGGCGGTGGGCTGTTCGGCAACCTGCGCTGGGTGATCCTGCTGGGTTTCGCCATCTATGGCGGCTGTTATTACTTCGGCAACCGTTCGGTTGATCCCTACACCGGCGAGAAGGTGCTGATCGACAGCTCGCTCAACGCCGAGGAAGAGAAGGCGATGGGCCTGCAGGCCTACCAGGAGATCCTGTCCCAGGAGCGGCCGGTGGCCCCCGATTCGCAGATCTCCCAGCAGGTGCGGGAAATCGCGCGCCGCCTGATCGCCAAGGTGGACGTGGTCGAGACCGCGCTGGCCCGCGAGCATGGCCTGGAGCCGCAGCATTTCGCCCGTGATTTCGACTGGGAGGTCAACGTCATCCAGTCCGACGAGGCCAATGCGTTCTGCCTGCCCGGCGGCAAGATGGCGGTGTACACCGGGCTGATCCCGGTGGCGCAGAATGCCGACGCGGTGGCGGTCGTGATGGGTCACGAAATCGCCCATGCGCTGCTGCGCCATGGTGCGCAGCGCATGGCCCAGCAGAAGCTGACCCAGATCGGGCAGATGGCCGGCGCGGCGGGCGGCCTGGACGCGCAGCAACAGCAGATGATGATGTCGGCCATGGGCTACGGTTATCTGCTGCCGTATGCGCGCTCGCATGAAACCCAGGCCGACGAAGTGGGCCTGATGCTGGCCGCCGCGGCTTGCTTCAATCCCGAGGAAGCGGTGCCGCTGTGGGAGCGCATGAGCGCCAACAGCGGTGGCCAGTCGCCGCCGGAGTTCTCGTCGACGCATCCCAACCCCGGCACCCGCATCCAGAACCTGCAGGCGCTGATGCCCAAGGCAATGCAGTACCGGCAGCAGTTCTGCACCGAAGCGGCAAGGTAGGCGGTCCACCCCGCGACCGGGCCACCGGCACATGCGGGGTGTTTTTCCCTTTGGTTGATGGCGGTGGCCGATGCAGGGCCTTGTCGTACGCGTCGTGACGGCGCTGCTGTGCGTGGTGATGGCCAGTGCATGCAGCCGGAGCAACCACCGTGCATCGGTCAACGCCGGTCGGTACGGTGACGTGCAAGTGGTGGCGCCGCAGGGCGAGCCACGCGGTGTGGTGATCTATTTCGCCGAGGGCGCGCAATCGTCCGCCCGGGAACGGCCATTGCTCACCTCGCTGGCGCAGGGTGGTGCATGGGTGGCGGTGGTGGATTCGACGGCGTACCGGCAGCGTCTGGGTGGCGCGCCATCGACCTGCAGGAACATGGCCGACGATGCGGCGTTGTTGATCCAGAAGCTGCTCAAGCAGGCACGGGCGCAGCAGTTCTTCCTGCCGTTGTTGGTCGCGCAGGGCAGGGAGGCCGCGTTGGCCCGCGCAACCGCCGCCGGTGCCGCGGCGGGCGAGTTCGCCGGGGTGCTGGTGACACCGGGCGCTCCGGAACCCCGGCCCTGCACCGGCGGTGGGGATGCCGTCGCGGTCGAGCCGGTGCCGGCCGAGGCGTTGGTTTCCCGCGCACTGGAGACGATGGCGCGCCCGGACGGCACGCAGCGGCTTCCCCTGATCGAGATGCCGGTCGCCGGCAGCCGTCGCCTGGCAGTGGTGCTCTCCGGCGATGGGGGCTGGCGTGACCTGGACAAGGGCATTGCCCGCGAGCTCAACCAGCAAGGCATTTCCGTGCTGGGTTGGAACAGCCTGAAGTACTTCTGGGCCGAGCGCAGCCAGCAGCAACTGGGTGCCGATCTGGGCCAGGCCCTGCAGACCTACCGGCAGCGTTGGGGGGCAGACGACGTCGCGTTGATCGGTTACTCGTTCGGTGCCGATGTATTGCCGTTCGCTTACCCGCAGCTACCGGCCGATCAGCAGCAGTCGGTGCGTTTCATGTCGTTGCTGGGCCTGTCCCATGGGGCCGCGTTCGAGGTCCGGGTAGGTGGCTGGCTGGGGTGGGGGCGTTCGCGCGAGACGCCCGTGTTGCCCGCACTGGAGCAACTGCACGCGATGCCGCTGCAGTGCATCTACGGCACCGATGAGAAGGACAGCCTGTGCCGCGACCTGCGCGGCAAGCCTTTCATCCAGACGGTGGAGCGGCCGGGTGGGCACCATTTCGACCGTGACCCGGTGGCGTTGACCAATATCGTGCTGCAGGCCTGGGACGCAGCCCCGCAGCGATAGGAGCGGCCTTGGCCGCGAAGCCGATGGCCTCCGGGATTGCAGTAGCCGGCGTTGGCGGAAGGATTCCCGGCTTCGCGCCTGAAGGCGCTCCTACGGCTCGGAGGTTTCCACGCGGACCTGCAGGGTGCCTTCGGCCAGGCGGGCCTGCAGGCGATCACCGGGTTGTGCCTGCGCGCTGGAACGCACCAGGGCGCCGTCGTCGGCGCGGGTCAGGATCGAGTAACCACGGGCGACGGTCGCCAATGGGCTCACCGCCTCCAGTGAACGGGCGATGCCACGCAGGCGCAATGCATCGGCTTGCAACTGGCGGTTGATGGCGGTCTGTGCGCGTGGCGCCAGGGCTGCCAGCCGTTCCTTCAATGCCGCCAGCCGACGCTGCGGCTGGGCGCCGCGCAGCACGGCGGCCGCATGCGCCAACTGTGCCCGGCGACGCTCCTGCTTCTGTCGCCAATGCGCCTGCAGCCGCGCAAAGGCAGCCTCCTGCCGATGCCGCAGCAACGCCAGCCGTGCCTGCGGGCCCTGGGCCTGCAGGCGCAACGCGGCGCGATCGGCGCGCTGCATGGCCTGGCTCAGGGTGTGCACCTGCAACTGGCTCAGCCGCTGCGCGAGCCGGCGCAGGCGCAATGCCAGGTCGCGCTGGTCGGGTACCAGCAGCTCGGCGGCGACCGACGGCGTGGGCGCGCGCAGGTCGGCGGCGAAATCGGACAGGCTGAAGTCGGTCTCGTGGCCCACCGCAGAGACCACCGGGGTGGTGCTGGCGGCGATGGCGCGGGCCAACCGTTCGTCGTTGAAGGCCCACAGGTCTTCCAGTGAACCGCCGCCGCGGGTCAGCAGGATCACGTCGTAGCGGCCGCTGGCATCGGCCTGGCGCAACAGCGAGGTGATCTGCGCGGCGGCAGTTTCGCCTTGCACCAGCGAGGGCAGCAGGTCCACTTCCAGCAGCGGGAAACGCCGGCCAAGCACGCTCAGTACGTCGCGCACGGCGGCACCGGAAGGCGAGGTGATCACCGCCAGGCGGCGCACGTGCGCCGGCAGCGGGCGCTTGCGCCCGGCATCGAACAGGCCCTCGGCTTCCAGGCGTGCCTTCAGCTCCTCGTAGGCACGGCGCAGCGCGCCTTCGCCGGCTTCCTCCATGTGGTCGAGGATCAACTGGTAGTCGCCGCGTGCCTCGTACAGGGTGAGCCGGCCGCGCACCAGCACGCGCATGCCTTCGCGTGGCACGAACTTGAGCCACTGGCTCTTGGGCTTGAACATCGCCGCGCGGACCTGCGCGCGGGCGTCCTTCAGGGTGAAGTACAGGTGCCCGGAGGACGGGCGGCTGACATTGCCCAGTTCGCCTTCCACCCAGACCATCGGGAAGCTGCTCTCCAGCAGGTCACGCGCCAGCGTGTTGAGCTGGGCGGGGGTCAGGACGTCGGCACTGCGGTTCATGGTTCAGCGGTTGCGGCGGTGGAGCGGGCGGCCATGGTCGCATGGAATGCCGGCGGGCTCACGCCGCCGGTGGGTCGGCGTCATGGTGGCGCTGCAGCGCCCACTGCACGTGCTCGCGGACCAGTTCGGAGGCATGGTTGCTGCGCGTTTCCAATGCCTGACGCGCACTGGGCGAGGGCGCGGCATTGCCCAATGCCACGGCGATGTTGCGCAGCCAGCGCTCGTGGCCGCTGCGGCGGATCGGGCTGCCCTCGGTGCGACGCAGGAATTCATCCTCTTCCCAGGCGAACAGTTCCGGCAGCGTGGCTGTGTCGAGGTTGTTGCGCGCGCGGAAGTCCGGCTCGTCGGTGCGCCGGGCGAACTTGTTCCAGGGGCAGACCAGTTGGCAGTCATCGCAGCCGTAGATGCGGTTGCCCATCAACGGGCGCATTTCCAGTGGAATGGCGCCGTCGTGCTCGATGGTCAGGTAGGAAATGCAGCGCCGCGCATCCAGGCGGTGCGGGGCGATGATCGCCGCGGTCGGGCAGACGTCGATGCAGCGCGTGCAGGTGCCGCAGTGCGCGGTGGCCGGCACATCCACCGGCAATGGCAGGTCGACGTAGATCTCGCCGATGAAGAACCACGAGCCGCCGTGGCGGTCGATCAGGCAGGTGTGCTTGCCGATCCAGCCCAGCCCGGCGTTGCGTGCCAGGGCGCGTTCCAGCACCGGCGCGGAGTCGACGAACACGCGGTAACCGAAGGGGCCGATCTCGGCGGCGACCCGCTCGGCAAGCTTCTGCAGGCGGTTGCGCATCAGCTTGTGGTAATCGCGGCCCAGGGCGTAGCGCGCCACGTAGGCGCGGTCGGCGTCATCAAGGGTGGCCCAGGCCTGCGCATCGTCCTTGTGGCCGTAGTCCAGCCCGACCGAGATCACCCGCACCGTGCCGGGCAGCAGTTCCTGTGGGCGCGCACGCAGGGTGCCGTGGCGGGCCATCCAGTCCATCGTCCCGTACAGGCCCTTGCCCAGCCAGTCGGCCAGGTGCGCCTCATCGTCACGCAGCTCCACGCCACTGACGCCGCAGCGCTGGAAGCCTGCTTCTCGTGCCAGTTGGCGGATGCGCAGCGACAGCTGCGCCGGGGTAGCGGCGGAAACGGCTTCGGACATGGCGCAAGTATAGAATCGGTGGCATGTCAGAGCCCGTGCAGATGTTCGATACCGCCGCCGCCCGTCGCATCGACGCGCAGGCGACCGCCGCCCTGGGCGGCGATGGCTACGTGCTGATGCAGCGCGCCGGGCAGGCCGGCTGGCACTGCGTGCTGCAGCATTGGCCACAGGCGCGGCGCATCGTGGTGGTGTGCGGGCCGGGCAACAACGGCGGCGACGGCTACGTGTTGGCGCGCTTCGCCCGCCAGTCGGGGCGCGATGTCCGCGTGCTGCACCTGGAGGACGCCGCGCCGCGTACGGCCCTGGCGCAGCGGGCCTGCACCGATTACCTGGCCGTGGGCGGGCAGGTGGAGCTGTCGATCGATTGCCTGCAGCAGGCGGATCTGGTCGTCGACGCATTGTTCGGCATCGGCCTGTCGCGCGCGCCGCAGGCCGCGGACGCGGCCTTGATCCAGGCCATCAACGAAGTGCCCGTGCCGGTGTTCGCACTGGATGTCCCCAGTGGCGTGGACGCCGTGTCCGGCGAAGTGCCGGGCGCGGCGGTGCGCGCGGCGCGCGTGCTCCAGTTCATCGTGCCGCACCGTGGCCTGCATACCGGCGCGGCGCTGGAATGCGCCGGGCAGCGGCTGCTGGCCGATCTGGACGTGCCGGCGGCGGCATTCGAAGGCGTGCCGCCTGCTGCCCTGCGGTGGGCGCGTGGCGTGCTGGCTTCGCAGTTGCCGCGTCGGCGCATCAATACCCACAAGGGCGAGTCCGGGCACGTGCTGTGCGTGGGCGGCAACCTTGGCAGCGGGGGCGCGCTGATGCTCAGTGCCGAGGCTGCACTGCGCAGTGGCGCAGGGCTGGTCAGCGTGGCTACGCAGGCAGCGCACGTGGGGCCGTTGCTGGCGCGCTGCCCCGAGGCGATGGTCCATGCCGTGACGTCGGCACCGGCGCTTGCGCCGCTGCTGGCGCGCGCCAGCGTGGTCGCCCTGGGGCCGGGGCTGGGCCAGGATGATTGGGCACAGGCGTTGTGGTCGGTCGCAGTGGATGCAGGCAAGCCGCTGGTGATCGATGCCGACGCGCTCAACCTGCTGGCGGCCGCGCCGCGCGTCGTGCCGCACGCCATCCTCACCCCGCACCCCGGCGAGGCCGCGCGCCTACTGGGCTGCGACACGGCCGGTATCCAACGGGACCGGTTTGCCGCCGCACAGGCCTTGGTCGAACGCTACGGCGCGGTGGTCGTACTGAAAGGCGCGGGCACCGTGGTGGCGGCACCCGGGCAGGTGCCGCGGGTGATTGCCGCCGGCAACCCCGGCATGGCCGTCGGCGGCATGGGCGACCTGCTGACCGGTGCGATCGCCGCATTGTGCGCGCAGGGCCTGGCGCTGTTCGATGCCGCCAGCAGCGGTGCACTGCTGCATGGGCTGGCCGGCGATGCGGCGGCGGCCGAGGGTGAGCGGGGGCTGTTGCCACGCGACCTGCTGCCGCATCTTCGGACGTTGGCCAATCCATAATGGCGGGCATGAACGAACTGTTTCTTCCCGAAGCCGACAGCACCGACCTGCTCGGCCGTGAGCTGGCCCGCACCCGTCCGTCACAGGCCGTGGTCCATCTGCAGGGTGACCTGGGCGCGGGCAAGTCCACGCTGGCGCGGGCCCTGCTGCGCGCGCTGGGCGTGCAGGGCGCGATCCGCAGCCCCACCTACACGCTGATCGAACGCTACCCGCTGGCCAACGGCGAAGCCTGGCACCTGGACCTGTACCGGATCGGCAGTGCCGGCGAACTCGATTTCCTCGGCCTGGACGAAGGGGCGGCCGATCTGTGGTTGGTCGAGTGGCCCGAACGGGGCGCCGGCGGGTTGCCACCGGTGGACCTGGTGATCGGGCTGGCCATCGACGGTAACGGCCGCCAGGCAGTGCTCCAGGCCCGCAGTAATGTCGGGTCTGACTGGCTTCTGCAACTGCGTGAAAGCCCCGACTTGCAGCCCCTTTTTACCCCCTGACCATAGGAAAGTCGGGCAGGTTGCGGATTATTAAGGGAAAACATGTTGCAATTGGGGAATTCCGGTGATTGAATCCGCCCATGACTACGGGAAACCGCCTGTTCACATCGTCTGTCGTCGCCGCTGGACTGTGTCTGGCCGCGAGCTTCTCCGCGTGGGCGGGTGAAATCCGCGGGGTCAGCCTGCACACCGGTGCCACCGGCACTCGCGCCGAGATCCAGTTGGCTGGCGGTGGCAGCTACAAGACCCTGAGCCTGGCTGGCCCGAACCGGCTGGTCATTGATTTCCCTGATTCCTCCGCGGTGCGCGGGCTGCGGCTGCCGGCCGCTGCCGGCGTGGTGACCGCCGTACGCACGGGCAGCCCGACCCCGGGCACGTTCCGCGTGGTGTTCGACCTGGCCGAATCGGTGGCAGCGTTCAAGCCGCTGATGCAGGGGCAGGGCGCCGAATCGAAGTTGTCGATCGAGTGGCCGGGTGAGGCATCGGTGACGGCGGCGGCGAGCGCACCGGCAACCGCGGCACCGACGCCGACGACTCCGCCTTCGCCCACCGCAGCCGCGCCTTCCAGTGCCGAAGCGCGTGCCGAGGCGGCCCGTGCCACCGCCGCGTTGACCGCAGCGGTCAGCCGCCAGGCCGCGACGCCACCGCCGGCACCTGCACCGGTCGCCAGCGCCCCGACCCCGGTGACCACGGCGACGGCCTCACCGGCAGCCATCCTCAATGCCCAGGCACCAGTGACGCGTGCACCGCAGGCGACGGGCCCGAACGTGGCCCAGGCGACGACGCCGGTCACGCCGGCACCGACGCCTGCCGTCGTCCCCGAAGCGCCGCGCCCGACCATGCCCAGCGATGCCGCGCGCATCCGCATGCAGCCGGGGATGCGCAATCTGGTGGTGGCCATCGATCCGGGCCACGGCGGCCAGGACCCGGGCGCGATCGGCCCGACCGGCAAGCGGGAGAAGGACGTGACGCTGGCCGTGGCGCGTGAGCTGGCCCGCCAGGTCAACAACACCCCGGGCCTGCGCGCGTTCCTGACCCGCGACACCGACGTGTTCATCCCGCTGCCGATGCGTGCCCAGCGCGCGCGCGCGGCCAAGGCCGACATCTTCATCTCGATCCACGCCGATGCCGCCGAGAACCGTTCGGCGACCGGCTCGTCGGTGTACGTGCTCTCGACCAAGGGCGCGTCCTCGCAGCGTGCCCGCTGGCTGGCGGACAAGGAAAACGCGGCCGACCTGATCGGCGGCGTCAGCCTGAGCCGCACCGAAGGGACCCTGGCCAACGTCCTGCTGGACCTGGCCCAGAGCGGCAACATGAAGGCCTCCGAGGATGCCGCCGGCCACGTGCTCGGTGGCCTCAAGCGCATCGGCAACAACCACAAGCCGAACCTGGAACGGGCCAACTTCGCGGTGCTGCGCACCTCGGACATGCCGGCCATGCTGGTGGAGACGGCGTTCATCTCCAACCCGGACGAAGAGCGCCGGCTGGTCGACCCGGCCTACCAGCGCCGCATCGCCGGCGCTGTGCTCGACGGCGTGCACACCTACTTCAGCCGGCAGCCGCCGCCGGGTACGCTGTTCGCGGCCCGTGCCCAGGCCGAGATGGAAGCCGCTGCCGGTACCGTGGCCGGCGGCAGCAAGTAAGTCGCGCCGCTGGCGTCGCCGGACACGGCGACGCGGCCGGGCTCGGCTATCATCGTGCCCATGCATGATGTCCTCCTGATTCCCTCCGTCTTCCCCCTGTCGCTACGTAGGTCATTGCCGGTACCGATGGGAGGTGCCGCATGAACAGCATTCGTCCGCTGCCCGAGATCCTGATCAACCAGATCGCTGCGGGCGAGGTGGTGGAGCGGCCCGCATCGGTGGTCAAGGAACTGGTGGAGAACGCGCTGGACGCCGGTGCCACCCGTGTGGACATCGACCTGGAAGAAGGCGGCGTGCGGCTGATCCGCATCCGCGACAACGGCGGTGGCATCGCCGCCGAACAGCTGCCGCTGGCCGTGTCGCGGCATGCCACCAGCAAGATCGCCAGCCTGGATGACCTGGAATCGGTGGCCACGCTGGGGTTCCGCGGCGAAGCCTTGCCGTCGATCGCCTCGGTCAGCCGCTTCACGCTGGCCTCGCGCCGCCCCGATGACGAGCACGGCGCTGCCCTGCAGATCGAAGGTGGCAAGCTGGGCGAGGTGGCCCCACGCGCGCATGCGCCGGGCACCACGGTGGAAGTGCGCGAGTTGTTCTACAACGTGCCGGCACGGCGCAAGTTCCTGCGGGCCGAGCGCACCGAGCTGGGGCATATCGAGGAATGGCTGCGCTCCTTGGCGCTGGCCCGTCCCGATGTCGAGTTGCGCGTCTCGCACAACGGCAAGCCCTCACGCCGATACAAGCCCGGTGACCTGTACTCCGATGCACGCCTGGGCGAAACGCTGGGCGAGGATTTCGCGCGCCAGGCGCTGCGGGTGGACCACAGCGCCGCTGGCCTGCGCCTGCATGGCTGGATCGCGCAGCCGCAGTATTCGCGCGCCAGCACCGACCAGCAGTACCTGTACGTCAACGGTCGCTCCGTGCGCGACCGCAGCATCAGCCACGCGGTGAAGATGGGGTACGGCGACGTGCTGTTCCACGGCCGCCATCCGGCCTACGTGTTGTTCCTGGAGCTGGACCCGACCCGGGTGGACGTCAACGTGCACCCGGCCAAGCATGAAGTCCGCTTCCGCGATGCACGCCTGATCCACGACTTCGTCTATCGCACGCTGAAGGATGCGTTGGCTGAAACCCGTGCCGGATTGGAACCGTCGGCGATGGGACAAACCGCCGCGCAGGAAGCGCCGGCCGGAGCGGCACCGCTCAGTAGCGGTGGCGGTTACGGCGGCGGCTACGTGTTGTCGCGCCCCGGTGGCAGCGTCGGCAGCAGTGGCAACTGGCAGGCGCGGCAGTCGCCGCTGGGCCTGCCGGTGGCCGAAGCGCCGGCCGCCTACGCGGCCTTGTACTCGGCGCCGCCGGCTGGGCAGGTGCAGGCGCCGGTCGACGCCGGTCCCGCGTTGCCGCCCACCTCCAGCGACAGTGGCGTGCCACCGTTGGGTTATGCCATCGCCCAGTTGCATGGCATCTACATCCTGGCCGAGAACGCCGAAGGCCTGATCGTCGTGGACATGCATGCCGCGCACGAACGGATCGGCTACGAACGCTTGAAGAACGCACACGATGGCATCGGCCTGCACGCCCAGCCGCTGCTGGTGCCGATCACCCTGGCGGTCGGCGAGCGCGAGGCCGACACCGCCGAGCAGGAAGCGGCGACGCTGGCGGCGCTGGGCTTCGAGATCACCCGTTCCGGTCCCGGTTCGCTGCACGTGCGCAGCATTCCGGCACTGTTGGCCAACGCCGAGCCGGAAGCCTTGCTGCGCGATGTGCTGGGCGACCTGCGCGAGCATGGGCAGAGCCGGCGCATCGCCACCGCGCGCGACGAGCTGCTGTCCACCATGGCCTGCCACGGCGCGGTGCGCGCCAACCGGCGGCTTACGATTCCGGAAATGAATGCCCTGCTGCGCGACATGGAGATCACCGAGCGCTCGGGGCAATGCAACCATGGCCGCCCGACCTGGGCGCGCTTTTCTCTGGCTGAAATTGATCGCTGGTTCCTGCGGGGGCGTTGATGAAGACTTTACGGGGCTGTGCCGTGCTGCTGGCCGCGATGGTGCTGGCCGCGTGCGGCAAGCAGGAGGCGGCCAAACCGCCGGTGGCGGTGGATGCGAACTTCGCCCATGACAACGAGCTGTGGCGCGAAAGCCGCCTCACCGAGCTGCTCGCCCCGGATGGCTGGACCAGCCTGGTCGGCCTGCACTGGCTTGAACTCAAGGCGCATTACATCGGCAGCGGCAGCACCAGCGGCATCCGCATGGCGATGGGGCCGCCACGCATGGGGCTGGTCCAGCGCGAAGGCCAGACCTTCTGGTTCACCCCCGAGCCGGGCGTCTCGCTGAAGGCCAATGGCGCGCCGATCACCGGACGCATCCCGCTGCTCAGCGACGATGCCGAGCAGCCCACCGCGATCACCTTCGACGACGACAAGGGCCTGCTGACCCTGATCCATCGCGGGCCGCGCTACGCGCTGCGGCTGAAGCATGCCGATGCGCCGGCGCGCCGGCATTTCGGCCAGCTGACCTACTGGCCGGCGGATCCGTCCTGGCGTGTCACCGCCCGCTTCGTGCCGCATGACGCCAACAAGACGTTGCCCATCGTCGACATCACCGGCCTGACCACTGACCTTCCCAACGCCGGTGCGGTCGAGTTCGAGCGCGAGGGCCGCACCTGGCGGCTGGAAGCGCTGGGTGAACCGGGGCGTCCGTTGCAGCTGATCTTCGCCGACCGCACCAACGGCCGCGGAAGTTACTCGGCCGGCCGCTTCATCGATGCCGGGGCCCCCGACGCCAAGGGCGAGGTGGTGGTCGACTTCAACCGCGCCTACAACCCGCCGTGTGCATTCACCCCATTCGCCACCTGTCCGCTGCCACCACCGGAGAACCGGCTGGACCTGCTGGTCGAGGCGGGCGAGAAGGCGTACGCCAAGCCGGCGACGGAGGCCGCACCATGAGCCACTGGATGACGCGCGCGGCCTCCGCGCTATTGGGTTTCAGCCTGTTCTGCGGTGTCGCCTACGCGGCCCGGCCGGCCGCCACGCCTGCCGCCGCGCCGGCCTATGTGCCGCCGACGCCGTTGTTGTGGAAGGTCAGTGGCGGCAAGGGCGCCGAACTGTACCTGCTGGGGTCGTTCCATCTGTTGAAGCCGGATGACTATCCCTTGTCGCCGGACGTGGACCAGGCCTTCGCTGCCTCCAGCCGCCTGTTGTTCGAACTGGCTCCGGAGGAGATGGCGTCACCGGCGCTGGCCACGCAGATGATGCAGGCCGCGATCCGTCGTGATGGTGGCCAGCTCAAGGAGGAGCTCGACGCCGAGACCTGGCGCCGCCTGCAGGCGTGGGGCGCGGGCAACAGCATGCCGGTCGAGCGCCTGGTCGGCCTCAAGCCGTGGTTCATCGGCCTGACCATCAGCCTGACCCAGATGGCGCGGCAGGGCCTGGACCCGCAGGCCGGGCTGGACCGCCACTTGATGAACCTTGCAGCCAAGGCCGGCAAGCCGGCCGCGGGCCTGGAAAGCGCGAGCTCGCAGATCAGCATGCTCGACGGCATGAATGCCGATGAGCAGCGCCAGCTGCTGCGCGAGGCGCTGGAGCAGGTGGAGAAGGGCGACCAGCAAAGCCGTCGCCTGCACGATGCGTGGCGCCGTGGTGACGACGTCACCTTGTGGCGGGACATGGCGTCGGAAATGAAGCGCACCTACCCGGGCCTGTACCAGCGCATCAACGTCGATCGCAATGACGCCTGGCTGGCACCGCTGCAGCAGCGCCTGCAGGACAGGCAGGGCACCACGCTGGTGGTGGTCGGCGCGTTGCACCTGCTCGGCAGTGACGGTGTGGTCGAGAAGCTGCGTGCCAAGGGCTACACGGTCGAGCGCATCTGCTCGGCCTGCAGGAGCCGCCCGTAAGCGGGGCAGGGGCAGGTAGCGGAATGGGGTGGCCGGGATGTGATCCCGGCATCAGTGGTGGTGGTTGCGCCGCGCCTGCCGAATCTGCAAGACGACCTGTGGTCTGCCACACATGAAAAAGGCCGACGCTTGCGTCGGCCTTTTGATCATCCGGCAACGGCTCAGCGGCCGGTGCGGGTCTTGCCGCCGGTGCTCGGCGGCGGGTCGGCCGGCTTGTTGGTGCCGGTGCCCGAGGGGCGGCCGAAACCGGCACCCATGTTGCGCTGGAACTCCTGCCACAGCTCCAGGTTGCGCTCGGTGAGCTGGTTCATCATCGCCCACGGCGTCTGCCCCAGCAGATTGCCCATCTGCTGGCGGAACTGCTGCTGCTGGTCCAGGAACACCTGCATGCTGCGCTCCAGGTAGTTGCCCATGAAGCCCTGCAGCGAGTCGCCGTAGAAACGGATGAGCTGGCTCAGCAGCTGGGTGGACAGCATCGGCTCGCCGTCCTGCTCCTTGTCGGCAATGATCTGCAACAGCACCGACCGGGTCAGGTCCTCACCGCTCTTGGCGTCGCGGACTTCGAACTCCTCGCCGTCGAGGATCAGCTGGCGGACGTCCTCGATGGTGATGTAGCTGGAGATCTCGGTGTCGTAGAGCCGGCGATTCGGATACTTCTTGATGATGCGGGTCGCAGCCATTAAGCAGTCACTCGTCACGGTTAGGTGCGCAGCATGGCGCAGTGCAACAGGGCTTGCAACCGCCAAAAGTACAGGTTGCAAGGCGCGGAAGGATGATTTCTTGTTGCGCAACATGAACCGCCACGTCCTGCAACATGGCGGTCGCGCTTACCAGCCCATGTGGTGGCCGCCGTTGACGTCCAGGTTGGAGCCGGTGATCCAGGCCGCTTCCTCGGCGACCAGGAAGGCCACCGCATAGGCGATTTCCTCTGGCTTGCCGAGGCGTCCGGTCGGGATGTCGGCCACGATCTTGGCGCGCACCTCCTCTGGCACGGCCATCACCATGTCGGTGGCCACGTAGCCGGGCGAGATGGTGTTGACGGTGATGCCGAAGCCGGCGTTCTCGCGCGCCAGGGAAATGGTGAAGCCGTGCATGCCGGCCTTGGCCGCGGCGTAGTTGGCCTGCCCGTACTGGCCCTTCAGGCCATTGATCGAACTGATCTGGATGACCCGGCCCCAGCCACGCTTGCGCATGCCCTCGATCACCGGGCGGGTGATGTTGAACACCGAGTTGAGGTTGGTGTTGATCACCTCGTGCCACTGCTCGGCACTCATGCGGTGGAAGGTGGTATCGCGGGTGATGCCGGCGTTGTTGACCAGGATCTCGACCGGGCCGAGGCTGGCTTCCACCGCTTCGACCAGCGTCCGCCCACTGGTGGGGTCGGCCACGTCGCCCTCGAACAGGGCGATGTCGTAGCCCCGCTCGCGCATCTGCCGTTGCCACTGTTGCGCCTTCTCGGCGTTGCGGAAATTGGTGGCGACTCGATGGCCCTGGTCGGCCAGGCGTTGGCAGATGGCGGTACCAATGCCGCCGGTACCACCGGTGACCAGTGCGACGCGGGATGTCATGGGCAAGTGCTCCAGGGCGAAAGCGCGGGGAGCCGATGATTCTAATGAAACTGCGGTCAGCCCGGGGGCGATTCCGGGACGATGAACGAGGCTTTCTGCAGGAGCGCGGGGTTGAACCCGGCGGCGGCATGCTGCAGCAGCTCGCCGACGCTGCCTGCAGCATCCAGTGCAGCATCGGCCTGGCCCAGTGCCGACCACAGCCAGCGCAGGGTGGGCAGCGGGTCGGCGGCATCGACCGGCCTTGCGGCCAGCGACTTGGACAGCTTGTGGCCACTGGCATCGAGCAGCAGCGGCAGGTGCAGGTAGCGCGGGGTCGCCACACCCAGCGCCCGTTGCAGCAGGATCTGGCGCGGGGTGGAATCGATCAGGTCGAGGCCGCGCACCACGTCGGTGATGCCCTGCTCGGCATCGTCCACCACCACCGCCAGCTGGTAGGCCCAGCAACCGTCGGCGCGCAGCAGGACGAAGTCACCGACCTCCCGGTCCACCTGCTGGGTGAATGGCCCCTGCAGGCCATCCTGGAACATCACCCGGCTGCCGTCGGCTACCCGCAGCCGGACGGCCGGGTGGGGGCGTAGCTGGTGGGCCGCGCAATGCCGGTGAATGCCCTGCTGGCCGGCCAGGTCGCTACGGCTGCAATGGCAGGCAAAGGCCTTGCCCTCGGCCAGCAGGCGGTCGAGGGCGGCCTGGTACAGCCGATGGCGACGGCTCTGGTACTGGATGGGGCCATCGGCGTGCAGGCCGAATGCGGCGAGCGTGGCCAGCTGGGCATCAGCGGCGCCGGCGACCTCGCGTGGCGGGTCCACGTCCTCGATGCGTACCCGCCATTCACCCCCCGCATGGCGGGCCAGCAGCCAACTGCCGAACGCAGCCAGCAGCGAGCCAAGATGGAGCGGGCCGGTCGGGGAAGGGGCGAAGCGCCCGCGGTAGGGAATGGAGGACATCGAAGCTGAATCGTCGGTCAGATTCACGCTTGAATTCAAGCGTTGGCCCCCGCAGATTTAACTCACTTTTTCATCCTCACGGATTGTTTCCCATGTTTACCCGAATCGGGCTGTTCCTGATGACCAACTTCGCGGTGCTGATCTTGGCCAGCATCGTGATGTCGCTGCTGGGCGTGAACTCGGCGCAGATGAGCGGCCTGCTGGTCATGGCCGCGATCTTCGGCTTTGGTGGTTCCATCATTTCGCTGCTGCTGTCCAAGTTCATGGCCAAGCGCGGCACCGGCGCGGTGGTCATCACCGAGCCGCGCAACGCCACCGAGCGCTGGCTGCTGGATACCGTGGCCCGCCAGGCCAAGGCCGCGGGCATCGGCATGCCGGAAGTGGCGGTGTACGACGCCCCGGAGATCAACGCCTTCGCCACCGGCGCCAACCGCAACAACGCGCTGGTGGCGGTGTCCACCGGCCTGCTGCACAACATGAGCGAGGACGAGGCCGAAGCCGTACTGGGCCACGAGATCGCGCACGTGGCCAACGGCGACATGATCACCATGGCCCTGCTGCAGGGCGTGCTGAACACCTTCGTGATCGTGTTGGCCCGCGTGGTCGGCGGCGTGATCGACAGCGCGCTGTCGGGCAACCGCGAGGGCGGTGGGCGTGGTTTTGCCTACTACATCATCGTGTTCGTGCTGGAGATGGTGTTTGGCCTGGGCGCGACGGTCATCGCGATGTGGTTCTCGCGCCACCGCGAGTTCCGTGCCGACCATGGTGGTGCCTCGCTGGCTGGCCGCCAGAAGATGATCGCCGCGCTGGAGCGCCTGAAGCTCAACCATGGCCAGAGCACGCTGCCGACGCAGATCGCGGCCTTCGGCATCGCCGGCGCCACCGCCAGGAAGCTGTTCATGAGCCACCCGCCGCTGGAAGAGCGCATCGCCGCGCTGAAGGCATCCACGGTCGCCTGAGTGCTTGAACAACCGTCGTGAAGCAGAACGCCCGGCCAACGCCGGGCGTTCTGTTTTGTTGCGCCGATGCCGGGCCCGGCATCGGCACCGGTCATGGCCCGGTGGGCGAGCGCCTCACATTGCGCAGGCCGTTCGCATCCAGCACCGCGAGCACCTCGTCAGTGTCCTCGTCGACGAACAGGAGCTTGCCGGAGGGCGCGTCGGTGCTGCCAGTCAGGATATAGGCGGTGCAGTGTGCAAGCAGTTGCTGGAACTCGGGCGGGAGCTGGTTCCAGGTATCCACGGTCAGCACGGTGCCACCACGGGCGGTGGTGTGCCGGAGATCGAGCAGGCCGGTCCGCCGGGCCGAATCGATCTGTTCCTTGCACATGGGGATGGCCTGCGGGGGAAAGGGGGCCGGCGGGTCCGCCGGTTCCTGCCCACATGCGCTGTTCAGCGCCGCCAGGCTGGCAATGATGCAGATGAACGATCGTTTCATGGCTCCTCCCTGATCTTGAACGGTGCCTGTTTCACGGCGGCACGTCGGTATCGTAGCCAGAACCTCGCGTGTTCCGGTACCCCGACGCTGCGTGGCAGGAAGGGGGGGGCGCAGGGCCCTGCGCGGCGCGACGTTCCCGGCAGTGCCCTGGCGCGCTCTACAGGCCGCGCAAACAGAAACGGCACCCTTGTGGGTGCCGTTTGCGGTGTGCAGCTCCAGGGCGATCAGAACTTCGGATCGAACTCGGCGGCATAGCCGGTGTTGACGATCACCTGCTGCAGGGCTTCGCAGACCTTGATGTTGCCGGCGACCACCTGCTGGGTTTCCGGGCCCTTGTCGTCCATGCGTGCCAGGGTGGCGCCGCGGTAGTTGCAGACCTTGCCGCCGGCTTCGCGGACCAGCAGCACGCCGGCGGCGATGTCCCAGGCCTTCACGCCGGCCTCGAAATAGGCATCGGCGCGGCCGCAGGCCACGTAGGCCAGGTCCAGTGCCGCCGAACCCACGCGACGCACGTCTTCGGCCTGCACCAGCAGGGCGTCGACGGTCTTGAGCTGGGCGCTGGCACGGGCGCGCTCGCGCGGGGCAAAGCCGGTGTGGACCATCGCGCCGGCCAGGTCCTTGCGGTCGCTGACGCGGATGCGGCGGTCGTTGAGCACGGCGCCGGCCCCCTTGGAGGCGGTGAACAGCTCGTTGCGCAGCGGGTCGAAGATGACCGCGTCGGTCGGCTCGCCGTTCTCCACCAGCGCGATGGACACGCAGTAATGCGGGAAGCCGTGCAGGTAGTTGCTGGTGCCGTCGAGCGGGTCGATCACCCACATCTGGCGGCCGCTGCCCTGCACGCCGCCCTCTTCACCGAGGATGCCGTAGCTGGGGTAGGCGCGCTTGAGTTCCTTGATGATCACCTTTTCCGCATCGCCATCGACTTCGCTGGCGTAATCCATCCGACCCTTCTGCACCACGTTGAGCGCTTCGAGCTTGTTGATGTTGCGGAGCAGGACGTTGCCGGCGAGGCGGGCGGCCTTGACCATGACGGTGACGGCGGGTTTCTGCATGGCGTAAGGCTCCCGTGAAGGCAGAGATCGGATTGGCGGGGGAAAAGAGCAGGTCCGGCGCACTGGCCGGCCGCGCAGTTTACCATTCGCAGCTGTCCCGTTCCTGATTTTTTATAAACCATGCCTGCTTCCACCCGTATCCGTTTCGTCCTTGTTGGTACCCAGCACCCTGGGAACATCGGTGCTGCCGCCCGCGCGATGAAGACGATGGGGCTGGCCCGGCTGGTGCTGGTGGCCCCGGAAAAGCCATTGGACGAGGTGGCGTTGCGCCGCTCGGCCGGTGCCGAGGACCTGCTCGGTGACGCCCCGGTGTTCGCGACCCTGGCCGAGGCCGTGGCCGACTGCCGGTTGGTGCTGGGCTGCACGGCGCGCTCGCGCCGGGTCCAGTTGGAGGAGCTGCTGCCGGAAGTGGCCGGGCAGCGCGCCGTGGCCAAGGCCAGCGAGGAGGGCGGGGAGGTGGCTTTTGTGTTCGGCCGTGAGCGGACCGGCCTGACCAACGAGGAACTGCAGCTGTGCCACCTGGCCGTGCACATCCCCTCCAACCCGGAGTTCAGCTCGCTGAACCTGGCCGCCGCGGTGCAGGTGCTGGCCTACGAGGTGCGCATGGCCGTGCTGGAAGGCCAGGCGCAGCCGGAACGGGAGCCCGGCTACGGCGAGGCGCCGGCCAGCCATGCCCAGCTCGAAGGGTTGTTCGGGCAGTTCGGCGAAACCCTGGATGCGATCGATTTCCACAAGGGCCGTGCGCCGGAATCGGCCCTGCGCAAGCTGCGCCGCCTGTTCATGAAGGCCGACCTGTCCGAGCAGGAGGTACGCCTGCTGCGGGGGATCCTGGCCGACGCGCAGCGGATGGCGCGCCTGGCGTCCGAAGGGCGTAACTGAGAAGTACATCACGTTGCAATATTTCCGGTACGCTTGACGGATCAACAGGGGAGTTGCCGTTTTGCGTGTGTTTCGATGGCTTTGGGGAGCCGTGCTGGTGGCTGCTGTCCTGCAGCCGCTGGAAGGAAGCGCGGTGGAGCGTTCGGTGCTGGTACTGGGGCGGATCAGCGATGATCCGAAGGCCCACTACGACCAGCTCAAGCCGTTGCTGGACTACGTCGTGCCACGGATGCGCGAGGTCGGGATCGTCGAAGGACGCATCCTGATGGCCCGGGACGCGCAGCAGATGAGCAGCTACCTGCGTCGCGGACGGGTGGACTGGGTCACCGAGACCTCGGGGACGGCCATGGCGCTGCAGCAGCGCGCCCAGGCGCAGCCACTGCTGTTGACCGAGCGCAACGGCGTGAGCGCCTACCACTGTGTCTTCTTCGTGCGCCGCGACAGCCCCATCCAGACGCTGGACGACCTCAAGGGCCGGACCCTGGCACTGCAGAGCACGCTTTCAACCAGCGCCTACCTGGTGCCGGCGATGGAGCTGCTGCAGCACGGCGTGCCACCAGAAATCCTGCTCACTCCGCAGGACGCGCCCGCCGCCGACGCGGTGGGCTACGTGTTCGCCCGGTCGGAGCTGAACATCTCCACCTATGTACACAAGCGGGTGGTCGATGCCGGTGCGTTCAGCAGCATTGACTGGGCCGACGACCATGCCATGCCGGTGGCCTTCCGCCAGGACCTGCGGGTGATCTACCGCAGCGAGCCGATCCCGCGCGCGGTGGAGATGGTGCGGGGCGACCTGGAACCGGCGGTCCGCGAACGCCTGCGGGCGGTCCTGCTCGAGGCCAGTGGCGACCCGTTGGCCGGTCCGGCGCTGGTCAAGTTTTTCGGCACCACCGGGTTCCATCCGGTGGACGCGGACAGTCAGCGCGCCCTCGACCGGCTGCGCAACGGCCTGGCACGGGTCAGGATGGAAGTCGAATGAACACTCCCCGTTTTGGCCTGCGCGCACGCTTCATGCTGGCTGCCGGCGGTGCATTGCTGGTCGTGCTGCTGCTGGTGGTGCTGATGCTGACCCGGCAGGCGGCGGTACAGAAGGAAGTGCTGCGCAGCAGTGGCGAGGTGGTCAGCCAGGTGTTCGACCAGAGCGTGCGCGAGCGCGGCACCGCGCTGGCCAATGCGCTGGCCGAGGCCCTGGTCAACCCGTTGTACTACTCCGACCTGTCGGCGATCGGCACGCTGGTACGCAACACCGCCGGCCAGAAGTCGGTCAGCTATGTGCTGGTGCACGACCACGAGGGGCGGCTGATCCACGACGGTTCGTTCGACGTGGCCGGCTACGGCCAGGCCATGTCCGACCCGTTGGCGGAGGCGGCGGTGCGGGCCGACCGGATGCTGGTGCAGAGCTCGCCGTCGATCCTGGAAGTGGATTTGCCGATCCATATCGGCGACCAGCGGCTGGGTGGGGTGCGGGTCGGCATGGAACTGGCACCGGTGCGCGTGCAGGAGGCGGTGGCGATGCAGGCGCTGGCCGCGCGCATGGAGGACGCGCGTAGCCGGCAGATGGGCTGGATCTATGCGCTGATGGCGCTGCTGGTCGGTTTCGCCGTGGTGATGATGATCTACGTGCAGCGCACGCTGGTGCAGCCGATCCGCTGGCTGGGCGATGCCGCGCAGCGGATCGAGCGCGGTGACTACCGGATCAACGTGCAGGCCACCGCGCGGCGCGACGAGGTGGGTGAGCTGCTGCGCACCTTCGACCGGATGAGCCAGAGCATCGCCCGGCATGATCGCGAAGTCCGGCAGATGGCCTATACCGACGCGTTGACCGGGCTGACCAACCGCCTGGCGTTCCGCGAGGCGCTGGACCACCGGCTGGCCAAGGCCAAGTCGGCCAACCATGGGCTGGCGTTGCTGTTCATCGACATCGACGAGTTCAAGCGGGTCAACGACACGCTCGGCCACGAGGCCGGCGACGACGCCCTGCTGCAGTTCGCCCAGCGCATCGCCGCAGCGGTGGACCAGGAGGGCGGCGAGGATGCCCTGTTGGCCCGGTTCGGTGGCGATGAGTTCGTCATCTTGATCGACAGCGGCGAGCGCATCGTGGCCGAGACCGCCACCCGGCTGGCCGAGCGGCTGGTGCTGGAACTGGGGCGTCCGCTGCAGGTACAGCGCCGCGAGATCTTCCTGGGCAGCTCGATCGGCATCACCCTGTTCCCCGAGGACGCGGTGGATGCCACGGCGCTGTTGAAGAACGGCGACATCGCCATGTACCAGGCCAAGCTGGCCGGCAAGAACTGCTTCCGCTACTACAACCGGGCGATGGACCATGCGGTCGAGCGGCGCCTGCACCTGGAGCAGGAACTGCGCGGCGCCTGGGGCCGGGACGAGCTGCGGCTGGTGTACCAGCCGATCTTCCGTACCCGCGACCGGGTGCTGGCGGGCGTAGAGGTGCTGCTGCGTTGGGATCACCCGACGCTGGGCGCGATCGCGCCGTCGGTGTTCATCGATGTGGCCGAACAGAGCGGCCTGATCCAGGCGCTCGGCCCCAAGGTGCTGCGCCTGGCCTGCGAGCAGGCCACGCAGTGGCCGCGCAACCACCTGGGCGAGGAGTTGTTCATCTCGGTCAACGTCTCGCCGCGGCAGCTGCGCAACGGCGACCTGGTGTCGGAGGTGGAGAACAGCCTGCATGCCTCGGGTCTGTCTGCCTCGCGCCTGCACCTGGAACTGACCGAAACCGCGGTGATCGGCGACGAGATGCTGGCCGTGTCGCTGCTGGAGAAGCTGCACCGGGCCGGGGTCAAGGTCTGGCTGGACGACTTCGGCACCGGCTTCTCGGGCCTGAGCCACCTGCGCCAGGTGCCGGTGGACGGGGTCAAGATCGACCGCAGCTTCGTCGCCGAGATGGAACGCGACCCGGACGACCTGGCGCTGACCACGGCGATCATCGCCATGGCGCATGCACTGGGCATCACCGTGGTGGCCGAGGGCGTGGAGCAGGAGGCGCAGTTCGAACTGCTCAGCCAGCGCGGCTGCGACCTGGTCCAGGGGTACTGGTTGGGCCGACCGGTGGAAGCCGGCGAGCTGGTGCGGATGCTGCGCCCGGGGCCGCAGGCGCTGGCCGCCGACTGACCGGCGGCGGCTGGCTCAGAGCGGTCGCTTGCTGGTGTCGCCGGCGATCTCGCGCACCAGCTTGGGTACCAGGTACCCGGACAGCCGCGCCATCAGCCCGGCATGCAGGGCCAGGGCTTGTTCGTCGCTGACCTCGAAGTGGGCTACGCCCTGCACGCGGTCGAGCTGGTGCAGGTAATAGGGCAGTACGCCGGCGGCGAAACTGCGCTCGCTCAGCGCCGCCAGGCTGTCCAGGTCGTCGTTGATCCCACGCAGCAGCACGGCCTGGTTCAGCAACTGGGCGCCGGTGCCGCGCAGGCGCGCCAGCGCGGTGTCCACGCTGGCATCGAATTCGTTGGCATGGTTGGCATGGATGACGAAGGCCACCGGCCAGGGCAGGGCCGCCAGCCATTGCACCAGGCTGTCGTCCACGCGTTCGGGCAGCACCACCGGCAGGCGGCTGTGGATGCGCAGGCGCTTGAGGTGCGGGATCGCGGCCAATGCGTCGGTCAGCTCGGCCAGCTTGGAGGTGGCCAGTGACAGCGGGTCGCCGCCGCTGAGGATGACCTCGTCGATGCCGGCATCAGCGGCGATGGCATCGATGGCCTCCTGCCAGCCGCCCTTCGCCGCGTTCTCGCCGGCGTAGTCGAAATGGCGGCGGAAGCAGTAACGGCAGTGGATCGCGCAGCTGCCGGTGGCCACCAGCAGGGCACGGCCACGGTACTTCTGGATCACCCCGGTGGCCTTGCGGGCATCGCCGTCGCCCACCGCGTCGAAACTGAACCCGGGCACCACCTGCATCTCGGCATCGATGGGCAGCACCTGCCGCAGCAGCGGGTCGGCCGGGTCGGCTGGGCGCATCCGGGCCACGAAACCGCGCGGCACCCGCAACGGGAACTGCGCCAGCGCCTGCGCTGAAACGCCCAGGTCTTCGGCCCCCAGGCCGAGCAGGGCCAGCAGCTCCGCCGGGTCGCGGATGGCCTGCCGCCAGTGGGCCTGCCACCGGTCGGCAGGCAGGGGCAGGACGGCTTTTTCTGGAGTGCGGGCGGGGGCTGCGGTTATCATTGGCGGTCAGAAAAACAGATACCCCGCCTGCTGGCGGGCCTTCCATTCTAATCCGGCCGGCCAATGAACGCGCCGGTTTTGCTACCTCAGGAGTTTTTGCATGGCCGCTTACGGCATGAATGACGTCAAGAACGGGATGAAGATCCTGGTCAACAACCAACCGGCGGTCATCATCGACACCGAGTACGTCAAGCCGGGCAAGGGCCAGGCATTCACCCGCGTGAAGTACCGCCTGATCAAGGACGGCCGCACGCAGGAAATCACCATGAAGTCGACCGATTCGCTGGATGCGGCCGACGTCGTGGACACCGACATGAACTACATGTACAGCGACGGCGAGTTCTGGCACTTCATGGACCCGGAAACCTTCGAGCAGGTGCAGGCGACCAAGGCCGGCATGGGCGGCGCCGAAAAGTGGCTCAAGGGCGAGGAATCCTGCGTGGTCACCCTGTGGAACGGTGAGCCGATCGCCGTGCAGCCGCCGAACTTCGTCGAGCTGAAGATCACCGAGACCGACCCGGGCGTGCGCGGTGACACCTCCGGCGGCGGCGGCAAGCCGGCCACCCTGGAAACCGGCGCCGTGGTCCGCGTGCCGCTGTTCGTCAGCCAGGATGAAGTGATCCGCGTCGATACCCGCTCCGGCGAATATTCGGCCCGCGTCAAGTAAGCAACACGATGCAGGCGCCGCCACCCGTTGCCGCACAGCCTCGCGCTGCCGGTGGCGGGGATGCGGCGCCTGTTCGCATCCGGCCGCTGCGCCGGTTTGTCATGGCAACAGATGGTGACCCCCGTGAGTGACGCCCAACCCCAGCAATGTGACCTCCTGATCGAAGCCGGCCATGTGGTCCCGGTCGAGCCGCACGCGGTGGTGCTGGAAGACCACGCGGTCGCGGTGAGCGACGGCCGGATCGTGGCGATCCTGCCGCGTGCGCAGGCACGGGCCCGTTTTGCCGCGAAGCAGGTGGTTTCGCGTCCGGACGCGGCGCTGATCCCGGGCCTGGTCAACGCGCACACCCACAACCCGATGACGCTGCTGCGAGGCGTGGCCGACGACCTGCCACTGATGACCTGGCTGCGCGAGCACATCTGGCCGGTGGAAGCGGCGGTGATCGGCCCGGAATTCGTCGCCGACGGCACCACCCTGGCGATCGCCGAGATGCTGCGTGGCGGCACCACCTGCGCCAACGAGAACTACTTCTTCGCCGACGTGCAGGCCGCGGTCTACAAGAAGCATGGCTTCCGCGCGCTGGTGGGCTCGGTGATCATCGACTTCCCCAGTGCCTGGGCCAGGACCGACGACGAGTACTTCGCCCGTGCCACCGAACTGCACGACCAGTGGCGCGACGACCCGCTGATCGGCACCGCCTTCGCGCCGCACGCGCCGTACACGGTCAGTGACGCCAACTTCGAGCGGGTGCGGATGCTGTCCGACCAGCTGGACGTGCGCGTGCACCTGCACACGCACGAGACCGCGCAGGAGATCACCGATTCGATCCAGCTGCACGGCCAGCGCCCGCTGGCGCGCCTGGACCGGCTGGGGCTGGTCAACGAGCGCCTGATCGCGGTGCACATGACCCAGCTCACCGACGCCGAGATCCACCTGTGTGCCGAGCGCGGCGTGAGCGTGGTGCATTGCCCGGAGTCGAACCTGAAACTGGCCTCCGGTTTCTGCCCGGCCTGCGCGCTGGTGCGGGCCGGGGTCAACCTGGCCATCGGTACCGACGGCTGCGCCAGCAACAACGACCTGGACATGTTCAGCGAGAACCGCACCGCGGCCATCCTGGCCAAGGCCGTGGCCAACGACGCCACTGCGCTGGACGCGGCGACCACGCTGCGTGCGGCCACCCTGGGCGGCGCACGCGCGCTGGGCTTCGGCGAGCAGATCGGCTCGATCGAAGTCGGCAAGCAGGCCGACCTGGTCTGCGTGGACCTGTCAGCGCTGGAAACCCAGCCGCTGCACCACGTGCTGTCGCAGCTGGTCTATGCCGTTGGCCGCCATCAGGTCAGCGACGTGTGGATCGCCGGCAAGCCCAAGCTGGTCCAGCGCGAGCTGGTCGGCATGGACGTGCAGGCGATCACCGCCAACACCCGCCAGTGGCGCGACCGCATCCGTAACATCCGCGCCTGATGGCGCCACCGGGCCGCGCAGGCGGCCCCATGAGGACACCGCAATGAGTGCATCTACCGCCTCCACCAATTTCGATCAGGCCGAACTGGACAAGTTCGCCGCGCTGGCCAACCGCTGGTGGGACGCCGACGGCCCGCAGAAGCCGTTGCACGCCCTGAACCCGGTGCGCCTGCAGTACGTGGCCGACCGCGCGACGCTGCGCGGCGCCAAGGTGCTGGACATCGGCTGCGGTGGCGGCCTGCTCAGCGAGGCCCTGGCCAAGGAAGGGGCACGGGTGACCGCGATCGACCTGGCGCCGGAGCTGGTCAAGGTGGCGCGCCTGCATGGCCTGGAGTCGGGCGTGCAGGTGGACTACCGCGTGCAGGCCGCCGAGGACCTAGCCGCCGAGCAGCCGGGCGGCTTCGACGTGGTGACCTGCATGGAGATGCTGGAGCACGTGCCGGACCCGGGGGCGATCATCGCCGCCTGTCAGCGCCTGCTGCGTCCGGGCGGCAAGCTGTTCCTGTCCACCATCAACCGCACCCCGGCCGCGTTCGCGGTGGCGGTGGTGGGCGCGGAGTACATCGCCCGCCTGCTGCCCAAGGGCACGCATCACTACCAGGAATTCATCAAGCCGGCCGAGCTGGGCGCCTGGTTGCGCCAGGCCGACCTGCAGCTGCAGGACGTCAGCGGCATGGCCTACGAGCCGTGGCGCAACCGCGCGCGCCTGAGCAGCCGCACCGACATCAACTACCTGGCCTACGCGGTCAAGCCGGACCAGGCATGACTGCTCCCCGGTTCCCGGCGGCGGTGCTGTTCGACCTGGACGGCACCTTGCTGGACAGCGCTCCGGACTTCGTCGCCACCGTCAATGCCATGCGCCAGGCGCGCAACATGGACGGGGTCGCGCTGGAACAGCTGCGGCCGGTGGTTTCCAAGGGGTCGCGGGCGATGCTGGCGGTGGCTTTCCCGCACATGGCCGAGAGCGAGCGGCATGCGCTGGTGCCGGAATTCCTTGACCTGTACGAATCACTGATCGGCCGGCACGCGCGGGTGTTCGACGGCGTCGAATCGCTGCTGCGCACGCTGGAGCAGGCCGGTTGCGTGTGGGGCATCGTCACAAACAAGCCGGAGTACCTGGCCCGGCAGATCCTGCCGCAGCTGGGTTGGGAGCAGCGCTGCGCGGTGCTCATCGGCGGCGACACGCTGGCCGAACGCAAGCCGCACCCGTTGCCGCTGCAGGTGGCTGCCCAGCAGATCCAGGTGGCAGCGGCGGCCTGCGTGTACGTCGGCGACGACGAGCGCGACATCGTCGCCGCGCGCGCGGCGGGCATGCCGTCGGTGGCCGCGTTGTGGGGCTACCGACTGGACCACGACGATCCGGCCAGCTGGCAGGCCGACCAGTATTGCGAGCTGCCGCAGCAGCTCTGGCAGGCGGACGCATGGCCGCTGACCCGACGGGCTTCGGCCTGAACCAACGAACATCGAGGTAATGACGTGAGCAGTGCGCTGGACAGCTTCCTGGACAAGTGGCGTGAGCGGTGGCCGGAATGGGTCTTCGTCGAGCGCTTCGTCGAGGAGGGCATGCGCGAACGCGCGGTGGCGTGGTTCGCGCTGCTGCAGGAGTTCGATGACATGCTCAACGTCAGTGGTGACCCCACGCCATCGGACGCCAAGCTGGCGTGGTGGGGTGAGGAACTGCGCAGTTGGGACAGCCAGCGCTCGCGGCATCCGTTGGGTCGCGTACTGGAGCCGGTGCGTGCGCCATGGGCGCAGCTGGCCGATGCCCTGCCAGGCCTGGTCGACGCGCGCGAGCGTGTTGCCGACGGGGCCCAGGCGCGCGCCGGATTGGCGGGCTATGCCGCTGCGGTAGCCGCGGTGGAGGCGGCGATGTTCAAGCAGGCACCGGCGAAGGCGGCCGGAGAGGCCGTGCTTACCCAGACCCTGGCGCACCGGGTGCAGGAGCTGGGTGCAGCGGTGGTGCCGCTCGCCGCCGGCGACGAGGCGCAGTGGCAGCGGCAGTTGCTGGTCGCATGGCCGTCGCGGGTGGCCGGCCCGCGCCCGCGTCGTCTGTACGCGTCGCTGGCCCGCGCCCGCCTGCAGGCCGTGCTGAAGGGCGGGCAGTACCAGCCCAGCCCGGCCGCGTTGCTGTGGCGCAGCTGGTGGGCCGCGCGCGGGTAAGGCCGTCCGCTTCGCACCTGAAGGCGCTCCTGCAAACCGCAGGAGCGGCCTTGGCCGCGAAGCTGGAAGATGTTCCGCCAGTCGCAAAGCCCGGTTGCCGACGTTGCCGGCTTCGCGCCTGAAGGCGCGCCTACCTTGCGCGTTCCAGCACCAGCAGCGGGTCGATCCGCGTGTCGAACCAGTTCATACCCCAATGCAGGTGCGGCCCGGTCGCGCGCCCGGTGGCGCCGACCGCGGCGATGGTCTGGCCCTGCTCGATGCGGTCGCCGACCTTCACGTCGATGCGCGAGAGGTGCAGGAAGTTGGAACTGATGCCGAAGCCATGGTCGAGTACCAGCGTGCCGCCGGTCAGGTACAGATCCGGGTTGGCGAAGGTGACGATGCCGGCCGCCGGGGCCTTCACCGGCGTGCCGGTCGGCACCGCGATGTCCATGCCGGAATGGCCACTGCCCGGTTGCCCGTTGTAGACCCGGGCGTTGCCGAAGCGGCCACTGATGCGGCCCTGCACCGGCCACGCGAAGGTCTGGGTGAAGTCGGTGCGGTTGTCGTCGCGCCGCCGTGATTCGGTCACCAATGCCTGCTCGCGGGCAATGCGCTCGGCGATGGCGGGCGGCGGGTTCACTGTTTTCGGCGGCACGCCGTTGACCCGTTCGGTCGGCCAGTCGCGTGGGGTCACCACGATGCTGGCGGTTTCGCTGCTGCCATCCGGGCGACGCACCTGCACCTGCAGCGGTCCCTTTTCGTCGCGACCGATGCCGAACACCACGCTGCCGTAGCTGCTGACCCGCAGGTCACGGCCGGCATAGCGCACGCTGCTGCCCACAGGCACCTTGCCAATCACCATCGCGCCCTGCGAGGCACTGGCCGGGAACACCACGCGGTTGTCGACCAGCTCGCCGATGCCGTCCTGTGCCTGCACGGACGGGGCGGTGAACAGGGGCGCGGCCAGCAGCAGCGCCCCGAACAGGAAGGACGAACGCATCAGCGGTCGTAGGTCATGCGCTGGCCGGCCGGCGCGCCGACCAGCTTGCTGCCGTCCCACACCAGTTGGCCATTGACCCAGGTGGAGGCGATGCGCGAGCGGAAGGTGGTGCCTTCGAACGGCGACCAGCCGCACTTGGACAGCACGTCCTCACGCTTGACGGTGAACGGCACGTCCTCCACCAGCACCAGGTCGGCGAAGTAGCCCTCGCGCAGGAAACCGCGCTGCTCCACGTCGAACAGCTGCGCCGGCGCATGGGCGAACTTCTGCACCACCTGCTCGCGGGTCAGCTTGCCTTCGTGCACGCGCTCCAGCGCGGCGACCAGCGCGTACTGCACCAGCGGCAGGCCGGACGGCGCCTGGGCGTAGGGCTTCTGCTTCTCTTCCCAGGTATGCGGGGCGTGGTCGGTGGCGAGTACGTCGAGCACGTCGTCGGCCAGCGCGGCGGTGATCGCCTCGCGATCGGCCACGTCCTTGATCGCCGGGTTGCACTTGATCAGGTTGCCCTTGGTGGCGTAATCCGGGCGGGCGAAGTGCAGGAAATGCACGCAGGTTTCGGCGGTGATCTGCTTGCGGCTGCCATCGGCGCGGATCAGCGGGCCTTTCTCGAACAACGCCAGCTCATCGGCGGTGGAGATGTGCAGCACGTGCAGGCGGGTGCCGTGCTTGCGTGCCAGCGACATCGCCAGCCGGGTCGACTTGATGCAGGCCTCGCGCGAACGGATGTCCGGGTGCATCTCCGGGGTCAGTGCGTCGCCGTATTTGTCCTGGAACGCCTTCAGGTTGGCGTCGATCATCGGCGTGTCTTCGCAGTGCGTGATGATCGGGGTCGGGCACTCGCGGAAGATCGCGTCCAGGGTTTCCGGGTTGTCGACCAGCATGTTGCCGGTGGAGGCGCCCATGAACACTTTCACGCCCGGCGCCTTCTTCGGGTCGAGTACGCGGATGGCCTCGAGGTTGTCGTTGCTGGCGCCGTGGTAGAAGCCGTAGTTGGCCCAGGCGCGGCCCTTGGCCAGTTCGTACTTGGCTTCGAGGATGGTCGAATCCAGCGTCGGCGGGTTGGTGTTGGGCATGTCCATGAAGCTGGTCAGCCCGCCGGCCACGGCCGCGGCCGATTCGGTGGCGATGTCACCTTTGTGGGTCAGGCCCGGTTCGCGGAAATGCACCTGGTCGTCGATCATGCCCGGCAGTAGCCAGCGTCCGGCGGCGTCCACCACCTGTTCGCCGTCGCGCGGGGACAGTCCGCTACCGATCTGCGCGATGCGGCCGTTCTCGATGCGCAGGTCGCCATCGAAGGTGCGGCCTTCGTTGACCATGCGGGCGTTGGTGATGAGCGTGGAGGACATGTCAGTGTTTTCCTGTACAGCGGCAAGAGGGGGAATCGGGCCGCCCCGGTACCGGGTCGAAACCGCCGGGATGGAAGGGCTGGCAGCGGCCCAGCCGCAGCAGCGTCAGCCAGCAGCCACGCAACGGCCCGTGTACGCGGATGGCTTCCATCCCGTATTCAGAGCAACTGGGGACAAAACGGCAGCGCGGCCCGAGCAGGGGGCTGATGAAGCGCTTGTACAAGCGCAGTACGGCGATGAGTAGGCGGCCGATCACCCCCGAATGATATGCCAGTTGGCATTGCCATTGGATTTGTCGCACGATGCGCGGACGGCTGCGGCAATGCCTGCGGGTTTTGCCGAGCCAGCCAGGGGCGGATGGCTCCTGGTTACGTTCCGAACTGCGCGAAACGGTCCGGTGACGCCACCGGACCTGTATTGCACGGGTCGGGCATCCGTTCAGGCAACGGGGCCCGGCGCGGTTGCTGCTGCTGGTCGGGTAGGCTATAAAGGCCCGCTTTCCCGGGCCCCGGGGGAAACAAGGAAGAGCGTTTCGTGGCTGCTAAAAAACCTGCAAAGAAGGCCGTCAAGGTCGCCAAGAAAACCGCCAAACCTGTAGTCAAGAAGGCGGCGTCCAAGCCGGTTGAAAAGAAGCCGGTCGCCAAGGCTGCCAAGCCGGCCGCCAAGAAGGCTGCAGCGCCCGCCAAGAAGGCGGCTGGTGCCAAGAAGGCGGTGGCCAAACCGGTGGCTCCGGCCAAGAAGGCGGCGCCCAAGCCCGCCGTTGCCAAGAAAACGGCTGCCAAGCCGGCAGCACCTGCGAAGAAGGTGCCCGCCAAGCCGGTGGCCAAGCCCGCGGCAAAGAAGGTGGCGGACAAGCCCGCTGCCAAGCCCGCAAAGACGCCGGCCACCCCGCCCGTGGTCAAGTCCGTACCGAAGCCGGCCGCCAAGCCGGTGACGGCCAAGCCTGTCCCGGCCGAAGTCGCCAAGAAGGTTGCAGCACCGGCCCCCAAGCCGGCCGCCAAGCCGACGCCCGCGCCCAAGGCCCCGCAAATCAAGAATCCCGTGCCTGTTTCGAAATCCCCCGTCAAAACCACCGTCGTCAAGTCCGCAGCGCCTGCAGCCGTCCGTCCGGTCGGCAAGGTGGCGGTTGCCGTAACCGCCCGTTCGGCGGCCCCGGCACCGCGCAGCAAGTACAAGGTTGTCGAATACAAGACCGACGAAGCGTCCGGTCGTCCGATCCTGCCGGCCGGCTACAAGCCCAGCGCCGACGAGGAGTACATGAGCACGCTGCAGCAGGAGTACTTCCGCCAGCGCCTGCTGCAGTGGCGCGCCGACCTGGTCGAGGAATCGAAGCAGACCATCGAGAACCTGCGCGACGAAGTGCGTGACATCGGCGATGAAGCCGAGCGCGCCACCCGTGAGACCGAGAACTCGCTGGAACTGCGTACCCGCGACCGCTACCGCAAGCTGATCGGCAAGATCGACAGCACGCTCAAGCGCCTGGAAGCCGGAGATTACGGCTACTGCGTGGACACCGGCGAAGAGATCGGCCTGGACCGCCTGGAAGCCCGTCTCACCGCCGAGCGCACGATTGATGCGCAGGAGCGTTGGGAGCACCTGCAGAAGCAGCAGGGCGACTGATCGTCCCGGCGTGATGCACCCTGCAGAACCCCGCCCTGGCGGGGTTCTGTCTTTCTGGAGGTGGGAGAAGATGTCAGAGCAGGACGTTTTCATGCGCCGCGCGCTGGAACTGGCGCGCGCGAACATCGCCGCCGGTGGGCGCCCATTCGGTGCGGTCCTGGTGAAGGACGGCAAGGTGCTGGCCGAAGCGGCCAACGGCATCCATGCCAGCCACGACCCGACCGATCACGCGGAGATGCGCGCCATCCGCCTGGCCAGTGCTGTGCTCGGGAGCCCGCGCCTGGATGGCTGCAGCGTGTATGCCAGCGGCCATCCGTGCCCGATGTGCCTGGCTGCGATGTACCTGTGCGGGATCCAGCAGGCCTGGTTCGCCTATTCGAATGAGGACGCAGAGCCGTTCGGCCTGTCGACCGGCGCGGTGTACGCACGCCTGGCCGAAGGACCGGCGGCACCGGCCTCCGGCCTGCGCCAATGGAAGCCGGCGGACGAGCAGGGGCTGTATGCGGAGTGGGGAATGAAGTCGTAGCGGGCAAGCGGCGCCCTCATCCGCCCTGCGGGCACCTTCTCCCGCAGGCGGGAGAAGGCAGGGTGTTCGAGATTGCATGGAACGCTTGGGTCCATCCGACTGCCGGGCTGTTGTCGGCGCTCCCTTCTCCCGTGGACGGGAGAAGGTGCCCGCAGGGCGGATGAGGGCAGGCCTTTACTGCAGGTCGCGCAGGTTCAACCGGCGCAGCTGCGGCGCCTTCCAAGCGGTGACCCCGGCCACGCCAAGCACCGCGCAGCCGCCGATGACCACCGCCGGGACCAGTCCCAGCCAACGGGCCATGGTGCCGGCATAGAACGCGCCCAGCTCATTGGACGAACTGATGAAAATGCCGTTGATCGAGGATACCCGGCCGCGCATCTCATCCGGCGTGGCCAGCTGGAGGATGGTCGAGCGCACCACCACCGACACACCATCGCAGGCGCCATAGAACAGCAGGATCGCCGCCGACAGCCAGAAGTGCTGGGACAGCCCGAAGGCGATTACGCACAGGCCGAAGCCGGCCACCGCGAACAGCAGCACGCGCCCGGCATTGCGTTGCAACGGCCGGCGCGCCAACCACAGCCCCACGCAGATCGAGCCCAGCGCCGGCGCCGCGCGCAGGATGCCCAGGCCCTCCGGGCCGTAGTGCAGGATCTCCTGGATGAAGGCCGGCAGCATCGCCACCACGCCACCCAGCAGCACCGAGAACATGTCCAGCGCCATTGCGCCGAGCATGATCTGGTTGCCCAGCACGAAGCGCGCGCCTTCGGCGATGCTGGCGAAGATCGGTGCGCGCGTCTGCGGCGGGGGCGGTTCGCTGACCCGGAGCGAGGCCAGCGCGAGCAGCGCCAGGGTAGCCATCACCGCGGCCACGCCATAGGACAGGCCCTTGCCGCCCCAGCCGACCAGCACGCCGCCCAGTGCCGGGCCGACCACCATGCCGGTCTGGAACACCACGCTGCCGAAGCCGGCCCCGCGCGCGAACTGCTCGCGTGCCAACACCCGCGCGAACAGCGCGTTGTAGATCGGTGACAGGAAGGCGCGGACCATGCCGGTCAGCGCGATGGCCAGGTAGATCGGCCAGACGCCCTTGAACGGCAGCCAGCCCATCGCCACCGCTGCCAGCACCACTGCGGTGGCGATCAGGCCGAGGCTGGCCGCCATGCCCAGCCTGCGGCGGGGCAGGTGGTCGACCAGGTAGCCGGCGAACGGCGCCACGCAGAAGAACGGCAGCACCTCGGCCAGGCCGATCAGGCCCAGCGAGAACGGATTGCGGGTGATCTCGTAGATGTGCCAGCCGACCGTGACCGCGACGATCTGGTAGGACAGCATCGCGGCGATACGGTACAGCAGCAGTGACGCGAAGCCCGGCTGGCGCAGCAGGGCCAGGGCGCTGGTGTCGCCGACGGGGGCGCTCACCGCGACTGCGCTTGGGCGGTTTCGCGGATGAAGGCCAGCATCGCGGCCAGGCCGTTGCTGCGGGTCGGCGAGAGGTGCTTGGCCAGGCCGATGGCGGCCACGTAGTCCGGCTCGGTGGCCAGGATCTCGGCGGCCGAGCGACCGGAGTAGACGCGCAGGGCCAGGTAGATCAGGCCCGAGACGATGGCCGAATCACTGATGGCATGGAAGACCAGCTTGTCGGCGTTGCCTTCCGGGACGATCCAGACCATCGACTGGCAGCCGAGCAGGCGGTGCTCCTCGGTCTTCCATTCTTCCGGGAAGGTCGGCAACTTGCGGCCGAGGTCGATCAGGTATTGGTAGCGCTCGGACCAGTCGCCGAAGAAGGAGAACTCGTCGGCAATGGCGGCCTGGGCGTCGGCGGGGGTGGGTTCGAGCGGGAAAATCGTGTCGGTCATGGGGGTTCCTGTTCTTGCCCGCTCCAGTTGACGGGCGGGCCGGTGGGGCGGGCGGTTCTGCCCTCACCCCAACCCCTCTCCCGCGTGCGGGAGAGGGGCTTCAAGCGTTGCAGTCGCTCAGTTTCGCCTCAGCGTGCGCTGGGCTGAACCCCTCTCCCGCACGCGGGAGAGGGGTTGGGGTGAGGGAAAACAGAGGCCTCAGCCGCGCTTCCACCGCACGCCCTGCGGGGTGTCTTCCAGCACGATGTTCTCCGCCGCCAGCTGGTCGCGGATGGCATCGGCACGGGCAAAGTCACGGGTCTTCTTGGCGGCGATGCGCTCGTCGATCAAGGCCTGGATGCGGGCATCGTCGCCGGCTTCGGCGCCGCGGCTGAACCACGCCGCCGGCGCCTGCTGCAGCAGGCCCAGCGCCAGGCCGGCACCGAGCAGCTCGCGCTTCAGGCGGGCCTTGTCCAGGGCGCTTTCGGCCTTGCGGGCCTCGGCCGCCAGTCGCGCCACTTCGGCCAGTGCCAGCGGCGTGTTGAGGTCATCGTCCAGCGCCGCCTCGACCGCGGCCGGGATCTGCGCGGTCGCCTCGACATCGGCCAGGTCACGCAGGGTGCCGTACAGCCGGTCCAGGGTGCGGACCGACTGCTCGATCAGGTTGTCCGACCAGTCCAGCGGCTGCCGATAGTGCGCCGACAGCAGCGCATAGCGCAGGGCCTCCGGCGGGTGCTGGCGGACCAGGTCGTGGACGCGCTCGATGTTGCCCAGCGACTTGCTCATCTTGGCGCCGCCGAAGTTGAGCATGCCGTTGTGCAGCCAGAAGCGGGCGAAGGTCTGCCCGCCATGGGCGCATTCGCTCTGCGCGATCTCGTTCTCGTGGTGCGGGAACTGCAGGTCCACGCCACCGGCATGGATGTCGATGGTCGGGCCCAGGTGGGCGGCGGCCATGGCCGAGCATTCGATGTGCCAGCCCGGTCGGCCACGGCCCCAGGGCGAGTCCCAGCCCGGCAGGTCGTCGCTGGAGGGCTTCCACAGCACGAAATCACCGGCATCACGCTTGTACGGGGCCACCTCGACGCGGGCGCCGGCCAGCATTTCCTCCGGGTCACGCCGCGAGAGCTTGCCGTAGTCCTTGAAGCTGCCCACCGAGAACAGCACATGGCCCTCGGCCGCGTAGGCGTGGCCGCCGTCGATCAGGTCCTGGATCATCGCGATGATGTGCGGGATATGCGCGGTGGCTTCCGGCTCGATGTCCGGCGGGACCACGCCCAGCGCAGCCATGTCCTCGCGGTAAGCCGCGGCGAAACGGTCGGTGATGGCCGAGATCGGTACGCCCTGTTCCTTGGCCGCGGCGTTGATCTTGTCATCCACGTCGGTGATGTTGCGGGCGTAGCGCAGTGCACCATGGCGGCGGCGCAGCAGGTCGGCCAGTACCCCGAAGACGACCGGGCCACGGGCATTCCCGATGTGGACGTAGTTGTAGACGGTGGGGCCGCACACATACATGGTCGGGGCGGAGGGATCGAGCGGAGCGAACGGCTCCAGCTGCCGCGTCAGGTTGTTGTGCAGGCGCAGGGTCATGGTCTTCCGGGGGAGGAACGAATCGCCCAATTCTAGCGGTCCGGGCCGGGCGGGGCACAGCCGGGCTGGGCAGAACGCCTGCGGATGGGTAATGTTCAGGCCCGGGGCAGTTCGCCTGCCTACACTATTGTTGCCCCCCATCCCGGGCCTTGATCGAATTCATTGATGAAATCCGCTCCGTTTCTGTTGTTTGCCAGCCTGTTCGCCGCCGGTCCCGTTGCGGCCCAGGCGCAGGACGGTGACCAGCGCAATCGCGTGGTGATCATGGAGAACGTGCGCTACGACTATGCGCAGGTGCTCAATGTCGAGCCGGTCTTCCAGACCCTGCGCGCCACCCGTACCGAAGAGCACTGCGAGCCGGTATCCACCCGCACGCTGGCCCCGGTGCAGGTCAAGGGCGAGGAGGAGAAGGGCGGTTTCCGCCGTTTCTGGGATTCGGTGCGCGGCATCTTCACGCGCGGGGAAGGCGAGGAGGCGGTCGAGGACAGCAGCCAGGTCCATCACCCCGGCGCCAGCGCGCTGCTGACGCCCGAATGCAGGATCGTCGAGGTCGGCCGCGAGTTCCGCAGGCCCATCGCCTACGACGTGGACTACGTCTACAAGGGCATCAAGTTCCGCTCGCGCCTGCCGGAAGATCCGGGCAACCGCCTGAAACTGCGGGTGTCGATCACCCCGGATATCGGCCAGTCGTTCGAAACCACCCCGAGCATCCCCTGATGCTGCGCCGCGGCACTTGCGTGCCGCAGGGCCGCATGCGAGTATTCGGCGCTATGAAGGCGAACAGCTTCCAGCACGAAACCAGCACCGCCCGGATGGCCTCCGGCATGACCTCGCGTGCCCGCCGACCGGAATCCCACATATTCGCTGGGTAAGCCGGAGCTTCGTGCTGTCTGTTCGGAAAACCCAGCCCAGGCTGGGTTTTTTCGTTTTCGCGCCACCAAAAGTTTCAAACGCAATGAGTCGCGCCCCGGCGCATCCAACCGCCGGCAACGGCAACTTCCCGCAGCAAAGGATGGATTGATGTCTCTGAAGCACTTCTTGAACACCCAGGACTGGAGCCGGGCCGACCTTGATGCACTGCTCGCCCAGGCGACGCGGTTCAAGCAGAACAAGCTGGGTGACGAGCTGAAGGGCAAGTCGATCGCCCTGGTGTTCTTCAACCCCTCCATGCGTACCCGCACCAGCTTCGAGCTGGGTGCCTTCCAGCTGGGCGGGCATGCCGTGGTGTTGCAGCCGGGCAAGGACGCGTGGCCGATCGAGTTCAACCTGGGCACGGTGATGGACGGTGACACCGAGGAGCACATCGCCGAGGTGGCCAAGGTGCTGGGCCGCTACGTCGACCTGATCGGCGTGCGCGCGTTCCCGAAGTTCGTGGACTGGGCCTACGACCGCCAGGACATCGTGCTCAAGAGCTTCGCCAAGTACTCGCCGGTGCCGGTCATCAACATGGAGACCATCACCCACCCGTGCCAGGAGCTGGCCCACATCCTGGCGCTGCAGGAGCATTTCGGCACCACCGACCTGCGCGGCAAGAAGTACGTGCTGACCTGGACCTACCACCCCAAGCCGCTGAACACGGCGGTCGCCAACTCGGCGCTGACCATCGCCACCCGCATGGGCATGGACGTGACCCTGCTGTGCCCGACCCCGGATTACGTGCTGGACGAGCGCTACATGGGCTGGGCCGAGCAGAACGTGGCCGAGAGCGGCGGTTCGCTGCAGGTCAGCCATGACATCCGCAGCGCCTACGCCGGTGCCGACGTGGTCTACGCCAAGAGCTGGGGCGCGCTGCCGTTCTTCGGCAACTGGGAGCCGGAGAAGCCGATCCGCGACCAGTACAAGCACTTCATCGTCGACGAAGCCAAGATGGCGCTGACCAACAACGGTGTGTTCAGCCATTGCCTGCCGCTGCGCCGCAACGTGAAGGCGACCGACGCTGTCATGGATTCGCCGCAATGTATCGCCATCAATGAAGCCGAGAATCGCCTGCATGTGCAGAAGGCGATCATGGCGGCGTTGGCCGGCAAGTAACGCTTGAGCCCCTCTCCCGAGGGAGAGGGGTTGGGGTGAGGGTAACGCCTTGCCCCAGATGCACCTTCATTCGTTCGCCCCCTCCCCAACCCCTCCCCCGGAGGGAGAGGGGCTTAAAGATCAACAGCAGAGACTTCTTCCCCATGAGCAAAGACATCGTCCTCGCCTTCTCCGGCGGCCTCGACACCAGCTTCTGCGTGCCCTACCTGCAGGAGCGCGGTTACAACGTGCACACCGTGTTCGCCGACACCGGCGGCGTGGATGCCGAGGAGCGTGACTTCATCGAGAAGCGTGCCGCCGAACTGGGCGTCACCAGCCATGTCACCGTCGACGGTGGCCCGGCGATCTGGGAAGGCTTCGTCAAGCCGTTCGTGTGGGCTGGCGAGGCCTACCAGGGCCAGTACCCGCTGCTGGTGTCCGACCGTTACCTGATCGTCGATGCCGCGCTCAAGCGCGCCGCCGAACTGGGCACCAACATCATCGCCCACGGCTGCACCGGCATGGGCAACGACCAGGTGCGCTTCGACCTGGCGGTGAAGGCGCAGGGCGACTACGTGATCGTCGCGCCGATCCGCGAGATCCAGAAGGAGCACACCCAGACCCGCGCCTACGAGCAGAAGTACTTGGAGGAGCGCGGCTTTGGCGTGCGTGCCAAGCAGCAGGCCTACACCATCAACGAGAACCTGCTGGGCCTGACCATGTCCGGCGGCGAGATCGACAAGTGGGAAGCCCCGGGCGAGGGTGCACGCGGCTGGTGCGCACCGCGCAGCGCCTGGCCGATCGAGCCGTTGACCGTGACCTTGAAGTTCGTCGAAGGTGTGGCTGTTGAACTGGACGGCAAGGCGCTGCCGGGTGAGCAGATCCTGGCCAAGCTCAACAAGCTGTTCGCGCCGTATGGCGTGGGTCGTGGCGTCTACACCGGCGACACCGTGATCGGCCTGAAGGGCCGCATCGTGTACGAAGCACCGGGCCTAGTCTCGCTGCTGGCCGCGCACCGCGCGCTGGAAGACACCGTGCTGACCAAGCAGCAGAACCGCTTCAAGCCGGAAGTGGCGCGCAAGTGGGTGGAGCTGGTGTACGAAGGCTTCTACCACGACCCGCTCAAGTACGACATCGAGGCGTTCCTGAAGTCCTCCCAGGCCAAGGTGACCGGCGAAGTGGTGCTGGAAACCCGCGGTGGCCGCGTCGACGCGGTGGCGGTGCGCTCGCCGTACATCCTCAACGCCAAGGGCGCGACCTACGCGCAGTCGGCGGACTGGGGCGTGGAGGAAGCCGAAGGCTTCATCAAGTTGTTCGGCATGAGCTCGACGCTGTACGCGCAGGTCAACCGCTGAGCCGTTGAAGTCCCTCTCCCGCGTGCGGGAGAGGGGTTGGGGTGAGGGTAGCTTCTGCTTCTGTCGTTGTTTGCTCTCAAGGCAAACGCGGCAGGGCAAAAGGCTCCCCCATCCGCCCTCCGGGCACCTTCCCCCGCATGCGGTGGAAGGGATGCCTTCGATCACTGACCTGATGACCTGCCGCTGCCCACCATGACGACCTTGCTCGAATCCACCCTGCAGCACCTCGAAGCGCTGGTGTCCTACGACACCCGCAACCCGCCGCGTGCGATCACCACCGGTGGCATCTTCGATTACCTGCGCGACCACCTGCCGGGCTTCAACGTCGAGGTGATCGACCACGGTGCCGGTGCGGTCAGCCTGTACGCGGTGCGTGGCACTCCCCGTTTCCTGTTCAACGTGCATCTGGACACGGTGCCGGATTCCCCGCACTGGAGCGCCAACCCGCACGTGATGCGCCGCCTCGACGACCGCGTGGTCGGCCTGGGCGTGTGCGACATCAAGGGGGCCGCCGCCGCACTGGTGGCCGCCGCCAATGCCAGCCAGGGCGACGCCGCGTTCCTGTTCTCCAGCGACGAGGAAGCCAACGACCCGCGTTGCATCGCCGCCTTCCTGGCACGCGGCATCCCTTATGAAGCGGTGCTCGTGGCCGAGCCGACCATGAGCGAGGCGGTGCTGGCGCACCGCGGCATCAGCTCGGTGTTGATGAAGTTCGCCGGCCGCGCCGGGCATGCCTCCGGCAAGCAGGACCCGTCGGCCAGTGCACTGCACCAGGCCATGCGTTGGGGCGGCAAAGCGCTGGACCACGTCGAGTCGCTGGCACATGCGCGCTTCGGTGGACTGACCGGCCTGCGTTTCAACATCGGCCGCGTCGAAGGCGGCATCAAGGCCAACATGATCGCGCCGGAAGCCGAGCTGCGTTTCGGCTTCCGCCCACTGCCGTCGATGGACATCGATGCGCTGCTGGCCACCTTCGCCGGCTTCGCCGAGCCGCAGGCCGCGCATTTCGAGGAAACCTTCCGTGGCCCGAGCCTGCCCTCCGGTGACATCGCCCGGGCCGAGGAACGCCGCCTGGCCGCGCGCGACATCGCCGACGAGCTGGGCCTGCCGATCGGCAACGCCGTTGACTTCTGGACCGAGGCCTCGCTGTTCTCGGCCGGCGGTTACACCACGATGGTGTACGGCCCGGGTGACATCGCCCAGGCCCACACCGCCGATGAGTTCGTCACGCTGGAACAGCTGCAGCGTTACGTCGAATCGGTGCACAGCATCCTGCAACGCGGCGCCTGAGCCGCAGTGGCCCGGCGGCGTGCCGCCGGCTTCTTCCCCGCGACCGTCGTGGTCGCCTTGTAGACGCAAGCAATGTCCCCTGCCATGCAACCCCATCGCCAGACCCGCCAGACCATCGTCCGCCTGCTTTCGAGCATGGCCAGCGCGAAGGAGATCAGCCAGTACCTGAAGCGTTTCTCGCAACTGGACGCCAAGCGCTTCGCCGTGGTCAAGGTCGGCGGCGCGGTGCTGCGCGACGACCTAGAGGCGCTGACCTCCTCGCTGTCGTTCCTGCAGGAAGTGGGCCTGACCCCGATCGTGCTGCACGGCGCCGGCCCGCAGCTGGACGCCGAACTGTCGGCGGCCGGCATCGAGAAGCAGACCATCAACGGCCTGCGCGTGACCACGCCCGAAGCGCTGGCGATCGTGCGCAAGGTGTTCCAGCAGTCCAACCTCAAGCTGGTCGAGGCGCTGCAGCAGAACGGGGCGCGTGCCACCTCGATCACAGGTGGCGTATTCGAGGCGCAGTACCTGGACCCGGACACCTACGGCCTGGTCGGCGAGGTGAAGAGGGTCAACCTGGCGCCGATCGAGGCCAGCCTGCGCGCAGGTTCGATCCCGGTGATCACCAGCCTCGGCGAAACCCCGAGCGGGCAGATCCTCAACGTCAACGCCGACTTCGCCGCCAATGAGCTGGTGCAGGAACTGCAGCCGTACAAGATCATCTTCCTCACCGGCACCGGAGGGCTGCTGGACGAGGAGGGCACGCTGATCTCCTCGATCAACCTGTCTACCGAGTACGACCAGCTGATGGCACAGCCGTGGATCCATGGTGGCATGCGGGTCAAGATCGAGCAGATCAAGGACCTGCTGGACAAGCTGCCGGAGGAGTCGTCGGTGTCGATCACGCGCCCGGCCGACCTGGCCAAGGAGCTGTTCACGCACAAGGGCTCGGGCACGCTGGTGCGTCGCGGCGAGAAGGTGCTCAAGGCCACCTCCTGGGGTGAGCTGGATACCGTGCGGTTGAAGCAGCTGATCGAATCCAGCTTCGGTCGCACGCTGGTGCCGGATTACTTCGAGAAGACCAAGCTGCTGCGCGCCTATGTCAGCGAGAACTACCGCACCGCGGTGATCCTTACCGACGAGGCTGAAGGCGTGTACCTGGACAAGTTCGCGGTGCTGGACGACGCACAGGGCGAAGGCCTGGGCCGCGCGGTCTGGAACGTGATGCTGGAGGAAACCCCCCAGCTTTTCTGGCGCTCGCGCAACGGCAATCCGGTCAACCATTTCTACTACGCCGAATCCGACGGCTGCTACAAGCAGGGGCATTGGAAGGTGTTCTGGTTCGGCGCCGATGACTTCGAGGCCATCAAGGGCTACGTGAAGCATTGCGGTGAGCGCAAGGCGAGCCTGCAGGATTGATGCGATGCAGATCGGTTCGGACACCCTCTGGAATACGCCGCCGGAACTGAAGGGCCGGCATGCATGGCTGCAGCCGTTGCAGCGGGCGCACGTGCCGGCATTGGAGCTTGCCCTGGGCGACGGTGAACTGTCGCGCTGCTGGTACACCAACGTGCCGGCACCCGAAGCGGTGCAGGGCTACGTCGATGCCGCCCTGGACGTGCAGGCGCAGGGCAAGGTGCTGGCCTTCGTGGTCAAGGACGCCACTGGTGAGGCGGTGGGCAGCACCCGCTTCTACGCGCTGGAAGCGGACGTGCCGCGCCTGAACATCGGCTACACCTGGTACAACCCGCGCGTGCAGCGCACCGGCCTCAACACCGAGGCCAAACTGCTGTTGCTGCAGCATGCCTTCCAGGTGATGGGCTGCATCAGCGTGGGCTTCGAGACCAGCTGGTTCAACCATAACTCGCGCCGGGCCATCGCCCGCCTGGGCGCGAAGCAGGACGGCGTGCTGCGCAGCCACAAGCGCCATTCGGACGGGTCGCGTCGCGATACCGTGGTGTTCTCCATCATCGATACGGAATGGCCGGCGGTGAAAGCCCACCTGCAGTTCCTGCTGGATTCGCATTCATGACTGACAAGAAATTCTCGCTGGGCATCGTCGGCGCGCGCGGCTACACCGGTACCGAGCTGATCAAGCTGGTAGCCGGACACCCGAACATCGAACTGGCGTTCGTGTCCTCGCGCGAGCTGGCCGGGCAGCGCGTGGCCGACCACAACGATGCCTACACCGGTGAACTGCGCTACGAGAGCCTGGACGCCGACGCAGTCGCTGCCAAGGGCGTGGACGCGGTGGTGCTGGCGTTGCCGAACGGCAAGGCTGAACCGTTCGTGGCGGCGTTGGATGCAGCCAGGCCGGACACGGTGATCGTCGACCTGTCGGCGGACTATCGCTTCGACAACCACTGGTACTACGGCCTGCCGGAGCTGACCCGCAACCGTTACGACGGGCAGAAGCGGATCAGCAACCCGGGCTGCTATGCCACCGCGATGCAGCTGGCGATCGCGCCGCTGCTGTCGCAGCTGGCCGGGCCGCCGACGTGCTTCGGCGTGTCGGGTTGGTCCGGTGCCGGCACCACGCCCTCGGACAAGAACAACCCCGAGCTGCTGCGCGACAACCTGATGCCGTATGCGTTGACCAACCACGTGCACGAGCGCGAGGTGTCCACCCAGCTCGGCGTGCCGGTGGAGTTCATGCCGCACGTGGCGCCGCATTTCCGCGGCATCACCATGACCGTGAACCTGTGGCTGCAACAGCCGCTCAAGCGCGAGGAGATCGTCGCGCTGTACACGCAGCGCTACGCCGGCGAGCCGTTGGTGGAAGTCGTGGACGAGGCGCCATGGGTGAGCCGCATCGCCGGCACCCATGGCGTGCAGATCGGCGGCTTCACGATGGCGCCGGGCAACAAGCGCGTGGTGGTGGTGGCGACCATCGACAACCTGCTCAAGGGCGCCGCGACCCAGGCGCTGCAGAACCTCAACCGCGCGCTGGGCCTGGACGAGTTGACCGCCATCCCGCAGTGACGAGTTTCGCAGGCGCGGCCAAGGCCGCTCCTACAGACAGCCATAGCAAACCTTTTCGATTCCGAGAAACCACCATGACCAACCTGCTCTGGCAGAAACCCGGCGTCGCGGTCGACGCGAAGATCCAGACCTTCCTGGCCGGCGACGACGTCATCCTCGATCGCGAGTTCTTCCTGCACGATATCCAGGCCAGCGCGGCGCATGCCGAAGGCCTGCAGCACATCGGCATCCTCAGCGCCGACGAGCTGGCCGCGCTCACGCGCGAACTGGCCACGCTGGCCGAGGAGTTCCGCAGCGGTGCGTTCGTGCTCGACGAGCAGTACGAGGATTGCCACTCGGCGATCGAGGCCCGCCTGACCGAGCGCCTGGGTGATGCCGGCCGCAAGATCCACACCGGCCGCAGCCGCAACGACCAGATCCTGGTGGCCACGCGCCTGTGGTTGAAGGAGAAGCTGGCGCGCGTGGCGCAGATCAGCATCGAGGTCGCGCGGGTGGCGCTGGACCGCGCTGCCGCCGAGCAGCAGCAGCCGCTGCCGGGCTACACCCACATTCAGCGCGCCGTGGTGTCCTCGGCGGGCATGTGGTGGGCCGGCTGGGCCGAGGCATTCATCGACAACGCCGTGCGTGCCCGCGACACCCGCGCCCTGATCGACACCAACCCGCTGGGTACCGCGGCCGGCTACGGCGTCAACCTGCCGCTGGACCGTGCCCACACCACGCAGGCGCTGCAGTTCGCACGCATGCAGATCAGCCCGATCTATGCGCAGCTCTCGCGCGGCAAGTTCGAGCTGGCTGCACTGGAAGCCTTGGGCGGGGCCACGCTGGACCTGCGCCGCATCGCCTGGGACCTGTCGCTGTTCACCACCGGCGAGTTCGCCTTCGTGGCGCTGCCGGCGCAGTACACCACCGGCAGCTCGATCATGCCGAACAAGCGCAACCCGGACGTGATCGAGCTGATGCGCGCCACCCACGCCAGCGTCGCCGCCGCGCGCACCGAGATCGAGCAGTTGCTGTCGCTGCCGTCTGGTTACCAGCGCGACCTGCAGAATTCCAAGGGCGCGATCGTGCACGGCTTCGGCCGTGGCCTGGCGGCGCTGGAACTGCTGCCGGCGTTGTTGTCCAACCTAGACTGGCGGGACGATCACATCCGTGCGGCCATTGATTCGGGCATGTATGCCACCGACGTGGCAGTGGAAGCGGCCGTGGCCGGCGTGCCGTTCCGCGATGCCTACAAGGCCGCGGCGGCGGCGTCGGAAACGGCGGGGCAGGGGCGTACCCCCGAAGGCAGCCTGGCCGCGCGCGTGTCGCCCGGCGCGGCGGCGGACCTGCGTCTGGACGAGCTCAACGCACGCCTGGCGGCGCTGCTGGGCTGAGGTGGACACGGGCGCTTGGGGCGCCCGTGCTGGTTTGGTCTTGGCTCCGGCTGCGGCTTAAGCCCCTCTCCCGCCTGCGGAGGAGGGGTTGGGGCGAGGGGAAGCTCCTGGCTGGGCAACGTCCAAAGCCTCCCTCATCCGCCCTTCGGGCACCTTCTCCCGCAGGCGGGAGAAGGGACAGCCAAAGCAACAGCCAAAGCAACAGCCAAAGTCAAAGCCAAAGTCAAAGCCAAAGTCAAAGCCAAAGTCAAAGCCAAAGCCAAAGCCAAAGTCAAAGCCAAAGCCAAAGCCAAAGCCAAAGCAAGTTCCAAGCGAAAGCAATCGTGTCATCTTCGCTTTCGTCGTGGTGTCATGCGCAGCTAAAGGAGAACGCAATGAAGCTCTACCTCGTACTGGCAATGCGCAAGCCGTCATTTGACGATGCAGTGATTGCCCCACACATCGCTTTCCTCAACGCACTCGACGCGAAAGACCAGCTGTACTTGACCGGCGGCTTCAGCGATGGCACCGGCGGCGCCTATGTCTTGAAGAACATCGAAACTCTTGAAGCCGCCAAGGCCGTCGTCGCCGCCGATCCGTTGGCCCTCCACGGCAGTTCCGAGCTGATCATCCACGAGTGGAATACACGTTGATCCCATGATCCAGACTTCACTTTCGCCGTTCACCGAACAAGCGCTGCCGCAGTGGCGCCGGGCCGTGCTCAAGGTCGGCAGCAGCCTGCTCGCCGCCGACGGCGGTGGGCTGACGCCACGCTTCGCGCTGGGCTTGGCGCAGTTCGTCTCGGCCAATGTGCTGGCCGGGCGTGAGGTGGTGATCGTGTCCTCCGGCGCGGTGGCGGCCGGGCGCGCCATCGTGCCGAAGGCGGCCGAGGCCGGTGCGGCGATGGCGGCACGGCAGGCGCTGGCCGCGTTGGGCCAGGCGCAGCTGATCGCGCTGTGGCAGCGCTTCTTCGAACGGCCGGTGGCACAGGTGCTGCTGACCCACGACGACCTGCGCAACCGCCGACGCTATCTCAACGCGCGTGCCGCACTCACCGAGTTGCTGGCGCTGGGTGCGCTGCCGGTGGTCAACGAGAACGACACCGTTTCGGTGGATGAACTGAAGCTGGGCGACAACGACAATCTGGCCGCGATCGTGGCCGCGCTGGTGGACGCCGATGCCTTGTTCATCGCCACCGACATCGATGGCCTGTTTACCGCCGACCCGCGCGGCAATCCCGATGCGCGGCCGATCAACGAGGTCCTGGAACTGACGCCGGAGGTGCTGGCGATGGCCGGTGGCAGCGGCAGCGCGGTGGGGACCGGTGGCATGCAGACCAAGTTGCAGGCCGCGGCCAAGGCCGGTGCGGCGGGGATCGATACCTTCCTGTTCAACGGCCGGGATGGCGACGTGGTGCGTGGGCTGGCCCAGGGGCGGCTGCGCGGCACCCGCCTGCACGCCGGGCAGTCGCGGATCGCCGCACGCAAGTACTGGCTGCGGCATGCGCCACTGGAACCGGGTGCGATCCTGATCGACGCCGGTGCCGCGCGTGCGCTGCGCGAGAAAGGTGCATCGCTGCTGCCCGGCGGCGTGCTCGGCGCCGAAGGTGAGTTCCGGCGCGGCGACATGGTGGAGGTACGCCTGTTCGACGTACAGGGCCAGCAGAAGGTCGCGCGCGGCGTCAGCCAGTATTCGGCGGTGGACATCCGCCGCATCAGCCAGCACCACACGCGCGAGATCGAATCCATCCTTGGTTACAACTACGGCGACAACGTGGTCCACCGCGATGACCTGGTGGTGCTGTGATGTCAGCCTTCGAACGCAACGGGAACCGTCATGAGTGATATCCGCACCCTGGCCCTGCAATGCCGTGATGCCGCCCTGCAACTGGGCCGTCTCTCCACGCAGGCCCGTGGCGACCTGCTGCAGGCGATGGCGGCGGCACTGGAGGCCGATGCGCCGGCCATCCTGGCGGCCAACGACAAGGACCTGCAGGCCGCGCGCGACAAGGGCGTGGGCACTGCGATGCTCGATCGGTTGGCGTTGAACCCGTCACGCCTGGCCGGTGTGGCCAATGCGCTGCGCGAGGTGGCGGCGCTGCCGGACCCGGTGGGCGAGGTCACCCGCGACTATGTACGCCCCAATGGCATCCGCGTGCAGAAGGTGCGCGTGCCGCTGGGGGTGATCGCGATGATCTACGAGGCGCGCCCGAACGTGACCGCCGATGCGGCGGCGCTGTGCATCAAGGCCGGCAACGGCGTGATCCTGCGTGGCGGTTCGGAGGCGATCCATTCCAACACCGCCATCGCCGCCAGCCTCCGGCGCGCCCTGCGCGAGGCCGGCTTGGCGGAAGCGGCGCTGACCCTGGTCGAGGACCTGCGCCGCGAAACCATGCTGGAACTGCTGCAGCTCAACGACGTCATCGACCTGGCCATCCCGCGCGGTGGCGAGGGCCTGATCCGCTTCGTCGCCGAGCATGCGCGGGTGCCGGTGATCAAGCACTACAAGGGCGTGTGCCATCTGTTCGTCGATGACAGTGCCGATATCGATCTGGCGATCGGCCTGCTGGTCGATGGCAAGGTCTCGCGTCCGGCGGCCTGCAATTCGCTGGAAACACTGCTGGTGCATGAAGCCATCGCCGCGCGCTTCCTGCCGGCGGCGGCGCAGGCGTTGCGCGAGCGCGGGGTGGAGCTGCGGGGGGATGTGGCCACCCGCGCGGTGCTGCCGGACGTGCTGGCCGCCACGGAAGACGACTACGCCGCCGAGTACCTGGACCTGATCCTGGCCATCCGCATCGTGCCGGACCTGCAGGCTGCCATCGCGCATATCCAGCAGTACACCTCCGACCATACCGAGGTGATCGCCACCGGTACGCCCGCACACGGCCAGGCATTCGTGCAGGCATTGCGCTCGGCGGTGGTGATGGTCAACGCCTCCTCACGCTTCTCCGACGGCGGTGAGCTGGGGCTGGGCGCGGAAATCGGCATTTCCACCACGCGCCTGCATTCCTATGGCCCGATGGGCCTGGAAGCGCTCACGGTGGAGCGTTTCGTGGTGCAGGGCGAGGGCCAGGTGCGGCACCCGTTGGGTTGATACCCGCCGAGGGGAGGTGCCGCCTTACCAGCGGTCTTCCAGCTGCTGCGGCTTGCAGGCGAACCAGGCGGCGGTGGTCAGCACCACCGAGCACAGCGCGAGGAAGGCGAACGACCAGGTCCAGCCACCGCTGACGCCGTGCAGCCAGCCGAACAGCAGCGGGCCAAGGCTGGCCAGGCTGTAGCCCACCCCCTGCATGAAGCCGGACAGTGCGGCCGAGCCGGCCTGGGTGCGGGTGCGCAGGTTGATCAGCGTCAGGCCCAGCGGGAACGTGGAAGGGCCCAGGCCGGCGATGATTGCCCACAGCCAGGGGGCCTTCATCGGGGCCCAGAGCAGGCCGGCGAAGGCGATCATGTTCAGCACGAACACCATCACCGCGATCGGGAACGGATTGCGCAGGCGCACCGCCAGCGCAGGCACCAGCAGCGAAGGGGCCAGGCCGATCGCCGAGTACACCGCCACCATCACGCCACCGAAGGCTTCGCTGGCGCCGGCTTCCACCATCACCTTCGGCAGCCAGGTGAACAGGGAATAGGTACCCAGCGAGGTCATGCCGAACATCAGTGCCATGCCCCAGCCCAGCGATGTCTTCCAGACACGCCCCGGCGCGTGGCCGGTGGCTGCCGAGGCGGCTTCGCGGGGTGCCTGCCGGGCGAGCAGGATCCATGGCAGCAGGGCGGCCAGCGACAGCAGCGACCACATGCCCAGCGAGATGCGCCAATCGAAGGCATCGGCCATCGGCACCGCCAGCAGTGCGGGGATCATGGTGCCGGCCTGCAGCACGGTGATGTAGATCGTGCTCAACGTACCAACGCGGTCGGCGAAGTAGCGCTTGACCAGCGGCGGGACCACCACGTTGCCCATGCCCATGCCGGCCAGCGCGATTGCCGAGCCCAGCATCAGCATGCCGACATTGCCGGAGGCCGCGCGCAGCAGCAGGCCCAGCGTGGCCAGCACCATGGTCAGCACGGCGGTGCGTTCCAGGCCGATGGCGCGGGTGATGCGGGGCGTCGCCAGGCCGAAGGCGGCGAAGGCGGCCGTCGGCATCATGCCGAGCACGCCGGTCATGGTGCTGCCGAAGTCGAAGACGTGGCCCAGCCGGTCCAGCAAGGGCGTCAGCGAGGTCACCGCGCTGCGCAGGTTGGCCGAAACCAGCACGATGGCGACGAACGCCAGCAGACGGCCATGCAGCAGCGGGGCCGGGGTGGGGGAGGTGGTGGGCGAAGACATGTCGAACTCCGGCATGGCGGGTCCGGCACCGTGTGGAACCCGCCTAAAACAAAAGCCGGCCAGAGGCCGGCTTTTGTTGAATTGGTCGGGGAGACAGGATTCGAACCTGCGACCTCTACGTCCCGAACGTAGCGCTCTACCAGACTGAGCTACACCCCGAAGGAGCCGCCTATGATAACGGCGTTCCCGCAGTCTTGCAAGTGGTTTTCCCCGGAAGCCAACCGCGCGGGAGGGTTGCTTCCAGTGCGCCCGAAGGCGGCTTGTACATCCACAAAAAAGCCCGGAAAACGTCGCCGTTTTCCAGGCTTCGATGCGACCTCCTGGTCGGGGAGACAGGATTCGAACCTGCGACCTCTACGTCCCGAACGTAGCGCTCTACCAGACTGAGCTACACCCCGTGAAGGAGCCCGGAAAGATACGCTCAGTCCGGGCTCCTGACAATACCTCAGCGCATTTTTTTAACGTTTTGTTTCACTCTTGCGCGCTTCGCGTGCTTCGAACCACATGCCGTTGAGGATGGCAACGGTCGAAGCAAGGCCAGCACCCAGAATCCAGGCGAAATACCACATGTGATGTCTCCTTCCTAAAGCGTGGATGTGGATCAGTAGGCGTTCGGGTTTTCACCCATTTCCGTCAGCGTGGTCTTGCCCTTCAGCACGCGGTACACCCAGGTGGTGTAGCCGATGATGATCGGCAGGAAGACCACCGTGGCCAGCAGCATGATCCACAGCGTCAGATGGCTGGACGATGCGTCCCACAGCGTCAGGCTGGAGCCCGGCTGGCTGGAGGAGGGCAGCAGGAACGGGAAGATGGCGAAGCCGACGGTGAAGATGATGCCGGCGATCGACAGGCCCGAGGCGATGAAGGCCAGGCCGCCACGGCGCTTGCGCAGCAGCACCGCACTGGCCAGTGCGCCGATCAGGCCCGCCACCGGCGCCAGGATCGTGGCCGGCATGGCGCTGTAGTTGTGCATCCAGCCACCGGCGGCGGTCAGTTCGGCGGTCTTCAACAGCGGGTTGCTGGCCCCATCGCTGATCACCTGCGAGGTGATTGCATAGCCCGGCAGGCCCAGTGCGACCCAGGCACCGCCGGCGGCGAACAGCACGAAGCTGACGATGGCGGCGATGCTGCCGAAGCGGGCCGAACGATCGGCCACCGGGCCGTCGGTCTTGAGCACCAGCATGGCGGCACCGTGCGAGACCAGCATGGCGACGCTGAGCAGGCCGGCCAGCAGGGCGAACGGGGTCAGCAGGCCGAAGAACGTGCCCGTGTACCAGACGCGCTGGCTGTCATCGAAGTGGTAGGGGACGCCCAGCAGCACGTTGCCCACGGCCACGCCCATGATCAGCGCCGGGACGAAGCCACCGATGAACAGTGCCCAGTCCCAGTTGTTGCGCCAGCGCTGGCTGGGCATCTTGCCGCGGTACTTGAAGCCGACCGGGCGCAGGATCAGGGCGAACAGGATGACGAACATCGCCAGGTAGAAGCCGGAGAAGCTCACCGCGTACAGCGGCGGCCAGGCGGCGAAGATCGCGCCGCCACCGAGCACCAGCCACACCTGGTTGCCTTCCCATACCGGGCCGATGGTGTTGATCACCAGGCGGCGTTCCTCGTCGGTCCTGGCCACGAACGGCAGCAGCGCGCCGACGCCCAGGTCAAAACCATCCATCACCGCGAAGCCGATCAGCAGCACGCCCAGCAGCAGCCACCAGATCACGCGTAGCGTCGTGTAGTCCAGAAGAATGAAATCCATGAGTGTTCTCCTGCCTTATGCCTGGCGCGTGGCCGGCGAGGCGGCGTTGTTGGAAGCAGCCGAGGGCTGCAGCGAGGGCAGGATGTCGTCCGGGCCCTTGCGGATGGCCTTCAGCATCAGCTTGATCTCGATGATCATCAGCACCGTGTACAGCGCGGTGAAGCCGGCCAGGGTCATGACGATCTGGTGCAGGGCCAGGCCCGATGCGGCGTAGAAGGTCGGCAGCACGCCATCCACGGCCCACGGCTGGCGGCCGTACTCGGCGATGAACCAACCGCATTCGATGGCGATCCACGGGGCCGGCAGCGTCCACAGCGCGATCTTCAGGAAGGTGCGCTTGTCCTGGAAGTTGTGGCGGCAGGAGTAGTAGAAGGCCACCGCGAAGAAGGCGATCAGGTAGAAACCCAGGCCGGCCATGATGCGGAAGGTCCAGAACAGCGGGGCCACCGTCGGCACCGTGTCCATCGCGGCCTGCGAGATCTCCTGCGGCGTGGCGTTGAGGATGTCCTCGCGGTAACGCTTGAGCAGCAGGCCGTGGCCCAGGTCCTGCCAATGGCGGTCGAACATCTCACGGGCTTCGACGTCGTTCTTGTTGGCGCGGATGCGCTCCAGTGCACCGTAGGCCAGCTGGCCGCCGCGGATGCGGTGCTCGGCGCGCTCGACCAGTTCCAGGATGCCCGGGATCGGCTTGTCCAGCGAACGGGTGGCGATCAGGCCCATCAGGTACGGGATCTTGACCGCGTAGTCGTTCTGGTGGGTCTGCTGGTTCGGGATGCCGAAGGCGGTGAAGTCGGCCGGGGCACGCTCGGTCTCCCACATGGCTTCGATCGCGGCCAGCTTCATCTTCTGGTGCTCGTTGGCGGCGTAGCCGCTTTCGTCACCCAGCACCACCACCGACAGCGAGGACAGCAGGCCGAAGGCCGCCGCCACCGCGAACGAGCGGCGGGCGACGTCATGGTGCTTGTTGCGCAGCAGGAAGAAGGCGCTGATCGACATCACGAACACCGCGCCGGTCACGTAGCCGGCCGACACGGTGTGCACGAACTTGGCCTGTGCCACCGGGTTGAACAGCACGGCCATGAAGTCCACGACTTCCATGCGCATCGTTTCCGGGTTGAACACGGCACCTACCGGGTGCTGCATCCAGCCGTTGGCGATCAGGATCCACAGTGCCGACAGGTTGGTACCCAGCGCCATCAGCCAGGTCACGGTCAGGTGCTGCACCTTGGACAGCCGGCCCCAGCCGAAGAAGAACAGGCCGATGAAGGTGGCTTCCAGGAAGAACGCCATCAGGCCTTCGATGGCCAGCGGCGCGCCGAAGATGTCGCCGACGTAATGGCTGTAGTAGGACCAGTTCATGCCGAACTGGAACTCCATGACGATGCCGGTACCCACGCCCATGGCGAAGTTGATACCGAACAGCACGCCCCAGAACAGGGTCATGCGGCGCCAGACGTCCTTGCCGGTCATGACATAGACGCTCTCCATGATCGCGATCATGAAGGACAGGCCCAGGGTGAGCGGGACGAAAAGGAAGTGGTACATCGCGGTCAGCGCGAACTGCAACCGCGACAGTTCTACGACTGTTGGATCAATCATGGCCTATCTACCTCGTGGGTGGGCGTCATGGGGCTGGAGGGGGTTCTATGGACAGAATGCTCCGGGTTCATGCATTGCCGTGCCTTGATCTGGATCAATGTGACGGTCGTGCGCAACCGCGAAGGTGCGGTTGCCGGCGGACGAGGTGCTGCTTGCTTACAATCAGGCAGATTTCCTTCACCAGAGTTGCCAATCTTGAGCGAAGTTCCACATCCGGGCGAAGCGTTGCGCCAGCAGCGTCGCCAGCATCAGCAATGGCTGGCCTCCCTCGCCGCCGGGGCCCGCCCACGGCAGCGGCTGGCGGCCCTGTCCGTGTGTGCTTCGGGTGCGTTGCTGATCGTGCAGGCCGGGGCCATTGCCTGGTTGATCCAGAGCATAGTAGTGGAGCGCTTGCCCATCGTGCAGGCAGTTCACGTTTTCGGCCTGCTGGCCGCGGTGCTGGTGGCGCGCAGCCTGCTGGGCGGCCTGACCCAGTCCGCCGCCGGAGACGTGGCCGACAGTGCGCGGCTGGCGCTGCGCGAGCAGGTCTACCGGCGGCTGATGGCACGCGGCCCGCTGTGGCAGCGACGCCAGCGCAGCGGCGAGCTGGGCGAGCTGCTGCTGGCCCACGGTGACGCCATCGAGGGCTACTACGCCGGCTTCCAGCCGGTACGGGTGGAAGTGGTGGTGGTGCCGCTGCTGATCGCCGTCGCGGTGGCCTGGGTGGACTGGGTGGTGGCGGTGATCTTCCTGTTCACCGCACCGCTGGTGCCGTTCTTCATGATGCTGGTGGGCTGGGGTGCCGAGGCCGCCGGCCGGGCCCAGCTCGGCGAGCTGGCGCGCATGAGCGGGCATTTCGCCGATCGCATCAAGGGGCTGGGCCTGCTGCGCCTGTACGGGCGCGGGGATGCCGAGTTGCAGGGCATCGCGCAGGCCGCCGACGGGGTGCGCGTGCGGACCATGAAGGTGCTGCGGATCGCCTTCCTGTCCTCCACCGTGCTGGAGTTCTTCGCCTCGGTCAGTGTGGCGATGGTGGCCCTGTACCTGGGCCTGAGCTACCTGGGGATGATGTCGCTGCATGCCAGCGTGCCGACCCTGGGTACCGGCATGTTCTGCCTGCTGCTGGCGCCGGAGTTCTACGCCCCGTTGCGGCGGCTGGCCGCGCATTACCACGACCGGGCCAACGCGCTGGCGGCGGCGGCGGAAGTGGAGCGGCTGCTGGCCGAGGACACCCGCCTTGCCCCGGGGCCGGCCGACACCGCGTCCACCGGGCAGGAACCGACCCAGCGGCATGCGCCGTTGTTGCGGGTGCAGGGCGCGACATTGCGCCCGCAGGGCAGTGCGCAGGATGTGCTGCGTGGTTTCTCTCTCTCCCTCACCGATGGCCAGCGCGTGGCGCTGGTCGGGCCCAGCGGCAGCGGCAAAAGCACCGTGCTGGAAGCACTGGCGGGATGGTTGCCGCCCCGCCAGGGCCGGATCGTGCTGCGCGAGGGGGTCAGGGTCGGCTATGCCGGGCAGCGCCCGTACCTGTTCCACGGTTCGATCGCCGACAACCTGCGGCTGGCCGACCCGTCGGTCAGTGACGCGCGGCTGCAGGCCGTGGCGGAGGTGGCGCAGGTGATGCGGTTTGCCCGGGACCTGCCGCAGGGCCTGGACACGGTGATCGGCGAGCGCGGCTTTGGCCTGTCCGGCGGCGAGGCGCGTCGCATCGGCCTGGCCCGGCTGCTGTTGCGAGAGCCGGACCTGCTCCTGCTCGACGAGCCCACCGCGTTCCTTGATCCGCAGACCGAGGCCGACCTGCTGCAGGCCCTGGCCGCACATACGCGGGGGCGTACGGTGTTGATGGCGACCCACAGCGAGGCGGCGATGCGCTGGGCCGACGCGATCATCGACCTGCAGCAGCCGGGGGGGCGTGCATGAGCGGCGATGACATGCGGAGCGTGTTCGGCCGGCAGCGCGGGTGGTTGTTGCTGTCGATCGTGCTGCTGTTTACCACGATGCTGGCCGGGGTGAGCCTGTTGGGGCTGTCCGGCGGCTTCCTGACCGGGGCGGCGCTGGCCGGTGCGCTGGGCATGGGCGCGACCTTCAACTTCTTCTCGCCATCGGCGGGGATCCGCGGGCTGACGATGGCGCGGATCGTGTCGCGCTACTTCGAGAAGCTGGTCGGGCACGAGGCCACCCTGCGCATTGCCCGGGACCTGCGCGTGTGGTTCTTCCGGCGCGCCTTGCCGCTCGCGCCGGCACGCTTGGGCAGCAGCCGTACCGGCGAACTGCTGGCGCGGCTGATGTCCGATATCGGCGAGATGGACGGTTGGGTGGTGCGCGCGCTGGGGCCGTTGCTGGCGCTGGCCGGCATGTGCGTGGCCGCGATCATCGCCGCCGCGTTGATCTACTGGCCGGCGGCATTGTTGTTGCTGGTGCTGGCGGTGCTGGTGGGCGTGGGCGTGCCGCTGCTGGCGGTGCGACGCGGGGATGCCGGCGAGGCGCAACGTGCGCAGAGCCGTGCGACCCTGCGCACGCTCGCCTATGAAGGGTTGGAAGGTGTCGCCGACCTCACCGCGCTACACGCGCGCGACGCCTGGATCGCACGTGTCGATGCGGCCGCATGCGAAGTGGCTGGTCGTGACCGGCGGCGCCGTCGCCGCCTGATCGGCGGCAACGTCCTGCATGCCGTCTTGTCGGGGCTGGGTCTGCTGGCGATGTTGTGGCTGGCGCTGTCCGCCTTTGAGGCTGGGCGGATAGAAGCGCCCTATGCGGCGGCGCTGGTGTTCATGACGGTGGCGTTGCTGGAGGTGGCTGCAGGCAGCGGCATCGCCTGGCAGGCGTGGCAGTCCGCACGCGTGGCCGGAGGACGCCTGCAGCAGATCATCGAGCAGCCACCGTCGGTGCCCGAGGCCGCGACGCCGGCGTCGGTGCCGGCCGGTGATGCATCGGTCGTGTTCGAGCAGGTGGTGTTCGCTTGGCCTGGCGAGCGCCGGCGCCTGCTGGACGGCGTGGACCTGCACCTTGCAGTGGGAGACCGCGTGGCGATTCGTGGCGACAGCGGCAGCGGCAAGACCACGTTGTCGGCGTTGCTGCTGCGGCTGTGGGACCCGGGGCAGGGCAGTGTGCGCTACGGCGGCGTGGACCTGCGCCGGTTCGCGCAGGACGATTGGCATCGCCAGATCGCGTGGTTGCCGCAGGGCGCGCCGGTGTTCGCCGGCAGCATTGCCGAGAACCTGCGCCTTGGCCGCCCGGATGCCAGCGACGACACGCTGTGGCAGGTGCTGGAACAGGTCCGCTTGGGCGAATGGGCGCGCCAGCAGGGCGGGTTGCTGGCATGGGTCGGCGAGAACGGCGCGACGATGTCGGCCGGGCAGGCGCGACGCCTGGCGCTGGCCCGCGCGTTGTTGCGCGATGCGCCGCTGATGGTGCTCGATGAACCCACCGAAGGGCTGGACGTGGACACCGCGCATGCGCTGTTGACGGACCTGGCCGCGGCCCTGGGTTCGCGCAGCCTGCTGATGATCACGCACGACCGCCTGCCGCCAGGCGTCGTGCACCGGGAGTACCGCCTGCAGCAAGGGCAGTTGCTGGAGTTGGACCCCGCCGCGCCGTAGAAACGGCTTCAGCGGCGAAACTGGCGCTGTGGCAGATCGTTGGAAGGGCGACCCCTCCCCAACCCTCCCCTTGGCTGCGCCAAAGGGAGGGGGCGGTTGCTGCAGTCGTCCGGATTGCGGGTAGGAGCGGCTTCAGCCGCGAAGCTGGCGCTGTGGCAGGTCGTCGGAAGGGCAGCCCCTCCCCAACCCTCCCCTTGGCTGCGTCAACGGAAGGGGGCGGTTGCTGCAGCCGTCCGGATTGCGGGTAGGAGCGGCTTCAGCCGCGAAGCTGGCGCTGCGGCAGGTCGTCGGAAGGGCAGCCCCTCCCCAATCCTCCCCATGGCTGCGCCAACGGAAGGGGCGGTTGCTGCGGTCGTCCGGATTGCGGGTGGGAGCGGCTTCAGCCGCGAAGCTGGCGCTGCGGCAGGTCCTTGGAAGGGCGACGCCTGCTGGGGGTTACCGGCTACCGTCCACGTAAGGGCGCGATTGCAGGATCAGGATGTCGTTGCCGACCACCGCCCACTCGATGTCCTGCTCGGCGCCGCCGAGGGCTTGCCGGGTTCTGCGGCCAACGGCGGCAAGCCGTGCGACCAATGCGTCGTTCAGTACCTGGCGTGAAGCGGGCAGGGCGACCTCACGCACGCCGCCGTTGCGATCGGTGACCAGCTGCGTGTCTTCGGCCGAACGGCTGAGCACCTGCACCGCCCGCGAGCGGCTGGAATACATCACCTGTTCGGCCTGGCGCTTGCCTTCCACCACGCGGATGCCCAGCCCGCGCTTGGCCGAGATGTAGGTGATGTTGCGACGGCCAGCATCGAACGGATCGCGGGTGATCATCACGCCCGAGCTGTCCGAAGGCACGGCCTGCTGCACCAGTACCGCCATGACCACCGCGTCCTGCCCCAGCCCTGCCACGCGCCGGGCTTCGTAGGCTTCGAAGTTGTAGACCGATGCCCACACCGTCTGCACCGCTTTGACCAACGCATCGGCGCGCACGACGTTGGGAACGGTCGTGTACAGGCCGGCACCGCTGAAGCCGGGCAGGTCCTCGGAGTTGGACGAGCTGCGCACGAACACGCCGGCGCTCCGCAACTGGCCTTGCCATTGGCTCTGCACGAGCTGGACCAGCGCAGGGTCCGCAGGCGCATTGGCGATGGCCTCGCGCAGCTCGGTCAACGCCTGGCGACGGCGTGAGGCGTCGCTGGCGAAGCCCGGGCTTTGCTCCAACGCGGCCAGTCGTTCGGGAATGCGCAGGCGTTGCATGAAGGCCTGGTAGCGCGAGAACGGAATGCAGAAGCCGTCCGGCACACGCGCATCGGGCGGCAGCGCGGCGCGGAGCGTGCCGAGATTGGCGGCCTTCACGCCGCAATGGCGGCTGTCGCCCCGGCGCAGTTCGGCCAATGGCTTGAGCGCACTGACCGACAGGTCCGGTCGCGGCAGGCTGGCGGTTGGACGCTGCGCGGTGCTGGCGGGTACGCGTGCCGGACGCGTGGCCGGGCGCACGCTGTAGTTGGTGTTGCTGACCTCCAGCTCCACCCATTGGCCGTCATGGCGGCGCAGCTCGGCCTGTGCATCGCGGACATACGCATTGGGAATCCGCCACCCCTTGGCCAGCAGGTTGACGTGCGAGAGCAGGGTGGAAGGACGTTGGGTGATCAGCCCGGCTACCGGTGGCAGCGCGATGGGGACCTCATCCAGTACCACGATGTCCTGCGGCGACAGCTCGCCGGCCTGCTCCACCGAACGCACGATGCGCAGGCGGCCCTGCGCGCGACCGGTGTTCAACGGCAGGAAGACCTGCTCACGCAGCAGCGCTTCCTGGGTGATGAACGCGACGCCCGCGGCACGGGCGGCCTGTTCCTGCTGGGTGGAGTTGCTCTTGAATCGGATCGCGTCCTGGAACGTGGCACGGACACGGGCGTCGGCCAGCCGCAGCAGTTCCGGCGTGAGCTGGTCGCCTTCCCAGAATTCATGTACGTAGCCGGGCAGGGCGCGTTGCCAGCTGAGGGTGCCGAACAGGAACCGCCGCTGCGGATCGCGGTACTGCGCCGCCAGCGTGGCCTTGTCCAGCTGGGGCATGAGCTTCTCGCGGCGTACGAAGGTCTCGTGCAGCGGGAAACGCGGTGTGTTGATGTAGTACATGCGATCGCCCTGCTGGCGATCGATCACGAAGATCAGGTGCGGGATCTCGAGTGGCGTGCCGACGTTGTAGACACGGGCCAGGCGCATGAAGTCCTCGCGGCCATCAATGCGTGACAGGAAGTCCGGTGCCTGCCGTGAGGCGGCGCTGGGAGCCTGCGGGGCATGTTCGTAGGATGACGGCTTGCGTGCCGTCTGCGCGGACGCCGGTGCAATGCACAGCACGGTGAGCGTGGCCAGGCCAAACAGACCGGCACGCAGGCGGGGAAGAAGGGGGCGGAAGGCTCTGTCCATGAGTCCGGTGGAACGCGGCAAACGGCGGCCATGATACGACGGCACCGTGAAGAGGTCCCGTTCCGATGGCATGGCGCCGGGGAGCCGGCTCAGTGGACGCGCGTGAAGCGGCCGGACGCCAGCAGGTAGAGCACCGCGCAATGGATGAGCACGGTCAGCCAGAACGCGACCTGGAAGGACCGCTTGCGGTGCTTGTGGTGGAACAACCCCTGCGCCATCAGCGCACCGGGCCAGCCACCCAGCAGCGACACCAGGTGCAGAGTGTTTTCAGGAGTGCGCCGGCGGCCCTGCTGCGCGGCGGCCTTGTCCAGCGCGTACAGCAGCAGGGCGACCAGGCTGAGGCTGACGATGACCAGCGCGGACCATGCCGGTATCCATTCCAGCCACCCGCACGCTGCGAGCGACAGCAGGGCCGAAAGACCCAGCGCGATACGTGGCAGGTGGTGTGCGTGGCGGCCGGGCGTGGTGGATCTTCCCCTGGATGCAGGCGTATTGCGGCCGCGGGCGCCCGCCGTGTCGGCCAGGCGCACGGCGGTGGCATTGAGGCGGTTGCGTTCATCCTTGCGCACCGCGTAGCTGATCAGCGCGCCGTTGGAGGGGCGCTGCCCGCGTTGGTCGAACGCCTTGATGTGGACGAAGGCGCGTTCGCCGCCACCGTTGGGGGTGACGAAACCGAAGCCCTTGTCGTCGTTCCAGTCCTGCAGTCGTCCCTGGTAGCGCATCGTCGGCGTGGTGGTTCGGAGGGGTGTATTGGAGCCCAATCACGCGGCCGGCGATAGTGACCGGTGGGGCAGGCACGCGCCGGGGGGCGCGTCCAGCCTGGAACCGGCATCGCCTGTTCCAGGCCGGGGTGTCACTGGTTGGCATGCCGTACCCGCAGGAAGCGGGGGAAGCGCGGCAGGCCGTTGGGTGTCAGCCCGTTGTAGCGGTAAGTGACCTGGCTGCCGACCGGTGGCGGCGTGCGGCGCAACGCGTCACTCAATCCGCTGCCCAGGCGGAAGTGCAGCCCCTGCGGCATCTCCATCAACAGTGCGCCAACCATGCCGGTGTACTTGCCCTTGCCGGGAACGTAGCCGATCACGCGTGCTTCGGCATCCTCGAACAACTTGAGCTTGAACAGCCCATTGCTGCGACCATCGCGGTAGGGATTGTCCTCATGGTGGAGCATCAATCCCTCGCCACCGCCTGCCGCCACGCTGCGCAGGTGACGGTGCAGGCTGTCCGTGTCGGCCAGGCGACGTTGCTCGACCAGGGCCAGGTGCGGGTTGCCGCTTTGTTCGACAACATCCTGTAATGCAGCCAGGCGCTGGCTGAACGTGCCTGGCTGCATCGGAAGGTCGAAGGCCATGAAACGCAGTTGTCGCCATGCGTCGTCGCGGGCGGGATTGCTGCGGACGATGGCGCTGGTGGCATCGAAGCGTTCGCGCGCGATCCAGAGTTCGCCGTCCATCACCTGCACCGGCCAACCGCGGGTGAACCAGACGGGCGCGGGTATCACGCTGCCGGTGCGGGTGCGGAGTTGCCGACCATCCCAGCGGGCGCGGACACCGTCGAGTTTCTCGCTGACCCAGAAGCGGGTGACGTCGGGACCGTCCTGCCAGGTGCTGGCGGACATCAAGGGCGATGAGGCGGCGTGCAGCGGGCCGCAGGTCAACAGCAGGAGGCACAGCAACAGGCGCGACACCATGGTGGCGACTCTCGTTCGGGGAAGAGTCGCCAGCGTGTTCGGGGCACCGTGATCAGGCCATCGGCCGCGCCCGCGGCGTGGCGTAGGCCCGGGGATCAGGCGGTTGTCGGCAGGGACTGCAGGAAGTCGCGTACCGCAGGGCCGAAGCGGTCGTAGTCGACCAGGAAGGCATCGTGGCCCTGGGGCGAGTCCATGCCGATGAAGCGGGCGTCGGCGCCGCCGGCACGCAGTCCGTCGGCAACCTGCTGCTGCTGTTCGACCGGGAACAGAATGTCGGTGTTGGCACCGATGGCCAGCGCCCGCTCGACGTGGATCTTCGCCAGCCCGGCCAGCACGTCGCCGCCGGCGTACTCGGCCAGGTCGAACCAATCCATCGAGCGGCCCAGGTAGAGGTAGCAGTTGGGGTCGAAGCGGCGCACGAAGCGGCGCGCATGGCCTTCCAGGTAGCTTTCGACCTGGAACTCCATGCCGAACGGGTCCTCGTCGGCCAGCTCCGAATCCAGTCGCACGCGACCAAAGCGACCATCCCATTCCAAGGCCGAGCGGTAGGTGATCACGCCCAGCTTGCGAGCCATGCGCATGCCCGACTCGGGGTAGTGCTCCTCGTCGTAGTCGCCGTTGTTCCAGGCCGGGTCCAGGCGGATGGCCTCGCGCTGCAGCGAGCGAATGGCGATGGAGAACGGCAGGGCCTGCGCGCTGCCGGAAATGTTGATGTGGCTGCGGGCGATGCCCGGGTGCTGGTACAGCAGCGCCAGCGCGGTCATGCCGCCCATGGAGTTGCCGATCAGGCAGGCCAGCTGCGAGATGCCCAGGGCCTTGACCACGTCGGCGGCGGCATTGGCCACATCCTCGATGGACAGCTCCGGGAAGCTCAGCCGGTACGGCTGGCCGGTCGCCGGGTCCGGCGATGCGGGGCCGGTGGAGCCCTTGCAGCTGCCCAGCGAATTGACGCAGACCACGAACCAGCGGTTGGTATCGATCGGCTTGCCGGGGCCAAGCATGGGTTCCCACCAGCCCGGCGCCGGGTTGCCGGCATGGCTGGCGGCATGGGCATCGGGCGACAGCCCGGTGACGATCAGGATGGCATTGCTGGCCTGGGCATCGAGCGTGCCCCAGGTTTCGTAAGCGACGCGGGCGCCATGCAACACGCCGCCGCGCTTCATCGGGAAAGGCGAGGCGAGGGCGTGAAAGCGGCTGCCTTCGGGGATGAATTCAGTCATCGGCCAATTTTAACGGGGCAGGGGAAATGGGCGATGCCCATCCAGATAACCGGCGGCTATTTGAATATGTCGCGCTCAGGGTTGGCCGAGCGTGATCTGCATGACCTTGTCGGTGGGCAGATCGAGCGTGATCGGCGCCGATTCCACGTCGCCTTCCTGGCGCATGGCGGTGCCGCTGGCCGACAGGCGCGCGAAAACCTCCACCCGCCTGAGTTCGGACAGCTTCTGGGTAGGCATGGGGCTATCCGCGTCACTGAGGGTGACGGTCAACGGGCTGGCCTGGACCGGATGGCGCTGCACGGCGACCGGCATCGGTGGGCCACCGGGCACACGCGCGATGACGAATACCGTGTCCTGGCCTGCCGCGGCGCGTGCGGCCAGTGCAGGGGCAAGGATGACGGTGACGCTGAGGCCCGGTGACGGCGAGGTGCTGGCGGTCGGGGTGGCCGGTGCCTGCGCAAGGGTCGGTGTCTTGCCGCGGGCGATGTCGATCTGCTCCTGCAGCGCGGCGGCGGCGGCCGGCTCCAGGCGGCTGAGCAGGCTCTCCCAGGTGGCCGCGGCGGCTTCGTCCTGGCCGCGCTGGCGCTGCACGATGCCGGTCAGCCAGATCGCGCGTTCGTTGTCCGGTGCCACTTGCCGCGCATGCTGCAGCCATTGCACGGCGGTGTCGTCGAACAGGGACTGCGGGTTGGCCCGTGCCCGCGCCTGCGCGGCCTCGACCAGCAAGGGGGCTTCGTCCGGTGCCAGCTGCACCGCGCGTTCGTAGGCGGCCGCGGCCTCGGTGGTGCGGCCCAGCTCCAGTTGCGAGCGCGCCAGCAGGAGCCAGCCGTCGGCGCGTGCGGGGTTTTTCTCCAGGGCTGCCTGCAGCTGGGTGATGCCTTCCTCCAGGGTGCGCGGGGCGTCGGCGCTCTGGCCATCGGGCAGCTGCAGGGCGGCCGGCGTGCCGAGCCATTGGTACAGGCCCAGGGTGGCGACGATGGCGGCGGCGACCAGCGTGCCCCAGATCCGTCGCTTGCCATCCCGCCACAGCGGCCACAGCACGATGCCGGTGGCGATGGCCGCCAGCATCCCGGCGCCGATCAGGAACGTGGTGCTCACCATTGGCGATCATCCTGGCTGGTGTCACGGCCGGCGTCCGGCGCGAGAGGGACGGCACGCGCGCGACGGCGCACGTACAGCACCAGCACCACCGCCCCGGCCAGCAGCAACAGGCCCGGGCCGAACCACAGCAGCAGGGTGCTGCCTTCCAGCTGCGGGCGGTACAGCACGAACGGGCCATAGCGATCGACCAGGAACTGCTTGATCTCCGCGTCGCTGCGGCCCTGTTGCATCAGGGTGAGCACCTCGCGGCGCAGGTCATGGGCGATCTGCGCGTTGGAGTCGGCCAACGACTGGTTCTGGCACTGCACGCAGCGCAGTTCGGCGGTGAGGGCGTGGAAACGGGTTTCCTCGACGCGGTCGCGGTACTGCAGCGGCGTCGGGTCGCCGGCCGGTTGCGCCTGGGCGGCAATGGCCAGGCACAGCCACACCAGCAGGCCGGCCACTGCCTTCATCGGCTGACCCCGAAGTCCGGCGCGACATGGCGGCCGCCGCTTTCGGCCTCGACCTTTTCCAGCGCCGGTATCAGTTGCTGGTCCAGCACGTCCTGGCTGATCGCACCGCTGTACTTCCAGCGCACGATGCCGCTGCCGTCGACCAGGAAAGTTTCCGGTGCGGCGGCGATGCCCCAGTCCAGCGCGGTGCGGCCTTCCTCATCGGCCAGCACGACCATGTAAGGGTTGCCCAGCTGTTCGAGCCAGCGCAGGGCGTCGTCGCGGTTGTCCTTCCAGTTGTAGCCGATCATGCGCACGCGCTTGGTCTCGGCGAAGCGGGTCAGGATCGGGTGCTCGTCGCGGCAGGTCGGGCACCAGCTACCCCAGACGTTGAGGATGTACGGTGCGCCGCGCAGCTGTTCGTCGGTGACGTGCACGTTGGGGTCGTGCAGGACCGGCAGCGAGAACGCCGGCGCGGGCTTGCCGATCAGCGCCGAAGGCAGGCTGTCGCGGTCCGGTGCACCGGAGCGGCTGACGCCGTACAGCATCAGGCCGAGCAGGCCGAGGAAGAACAGCGCGCCCAGCGCGATGGCGACGGGCGGCAGGCGGTGCGGCTTGTTGGATTCGGGGGCGGGGGTGTTCATCGGGACTTCTCCGGGAGCCTGCGGAACCGGCGGTCGACGGCGGTGATGAAACCGCCCAGCGCCATCAGCGCCGCGCCCAACCAGATCCAGCGGACAAAGGGTTTGATCTGCACCCGGACGGCCCAGGCGCCATTACCCAGTGATTCTCCCAGTGCGACGTACACATCGCCACCCAGCGCCGGATGGATGCCGGCCTCGGTCATGGCCTGACCGCCGCTGGCATACATGCGTTTTTCCGGGTGCAACAGGGCGACCTGGCGGTCATCGCGCAGCACCTTCAGGTGACCACGGTCGGAGTGGTAGTTGGGGCCGTCGGTGGCATCCACGCCCTCGAACACCAGCTGGTAGCGGCCGGCCTGGACCGATTGCCCGGGGGCCAGGGCGACCTCGTGCTGCACGTTCAGCGCTTCCACCAGCAGCGCGCCGACCAGGAACACGGCGATGCCCAGGTGGGCGACCAGCATGCCCAGCGTCTCTGCATTGAGGCGTCCGCTGTTGCGCAGGCGCGTCCACAGGTAATACAGCGTGCCCAGGCACACCCAGGCGGCGGCGGCGAGGCCGGCGGCGGTCTTGAGCTTGCCCTGCGGTGCCATGTACCAGCCGATCACGCCCAGCAGCAGCGCCAGCCCGGCCCACGGTGCCAGCAGCGCCAGCGGGCGCAGACCCTGCTCACGTTGCCAGCGGGTCAGCGGCCCGACCGGCACCAGCAGCACCAGCGGCGCCATCAGCAGCAGGAACAGGGTGCCGAAGTAGGGCGGGCCGACCGAAACCTTGCCCAGGTCCAGCGCGTCGGCCAGCAGCGGGTACAGCGTGCCCAGCAGCACCATCGCGCAGGCGCAGGCGAGCAGCAGGTTGTTGGCCAGCAGCAGGCCCTCGCGCGAGTTCAGCGCGAAGGCACGGTTGGAATCGCGGCTGTTGCCGCCGACGGTGGGCGCGCGCAGCGCGTACAACAGCAGCGAGCCGCCGACCACCAGCGCCAGGAACACCAGGATGAACAGGCCGCGTGCCGGGTCGGCGGCAAACGAATGCACGCTGGTCAGCACGCCGGAGCGGACCAGGAACGTGCCCAGCAGCGACAACGCGAAGGCGGCGATGGCCAGCAGCAGGGTCCAGCCGATGAACACGCCGCGCTTCTCGGTGGCGGCCTGGGAATGGATCAACGCCGCGCCGACCAGCCACGGCATGAAGCTGGCGTTCTCGACCGGGTCCCAGAACCACCAGCCGCCCCAGCCCAATTCGTAGTACGCCCACCAGCTGCCCAGCGCGATGCCGATGGTCAGGAAGGCCCAGGCCACGTTGGTCCACGGCCGGGTCCAGCGCAGCCAGCGCACGTCGATGCGGCCGTCGAGCAGGGCGGCGATGGCGAAGGCGAACGGCACCACGAAGCCGACATAGCCCAGGTAGAGCATCGGCGGGTGGATGATCAGGCCCGGGTCCTGCAGCAGCGGGTTGAGGTCGTGGCCTTCGGCCGGGGCCGGCAGCAACCGCGCGAACGGGTTGGAGGTGAACAGCAGGAAGGCGATGAAGCCCACGCTGATGATGCCCATCACCGCCAGCACGCGTGCCACCACGTCGGCCGGCAGCTTGCGCGAGAACTCGGCCACGGCCGCCGTCCACAGTGCCAGCACCAGCGCCCACAGCAGCAGCGAGCCTTCGTGCGCGCCCCACACCGCCGAATAGCGGTAGATCATCGGCAGCAGCGAGTTGGAGTTCTCGGCCACGTAGCGCAGCGAGAAGTCCTGGCGCACGAAGGCGATGGTCAGCACCACGAACGCACCCAGCAGCATGGTCAGCTGCAGCATCGCGGCCGGGCGGGCGGTGGCGATCAAGGCCGGCGCCTGGCGCTGCGCGCCGATCAGCGGCAGCACGCTCTGCAGCAATGCCGCCAGCAGGGCGAGGATCAGCAGGACCTGTCCAATCTCGGCAAGCACTCAGGGCGTTCCCGTGGCAGGCGGGGTGGCGGGGACCTGGTGCTTGGTGTGGGCCTGGCCCATCTTGTCGGCCAGTTCCTTGGGCATGTAGGTCTCGTCGTGCTTGGCCAGCACGTCCTCGGCGACGAACACGCCGTTGGCCATGCGCCCGGTGGCGACCACCGCCTGCCCTTCGCGGAACAGGTCCGGCAGGATGCGGTCGTAGGTGACCGGCAGGATCGCATCGCCGTCGGTGACGTCGAAGCGGGCCAGCAACGCGCCGGGTTCGCGCTTGAACGAGCCCTTGGCGACCATGCCGCCGAGCCGGAAGCGGGCATCGGCCGGAACCTGGCCGGACTGCACTTCGGCAGGCGTGTACAGGTAGGCGATGTTGCGCTGCAGGGCGGCGGTGACCAGCGCGACGGCGACGCCGGCAACGGCCAGCACCAGCACCACCAGCAGCAGGCGACGGCGTTGGGTGGGCGTCATCGGCTCAACTCCTCGTCCACCGCTACCTGCGTGGCCTGGCGCGCGCGCGCGACCCGGCTGCGCGCCTGACGCAGCTGCCGGCGGATCTGCAGCCGCGGCACGATGAAGTCCCATGCCAGCACGATGAAGAACACCGCGTAGGCCATGGCCACGTACTTGAAATAGGTCATGCCGATTTCTCCACGCGCTCGCGCAGCCACGCCTTGCCGGCCTCGCGGCGCAGGTTGTCGGCGCGTGCCCGCGACAGCAGCGAACCGGCGAACCAGAACTTGGTGGCCAGCACCATCAGCCACAGCGGCAGGATCATGCTGCCGTCCATGCTCGATTCGCCGAACACGCGGATGGTCTGGCCTTGGTGCAGCGAGTTCCACCACACCACCGAGTAACGGATCACCGGCAGCAGCACCACCCCGACGATGGACAGCAGGCCAGCGGCGCGTGCGGCGGCGCGGCGGTCATCGATGGCGCCATACAGGCCCATCACGCCCAGGTACAGGAACAACAGGATCAGCTCGGTGGTCAGGCGCGGGTCCCAGTCCCACCAGGTGCCCCACATCGGCTTGCCCCAGATGCTGCCGGTGAGCAGGGTGATCAGGGTGAAGGCGGCGCCGATGGGCGCGCAGGCCATGGCCAGGATCTCGCACAGCTTGATGCGCCAGATCAGCGCGATGGCGCTGTAGAAGGCCATCAGGCCGAACACGAACAGGCTCATCCAGGCCGACGGCACGTGGATGTAGAGGATGCGGAAGCTGTCGCCCTGCTGGTAGTCGGCTGGGACCACCGCCAGCGCCTGCCACAGGCCCCAGGCGAACAACGGCAGCGAAGCGATGTAGCACCACGGCGACCAGCGGGCGGCAAAGGTATCGAAGTACGCCGGGGAACCCAGCTTGTGGAACCAACCGATCAAACCCTTGAACATCCGCGCGCTCGCTGAGGAAGACGATGGCCGGGTCACGCTGCGGCGCCCGGCCGGCTGGGCACCGTAGCGATCACGATGCCGTTGCTGAAGTCATGCCAGCGCAAGATACCCGAATTCGGGCGATCTGGCCGAGGCCCGGCACCTCACCTGAGGGTGACCGTGCCCTTCATCATCGCCGAGTGGCCGGGGAAGCTGCAGAAGAACGACAGCGGCGCACCGGCGGCGACCAGGCGTGCGACCGGGATCGATACCGTGGTGGACTCCCCGCCGCCGACCACCTTGCTGTGGCCGATGATGCGGCTGTCGCCGGCCTTGAGGTAATCGGCGGCCAGGCCGGCGCGCATGCCGTCGGTGTCGATGCCCGCCATGTCCGAGGTTTTGGCCACCACCACGTTGTGGCCCATGATGTTCTTGGCCATCTTGCCGGTGTGGCTGAGGTTGATGGTGAAGTTGGCACAGCTCCTGGGCACGTCGATGTTGGCGAGGTTGTACTTCATCGCATCGTTGCCCTCCAGGTTCACGGAACAGGTGTCGGCGGCATGGGCGGAGAACGCGCCGCCCACGGCCAGCAGGGCAAGGAAAATACGGGACTTCATCTGCAACTCCTCGGACAGGGGTGGAGCGCCGGAACCCGGCGCGTGGGGCGGGTGTTACTCCTTGAGCGATGACAGCCAGGTGGAAACCGCCTTGATGCTGTCGGCATCCAGCTGGCGCCCGATGCCATGCATGACCCGGCTGTTGGTCGAGGCATCGATGGCGTCGTCATGGAACTGCTGCAGGCGGGCCTGCAGGTAGTCGTTCTGCTGTCCGCGCAGGCGCGGGTAGGCCGCATACGGTGCGCGGCCGCTGCGGTCGCGCTGGTCGGCCAACGGATTGCCGCGTGCATCGCTGCCGTGACAGCCCTGGCAGGGTGGGATGCCCTTGGCCGGCTCGCCGTTCATGTAGATGCCCTGTCCGGATGCGGCCAAGGCCGGGTCGATCTCGAGCAGCGGCGCGTCGGCAGGCGGGGGCGGCACGGGCAGGTGCGCGTAGTAGGCCGACAGGTCGCGGATGTCCTGTTCCTCCAGCGATGCCGCCATCGCGGTCATCGGTGACTCGGGCATGCGTCCGCTCTTGTAGGCGTGCAGGCTCCAGTACAGGTAGTCGGCGCGCTGTCCGGCCAGGTTGGGGAACATCGGTGCGATGGCGATGCCTTCGGCGCCATGGCAGGCCGCGCAGACCTCGGCCTTGGCCTTGCCGGCCTGCGCGTCGCCGGCCGGCGCATGGGCGCGGCGCAGGTCGTAGCGGGTCGGCGGCTGCACCGGCGTGCCGGGTTCGGCGACCGGTGCCGGTGGAGGTGTCCCCGCGTCCTGCGGGGCGGCCATGAGCACGGCCTGGGTGCCGGCAACGGCCAGTGCGGTGAGCAGCCAGAGCGCCTTCATAGGGCCACCTCGAACAACATGCCGACCTGGTTGACCTTGTAACTGGAGGGGCCGCCATCGGTATAGACGCGGTGGTCATACACCAGCGTGTCCTCGAAGCCGAAGTAGTGCCAGTCGGAGAGATTGCCGCGCTCCCAGGTATCGAAGAAGCGCATGCGCATGCGTTCGTTCAACGGGACCGACAGGCCGGCGGTCAGCGAATTGACCCGGTAGACCATCAACGGATAGCCGCCGCTGGCCTGGGCGGCATTGGCCGGCACGGTCAGCGCGTCGGGGGAGGCCATGCGGTAGCGCGTGCGGCCCTTGGAGTAGGTCCAGTTCCAGGCCAGGTCGAGCGTGGCGCGGCCGATGCGGCGGGTGAGGTTCAGCCCGGCGTAGTGGTTGCGCTGGGTGTCGCTCATCCACCAGCGGTTGGCGTCGGGGTAGGTGACGCCGCCCAGGGCCGGATCGGTGCCGGTGGCGTCGTTGACGTTGGCCACGTCCAGCGTGGAGCGGTCGTGCCCGATCCACGCGCTGGTGGTCGTGGCCGGATTGGGCTGCCACTCCCACTGCAGGCTGCTGGCATAGGTGTCCAAGCGCTGGCGGCCGATCTGCGCGTCGTAGTGGTTGCGGTCACCGCGGAACGAGGCATAGACGGTCATGTCGCGTGGCAGGATGAAGGTGGCCATCAGGTCCAGCTTCTGCTGGGTACGCGAGGCGATGTCGTACTTGCGCAAGGCCGAAACGGTGTGCGGGCTCAATGCGTCCTCGCCGGTGAAGCCGGGCAGGGACGAGGAGAAGGTGAACGCGTAGGGGTCGTAGTAGTACCGGCTGCCGCTGCGGTCCAGGTAGGTGTAGTTGGCGCGCAGAGTCAGCCAGTCCAGCGTGCGGTTGTTCCAGCCCAGCTTGATCATGCTGTCGCGGGTGGTGGCGACCTCGCGGTGCGCGCGCTCGATGCGGGTGAAGGTGTAGGTGGCCGAGAGCGTGTTCCTGTTGTCCAGCCGGTAGTCCACGCCGCTGGAGAGCTCGTGGGTTTCCTTGTCCAGGGGCAGGTTGCGGATGCGGGTGAGCACCGAGGCGTTCGCGCCGGCGTCCCAGACCCCCATCTCGCCGGGGACCACGCTGCCCTGCGCGCCGTTCTCGGCGATGTAGCCGTACTGCCCGGTCAGCGGGTTGTAGGCCCAGTAGGTGCCGGCATAGTCCTCGCGCAGGTAGCGGCCGGTGCTGCGCCAGGTCAGCTTGTCGCTGGGCAGCAGCACCAGGCGCGCGTCCAGCTTCTGGTTGTTGATCGCCAGGTCGGCGCGCTTGCGCGACAGCGCGTCGGTGGTGTTCCAGTTGGCGCAGTCAAAGATGAAGGGCGGCGCCAGGTTCTGGCCGAACTGGCCCTGGCAGTCCATGGGCGCCTGCAGCCGGTCGTTCTGGCGCATGGTGGTCAGCGCCATCGCCAGCGAGAAGTCGCCGTTCCATGCCGGCAGCTTGCGGCTGACGGTGACGCCGAGGCGGTGGTAGTCGTTCTCCGGCTCGTTGGCGAAGGAGCCGGAGTACAGCGCCGGGGTGGACGCGCCGGCCACCGAGTACAGGCCATACGGCACCTGGTAGTCGTAGGCGCTGTGCGCATTGCGGAAGAACGAGCCGGTGTAGTTGAAGTCGCTGCGCCAGACGTTGCCGACGAAGCGGAAGCCTCCCATCACGTTCATCGTGCTGTCGTCGATCGGGCGTGGGATCTCGTAGATGCCGCCATTGGCCGGGAACGGGTAGTTGAAGAAGAACGGGCCGCCGAACGGCCGCGCGCCCTTGCGTTCCTCGTGGGTCAGGCTGGCATAGCCGGTCCAGCGCGGGTTGAGCAGGTAGTTGATGCTCACGCCTTGCTTGTCGCGCACCACGCTGAGGGTGGTGAAGGGCTGTGCCGCCGACAGGGCTGCCACCTGCGCGGGCGTACTGCCGGCGGCGGTCAAGCCGGGTTTCAAGGTCAGGTGGGCACTGCCAACACCGTCCCAGATCGAACGCGCATTGCCACTGAGCACGTTGGGGGTGCTGCGCACGAAGGCCTGGACCTTGTAGCGGCCGGCCTGGCCGAACACTGCGCGGTAGTACTGGTTGTCGCGCTCCAGCCGGCTCAGCCGGACGTCGGCATAGCTGCCGTCGGCCGCGCGCTTGAGGCTGAAGTTGGCCTGCAGGATCAGGCCGTCGTCCGGGTCGCGGAAGCGCCGCCAGTGGGTATTGGCCTCGTCACCGCTGACGTGCAGGTAGCCCAGCCCGACGTTGCCGCTGTAGGTCCAGCCATTGTCGCCGAGCGGCTTTTCGGTGGGCATGTGCGGGGCACAGCCGTACAGGAACCCGGTCGGGGTGCGCTTGGGCTCGGCGCTCAGCCAACTGGCGCCATCCGGATCGCAGCCGTCCCAGCCGATGCGGCCGCTGGGGTCCAGCCAGTTGCCGAACTGCAGGTCGATGCCGGCGCCACTGTCCTGGGCCTGCGCCAGGCCACCGAGCAACGCCAGCGACAGCAAGGACCAGCGGCAGGTGCGCGAACGTTTCCGTGTGCACATGTCCTTCTCCCGTTACTTGTGCAGACGTGGGCCGGAGGGGTGGTTGGAGCCGTGTACCTGGGCGTGGCAGGTGATGCAGCCGCGTCCCATCAGGCGCTCGTCCGGCGTCATCGCGCCGCCGAGCGAGATTTCGGTCTGCAGGTCGTTGGGGTGACGGGTGTGCGAATGGCATTGCTGGCACAGCATCGGGATCGGCGCGACCAGCAGGGCATGCTGGTTGGAGCCGTGGACCTGATGGCAGTTCAGGCAGCTTTCGCGCACCGGCGCGTGTTCGAACAGGAAGGGGCCGCGCTTCTCGGCGTGGCACTGGTAGCAGGTCTCGTTGACGGTGTCGGTCTTGAGCAGGGTGGCGTTGAGCGTGCCGTGCGGGTTGTGGCAGTCCACGCAGCTGATCGCGCCTTCCGGCAGCGGCATGTGCGAGCGGCGGTTGAACTGCTGGCGGATGTCCTTGTGGCAGGTGGCGCAGGTTTCGCTCACCGATTGCTTGGCGGTCAGCCCTTCGGCCGAGAACTTCTGCATCGGGTTGTGGCAATCGCTGCACGACAGGTCGTTGCGCTGGTGGATCGAGCCCAGCCAGGCGTCGCGCGGGCCACCGGCATGGCACCCCAGGCAGCTTTCGGTCTGGTTGGCCACCGGTGTGCCGCCCTCGTGGCTGAAGGCGATGATCGCCCCCTTCTGGGTGGGGTTGGCGGCATGCACCGAGCCCGGGCCATGGCAGGCCTCGCAGGTGGCGGTGGCCGGATTGGCGGCCAGGGCGACCTGCATGCCGGCCGCATGCGCGGTGTGGGCGAAGTTGCCGCTCTCCTGGCTGTGGCAGGCGGTGCAGACCTGCTGGCCGACCGCCTTGGCATCGGGATGGGCCAGGTTGCGCGCGGGTACCGCGTCGGCAAAACCGGGCGGGGCACTGAAACCGTGGCCGGACTGGGTGGAGGCGAAATGGGTTTCAGGCAGCTTGACCGCCTGCCCGGATGCGTCCGCCTTGACCGGCGCGAGCCATGCAACCGATATCAACACCGCGGTCGCGACGAGCATCAACAATGCCAGATAGACCCGCACGTTCCCCTCCTTGTGTTGCCCCTGCCGACGGGTGGGTGGCAACGCTGGTGAGTGCAGCGTAATTACGGTTACGCCCTAATTTCGTGACGGGGTTCGCTGCGGTCAAGCTGCAACGCAGCAAGCTGGGGTTCAGCTTCGGGGCAGGGCGCCTGCGACGAACAGGCGGACGGCCAGGCGGGCCTGCTGTTTGGCGCGCGGGATGTCGTCCGGGCTCATGCGGCCGTTGGTGGAGCGCAGGATCACCCCGCCGATCACCATCATGTAGAACAGGTGCGCCGAACGCTCCGGGTCTTCCAGGTACAAGCGGCCGGCGTCGGTCTCGCGCCGGAAGTAGCGGCTCAGGCGCGCCTCCATGGGCTCGATGCCATGGGCCTGGAACCAGTCGCGCAGTTCCGGCAGGCGCATGCCTTCGGAGATCACCACGCGGTGGCAGGCGATCCGCGAAGGGGTGAGGATCTCCTCGACCATCAGGTACGCGGCTTCTTCCAGTGCCTGCTCGGGCGGCAACGTGGATTGCGCCAACTCGTCCAGGCTACGGCCGAAGTTGTCGATGCTGCGCTCCATCAGCGCATGCACCAGCCCGACCTTGTCGCCGAAGGCACGATACAGGGTGGCCATCGAGCCGCCGGCGCGCTTGACGATGTCCGACAACCGCGCGGCCTGGTAACCCTTCTCGTTGAACACCTCGGTGGCGGCGTCCAGGAATTTCTCCACCCGCAGTTCACCGCGACGCTGCAGCTCGACCGCAGGGCGCGGAGGCAGGCTGGGTTTGGCGGTGGGGGAAGACTCTGGAGACAGCCGGTCGGTCATGTGATCGCTGCTATTCAGTGAGAACGAGCGAAAGGATAGCGCCGTTTGCGGTTACGAGTTCGCGATCCGGATCGCAGCCGCGGCGGTCAGCGGGGCCAGGAACGCGGCGACGACCAGCCCGGCGCCGAGCATCAGCAGCGCGCCGCCCGGGTCCAGTCCCTGGGCCGCGGCCGATACCGCGCCGGCCCCGAAAACCAGCACCGGCACGTACAGCGGCAGGACCAGCAGGGCCAGCAGTATGCCGGCCCGGCGCATGCCCACGGTCAGTGCCGCGACCACCGCACCGAGCAGGCTCAGCAGTGGGGTGCCCAGCGCCAGGGAGGTCACGAGCACTGGCAATTGGGCAGCGGGCAAGTGCATCAATTCGGCCAGCAGCGGGCTGACCAGCACCAGCGGGAAGGCCGTGGTCAGCCAGTGCGAGAACACCCGCACGGCCACCAGCCAGGCCAGCGGCACCGGTGCAAGCAGCCATTGCTCCAGTGAGCCGTCCTCGGCGTCGCTGCGGAACAGGGTATCCAGCGACAGCAGGCCGGCCAGCAGGATCGCCAGCCACAGCACCGCGGAGGCCACGCCCTGCAACTGCCTTTCCTCCCCGCCCATGGCCAGCGCGAACAAGGCCACCACCAGCAGGGCGAACAGCACCGGTTGCGCGGCATCGCCGCGGCGCCGCCACAGCAGCCGCAGGTCGCGCGCCAGCAAGGCGCGGGCGGCGGTGAACAGGGTGGGCTGGGGACCGGGCAGGCTCATGCGGCGTCCTCGTTCCCGGGCGCGCGGCCCAGCACCAGGGTGCGGTTGCGCACCGGCGGGGCGGCGTAGGCGCCATGGGTGGTGACCAGGGCGGCGCCGCCGCTGCGCAGGTGGGCGGAAATCATGCGGTTGACCAGGTTGATGCCATCCAGGTCGAGGTTGGCGTAGGGCTCGTCGAGCAGCCACAGCGGTGCCGGCGACAGCCAGATGCGGGCCAGTGCCAGCCGCTTCTTCTGGCCGGCGGAGAGCTGGCGTACCAGGGTCTCCTCGTAACCGGCCAGGCCGACGATGGCCAGCGCGTTGCCGGGCATCTGGCGGGCGCGGCGGCCCTGCAGCCCGCACAGGAAATGCAGGTTCTCCAGCGTGCCCAAGTCCTGCTTGAGCGCGGTGAGGTGGCTCAGGTAGGCGATGTAGCGCGAGCGGTCCTGGGCCTTGGCCGGGCGGCCATCGATGTCGATCTGGCCGGCGTCCGGGTGCAGCAGGCCCGCCAGCACCCGCAGCAGGGTGGTCTTGCCGGCGCCGTTGCTGCCCTGCACGAGCAGGGCTTCGCCGGCATCCACGTGCAGATCCAGGGGGCCGAACACCGGGTCGTCATTGCGGGTGAAACGCAGGCCACGTGCGGCGAGCAGTGGCGGTGTGTTCGGCGAGTCGGTCATTGGATCGGGCGCTTCCGTCCTTGGGTGGGAGCGCAGGCAGGCTGGCGCATCGGGGCCGGGCATTATAGACCCGGCCCCTCATGCGGTTGGGTCATGGCCGGAACGGCACCGTTGCCATCGGCATTGCGTAAACTCGCGGTTTTCCCCCTGGTGTGTACGTACTGATGCAACCGCAGACCAAGCTGCCCAAGGTGGGCACCACCATCTTCACCGTGATGTCGCAGATGGCCGCCGAGCACGGCGCCGTCAACCTGGGCCAGGGCTTTCCCGATTTCCCGGCACCGCAGCGCCTGATCGACGAGACCGCCAAGGCCATGCGCGAGGGGTTCAACCAGTACGCGCCGATGACCGGCGTGGCGCCGCTACGCCAGGCCATCGCGCAGAAGGCACTGGACTGCTATGGCGCGCAGGTCGACCCGGACAGCGAGATCACTGTCACCTCCGGCGGCACCGAGGCCATCTTCAATGCCATCCATGCGGTGGTGCGGGCCGGCGAGGAAGTGATCGTGCTCGACCCGGCCTACGACTGCTACGAGCCTGCCATCGACCTGGCCGGCGCGCGGGCCGTGCACGTCGCGCTGGATCCGCAGACCTTCGCGGTGGACTGGGACAAGGTGCGCGCGGCGATCACGCCCAGGACCCGCATGCTGATGGTCAACACCCCGCACAACCCGTCCGGCGCGATGCTGTCGGCGCAGGACATGCAGGCGTTGATTGAGGTGCTGCGCGGCACCGACATCTACCTGGTCTCCGACGAGGTCTACGAGCACATCATCTATGACGGTGCCCGCCACGAATCGGCGCTGCGCTACCCGGAGCTGCGCGAACGCGCCTTCGTCATTTCCAGCTTCGGCAAGACCTACCACTGCACCGGCTGGAAGATCGGCTACGCGATCGCACCGCCGGCGTTGACCGCCGAGTTCCGCAAGGTGCACCAGTACAACACCTTCACCACCTACAGCCCGGCGCAGTACGGCTTTGCCGCGATGATCCGCGACGAGCCCGAGCACCACCTGGAGCTGGGCGCGTTCTACCAGGCCAAGCGCGACCGCTTCCGCGCGCAGTTGCTGACCACGCGCCTGAAGCCGCTGCCGGTGCCGGGAGGCTACTTCCAGCTGGTCGATTACTCGGCCATCAGCGACCTGCCGGACCATGAGTTCGTGAAGTGGCTGACCATCGAGAAGGGCGTCACCGCGATCCCGCTGTCGCCGTTCTACGAAACCCCGCCAGCCGGGCAGCGCCTGGTGCGGCTGTGCTTCGCCAAGAACGACGCCACCCTGGACGCGGCCATCGCGCGCCTGCAGGCGCTCTGAGGCGGCCGGCGTGGGTGTGGGCCAGTGGCTGTTCTGCGTGCTGTTCGGCGGCTTCCTGGCCGCCGTGGCCCTGCGCGGCTGGCTGTTCTTCTCGGTCGTGCAGGACGGGCTGCGCGCGCGCGGGGTGGCGGTGGATGACGGCTGGTTGGCCGTGCGCGGCAGCTTCAACCGCTACACCCGGACCTACCTGGCGCTGCTCGATGCCCAGGAGCGGCGCCAGCCGCGCAATCGATGGGTCGCCCGGCTGCAATGGCTGGTGCCGCTGCTGGGCGCCGGCATGGCGCTTGGCGCGATCCTCGCTTCTTCGCTTACAGGACAATGACGATCATGCAGGACCTCCGTATCTCGCTCGTGCAGGGCGACACCCGCTGGCACGACCCGGCCGGCAACCGCACGCACTACGCCGCGTTGCTGGCGCCATTGGCCGGCAGCACCGACCTAGTGATCCTGCCGGAAACCTTCACCAGCGGCTTCTCCAACGACGCCATCGACAAGGCCGAGGGCATGGACGGGCCGACCGTGGCGTGGATCGTGGAGCAGGCGCGCGCGCTGGGCGCGGCGGTCACCGGCAGCGTGCAGCTGCGTGAGGGTGGCGCCGTCTACAACCGCCTGCTGTGGGCCACGCCCGATGGCCAGCTGCAGTACTACGACAAGCGCCACCTGTTCCGCTATGCCGGCGAGCACAAGCGCTATGCGGCGGGCAACGAACGCCTGAGCGTCGAACTGAAGGGATGGCGGATCAATCCGCAGATCTGCTACGACCTGCGCTTCCCGGTGTTCTGCCGCAACCGCTACGACGTGGAGCGCGCCGGGCAGATGGACTTCGACCTGCAGATCTTCGTCGCCAACTGGCCCTCGGCACGCGCCTATGCGTGGCAGACGCTGGCGCGCGCGCGGGCGATCGAGAACCTGTGCTACGTGGCCGTGGTCAACCGCGTCGGCGTGGACGGCAATGGCCTGCACTATTCGGGTGACAGCGCGGTGATCGACTTCCTCGGCCAGCCGCAGCTGGAAATCCGCGAGCGCGAGCAGGTGGTGACCACGACGATCTCGGCGCAGGCCCTGGCGGCCCATCGCGAACGCTTCCCGGCGATGCTGGACGCGGACGACTTCACCCTGGCCGGGCCGGTCGTGGCTCGCTGAACGCACGCACGGCCACGATCGCGGCCGCCATGCGCACGCCTCGGGCCGGCTGCTAGGCTCGGCCCGGGTTCACGCAACCGAAGGAGCAACCATGAAGAAGATGACCGCTGCGCTGTTGCTGTTGGCCGCCGTCGGGCTGGCCCCGGCCGCGCAGGCCGCCGGCAACATCGATTGCGAGCTGCACTACAACCTCACGGGGTGGTCGGCGTTCTACAAGACTTCGCAGGGCACCGGCACCATCACCTGCGACAACGGCGCCAGCATCCCGGTGAAGATCTCCGCCAAGGGCGGCGGCCTGACCGTGGGACGCACCACCATCACCGATGGGCGCGGCAGGTTCACCGGCGCCTATGCATTGAATGACCTGCTTGGCACCTATGCAGCGGCCGAAGTGCATGCCAGTGCGTCGCGTGCCAGCGATGCGCAGGTGATGACCAAGGGGGACATCTCGCTGGCGCTGGCCGGTACCGGTCGTGGCTGGAGCCTGGGCATTGGTTTCGGCAAGTTCGTGATCGAGCGCCGCTGAGTCCTGGAACCACGATGCCCGGCCCTGCGGCCGGGCGTCGAGATCATTCGTCGACGGCGACCGGGAACGCCTTCAACGCTGCCCATACGATGGGCTTGGCCCATTCGGGTACCTGCGCGAACTCCTCCTGCGTGGCGGGGCAGAGGATCTGGCCGCGTTCCACTTCCAGCACCAGCAACGGCTCGACCTGGCCATCGGCATCGGCGGGGCGGCTGTTGTCGTAGACGTGCAGTGCGGTCAGGTGCGGGAGCAGCTCGACCAGGTTCATCCGTGAGCTGTCGAAGCGCTGGCGGATCTTGCCTTCGGGGATGTCGTGGCCACCATTGGCCACGCGCTCGGCCACGCGCTGCAGGTGCAGCTCGACGTTCTCCAGTCCGCAGAACCAGATGCTGACTTCATGTCGTGCGCTGGCTTCACGCAACAGGGCAGGGATGGTGTTCGCGCCCAGCGTGGTTTCGAAGGCGTAGTCGACGTCATCGGCCATGGCCGCGCGCAGGCGGCGGGTGCCCTCCTGCCAGGCGGTGGCATTGGCTTCATCCAATGGCCATCCGCGTTCGACCAGTTGCCGGGTGAACGCATCGGGGTTGAACCAGGTGGCACCGTCCTCGGCCAGCATCATGCCCAGCAGCGAACTCTTGCCGGCGCCATTGACGCCGGCCAGGACAAGGATCCGTGCCATCGATCAGAGCGACTTGCCCAGCCGGATCCTGCGGCCACGACGGGCCGGTCGCGCCAATGCCCTGGCCAGGCTGCCGTCCTGCAGGGAGGACAGGTGCGCATCGAACTCGGCCTGCAGCGCCTGCAGTGACTGCGCGCGCTGGGCGCCGGCGGAATGGCCGTTGGCCTGGTCCACCAGACGCTGGTACTCCTCGGCCGAGACCACCACCGCCTGCGGATGATTGTGGTTGGTGATCACCACCGCACCGCTGCGGAGCACCTTGCGCATCAGGTCCGGCCAACCCTTGGCCTTGACGTCGCTGGCGGGCGTCTTTTCCAGATCCAGCAGATTCAGGGAGAGGTCCATGGTGGCATCCAGCAGGGGAGTAAGGGGAAAATATCCCAAAATTACCATTTTGGGTGCTTTCCCGGCGCCAGTGTTCAGGCGGGCGATGGGCGGCTGAACGCAGAACGCCCGGCGCGGGGCCGGGCGTTCGGGTCATGCCTGGGGGATATTCCTTGCGGAATCAGCCGCCACGCGGGCCGCGGCCACCGCCACCGGGACGGCCGCCACCCGGGCGACCGGCGCCGCCGGGGCGATTGCCACCCGGACGCGGGCCGCCGGCCGGACGGCCTGCGCCGCCGGGACGGTTGCCACCCGGGCGCGGACCGCCGGCAGGGCGGTTGCCGGCCGGACGTGCGCCATACGGGTTGAAGCCCGGGTTGGCGTGGTCGGACGGGAAGCTCGGGGCGTTGCCCGGGTGGCCATAGGGGTGCTTGCGCTGGCCCTGGCCGACACCCTGGCCGGCACCACCACCGCCCTGCGGGCGGCCCTGGCCACCGGCGGCACCACGGCCGGCGCCACCGGCGCCCGGACGCCGCTTGTTGCCGTACGGCCGTGCCTGGCCATCCGCGCCACCACGGCCCGGACCCCGGTTGCCACCGGGACCGGCATTGCGGTGGCCGGTCGGGCCGGTGCTCACGCCATCGGGCACGTACCAGGTGCGGAACGCGGCCGGGTTGCCTTCCGGCAGGCCACGGTCGCCCTTGGGGGCCTTGCGCTGCTTGAACGGCTTCTGCGACTGCTTGGCCGCCGCTTCGCCGCTGACGGTCAGGCCGCCCTTGAAGCCGCCGCCCTTGCCACCACGGCCACGGCCGCGGTCTTCGCGCAGGGTGTCGAAGCGGCGCAGTTCGCGGCCTTCGTCGGCGGTGTTGTGGCCGTTGACGTAGGCATTGCCGCGGCCGCCGTCGCGCGCGACGCGCACGGTGGTCTTGGCGGCCTTGCGCTGGCCGATCACCGGCTGCAGCGTCAGCGCCGACGGGGTGCCTTCCTCCAGCTTCAACTGGCTGCGCAGGGCTTCAACCTGCGGGCTGGGCAGTTCCACCGACTGGCCGCGCAGCAGTTCGCGCGGCAGTTCGATCTTGCCGTAGCGGGTGCGCTTGAGGCGGCTGACCTGGCAGCCCTGCGATTCCCACAGGCGGCGCACTTCGCGGTTGCGGCCTTCCTTGACGACCACGCGGAACCAGTCGTGCGAATCGGTGCCGCCGATGCGTTCGATCTCGTCGAACTTGGCCGGGCCGTCTTCCAGCGCCACGCCGCGGGCGAGGCGGTCGACGATGTTGTCGGGCACCTTCTCCTCGCCTTCCGGGGCGCGCACGCGCACCACGTACTCGCGCTCGACCTCGAAGGAGGGATGCATCATGGCGTTGGCCAGCTCGCCGTCGGTGGTGAGCAGCAGCAGGCCGGTGGTGTTGATGTCCAGGCGGCCGATGGCGATCCAGCGCGCGCCCTTGAGCGGCGGCAGCGACTCAAACACGGTCGGGCGGCCTTCGGGGTCTTCGCGGGTGGTCACTTCGCCTTCGGGCTTGTTGTAGACCAGTACGCGCGACGGGTCGGTCAGCGCGCTGGCCACGAAGCTGCGGCCGTCCAGGTCGATCTTGTCGCCGCTCTTGACCGACATGCCGGTCTGGGCGGTTTCACCGTTGACCTTGACCAGGCCATCGGCGATGCGCTGTTCCAGCGCACGGCGCGAGCCCAGCCCGGCCTGGGCCAGGACCTTGTGCAGGCGCTCTTCGAGCTTGGGCTGTTCGGTGCTGGCTTCGCGCTTGAGCGAGAGCTTGTTCAACGACAGCTTGCGAGGGGTGTCACTCATCAGTTTTGCTCCGGCCGGCGTTTTCCGCGTCGGCCTCTGGGTCGGAATCGGCTACGTCAACAGCCACGGTCGTCGTCGCGACGGCGTTGTCTTCGGTTTGTTCCACTTCCGCCGCGCGCTCTCCCGGCGCGGCGTCGGGTTCGCCCGTGAGGGCGGTGGTGCCTGCCGTGGCGCCGGCATCCGGGGATGCCTGCGCCGCAGCGGTATCAGGGGTGTTGCGTTCGCCGGCCTCGGCGCCATCCGGGGTGGCGGCGCCTGCGCTCAGCGGTGCCGCTGGCTGGCCGTCGCCATCCAGCGGGAGTTGCGGTTCCAGCTCGCCGATGTCACGCAGTTCGGACAGCGGCGGCAGTTCGTCCAGGCGCTTGAGCCCGAAGTAGTCCAGGAAGCCCTTGGTGGTGCCGAACAGGGCTGGCTTGCCCGGGACATCACGGTGGCCGACCACGCGGATCCATTCGCGTTCTTCCAGCGCCTGGATGATGTTGCTGCTGACCGCCACGCCACGCACCTGCTCGATCTCGCCGCGGGTGATGGGCTGGCGGTAGGCGATCAGCGCCAGGGTTTCCAGGGTGGCGCGGGTATAGCGGGTCTTGCGCTCGGTCCATAGCCGGGACACCCAGCCGTGCACCTCGTTGGTGATCTGGAAGCGGAAGCCGGAGGCCACCTCGACCAGTTCGACGCCACGGCCGGCGCAGCCTTCGCGCAGCAGTTCCAGCGCGCGCTCGACGCTGCCCGGCGGGGCCGGCTCGTCCTCCGGAAACAGGCCCTGCAACTGTGCCAGGGGCAGCGGCTGGCTGGAGGCCAGCAGCGCACCTTCGACGATACGGTTGATCAGCGGTTGATCCATGCGTTGGCTTGTAGGCTCAGGCGGGGTCGTTGTCGGCGTCATCGAACTCGCTGGAGAACGCCAGCGGTGCGTTGGTGTTGCCGGCGGCCAGGGACTTGACGTAGATCGGGGCGAGCGGTGCTTCCTGCACGATGTCCAGCAGCTGTTCCTTGGCCAGTTCCAGCATCGCCAGGAAGGTGACCAGTACGCCGAGCTTGCCCTCCTCGGCGGTGAACAGCGTTTCGAAACGGTAGAACCGGCCATCCTCCAGGCGCGCGAGCATGTCGCCCATGCGCTGGCGTACGCTCAGTGCCTCGCGCTTGATGGCGTGGCCGCTGAACAGCTCGGCGCGCTTGAGGACCTCGTGCAGCGCCAGCAGCATCTCCTTCAGTTCCACCGGCGGCGGCAGCTTGACGGCGGCGCGCTCCGGCACGAAGGCATGGGCCAGGCTGGTGTCGCGGTCCTGGCGGGGCAGGGCATCGATGTCCTCGGCGGCCTGCTTGAAGCGCTCGTACTCCTGCAGGCGGCGGACCAGCTCGGCGCGTGGGTCGGCTTCCTCGCCTTCCACGCTGGGCGGGCGCGGCAGCAGCATGCGCGATTTCACCTCGGCCAGGATCGCGGCCATCACCAGGTACTCGGCGGCCAGCTCGAAGCGCAGTTCCTGCATCACGTTGATGTAATCAACGTATTGCCGGGTGATCTCGGCCACCGGGATGTCCAGGATGTCCAGGTTCTGGCGGCGGATCAGGTACAGCAGCAGGTCGAGCGGGCCTTCGAAGGCGTCCAGGATGACTTCCAGCGCGTCCGGCGGGATGTACAGGTCCTGCGGGATCTGCAATACCGGCTGGCCATGCACCATCGCCAGCGGCATTTCCTGCTGCTGCGGGGCGTGAGGCGGCGCTGGCGGGTTCGCGTCGTGCGCGAGTTCGGAAGTCATCAGGTCGACATCGGGGTATAGCGAGCCGTACGCATGCCGAGTTCGCGCCCGGCTAGGTTCCTGCCCTGGTATTGCGAGCCATGCGCGCTTGCCTGGCGCGATTCCACACATCAACAACAAGGCGCGCCGCAGAAGGTGCGGCAACGTCATTACGAGGAGGTCGTCTACGCGGTCCGGGAGTGATGTGCTTCGGTCAACGAGCGGGGCCGGGAGCCTTCCGCTGCACCGAGCCGCTACAGGCCGTCTGCGTGCAATGGACTAAAGAGTAATCGCCGGGACCGGCCGATGTCCAGCGTTCTGGCGCTAGACTTGTGGTCGATCCATTCAGCGGACAAGGAGTGATGGCCCGGTGTGGTACGTAATCGAAGGGTATGACGGCGAGCAGGTGCTGGCCCAGCGGATGGCCGCACGCGGTGCCCATCTGGAGCGGCTCAAGGCCTTGCTTGACCAGGGGAGACTGCTTTTGGCCGGTCCTTGTCCTGCCATTGACGCCGAGGACCCCGGCCCGGCCGGCTTCAGCGGCAGCGTGGTGATCGCCAGTTTCGAGGACCAGGCCGCGGCGCGGGCCTGGGCCGACGCCGACCCGTACGTGGCGGCAGGCGTGTATACCCGGGTGGACGTCCGTCCGTTCCGCAAGGTGCTGCCATGAACCGGGTCGAGCAGATCCGCTCGGCCCTGCAGGCCGCCTTTCACCCGGACCTGCTGGAGGTGGAGGATGACAGCCATCGCCATGCCGGCCACGCCGGCGCCCGTGACGGGCGGGGCCATTTCAACGTGACCGTGGTCAGTGCCGCCTTTGCCGGCAAGGGCCCGTTGGCCCGTCACCGCGCGGTCTACGCGGCCGTGGGCGAGATGATGCAGACCGATATCCATGCGCTGTCGATCAAGGCGCTGACGCCGGCCGAGGCCGCGGGCAGCTGAACGTCGCGGTCGGTACCTGGTCGGGACAGCCGATGTCCCGGTTCATTTCGGGCGGCATTACAAAAGGTTTACAAACGCCAGTGAAAACGTTTACATTCCGCGCAACCCCGGTGCGGAGGGCGTGACGGTGGCGAAGTCGGCAATCACCATCAAGGATGTTGCCCGAGAGGCGAACGTCTCCGTCGCCACGGTGTCGCGTGCGCTCAATGGCCATGACAACGTCGCCGAGCCGGTCCGCCAGCTGGTGCTGGAAGTGGCCCGTCGCCTGCGCTACACGCCGCATGCCGCCGCCCGCAGCCTGAGCAGCCGCAGCACCCAGACCGTCGGCGTGGTGCTGCCGGACCTGTACGGCGAATTCTTCTCCGAGCTGATGCGTGGCATCGATGGCATTGCCAGCGCGCATCGCCGGCACCTGCTGGTGTCCAGTTTCCACGGTGAGCCGCAGCAGCAAGGTTCGGTGCTGCAGGCCATGCGTGGCCGCGTGGATGGCCTGCTGGTGCTGTCGCCGTATGCGGGGGATGCCTCGGCACTGCTGGACCAACTGCCGGCGGACATCCCGACGGTGCTGATCAATACCCCGATCACCGACGGCAGCCATCCGGTCTTCAGCATCGACGACCATGCTGGCGCGCTGGCCATGACCGGACACCTGCTGGCGCAGGGCTACCGCAGCATCGCCTTCATCGGCGGCCCCGAGCGCAACCACGATGCGCGCGAACGCCTGCGCGGGTTCCGCGATGCGCTGGCCGCCGCCCCCCAGGCGATTGAATCCATCGAGCTGCCCGGGGCCTTCGACGAAGCCTCCGGCTACGAGGCCGGGCGTGCCCTGCTGGCGCGGCCGCGCCTGCCTGAAGCGGTGTTCGCCGCCAACGACATGATGGCGCTGGGCTGCCTGTATGCCTTCCAGCAGGCCGGCGTGCGCGTGCCCGACCAGGTGGCGCTTGCCGGCTATGACGACATTCCCCTGGCGCGCTTTGTTCACCCGTCCTTGACGACGATGCAGGTGAGCATCGCCGGGCTTGGAGAGCAGGCGATGTCCCACCTGCTGCAGCGGATTCGGGAACCGGGGTCGCAACAGACGCCCGGCCTGATGTTGGTTCCAAGCCTTGTCGTGCGCGACTCCACGGCACGCACGGCGCCACTTGACCCGGCAAGAGACCGGGGTTGAGCCACTCATAACACTTACCGCGGGTCATGCCGCTACCTTGGGAGAGGTAAAACATGTACAGGATTGCTCGGAAGTCCACCCCCACACGCAAGCTGCTGAGCTGTGCGCTGGCCAGTTGCCTGTTGCTCGGCGCTGCCCCGGCCTTCGCCCAGAGCACCGCGGCCACCATCCGTGGCCAGGTGATGGCTGATTCCAGCCCGGCTGCACAGGCGCAGGTCACGGCCACCAACATCGCCACCGGCCTGAGCCGCAGCGTGCAGAGCACGGCGAGCGGCAGCTACTCGCTGGCCGGCCTGCCACCGGGTACTTACCGCGTGGAGGTCAATGCCGGCGGCAAGACCAGCACGCAGAACATCACCGTGCAGGTTGGCCAGACCGCCACGGTGAACCTGGGCGTCGGCGGCGTCGGTGAAACCACGGCCGGCGGCGCAGCGACCACGCTGGACGCGGTGCAGGTGGTCGCGCAGGCGCCGATCGAAACCAAGACCTCGGAGATCGCCACCTACATCACGCCGCGCCAGATCGAGGCGCTGCCGCAGGGCACCCGCAACTTCCTGGCCTTCGCCGACACCGTGCCGGGCATGGCGTTCGAACAGAACCCGGCCAATGGCTCGACCAAGCTGCGTGGTGGCGTGCAGAACGCCAACAACGTCAATGTGTACATCGACGGCATCGGCCAGAAGAACTACGTCACCCAGGGTGGCATCACCGGGCAGGACGCCAGCCGCGGCAACCCGTTCCCGCAGCTGGCGATCGGCGAGTACAAGGTCATCACCTCCAACTACAAGGCCGAGTACGACCAGATCAGCTCGGCGGCGGTGACGGCGGTGACCAAGTCGGGCACCAATGAGTTCAAGGGCTCGTTCTTCTGGGACTACACCAACCAGGATTGGCGCGAGCCGCGCGAGAGCGAGAAGGACGCCGGCAAGACCCGCTCGGGCGAGAAGCAGTACGGCGCCGCCTTCGGTGGCCCGATCGTCAAGGACAAGGCGCACTTCTTCGTGACCTACGAGGCCAAGGAGTACAACGCGCCGCAGGACCTGAGCCCGGGCGAGGGGCGCATTGCCGGTGACCTGCCACAGGCCTGGCGCGACCAGCTCGGTGCCACCTCGACGCCGTTCAAGGAAGACCTGTACTTCGGCAAGCTGGACTGGTCGATCAACGAGGAGAACCTCGTCGAGCTGACCTACAAGCGTCGCGAGGAGAGCGAGATCGGCAACGTCGGCGGGCAGAGCGCGCGCAGCTACGGCACCGATACCGGCGTCAACGAGGACCGCTACGACCTGCGTTGGCAGTTCTCCAACGCCAACTGGCTCAACGACGCACACCTGACCTACGAGAAGGCGTTCTGGACCAAGGCGCCGGTCAACATGGCCAACGGCATGGTGCTGACCGATGGCTCCGGCGATGACGGCAAGCAGATCTACCGCATCGGCGGCGGCGAAGGTGGCCTGCAGGACAAGGGCCAGAAGGGCTGGTCGTTCCAGAACGACACCACGTTCTTCGGCTGGGAAGGCCACACCGTCAAGTTCGGCGTGAAGTACAAGCAGGTCGACCTGGACACCATCGAGCAGCAGCCCTACAACCCGCAGTTCTACTACGACATCCACCAGGGCGGCGCGGTGCCGTACTTCGTGCGCTTCGGCAGTGCCGCGATGGGCACCGACGGTGGCTCGGTGACCTCCAAGAACAAGCAGTTCGGCCTGTACATCCAGGATGACTGGGATGTCACCGAGCGGCTGACCCTGAACCTGGGCCTGCGCTGGGACTACGAGAAGACCCCGTCCTACCTGGACTACGTGACCAGCGGCGACGTGCTGGCCGCGCTGTCGGCGGTGGACACGCGCGCAGGAAACGCACCGGGCCAGACCTACGCGCAGTCGCTGGCGCTGGGCGGCATCGACGTCAACCGCTACATCAGCACCGGCAACAACCGCAAGCCGTTCAAGGATGCGATCCAGCCGCGCCTGGGCTTCTCCTATGACCTGACCGGCGACGAACGCCATGTGATCTTCGGCGGCATCGGCCGTTCCTACGACCGCAACCTGTTCGACTACCTGCAGCTGGAGCGCAGCAAGGCGACCTTCCCGACCCGGCGCTTCAAGATCAACTCGCCCGGCCACGCCTGCGACCTGAGTGCCTCGGACTGCCTGGACTGGAGCCCGCAGTTGCTGGATCGCGACTACCTGATGTCGCTGGTCAATTCCACCGACGCCGGTCGCGAAGTGTGGATGTTCGACAATGACCTGAAGACGCCGTACTCCGACCAGATCAGCCTGGGCATCCGCGACAGCTTCAACCTGGGCGGGTTGGACTGGAACAGCTCGGCCACCGTGCAGCACACCCGCTACAAGGACGGCCTGCTGATCATGCGCGGCAACCGCTACCCCGACGGTGGCGTGTTCGCGCCGAACGGCAGCCCGTGGTCCGCGCCCGGCCTGCCGGGCATGGGCAGCCTGATCGTGGCCACCAACGGCTTCGAGTCCAAGAGCACCGCGCTGCTGCTGAGCCTGGACAAGCCGTACACGTCCGAGAGCCCGTGGAACGTCAACGTGGCCTACACGCTGACCGATGCCAAGCAGAACATCCACGAGAAGGACCCGGTCTATGGCTGGTACTTCACCCAGGGTGGCTGGTACGACGGTGCCTGGACGCCGCGCCATCGCCTGGTGATCAGCGGCTTCACCGACCTGCCGTGGGGCATGAGCGTGTCCGGCAAGCTGACCCTGGCCAGCAAGATCAAGCGCTGGGACATCGACGGCACGGCGGCCTACGGTGGCTACGAGCGTCCGCACAGCTGGGAGCCGGACGGCACGCTGGGCTTCAAGCAGTTCGACCTGTCGCTGACCAAGACCTGGGACACCGGCACCGACCTGAAGCTGAAGATGCGCGCCGACCTGCTCAATGCCTTCAACTGGACCAACTGGGGCGGTTACGGCATCAACTGGGATACCGGCGTGATCAACAGCTGGGACCAGTACCAGACCCGGACCTTCAAGCTGTCCTTCGGCCTGGACTGGTAAGTCGCATCCCCGGCCGCCCGCGTGGCGGCCGGGGCCTCCACACGCGCCACATTGCCCATCAAGGGCGGGTGGCGACCTGATTCCTCTACAACGGATGTCGTCTTGAGCATGTCACGTAGCCCCCGGTTGTTCGCTGGCCTGGCCACTGGTTTCGCGCTGGCGGTGCTGGCGGGGTGTGGCAAGGCGCCGGAGCCGCCGATGCCGAAGGTGTTGCCGCAGGTGATCCTGGTCGAGGCGGACCTGCCGCCACGGCCGATGAAGCCGGAACTGCCGCCGTTGTTCGATGACATCGAGCGGCGCACGTTCCAGTTCTTCTGGGATACGACCAACGAGCAGAACGGGCTGACCCCGGACCGCTATCCGTCGCGGCCGTTCGCCAGCGTGGCGTCGGTGGGCTTTGCGCTGACCGCCTATCCGGTGGGCATCAAGAACGGTTGGGTCAGCCGCAACCAGGCGGTCGACCGCACCCTGCTGACGCTGAAGTTCTTCCGTGACCTGCCTTCCGGGCCGCAGCGTACCGGCAAGGCCGGGTACAAGGGGTTCTTCTACCACTTCCTGGACATGCAGGAAGGTCGCCGCTACGACAGCTGGGTCGAGCTTTCCAGCGTGGATACCGCGTTGCTGATGATGGGCGTGCTGTTCGCGCAGTCCTACTACGACGGCGAGGACCCGCGCGAGAAGGAGATCCGCCAGATCGCGGACACGCTGTACAAGCGCGTGGACTGGCAGTGGCTGCAACGCAACAAGCCGCTGGTCTCGATGGGCTGGTTCCCGGAGAGCGGTTTCATCCAGCATGACTGGATGGGCTACAACGAGGCGATGATGCTGTACGTGCTGGCGCTGGGCTCGCCCACCCATCCGGTCGAGCCGGATGCCTGGACCGTGTGGACCCGTACCTACGACAACGACTGGGGCGTCTACCAGGGCCAGGAATACCTGTCCTTCGGGCCGCTGTTCGGCCACCAGTACAGCCACGTCTGGATCGACTTCCGCGACATCCAGGACGCGTACATGCGCGAGCGCGGCATCGACTATTTCCTCAACACCCGGCGCGCGACGCTGGCTCAGCGCGAGTACGCCATCGAAAACCCGATGCAGTGGAAGGACTACGGCGACAACGTCTGGGGCCTGACCGCCGGCGACGGGCCGCAGAACACCACCCAGGAGTACAAGGGCGAGCAGCGCCAGTTCCGCCATTACTCCTCGCGCGGCGCGGGCCTGCGCGAGAACTTCGATGACGGCACCATCGTGCCGTCGGCGGCGATCTCCTCGTTGCCGTATGCGCCGGAGGTGGTGATCCCGGCCACCGTGGAGATGCACAAGCGCTACGGCGACTACCTGTACTCCAGCTACGGGTTCCTGGATTCATTCAACCCGAGCTTCAACTACGACATCCCGCTCAAGACCGGGCGCACCATCCCCGAGCGTGGCTGGGTGGCCAGCGATTACATCGCCATCGACCAGGGGCCGATCCTGCTGGGCATCGCCAACTACCGCGACGAGTTCGTGTGGGACGTGATGAAGAAGAACCCGTATGTCCGCAAGGGATTGGAGCGGGCGGGCTTCACCGGTGGCTGGCTGGCGCCGGAGGACAGCTTCCAGCCCCTGCAGAAGGATGACCGCGCGGCGTCGGCCCGCGCTACCGGCATCGCCGAATCGCGCGCTGCCGCCGCGGCCGAACAGAAGGCCGCGGCGGACAACCCGCCGGCCTCCAAGCCGCAGCAGTGACATGCCGTCGATGATCCGCGCGCTGCTGCTGTTGTGCCTGTCCGGCGTGCTGGCTGGCTGCGGCGGCACGCCGCAGGACGGCACCACGCTGCGCTTCTGGGCGATGGGCCGCGAAGCGGAAGTGGTGGGCGAGCTGCTGCGCGAGTTCGAGGCGGAGAACCCGGGCATCCACGTCGAGGTGCAGAACATCCCGTGGACGGCGGCGCATGAAAAGCTGTTGACCGCCTATGCCGCCGAAGGGCTGCCCGATGTCTGCCAGCTCGGCAATACATGGATCGCCGAGTTCGCCACGCTGCAGGCGCTGGAGCCGCTGCAGGCCCGGGCGGACGCCTCGGCCGTGGTGGACCAGGCCGATTACTTCCCTGGTATCTGGGATACCAATGTGGTCGAAGGGCAACTGGTCGGCATCCCGTGGTATGTGGACACGCGCCTGCTGTTCTACCGCAAGGACCTGCTGCGCCAGGCCGGCTACGACCACCCGCCGCGCACCTGGGCCGAGTGGGAGCAGGTCAACGCCGCGCTGAAGAAGCTGATGGGCGACAAGGGTTACCCGGTGCTGATGCCGCTCAACGAGTTCGAGCCGCAGCTGTCCTTCGCCCTGCAGCAGGACGATGGGCTGCTGCGTGACCACGACACGCGCGGCAATTTCCGCAGCCCTGGCTTCCGGCGCACGCTGGCCTTCTACGACAACATGTTCGAGCAGGGCTGGGCGCCGAAGATGTCCGAGACACAGATCTCCAACGTCTGGGACGAGTTCTTCCGTGGCTTCACCGCGTTCTACCTGTCCGGGCCCTGGAACATCCGCGAGTTCCGCCAGCGCCAGCCCCCTGGCCTGGACGGGGAGTGGGGTACCACCCCGTTGCCCGGCCCGGACGGCCCCGGTGCCGGTATCGCCGGCGGCACCAGCCTGGTGGTGTTCCGCGCCTCGCAGAAAAAGGAGGCGGCGTGGAAGCTGATCGAGTTCCTGTCGCGCCCGGACATCCAGCAGCGCTTCTACACCGTCATCGGTGACCTGCCGCCACGGCGCAGTGCGTGGCAGTCGCCGGAGCTGACCGACGATCCGCTCACCGCGGCATTCGCCGACCAGCTGGAGCGGGTCAAGCCGACGCCCAAGGTGCTGGAGTGGGAACGCATCGCGCAGCAGATGCGGGTGGTCACCGAGCAGGTGGTGCGTGGTGGCCTGCCGCAGGACAAGGCGGTGGAACAGCTGGACCAGCAGGTCGACGAGATCCTGGCCAAGCGTCGCTGGATCGTTGAACAGCAGGCCGGCGCCAACGCGGCGGGGGCAGGGCAATGAAGCAGCGTTCGCTCGTTGGCTGGGTATTCGCCGCGCCGGCGCTGATCGTTATCGGCGTGTTCTTCGGGTTGCCGGTGCTGTCGGCACTGGCGCTGAGCCTGACCGACTTCGACCTGTACGCACTGGCCGACCCGCACAACCTGCGTTTCAACGGGCTGGGCAACTACATCGACCTGCTGCAGACGCCGATGTTCTGGAAGTCGCTGGGCAACACCGCGTACTTCGTGGTGCTGGGCGTGCCGCTCTCCATCGCGGTGTCGCTGGGCGCGGCGATGCTGCTCAATGCGCCGGCCAGCCGTTTCAAGGCGCTGTTCCGCACCGCCCTGTTCGCCCCGGTGGTGACCACGCTGGTGGCGGTGGCGGTGATCTGGCGGTACCTGTTCCACACCCGCTACGGGCTGGTGAACTGGGGCCTGGGCCAGGTCGGCATCAACCCGGTGGATTGGCTGGGTGACCCGCGCTGGGCGATGCCGACCATCATCCTGTTCGCGGTCTGGAAGAACTTCGGCTACAACATGGTGATCTTCCTGGCCGGCCTGCAGGCCATCCCCAAGGACCTGTACGAGGCCGCGCGCATCGACGGGGCCACGCGCTGGCAGCAGTTCCTGCACATCACCGTGCCGATGCTGGGGCCGGTGCTGCTTGTGGTGGGCGTGATCACCGTGTCTGGCTATTTCCAGCTGTTCGCCGAGCCCTACGTGATGACCCGCGGCGACCCGCTGCAGAGCACGGTCAGCGTGCTGTATTTCATGTTCGAGGAAGGCTTCAAGTGGTGGAACCTGGGACGCGCTTCGGCCGTGGCGTTCCTGCTGTTCCTGATCATCCTGGCGGTGACCACGCTGATGCTGCGCTTCGGCAAGCGCAAGGAGCTGGTATGAGCCGGGAGATCGGGCAATCGCGTTGGCATGCGTGGTGGATCAACGGCGCGCTGGCGGTACTGGCGGTGATCAGCCTGGCGCCGCTGGCCTGGATGCTGTCGGTGTCGTTCATGCCCAGCGGGCAGGCCTCGCAGTTCCCGCCACCGTTGCTGCCCGCGCACGCCACGCTGGCCAACTACCACGCACTGGCCAGCCGCACCGGCATGGGCGGCAACTTCCTCAACAGCCTGGTCGTGTCGCTGGGCATCACGCTGGGGTCGCTGCTGTTCAACACCCTGGCCGGTTACGCCTTCGCCAAGCTGCGCTTTGCCGGGCGCGAACGGGTGTTCCAGATGCTGCTGGCGGCGCTGGTGATCCCGGCGCAGGTGGCGATGCTGCCGCTGTTCCTGCTGATGAAGCAGATGGGGTTGGTCAATACGTTCGGCGGCGTGGTGATCCCGGCGCTGGCCAGCGTGTTCGGCATCTTCCTGGTGCGCCAGTACGCGCGCTCGATCCCCGATGAACTGCTGGAGGCGGCGCGCATCGACGGGGCCAGCGAGGCACGGATCTTCTTCCAGATCGTGTTGCCGATGCTCAAGCCGGTGCTGGTGACGTTGGCCATCTTCACCTTCATGGGCGCGTGGAACGACTTCATGTGGCCGTTGATCGTGCTCACCGACCAGGAGCACTACACGTTGCCGGTGGCGCTGGCCAGCCTGTCGCGCGAGCACATCCAGGACGTGGAGATGATGATGGCCGGCGCGGTGGTCACGGTGCTGCCGGTGTTGCTGCTGTTCCTGGTGTTGCAGCGGTATTACATCCAGGGCCTGTTGCTGGGCAGCGTCAAGGGCTGAGCGCCGGCGGTGGTACTTCCGTCTGCAACCAGCGTCGTACGGGACAGGGAACTTTGCGAAAATCCGACGCCTGCCGTCGATCGTGATTCGGGATTCTGGTGATGAACAAGCGTTATGCCGTGGGCCTGTTGGCCACCTTGCTGCTGGGGGCTGCCTCACCCGGCAGCACGACGGTGCTGGCCAGCTTCGATGACATCGGGGCGTGGCAGCTGATCACCTCGCCGCAGGTGAGTGGTTCGTTGCGGCCGGTGGCCGGTGGCAACGGCCGCGCCCTGTGCCTGGACTACGACTTCCACGAGGTGTCCGGTTATGCAGGCATCCGCCGCAAGCTCGATGTCAGTTGGCCGGAGAATTACCAGGTCTCGTTCGACCTGCGCGGCGATTCGCCTGCCAACGACCTGCAGTTCAAGCTCATCGACGCCAGCGGCGACAACGTCTGGTGGGTGAACAGGACCGGCTATGCGTTCCCGAAGAACTGGACGCGCGTGGAATACCGCAAGCGTCACATCGACAAGGCCTGGGGCCCGGACCCGGACCGCACGCTGCGACGCAGCGCCGCGGTGGAGTTCACCATCTATAGCAAGGTCGGTGGACGCGGCACGGTCTGCTTCGACCGCCTGACGCTGCAACCGCTGCCCAAGGAGGACACCTCGCCGCTGCAACCGGTGGTGCTGGCCGACACCGCGACTGCGCTGCAGCAGCGCATCGCCGACGGCAAGCCGGACACGATGTGGATCAGCGGCGGCGTCAAACAGCAGACCATCAGCCTGGACCTGGGCAAGGTGCGCGAGTTCGGCGGCGCGGTGGTGCAATGGGTGCCCGGCCTGCAGGCCTCGCGCTACGTGGTGCAGGCCTCGCGCGATGGCCGCGACTGGCATCCGGTGCGCGAGGTGACCACCGGTGGAGGCGGCCGCGACTGGCTGGCCCTGCCGGACACCGAGGCGCGCTACCTGCGCTTCGATCTGCAGGATGGCCCGAACTGGCGGTATGGCATCCGTGACATCTCGCTCAAGCCACTGGCCTTCGCGGGGACGCCGAATGATTTCATCCGTTCGGTGGCGGCCGACCTGCCGCGCGGTTTCCTGCCGCGCGGCTTCACCGGCGAGCAGCCTTACTGGACGCTGCTGGGGCTGGACGGTGGCCGCGAGCAGGCGTTGATGGGCGAGGACGGCGCGGTGGAGGCGGTGAAGTCCGGCTTCAGCGTCGAGCCCTTCGTGCTGAGCGGCGGCAAGGTGATCAGCTGGGCGGACGTGACGGGCAGCCAGAGCCTGCAGGATGGCTATCTGCCGATGCCAACGGTGCAGTGGCAGCATGCGGACTTCGGGCTGCAGGTCAGCAGTTTCGTGCAGGGACGGCCGGAGCAGGCGCAGCTGGTCACGCGCTACCGGCTGCACAACCCGGGCAAGACGGGTCGCGAGTACACCCTGGCGTTGGCGGTGCGTCCGTTCCAGGTCAATCCGCCCACGCAGTTCCTCAACACGGTGGGCGGGGTGAGCCGGATCGAGCGCCTGGCGGTCAAGGGCAACCAGGTTGAGGTCAACGGCGTGCCGCGCGTGTTCGCGATGACCGCCCCGGACAAGGCCTTCGCCAGTACCTTCGACGGCAAGCTGGACGTCACGCATCTGGCCGACAAGACCCTGCCCGCCGATACCGAGGTGCGCGATGCCACCGGGCTGGCCTCCGGCGCGTTGCTCTACACCTTCAAGCTGGAGCCCGGCGAGAGCCGCGAGGTGGCGCTGGTGTTGCCGCAGGTCGGCGATTGGCGGCCGCCGGCCGGGTTCGACGTGGACAAGGCGCAGCAGCAGGTGGCTGCACAGTGGCGGCAGAAGCTGGATCAGGTGCGGTTGCAGGTGCCGGCGGCGGGCCAGCCGCTGGCCGACACCGTACGCACCGCCCTGGCGCACATGCTGATCTCGCGGGTCGGGCCGAGCCTGCAGCCCGGCACGCGTTCCTATGCACGCAGCTGGATCCGCGATGGCGCGATGATTTCCGAAGGCCTGCTGCGCATGGGCCGCGACGACGCGGTGCGACAGTACGTGGACTGGTACGCGCCGTACCAGTTCGAGAGCGGCATGGTGCCGTGCTGCGTGGATGCCCGTGGCAGTGACCCGGTGCCGGAGAACGACAGTCACGGCGAACTGATCTACACCATCGCCGAGTACTGGCGGCATACCGGCGACCTGCAGTTCCTGCAGCGGATGTGGCCGCACGTGCAGGGCGCCTGGAAGTACATGGAGCAGCTGCGCCTGAGCGAGCGCACCGAGGACAACCGGGCCCGCAATCCGGGCTTCTACGGGATGATGCCGGCCTCGATCAGCCACGAAGGCTATTCGGCCAAGCCGGTGCACTCGTACTGGGACGACTTCTGGGCGCTGCGCGGCTACAAGGATGCGGCGGACATCGCCGTTGCGCTGGGGCTGGAAGAGGACGCTGCGATGATGGCGGCCTCCCGCGACGCGTTCCGCCAGGACCTGGACCAGTCGTTGCGGGCCAGCATGCAGGCACATGGCATCGACTTCCTGCCCGGGTCGGTGGAGCTGGGGGACTTTGATGCCACCTCGACCACCATCGCGCTGGCACCGGGCGGCGAGCAGGGCCGCCTGCCGCAGCCCGCGCTGGACAACACCTTCGAACGCTACTGGAGCGAGTTCGAGGCGCGTCGTGACGGCAAGCGGCAGTGGAAGGACTACACGCCCTACGAGTGGCGCAATGTCGCGGCCTTCGTGCGCCTGGGCTGGCGTATCCGCGCCTGGGCGGCGACCGAGTTCTTCTTCAAGGACCGCGCGCCGCAGGGCTGGAACCAATGGGCCGAAGTGGTGTCCTCGACGCCCCGCAAGCCGTTCTTCGTCGGCGACCTGCCGCACGCCTGGGTGGCCTCGGATTTCGTGCGCTCGGCGTTGGACATGTTCGCCTACAACCGCGAGGTGGACGATGCGATCGTGCTGGCGGCCGGCGTGCCCGCGGACTGGCTGGCGGGGAAGGGCATCGCCATCGACGGTCTGCGGACCTCGCATGGGACGGTGAAGTACGGCCTCGCACGCAGTGACCGCAAGCTGACCCTGCAGGTGCCGGAGGGGCTGCGCTTGCCGGCCGGCGGCCTGGTGCTGCCGTGGCCGTATGAGGGTGCGCCGGGCGAGGCCAGCATCAATGGGGAGCCGGCCGCCTGGGAAGGGCGCGAACTGCGCATCACCCAATTGCCGGCCAAGGTGGAGATCGACGTGCCCGCCGACCAGCGTCGCGGCGAGCGTGCGCGCCGCTGAAACCACGGGCAGGGATTGCCCTGATCCGCGCACAGCCCTGCACAAAGAAAAACTGCGCCCCGAACACCGGGACGCAGTGAAGTAGACGGAGGGAGAGGGAGATCTGCCGTCGTACTTGGAAAACTCAGCCTGCGCGTGCCTGCCTGACGATCGCCGCGGCAGCGGCGGCGGACCGCTTCACTTCGTCCCACTGGCCAGCGCGGATCCAGCTGTCGGCCACCATCCACGAGCCACCGATGCACACCACGTTCTTCTGCGCGAGGTAATCGGCGGCGGTGGCTTCGGTGATGCCACCGGTCGGGCACAGCTTCAGCTCGGGGATCGGGCCGGCCACGCCCTTGATCATCGCCAGCCCGCCCACGGCGGTGGCCGGGAACAGCTTGCAGATGCGGAAACCACGGGCAAGCAGGGCCAACAGCTCGGTCGGCGACGCCGCGCCCGGCACCACCGGCAGCGGTGCGGTGGCCAGCGCATCGGCCATGTGCGCCGGGGTGCCCGGGGTGACCAGGAAGTCGGCGCCGACGTCGATGGCCTGGCGCATCTGCTCGACCGTCAGCACGGTGCCGGCACCCACCACCACGTCGGGCAGCTCGCGCTTGAGCATGGCCAGCGCGTCCATCGCCACCGGGGTGCGCAGGGTCAGTTCGATGGCCGGCAGGCCACCTTCCAGCAGCGCGGTGCTGACCGCGCGGGCCTGTTCCAGGGTATGGACGGTAACCACCGGCAGGATGCCGGCGGCGCTCAGCAGCTGCTCGGCGCGATCCTGGTACTGGGCAATGCTCATCGTGTTCCTCTCAATGCAGCGGAAGCGTGCCGCGGGCGGCACGCGGAATCAGGCGTCCTTGGCTTCGTGCGGCGCAGCGGCGGCCGCGGCGTCATGGCCAAGCTCGTATTCGGCGTCGTAGTCCCAGGTGCTGCCATCGGGGTGGGCCGGGCCGCAGGAGATCGACACCGCGCCCTGGTCGGCCGGGCCGACGATGCGGCGGTTCATCGCGAACAGATTGCGTCCCATGTCATTGCCGGCCGGCGCGGTGTTGGCGGCGATGCCGCGCGCGGCCCATTCGGCGGCGTCCACCAGCACTTCCAGCGTGCCGGCCTCGCCGTCCAGACGGATGATGTCGCCCTCGCGCACGCGGGCGATCGGGCCACCGCGCGCGGCTTCCGGGGTGACATGGATCGCGGCGGGGATCTTGCCCGAGGCACCGGACAGGCGGCCATCGGTGACCAGCGCAACGCGGCGTCCCTGGTTCTGCAGCAGGCCCAGCAGCGGTGCCAGCGAATGCAGTTCCGGCATGCCGTTGGCGCGCGGGCCCTGGAAGCGGACCACGGCGACGAAGTCGTGCGGCAGCGCACCGGCGGCGTGCAGCTTGTTCAATGCCTGCGGTGCATCGACGACCACGGCCGGGGCCTCGATGGTGCGGTACTGCGGCTTCACCGCCGACAGCTTGATCAGCGACTTGCCGAGATTGCCCTTGAGCAGGCGCAGGCCGCCCTGTGCTTCGAACGGATCGGCCGCCGGGCGTACCACTTCCAGGTCGGCGCTCTCGGTTACGGTCGGCGCGTAGACGACCTGGCCATCGATCAGGCGCGGTTCCTGCGCGAAGGCGCGCATGCCGCCAGCGGCGACCGTGGCCAGGTCATCGTGCATCAGGCCCGCGTCCATCAGCTCACGGAACACGAACGCCGGGCCGCCGGCCGCGGCGAAACGGTTCACGTCGGCCTCACCGTTGGGGTACACGCGGGCCAGCAGCGGCACGATCTGCGAGAGCTGGTCCATGTCGTCCCAGCTCAGCACGATGCCGGCGGCACGGGCCACCGCGATCCAGTGGATGGTGTGGTTGGTCGAGCCGCCGGTGGCCATCAGCGCGACGACGGCGTTGACGATGGCGCGCTCGTCGATCAGGTGGCCGAGCGGGCGGAAGTCCTGGCCCAGCGCGCTGATCTCCAGCGCGCGCGCTGTGGCTTGGCGGGTCAGCGCATCGCGCAGCGGCAGTTCCGGGTTGACGAACGAGGCGCCCGGCAGCTGCACGCCCATCGCTTCCAGCAATACCTGGTTGGAGTTGGCGGTGCCATAGAAGGTGCAGGTGCCCGGGGCATGGTAGGAGTCCGATTCGGCTTCCAGCAGTTCCTCGCGGGTGGCTTCGCCGGCGGCGTAGCGCTCGCGGACCTCGGCCTTCTTCTTGTTCGGGATGCCCGGGGTCATCGGGCCGGCCGGCACGAACACCGCCGGCAGGTGGCCGAAGGCCAGCGCGCCGATCAGCAGGCCGGGCACGATCTTGTCGCACACGCCCAGGTAGATCGTGCTGTCGAACATGTCATGGCTCAGCCCGATGGCGGTGGACTGGGCGATCACGTCGCGCGAGAACAGCGACAGCTCCATGCCGCCGCGGCCCTGGGTGACGCCGTCGCACATCGCCGGCACGCCGCCGGCCACCTGCGCGGTCGCGCCGAGTTCACGGGCGGCGCTGCGGATCAGCTCGGGGTAGTGCTCGAACGGCTGGTGCGCCGAGAGCATGTCGTTGTAGGCAGTGATGATGCCCAGGTTCGGGGTGACGTCGCCGCGCAGCCGGCCCTTGTCGGTCGGGCCACAGGCGGCGAAGGCGTGGGCCAGGTTGCCGCAGCTCAGGCGCGAACGGAACGGGCCTTCGCGCAGGGCGGCGTCGATGCCGGCCAGGTAGGCCGCGCGCGACGGGGCGCTGCGCTGGCGGATGCGTTCGGTGATGGCGTGGATGGTCGGGTGCAGGCTCATTGGCTACCGGCTATGCGTTGAGGTCGGACGGTGTGCCGGCCTTGAAGGAAGGGGGACGGATGCCGGCAAGGCCGGCGCCCGCGATTACGGTGCCCAGTGGACGCGCAGTTTGTTTCCCGGCGCGTTGATCGCGGCCAGGATCGGGTAGGTGTGCACGTCGCCCGAGGCCAGCGCGGCCTCGAGCACCTCCAGCTTCTGCTTGCCGCGCAGCAGCAGCAGGCGATGGCGGATGGGGGCCAGGCCCTGCGGGGTGAGGGTGATGCGCAGGTGCCAGTCCTTGGCCACCGGGCAGCCGGTGGCGTCCAGCGCGGCATAGGCCTGGCGGCTCTGCAGCGCGCGGTCCAGGTCCTTCGAGCCGGGGAACAGCGAAGCGGTATGCCCGTCGTTGCCCATGCCCAGCACCACCAGCGTGGCCGGCAGCGCATGCTCGGCCAGCAGGTTGGCGGTGTGCACGCACTCGGCGATCGGCCTGCCGACCCGCACCAGCGGGTCGAAATGCGCGCCCTCGGCGAGCTTGAGGAAGCTGTTGCGCACCAGCCATGCATTGCTGTCATGGTCCTGCGGCGAGAGCCAGCGCTCGTCGGCCAGGCCCACCTCCACGCGCGCCCATTCCAGCGGCTGCTCGGACAGCATCTCGTATACCGGTGCCGGCGTGGTACCGCCGGACAGGAGCATGCGGGCGCGGCCGTGCTGCTTGATGTCCTGTTGCAGGAAGCCCGCCATTTCCTTGGCTACGCTTTCGGTCCAGTCCTCGTCGTTGCCGTGGCGGACAAGCGTGATGCGGTCGGAAACAGCGGCGTTCATGCGGGGGTTCCTCGTGTAGCGTGCTGCAGGTCCAGCGCGTAGGCGGTGGCGCCGAGCAGGCCGGGGCAGGGGTGGATGATGGCCATCGACGGAATCTGCGACATCGTCGCAGTGAAGCGGCCCTTGCTTTCGAAACGGGGGCGGAAGCCGGACAGCTGCAGTTGCTGCAGCAAGCGCGGCACCAGCCCGCCGGTCAGGAACACGCCATCCCAGGCGCCCTGCACCAGCACGGCATCGCCAGCCACGGCACCGAAGATCTCCAGGAACACTTCCACCGCACGGGTCGCGATCGCGTCGCCTGCGGCGGCGCGGGCCGTCACGTCCGACGGTGCCAGCTGGCCGGGGTCGGTGCCGGTGATCTCGCTCAAGGCGCGGTGGATGTTGACCAGGCCCGGGCCACAGACCAGCCGTTCATTGGAAACCCGGCCGAACTGCGCCGAGAGGAGCTCCAGGATGCGGATCTGCTCCGGGTTGGCCGGTGCGAAGCTGGTATGGCCGCCTTCGGTGGCGAGCGGGTAGTTGCGCCCGTCGCGCACCACCAGGCCGCCCACGCCCAGCCCGGTACCCGGGCCGATCACGCAGTAGTTGCGGGGTTCGCCGGCCGGTGCCGGCTCCCAGCTGGCGCCGCCGATCTGCACCACGTCGGCCGGCCCCAGCAGCGCGATCGACATGGCCTGGGCGACGAAGTCGTTGATCAGGTGCAACTGCTCGAAACCCAGCTGGGCGGCGGTACGCGAGCGCGAGATCACCCACGGATGGTTGGTGATGCGTGCTTCGTCGCCATCCACGCGCCCAGCCACGGCGAACACGCCGCTGCTGGCAGTGGCGCCCTGCTCTTGCAGGTAATGGGCGGCGGCATCGGCGAGCGAGCCGAACTGTGCGACCGGGTACTCGACGATGCTGCCCTGGTTCAACGGGGCGGCGAGGGAGAGGTCGGCCAGCGCGAAGCGGGCGTTGGTGCCGCCGATGTCGGCGACCAGGACCGTCGTCGACGCGCTCACGGCGCGTCCCCGTCTTCGGCCCTGGCCTCGGCGACGATGTCGCCCGGCAGGAAGTGGGCCGCGTCACGCGGGCCCCAGCTGCCGGCGGCGTACGGTTCCATCGCCTGGTCGGAGGCCTTCCAGGCATCGCTGATGCTGTCGATCCAGGCCCAGGCCGCGCGCACTTCGTCGTCGCGCACGAACAGGGCGTGGTTGCCGTTGAAGGCGTCCAGGAACAGGCGCTCGTAGGCGATGCGACGGTGCAGGCCGGTCGGGACCGACAGTTCCAGTTCCAGCGGCTGCAGTTCCAGCGCGCCCCATTCCGGGCCGGCCAGCGAGCTCATCAGGCCGAGCTGGATGTTTTCCTGGGGCTGCAGCTGGAAGGTCAGGCGGTTGGCGCTGGCGTGGTGGCGGGTCGGGCGCTCGAACAGCCAATGCGTGACCGGCTTGAGGTTGACCTCGATGCGGGTGGTGCGCTCGGGCAGTCGCTTGCCGGTGACCATGTGGAACGGCACGCCGGCCCAGCGCCAGTTGTCGATGTGCGCGGTGACGCCGACGAAGGTTTCCGCTTCGCTGCCTTCCGGCGGCTGGTAGGCCTGCACCGGCTGGTCGTTGATGGTGCCGGCGGTATAACGGCCACGCACCGAATCCTTGGCCGCATGGCGGGCGTCGAACGGGCGCAGGGCGCGCAGCACCTTCACCTTCTCGTCGCGGATGCGGTCGGCTTCCAGCGAGGCCGGCGGCTCCATCGCCACCAGGCACAGCAGCTGCAGGATGTGGCTCTGGACCATGTCGCGCAGCGCGCCGGAGCGCGAGTAATAGGAGTCACGGCCATCCACGCCGTCGCTCTCGGCGACCATGATGTGCACGGACTCGATGTAGTTGCGGTTCCACACCGCCTCCAGCAGCGTGTTGCCGAAGCGCAGGGCCATCAGGTTCTGCACCGCGGCCTTGCCCAGGTAGTGGTCCAGGCGGAACACGCGGTCTTCGTCGATCCACTTGCCGATGGTCTGCAGGATCTCCTCGGCGCTGGCGCTGTCCGAGCCGATCGGCTTTTCCAGCATCAGCCGGTGCGGTGCGGCCAGCGCGCCCCCCAGGGCCAGCCCTTCGCAGGTGGAGATGTACAGGCCCGGCGGGATCGCCAGGTAGCTCACGCACCTGCGGTCGACCAGGTCCTTGACGGCCTCGGCCACCGACTCGGCGTTGCGCAGGTCCACCGAACGGTAGTCGATGCGGCGCAGCAGGTCGTTGATGTCTTCCTGGCGGGCCTGCGGCATGGCCTGCTCCAGGCGCGGGCGCAGGATGTCGTGGAACTTGGCGGTGTCGTGCGGCGACAGCGCCAGGGCACGAACCTTGAAGTCTTCCGGTAGCAGGCCGTCGCCAAGCAGGCGCAACAGGGAGGGGAACAGGTAGCGCTGGGCCAGATCGCCTGTGGCACCGAACAGGAAGAGGGTATCGTGCATTTCTCGAGTTTCGTGTGCGGATGACATCGTTGTCAATTGTTTGTATTCAAGGAACTGGAGCCTTGGGCTGCTTGCGTCTGCCGGGGCCGGGGGAGGGGGCATTGCAGTCAATGCCAGTGCCGCGAACGCCGCGGTCCGCAGGGCGGAACCGCATGTTCATCTGGGCTGGCAAATGGAAAAACGGAACCGGGATGTTGCCATATGAATATGCTTACTGTGCACACGGTTTCGGATGTATACGATTGCACTGTGTCAATGCAGGCATTGGCATGAAGTGATTTGCCCGTTTGCGGGCACAGTGCCGGATGTGGCGATGTCAACGAGGTGGTGATGGCCAAGGTGAGCTTCGAGGGTGTGCGCAAGGTCTACGACAACGGCCAGGTGGCCGTGCACGGGGCCAGTTTCGAGATCGCCGACGGCGAGTTGATGGTGCTGGTCGGGCCATCGGGTTGTGGCAAGTCCACACTGTTGCGGATGGTGGCCGGGCTGGAGGACATCAGCGCCGGCACGCTGCGTATCGGTGATCGTGTCGTCAACGACGTGGCTCCGAAGGACCGGGACATCGCCATGGTGTTCCAGAACTACGCGCTGTACCCGCACATGACCGTCGCCGAGAACCTGGCCTTCGGCCTGAAGCTACGAGGCCATGACAAGGCCGAGGTGCAGCGCCGCGTGCAGGGCGCCGCCGACGCGCTGGGCCTGACGACGATGCTGGACAAGCTGCCGCGCGCGATGTCCGGCGGCCAGCGCCAGCGCGTGGCGCTGGGGCGTGCGCTGGTGCGCGAGCCGGAGGTGTTCCTGCTCGACGAGCCGCTGTCCAATCTGGATGCCAAGCTGCGCCATACCGTGCGCACCGAGATCGCCCAGCTGCATCGCAAGCTGGGCAGCACGATGATCTACGTCACCCACGACCAGGTCGAAGCGATGACGCTCGGCCAGCGGATCGTGGTGTTGAACGAAGGCGTGATCCAGCAGATCGACACGCCGATGGCGCTCTACGACCGCCCGGCCAACCTGTTCGTGGCCGGCTTCCTCGGCAGTCCGGCGATGAACGTGCTGCGCGGCGTGCTGCACCGGGACGCGCAGGGGGCGGCCTGGTTGCGGCTGGGCGACGGCACCGAGGTGCCGCTGGGAGCGGCGGTGGTCGCGCCGGAATGGGTGGGCCGCGAACTGGCGGTGGGCGTGCGGCCGGAGCACCTGCAGCCTAGCGCCGGGGAGGGAGCGTTCGCCGCGCGGATCGAGGGGATCGAGCCGGTGGGCAACGAGATGTTCGTGAATCTGCGCCTCGGCGCGCAGGCGCTGGTCATCCGGGTGGCGCCGCAGGCCCTGCCGCAGGTCGGGCAGGAACTGCAGGTGGCGGTAAGACCGTCGGCGCTGCACTTCTTCGATGCCGCCAGCGGCAATCGCATCGAGGCGCCTGGGGCTGGTTGAGCCCCGGCACCCGGCTCAACGCGCCAGGCCGTCCAGCAGCGGCATGATGTGGGCGTCCGCGTCGAGGACCTGCAGCGGGCCCTCGGCCATCTCCAGCGGCAGGACGGCCAGCGCCAGCACGCCAGCGCTACTGGCCACGCTGCCGATGGTGGCGCCGTTCTGGCTGACCGCGGTACCGGCTTCGGGCGTGGCCACGGTGTGCAACAGGGCCAGCGAGCGCTTGGCCTTGCCCAGGAAATGGGTGCGGGCCACGATTTCCTGGCCGGGATAGCAGCCCTTCTTCACGCTGTAGGCGGCCAGCCGGTCCAGCCCCAGTTGCTGGGGCGTCCATTGCTCGCGCTGGGCATCCACCAATCGCGGCAGCCCGAAGCGCAGGTCGCTCTGCCGCCAGGCCAGCTCCTCGCCGGGGGTGGCGGCCGCGGTTGCCGGCCCGAGCAGCAGGGTGCGGGGCAGGGCCAGGCTGCCGACATCCAGCTCGACCACGTCACCGTCGCCCTGCGCGATCCGCGCACCATCGGCCTCGGTCGGGGCCTGCAGCGCCGCATTCACGCTCAGTGTGTCGGCATGGCTGACCACCACCTTGCGACGGAACACAAAGCGGCGCAGCTGCTCGGCGATGGCCGCCGCGCCGCCGTCGTGGCAGACCAGCAGCAGCTCCTGCGCATCCAGCCGCAGCAGCTGGAAGATGGCGATCACGCGGCCCTTGGCGGTCAGCCAGGCGCTCCATTGCCAATGGCCATCGGCCAGCGAAGGGATGTCGTTGGCGAACTGGGCCTGGGCGAAAGCGACCGCATCCGGGCCGGAAAGGCGCACGATCTGCGCCATGGCCAATGTGCGGAAACCGTTGAAAGCGGGGGCGAGGTTGTCAGACACGTGACTGGGGACTAAAATTTGTGCGTTGCGAGACCGACCATGATAGGCCAAACAACCCCCACTCCAGAGACCGAAGCTGAAGCCCCGTCGACCCCCGAGAAGCAGCCGCTTCCCGAGGCCACGCCGGTGCCGCAGGAAATCGGTGGTCGCGGCGGACTTGATCCGGTGCGATATGGCGATTGGGAAAAAAACGGGCGCTGCATCGATTTCTGAGCAGCGTTGAGCCAACGCGGCATTGTGCCGCCCAGCCGAGATAACGAGTCAGCGAATGGCGAACAGACCCCGCCCCCTTTCTCCGCACCTGCAGGTGTATCGCTGGCAGATCCAGATGGCCACCTCGATCCTGCATCGAGCCACCGGCATCATTCTGGCTGTCGGCGCCCTGATCATCGCAGGCGGTTTGCTCGCCCTGATGATGGGCCCTGAGTCCTGGAGCTGCTTCACCACCCACGCCAGCGCCTGGTACGGCAAGGTGATCCTGTTTGGCTGGAGCTGGTGCTTCGCCTACCACCTGTGCAATGGCATCCGCCACATCGTGCAGGACTTCGCCATCGGCTACGCCAAGCCCACCTTCATCCGTAGCAGTTGGATCTCGGTGATCGCCTCGCTGGTCATCACCGCCGCGATCTGGGCCTACGTCTGCATGGGAGCCGCCGCATGAGCAAGTTCCGTACCCCGCTCAAGAATGCACGCGGCCTGGGCAGCTCCAAGTCCGGCACCGAGCACTTCATCCACCAGCGCCTGACCGCCACCGCGCTGGTCGCGCTGACCATCTGGTTCCTGTGCCTGGTGCTGAGCCTGCTCGGCGCCGACTACGTCACCGCCGTGGAAACTGTTTCCAAGCCGTGGAATGCAATCCTGCTGGTCGGCTTCCTGGTCGCCATGTTCTGGCACGCCCAGCTTGGCCTGCAGGTGGTGCTCGAGGATTACATCCACAACTCGCTGATGGCCCTGGCCCTGCAGACCACGGTCAAGTTCGTCGCCGTGCTCGGCGCGATCGTCAGCATCTTCGCGGTCGCCCGCATCGCGCTTGGGAACTGATACATGTCCGCTTACAACATCACTGAACACAAGGTCGACATGGTGGTCGTCGGCGCCGGTGGCGCTGGCCTGCGTGCGACCTTCGGCCTGGCCCAGAAGGGCCTGCAAACCGTCTGCATCACCAAGGTCTTCCCGACCCGCTCGCACACCGTTGCAGCGCAGGGTGGCATCTCCGCCGCGCTGGCCAACATGGGCGAGGACGACTGGCGCTACCACTTCTACGACACCATCAAGGGCTCGGATTGGCTGGGTGACCAGGACGCCATCGAGTACATGTGCCGCGAGGCCATCCCGGCCATCATCGAGCTGGAACACTACGGCGTTCCGTTCTCGCGCACCGAAGAAGGCAAGATCTACCAGCGTCCTTTCGGTGGCATGACCACCAAGTACGGTGAAGGCCCGTCCGCGCAGCGTACCTGCGCCGCCGCCGACCGTACCGGCCACGCCATCCTGCATACCCTGTACCAGCAGTCGCTGGCGCACAACGCGCAGTTCATGATCGAGTACTTCGCACTCGACCTGATCTTCGACGACGAAGGCGTCTGCCGCGGCGTGCTCGCCCTGGACATGGCCGAAGGCACCCTGCACCTGTTCCGTTCGCAGGGCGTGGTGCTGGCCACCGGCGGCTATGGCCGTGCCTACTTCAGCGCCACCTCGGCGCACACCTGTACCGGTGACGGCGGTGGCCTGGTGGCCCGTGCCGGCCTGCCGCTGCAGGACATGGAATTCGTGCAGTTCCATCCGACCGGCATCTACGGCGCCGGCTGCCTGATCACCGAAGGCGTGCGAGGCGAGGGCGGCATCCTGCGCAACAGCAGCGGCGAGCGTTTCATGGAACGCTATGCACCGCATTACAAGGACCTGGCATCGCGTGACGTGGTGTCGCGTTCGATGACCATCGAAATCCGCGAAGGCCGCGGCGTCGGCGAGCACAAGGATCACATCCTGCTCGACCTGACCCACCTGGGCCCGGGCGTGATCGACAAGAAGCTGCCGGGCATCGCCGAGAGCGCCCGCATCTTCGCCGGCGTCGACGTGCACAAGCAGCCGATCCCGGTGATCCCGACCGTCCACTACAACATGGGGGGCATCCCGACCAACTACCACGGCGAAGTGGTGCGCAAGGTCGGCGACAACCCGGATGCCGTGGTGCCGGGCCTGTACGCCATCGGCGAAGCGGCCTGCGTGTCGGTGCACGGCGCCAACCGCCTGGGCTCCAACTCGCTGCTCGACCTGGTGGTGTTCGGTCGCGCCGTGGCCAACCGCTGCGCCGAGACGATCAAGCCGGGTGCCTCGCACAAGACCCTGCCGTCCGATGCCTGCGACAAGGCGCTGGGCCTGCTGGACAAGCTGCGCCACGCCAATGGCGATACGCCGACCGCGGTCATCCGCGACAACATGCAGCGCACGATGCAGAACGATGCTGCCGTGTTCCGTACCAGCAAGACGCTGGAGGAAGGCTGCAAGAAGATGGCCGAGGTGTTCGACTCGTTCCAGGACGTCAAGGTCTCCGACCGTTCGCTGGTCTGGAACTCGGACCTGATCGAGACCTACGAACTGAACAACCTGCTGCTCAACGCCGTTGCGACCATCAACTCGGCCGAACAGCGCAAGGAAAGCCGCGGCGCCCATGCGCACGAGGACTTCCCGGACCGCGACGACGTCAACTGGCAGAAGCACACGCTGGTCACCGTCGACGACAAGGGCAAGTGCAGCTTCGACTACCGTCCGGTGCACATGTACACGCTCAGCGATGACGTGTCCGTCGTGCCGCCGAAGCCGCGCGTCTACTGATCCGGGGAACCTACGAACATGGCTGAATTTGCACTTCCGAAGAACTCCCGGATCACCAAGGGCAAGCACTTCCCCGCCAAGGGCGGCGCGAAGAACACGCGTACCTTCAAGATCTATCGCTGGAGCCCTGACGACGACCAGAATCCGCGTACCGACACCTACGAGATCGACCTCGATGCGTGCGGCCCGATGGTCTTGGACGCGCTGATCAAGATCAAGAACGAGATCGACCCGACCCTGACCTTCCGTCGCTCCTGCCGCGAAGGTATCTGCGGTTCGTGCGCGATGAACATCGACGGCACCAACACGCTGGCCTGCACCCGCGCCATCGCCGATTGCGGCAAGGCAGAGGTGCCGATCTACCCGCTGCCGCACATGGACGTGGTCAAGGATCTGGTTCCGGACCTGACCCACTTCTACGCGCAGTACGCCTCGATCAAGCCGTGGATCCGCACCCAGACCCCGGCACCGCCGGACCGCGAGCGCCTGCAGTCGCCGGAAGACCGCGAGAAGCTGGACGGCCTGTACGAGTGCATCCTGTGTGCGTGCTGCTCGACCAGCTGCCCGAGCTACTGGTGGAACGGCGAGCGTTACCTGGGCCCGGCGATCCTGCTGCAGGCCTACCGCTGGATCATCGACTCGCGTGACGAGGACACCGGTTCGCGCCTGGACGATCTGGAAGATCCGTTCAAGCTGTACCGCTGCCACACGATCATGAACTGCGCCCGCACCTGCCCGAAGGGCCTGAACCCGGCGCTGGCGATTGCCGAGATCAAGAAGCTGATGATGGCGCGCCGCGCCTGATGCGTTATGCCTTCTCCCTTGGGGAGAAGGTGCCCCGAAGGGGCGGAAGAGGGTAGGGGCGACGCCTGCTGCCATCGATTTCGCGGGAGCTTCGCTCCAACCCTCACCCCAACCCCTCTCCCGGCGGGAGAGGGGCTTTGGTATCCGAGGTATCCGAAGCCATGCAGACCGAAGACGAAATCCTGTTGAAGAAGCTGCGTTGGCGTTGCCGGCGCGGCATGCGCGAGCTCGACCAGTTGTTCGGCCGGTACCTTGACCGTCGCTGGCTGCAGGCGCCTGCCGAAGAACGCGCGGTTTTCCTGCAGTTGCTGGAAACCGAAGACGATAAGTTGTGGCGTTGGTCCATGGGCTACGAGGCCTGTCCGGATGCGCCGCAGGCAGAGCTGCTCTCCTATATCCGCTCCCTTCCGGTGTGAGTGCCGGCCGTCACGCTGGCTGCTGGCCGCGCTGACGCTGCTGGGAGGGCTGGCCGCATTGGCGGTATTGACGTGTGACCTGCAGGCCCCCGTGGCCTGGCCGTTGGCCGTGCTCGGGCTGGCAGGGTCGTGGCGGCTGGTGCGCCGCGAATGGCAGCGGCCGGTGGTGCAACTGCTGATCCCCGCCGGCGCGCAGCCGGCCCGGCTGGACGACCGGCCGCTGGATAGGCTGGAACTGCTCGAACGCGGGCCATTGGTACTGCTGCGCTGGCAATCCGACGGGCGACGGGGCTGCCTGCTGTTCGGGCCGGACAACCTGCCGCAGGCACGACGACGTGAACTGCGTCTGGCCGTGCGCGCCCATGCCGTTTCCCGCCAAGCAGGGACAATGGCACCATAGCGGCACTTCCCGGGCACACGCGCATGTTCAAACCCTTACCCGTCGCAATCGGATTGCGTTACCTGCGAGCCAAGCGCCGCAACGGCTTCATCTCCTTCATCTCCATGGCCTCGATCCTCGGCATCGCGCTGGGCGTGACCGTGCTGATCACCACACTGGCGGTCATGAGCGGCTTCCAGAAGGAAATCCGCGATCGCCTGCTGCAGATGTCGGCGCACGCCACCGTCAGCGCCGATGGCGAGCCGATGACGAACTGGCAGCACGCCATCGATGTGGCGATCAAGGACCCGCGCGTGGCCGGTGCCGCACCCTACATCGAGATCCAGGGCATGTTGGCCGGCCCGCGCGTGCAGGGTGCCATCGTGCAGGGCGTGGATCCCGCGCAGGAGCCCAAGGTGTCGGTGCTGGCCGACAAGATGCAGAAGGGCTCGCTGGATGATCTGAAGCCGGGCGAGTTCAACATCGTGCTGGGCAAGGAACTGGCCTTGTGGCTGGGCGTGGACGTGGGCGACAACGTGGTCGCCACGCTGGCCGAGGTGCAGGGCACGCCGATGGGTGCGATGCCGCGGGTCAAGCGCTTCACCGTCAGCGGCATCTTCGAGGCCGGTTCCAACGAGGTCGACCGCGGCCTGGCCTTCGTCAACATGCAGGACATGCAGCGCGTGCTGCGCATGGACGGCGTCACCGGCGTACGCCTGAAGATGCATGACATGGACCAGGCCTACACCGTGGCCCGCGATCTGGCGATCAACCTCAACGGCTACTACCGGGTCAGCGACTGGACCCAGGAGAACGCCAACCTGTACCACTCGCTGCGCATGGAAAAGACGGTGATGGGCATCCTGCTGTCGCTGATCATCGCCATGGGCGCCTTCAACCTGGTGTCCTCGCAGGTGATGCTGGTCACCGACAAGCAGGCCGACATCGCGATCCTGCGCACGCTGGGCCTGACCCCGGGCGGGGTGATGCAGGTGTTCATGGTGCAGGGCACGCTGATCGGCGTGTTCGGCACGATTGCCGGCGTGCTCGGTGGCATCACCCTGACGCTCAACCTGGAGCGCATCCTCGGCCTGATCGAGTCGGCCTTCAACATCAAGCTGCTGCCGGAAGACGTGTACTACATCACCGGCCTGCCGACCGACATGCAGACCAGTGACATCGTCATCATCACCGCCGTGGCGTTGCTGATGAGCTTCGTAGCCACCCTGTACCCCGCGTGGCGCGCCGCCCGCACCCAACCGGCCGAGGCGCTGCGTTATGAGTAAGAACCCGATGGAATCCGTGATCCGCGCCGAGGGCCTGGGCAAGACCTACGCCGAGGGCAAGATGCACACGCCGGTGTTCGATGGGCTGGACCTGGACGTGAAGCCCGGCGAGACGGTCGCCATCGTCGGTGCGTCCGGTGCCGGCAAGAGCACGTTGCTGCACCTGCTGGGTGGCCTGGATATTCCCACCGCGGGCGAGGTCTACGTGGCCGGGCACCGGATGTCGGCGTTGTCCGACACCGAGCGCGGTCGCCTGCGTAACCGCTCGCTGGGCTTCGTCTACCAGTTTCATCACCTGCTGCCGGAGTTCACCGCGCTGGAAAACGTGATGATGCCGGTGATGCTGGATGAGAAGAGCTCTGTCCCCGCACGCCGCTGGGTGGCCACGAGCATTGCGACGGTCTGTTTCGCCACGCTGGCCTCGGTCAGGACCGGGCACTGGATCTTCCTGTGGCTTGCCTTGGGGGTGTGGCTTGCAGGACTGCTCGGGGTGGGTGTCATCTCGTACTGGAGTGGGCGGAAGAGGGTTGTCGCCGCCCGTCAACGGGCGACCGAAATACTGGAGGCCGTGGGGCTGGGACATCGCGTGCACCACAAGCCGGGCGAGCTGTCCGGTGGCGAGCGCCAGCGTGCTGCGGTGGCGCGGGCGCTGGTCAACAATCCTGCCTGCATCCTGGGTGACGAACCCACCGGCAACCTGGATGACAAGACCGCGGGCACCGTGTTCGAGCTGATGCTGGCATTGAACCGCAGGTACCAGACCAGCCTGGTGCTGGTCACCCATGACCGCAGCCTGGCCCGCAAGTTGGATCGGGTGCTGGAGCTGCGCGAGGGCCGCCTGCACCAGCTGGAGCGCAGCGAGGTCTGAGGCCGGGGATGTTTCTCGCCAATTCACCCGGACGGGAGGATGATCCTGCCTGGATGTCGTGTGGTTTTCTTTCCTGGTAAGAGGAGTCGTGCCATGAAGAAGGTGCTTGTCGCATTGATGGCTGCCGCAGCCTTGGCCGGCTGTGCCACGGCAGGGAAGCTGAGCAGCAGCGAGCGGCTGGAGTTGTACCGCGCCCATGCCGGCGCGCCGGTGAACAGCTTCCGGTACTTCGGTTCGTTCAACGGCTGGACCGAACTGGGTGACAGTGCGTTGGCGGTCTGGACCAAGCCGAGCGAGGCGTGGCTGCTGAGCCTGAGTGGGCCATGCATGGACCTGTCCTACGCGCCGGCCATCAGCATCACCAACATGATGGGCCAGGTGTCGGCACGTTTTGACCGCGTGGTGGTGTTGGGCAGCGGGCCGGTCGGTCGTGTGCCATGCCGCATCGAGAGCATCCAGCCGCTGGACGTGAAGGCGCTGCGGGCGTCGGAGAAGGAACTGCGCGAGGCCAAGGCCGCCGAGCGTGCCGCCGACCAGGCGGCCGACGACAAGTAACCAACACGGTAGGGCGGCGCCAGGCGCCGCGGGGTGTTGCTGGCGGCGTCAGGTGCCGGGCATGGCCCGGCACCTCTCGTCCTGCCCGGTGTCAGGCCTCGGGGGCGACGTAACCGGCAGGCTTCTCGGCACCGCCGGAGAACAGGTACTTCACGAGTTCTTCTTCCAGGAATGCGCGGTGTTTCGGGTCGCGTGGCGACAGCCGGTTTTCGTTGATCAGCATGGTCTGGTGCGCCAGCCAGCTGGCCCACGCCTGCTTGCCGATGTTGGCGAAGATGCGCTGGCCCAGTTCACCGGGGTAGGGCACGAAGTCCAGACCTTCGGTTTCGCGTTGTTCGTACTGGCAGAAGACGGAACGGGGCATGGCGTAATCCTGTGGGTTCAGTGCGCGCGATGGCGCTCAAGCAGTTTGCGGATCGGAGCGGGCAGGCCAACGTCGGCCAGTTCGGCGCGTGAAACCCAGCGCAGGCCGTCATTGTCGCCAACCTTGGCGCGCAGGGCGACCTTGCGCGCGTTCAATGGCTGCAGATGCAGCCGGTAATGGCTGAAGGTGTGAACGATCAGTGGCAGTTCGTCAGCGTTGTCGTAGTCACCGACGATGTTGCCTGCGAACCATTGCCGCATTTCGGCATCGGTATCGGCTTGTGGCAGTGTCCACAGCGATGCCCAGATGCCGGTCGGTGGACGCTTGAGCAACAGGATGCGGCCTTGCGTGTCTTCCAGCAGCAAAGCAGTGGCTTCGCGCTCGGGCAGGGTCTTGCTGGGCTTGGGCGTCGGCAGTGAATCAACCAGTCCCTGGGCATGCGCGACGCAGCTGTCCTGCACCGGGCACAGGATGCATGCGGGCTTTGAGCGCGTGCAAAGCGTGGCGCCGAAGTCCATCTGCGCCTGGGTGTAGTCGGCCATGCGTCCGGCTGGCACGTTTGCGACATGGTCGATGGCCAGCCCCCACAGCTGCTTCTCGATGGCCGGCTGGCCGGGGAAGCCGACGATGCCGTGGTAACGGGTCAGCACGCGCTTCACGTTGCCATCAAGGATCGGGAACGGGTCGTTCCAGGCCTGGCTGAGGATGGCGCCGGCAGTGCTGCGACCGATCCCGGGCAGGGCGAGCAGGGCATTGAAGTCACGTGGCAGGTCACCGTCATGCCGTTCGAGGCATTGCTTCGCCGCGGCATGCAGGTTGCGGGCGCGGGCGTAGTAGCCCAGGCCGGCCCAGTTGGCCATCACCGTGTCGTTGTCGGCCCTGGCCAGATCAGGAAGGGTGGGGAATGCCTGCATGAAGCGGTGGAAGTACGGGATGACCGTGGCCACCTGGGTCTGCTGCAGCATGATCTCCGACAGCCACACCCGGTACGGCGAACGCGGATGCTGCCACGGCAGGTCATGGCGTCCGTGCTGGTCGAACCAGGTCAGTAGTTGGCTGGGGAAGCTGGACATGGACTCGCAGGCGATGGCGACTTTGAAGCCCTTCTCCCTGCGGGAGAAGGTGCCCCGAAGGGGCGGATGAGGGCAGGGGGGGCGCTGGTGCTGCGTGGGGGCTTCGCTCCCGTGGGCCCTCACCCCACAACCCCTCTCCCGCACGCGGGAGAGGGGCTTCAGGTCAGTTGCTGCCCAGCGCCTGCGGCAGCAGGGCGTCGACGAAGGCTTCCGGGTCGAACACGCGCAGGTCTTCCGGGCGCTCGCCGATGCCGGCGAAGCGGATCGGGATGCCGAACTCGCGGGCCAGCGCGAATACCACGCCGCCCTTGGCGGTGCCGTCCAGCTTGGTCACCACCAGGCCGGTGACGCCGGCGGCGGCATGGAACTGACGCACTTGTGACAGCGCGTTCTGGCCGGTGGTGCCGTCGATGACCATCAGCACTTCGTGCGGTGCGGTGTCGTCGATCTTGCCGAGCACGCGGCGGATCTTGCTCAGCTCGTTCATCAGGCCGGTCTGCGTGTGCAGGCGGCCGGCGGTGTCGGCGATCAGCACGCTGGTGCCGCGCGCCTTGCCGGCCTGCAATGCGTCGAAGGCGACCGAGGCGGCGTCGGCATTCTGGCCCTGTGCGACCACGGCCACGCCGTTGCGCTCGCCCCAGATCTGCAGTTGGGCCACGGCAGCGGCGCGGAAGGTGTCACCGGCGGCCAGCATCAGGCTGTGACCCTGGTCCTTGAAGCGCTTGGCCAGCTTGCCGATGGTGGTGGTCTTGCCCACGCCGTTGACGCCAACGGTGAGGATCACGAACGGCTTGGCCTGGGTGTCGATGACCAACGGCTGGGACACCGGCTGCAGCAGCGCGATCAGGTCGGCGCGCAGTGCAGCCAGCAGGGCGTTGGCATCGGCGAATTCACGCGACTTCATGCGCTTGCGCAGGCTTTCCACCAGTGCGGTGGTGGCCGGTACGCCGACGTCGGCGGTGATCAGCGCGGTCTCGATCTCGTCCAGCAGGTCGTCGTCGAGCTTGGGGTTGCGCGAGAACAGGCCGCCGAAGCTGCGGGCGAACACGCTGTTGCGCAGGCGGTCGCGCCAGCCGACCTTGCCGGCCGGAGCAGCGGGCGCGGCGTTGGCGGGGATCAGGGCGTCATCGGTTTCGGTCGCGCTCGATGCGGCGACGTCTTCAATGGCGAGGGGGGCGGCAGCGGGTACCACCTCCGCCTGGGGCGCAGGTGCGCTTGCGACCGGCGCGGGTTCGGCAACGACGATGGGCTCCGGCGCGGCTTCGGTGGCCGGCTCGGCCTGGGCCGGGGTTTCGGCGATGACGGCTTCTGCGGCAGGCGCTTCAACCGGAGGCTGGACGAACGCCTCGGCGAGGTCGGCTTCTGCCGAGGCTTCGGCCGGTGCCTTCGGGAACGCGGCGGCCAGGTCTTCCGCGCTCAGCGTGGACGGCTTTGCAGGCGGTTGTGCGTCGTCGGTCTTCTTGCGGCGGAAAAAGCTGAACATGGAGGAAAAAGGCCTGAAATCAGATGCATATGCTACCACCGGCGGTTGTGTCGCCGGGGTGGGGTGAAAAGCTTGCCCCTCGCCAAGCCACCCCTTCGCTGCGCGAAAGGGTGGGGGCTCAAGCCCCTCTCCCGTTTACGGGGTGAAGAGGGGCACTCGCGAACCACGGGTTCGCGCCCCGATGAACGCCCCTTGCGTCAGCGCAACGGCCGGCGCGCGGGGCGGCGGCTGTATTGCTGGGGTGGGATGAAATGCTTACCCCTCCCCAACCCTCCCCTTCGCTGCGCGAAAGGGAGGGGGCCAAAGGCCCGCTCCCGGTCAATCAGACCGACAGCTCCAGCAGCAGCTTGTTGAGGCGGCGGACGTAGCCGGCCGGGTCCTTCAGGCTGTCGCCCGCGGCCAGCGCGGCCTGGTCGAACAACACGTGGGCCAGGTCGTTGAAGCGGTCCGTGTCGGCCTCGGCATCCAGCTTCTCGATCAGCGGGTGGGCCGGGTTGAACTCGAACACCGGCTTGCTGTCCGGCACCTTCTGGCCGCTGGCTTCCAGGATCTGGCGCATCTGCAGGCCCAGGTCCTGCTCGCCGATGGCCAGGATGGCCGGGGAGTCGGTCAGGCGGTGCGAGACGCGCACTTCCGCCACGTCCTCGCCCAATGCTGACTTCAGACGCGTGACCAGGGCTTCCTTGGTCTTGGCGACTTCTTCCTGCGCCTTCTTGTCTTCCTCGGTTTCGAGTTTCCCCAGGTCCAGGTCGCCACGGGCGATGTCCACGAACGACTTGCCATCGAACTCGTGCAGGTAGCTCATCAGCCACTCGTCGATGCGGTCGGTCATCAGCAGCACTTCGATGCCCTTCTTGCGGAACACTTCCAGGTGCGGGCTGTCCTTGACCTGCTGGAAGCTCTCGCCGGTCAGGTAATAGATCTTGTCCTGGCCTTCGATCATGCGGCCGATGTAGTCGGCCAGCGCCACGCTCTGCTCGCCGCTGGCGTCATGCGTGGAAGCAAAGCGCAACAGGCCGGCGACCTTCTCGCGGTTGTTGAAGTCCTCGGCCGGGCCTTCCTTCAGCACCTGGCCGAAGTTCTTCCAGAAGCCGGCGTAGGCCTCGGGCTGGTCCTTGGCCAGCTTTTCCAGCATGTCCAGCGAACGCTTGGTCAGCGCGGACTTCATCGAGTCGATCACCGGGCCGGACTGCAGGATCTCGCGCGAGACGTTCAGCGGCAGGTCGTTGGAATCGACCACGCCTTTGATGAAGCGCAGGTACAGCGGCAGGAACTGCTCGGCCTGGTCCATGATGAAGACGCGCTGCACGTAGAGCTTCAAGCCCTTCGGCGCATCGCGGTGGTACAGGTCGAATGGCGCACGACCCGGGGTGTACAGCAGCGAGGTGTACTCGAGCTTGCCCTCGACCTTGTTGTGGCTCCACGCCAGCGGGTCGGCCGGGTCATGCGCGATGTGCTTGTAGAACTCCTTGTACTCCTCGTCGGAGATCTCGGACTTGGAACGGGTCCACAGCGCGTTGGCGCGGTTGACGGTTTCCCACTCCGGGGCGGCCGGCGCGTCGGCTTCCTCGCCGTGGTGTTCCTTCTGCAGCTCGATCGGCAGGCCGATGTGGTCGGAGTACTTCTTGATCAGGCTGCGCAGCTGCCAGCCGTCGGTGAAGCCTTCCTCGCCTTCCTTCAGGTGCAGCACGATGCGGGTGCCGCGCTCGGGCTTGTCGATGGTTTCCACCTCGAACTCGCCTTCGCCGCGCGAGGACCAGTGCACGCCCTCGCTGGCCGGCAGGCCGGCGCGACGGCTGTACACGTCGACCTGGTCGGCGACGATGAAGGCCGAGTAGAAGCCCACGCCGAACTGGCCGATCAGGTTGGAGTCCTTCTTCTGGTCGCCGGACAGGTTCTTCAGGAACTCGGCGGTGCCGGACTTGGCGATGGTGCCCAGGTGGGCGATGGCTTCATCGCGGCTCAGGCCGATGCCGTTGTCGTCGATGGTCAGGGTGCGGGCGGCCGGGTCGGCCTCGATGCGGATGCGCAGCTCGCCGTTGCCTTCCAGCAGCTCCGGCCGGGTCAGCGCCTCGAAGCGCAGCTTGTCGCTGGCATCGGCGGCGTTGGACACCAGCTCGCGCAGGAAGATCTCCTTGTTCGAGTACAGCGAGTGGATCATCAGGTGCAGCAGCTGCTTCACCTCGGTCTGGAACCCGCGGGTTTCCTTGTGGCTCTGTGCGTTCATCGGTCGGGGATGCTCCGTGGCTGAGGTGCCGCGCCCGGCGCGGCGGCTGACACAGGGGTAGGGGTGAATGGGCGATTTTCAAGGTCGGCACCCGGGACGGGGGGCTGGTCTATCATCTGCGGCCTGATTCAGCTGTCCTGTGGGTGCCTGCCGATGCCTTCCCTTCGCCGACCGTTGCCATTGGCCCTGCCGGGAGGGGCCGCATGAGCCGTGGGCGCGCTGGCGGTGCGCCGCCGACGGGTACCGGGCAGGTGCGCATCATCGGTGGCCGCTGGCGCAATACCCGCCTGCAGGTGCCGCAGGTCCAGGGGCTGCGTCCCACCAGCGACCGGGTCCGCGAGACCCTGTTCAATTGGTTGATGCCCAAGTTGCCCGGTGCGCGGGTCCTGGACCTGTTTGCCGGCAGCGGTGCGCTGGGGCTGGAAGCGGTGTCGCGCGGCGCGGCCTCGGCGCAGCTGGTCGAACGCGACCCGGGCCTGGTGGCGGCATTGCGGGGCATGGTGTCCCGGCTGGATGCGGCCGCGCAGGTGGAGGTGGTCAGCGGCGACGCCCTGCGCTGGCTGGAAAGTGCATCGCCGGCGCGGGCCGACATCGTGTTCCTGGACCCCCCGTTCGCGGCAGGTCTGTGGGAACAGGTGATCGCGCGCCTGCCACGGCACCTGGCCGACGATGCCTGGTTGTACATGGAGGCCCCGGCCGGATCGATGCCGGCACTGCCGGCAGGCTGGAGCCTGCACCGCGAAGGGGGGACCCGCGATGTGGCCTATGCCCTGTATCGGCAAGCCACTGTTACACTTCGCGGCGACATGAACGCGACTGAACCCGCATGACCACGCCCAACCGCCGCATTGCCGTTTACCCGGGTACGTTCGACCCGATCACCAACGGTCACATCGACCTGGTGAACCGCGCTGCGCCGCTGTTCGAGAAGATCGTGGTCGGCGTGGCGCAGAGCCCGTCCAAGGGCCCCACGTTGCCGCTGGAGCTGCGTGTGTCGCTGGCGGTGGAAGCCCTGCAGCACCACGACAACGTGGAAGTCGTGGGCTTTGACACCCTGTTGGCCCATTTCGTGCGCGCCTGCCATGGCGGCGTGCTGCTGCGTGGCCTGCGCGCGGTGTCCGATTTTGAATACGAGTTCCAGATGGCGAGCATGAACCGCCACCTGATCCCCGAGGTCGAGACCCTGTTCCTGACCCCGTCGGAGCAGCACAGCTTCATCTCCTCCTCGCTGGTGCGCGAAATCGCCCGGCTGGGGGGCGATGTGTCCGGCTTCGTGCCGGCCACCGTGCTGGAAGCGTTGCGTAAGGCCCGCGAAGCCCGCGCGGGCAAGTGAAACATCCGAACAGCCGTACAGAACCTCAAAAGGGAGAAGAAACATGAAGAACACGATGCGCGTGATACTGGCCGCTTCGATGGTGCTGGCCTTCACCGCCTGCAAGAAGGAAGAGGCCGCTCCGGTGGCGGAAGCCCAGCAGGCGCTGGTTGCCCCGGCCAAGGACGACGATGCGGGCTGGAAGAAGTACCTGCAGGCCGTGGCCGTGCAGAACATGGGCAACATCACCGCCAGCCCGTTCCTGTACTACCTCCCGCCGGAATCGGACCCGGAATTCGCCGCCAAGTACGACCGCCAGGTCGAGAGCGCCACCACCGCCATCGGCCGTGGCATCCAGCCGGGCAACATGCTGGCCTTCGGTTCCTCGGCCTCGGCCAAGATGGCCGACATGATCGAAGCCGCCTTCAAGGGCGTGCAGGCTGATTCGATGAAGAACGTACGCGTGGTGTTCATCGGCGATGCCGCCGACAACGCCCGCGTGCAGACCATCGTCAAGCCGACCGGCGCCGACTACATCTTCGTCGAAGCCAAGTAATGCCATGGGGTAGGGCCGCGATGCGGCCCTGCCTTGCTTCAAGGCGCCGGTGGCGGGCGTTGGAGGCGACGCAGGCAACACCGGCGATGATGTGATTGCAGGCGTTCCTTCGTGGAAGCCTTGTCAGCCTCGCGGCTGAGGCCGCTCCTGCACCGGGAGCGGCGTGGTTGGTTGAATGTCCCGTCGCAACGGGAAGGCAGGAAGTGGCATGTCCCTGAAAATCAATGAGCTCTGCGTCAACTGCGACGTCTGTGAGCCCGCCTGCCCGAACCAGGCCATTTCAATGGGCGAGACGATCTACGTGATCGATCCGGCCCGTTGCACCGAATGCGTCGGCCATTTCGACGAGCCGCAGTGCGTGGTGGTCTGCCCGGTCGAATGCATCGACCCGGACCCGGACATCCCCGAGACACAGGATCAGTTGCTGGCCAAGTTGCACGGGCTGCAGCGTGATCATCCCGAACTTTACGAACCGGAGAACCCGCAGGCATGAAACCCATCGCCCGTTCCCTGTTGTTGTGTACGTTGTTGTTGAGCCCGAGCGTGTGGGCGTCGGAGGCCGCGCCGGCGCGCGCGGCCCATCCTGATGGTGCGGTGATCGCCAGCGGCCATTCGCTGGCCACCGATGCCGGCATGGAGATCCTGGCCAAGGGCGGCAACGCATTCGACGCGGCGGTGGCCGTGTCCTCGACATTGGCCGTGGTCGAGCCGATCAGCTCGGGCCTGGGCGGCGGCGGTTTCTTCCTGTTGCACGACGCCAGGACCGGCAAGGACGTGATGCTGGATGCGCGCGAGACCGCGCCCGAATCCGCCACGCCGGAGCAGTTCCTGGACAAGAACGGTGACCTGGACCGCGACCGCTCGGTCAACGGTGCGTGGTCGGCCGGCATCCCCGGCCTGCCGGCCGCCCTGGTGCAGATTGCCCGCGAGCATGGCCGCCTGCCGTTGAAGGATTCGCTGGCGCCGGCCATCCGCGTCGCCACCGACGGCTTCCCGGTGTACGCACGCATGGCACGGGGCTATGCCTCGCGTGCGGAGGTGATGGAACGCTACCCCGGGACGCGCGAGGTGTACCTGCGCAATGGTCGCCCGATCACCGAAGGGGACGTGTTCAAGCAGCCCGAGCTGGCGCATACGCTGCAGTTGCTGGCCGAGAAGGGTTTTGATGGCTTCTACCGCGGTGAGACTGGCCGCAAGCTGCTGGCCGGCGTCAAGCAGGCCGGTGGTCGCTGGACCGCCGAGGAACTGGCCGGCTACACGGTCAAGACCCGTGAGCCGATCGTCTTCAACTATGGCGACTGGAAGATCACCACCGCGCCGCCGCCGTCCTCCGGTGGCATCGCGCTGGCATCGATGCTGCAGATCCTGGAAGGCTGGGACCTGGACAAGATGGACGCCGCCCACCGTACCCACCTGGTGGTGGAAGCGATGCGCCGCGCCTATCGCGACCGCACCTTCTTCCTGGGCGACCCGGACTTCGTCGACATCCCGCAGAAGGTGTTGACCAGCCGCGACTACGCGCAGGGCCTGCGCGCGACCATCCATCCGGAGAAGGCCACGCCGAGCGACCTGCTGTCGGGCAATCCGACGCCGCTGGAAGACGAGGAGACCACGCACTTCTCCATCATCGATGCCGAAGGCAACCGCGTCGGCGGCACCCAGACGGTGAACCTGCTGTACGGCTCGGGGTTGATCCCGGCCGGCACCGGCGTGCTGCTCAACAACGAGATGGATGACTTCGCGCTCAAGCCGGGTACCCCGAACGCCTTTGGCGTGATGGGTTACGAGGCCAATGCACCGAAGAAGGGCAAGCGCATGCTCAGCTCGATGACGCCCACCTTCATGGAGAAGGACGACAAGGTGGTGGTGATCGGCACGCCGGGTGGCAGCCGCATCATCACCATGGTGCTGCTGGGCATCCTGGGCTACGACGATGGCCTGACCGCGCAGCAGGTCGCCGCGCTGCCGCGCTACCACCACCAGTGGCTGCCGGACCTGATCGAAGCCGAGGACGGTACCTTTGACGCGGAGACCGTGAAGCAGTTGCAGGCGATGGGCCACAAGATCGACCTGCCCGGCGACAGCGCCGCCGGCGGCCGTGGCTCCAGCCATGTGTGGGGCAACCTGCAGACGGTGGAATGGGACCGCAGCACCAACACGCTGTACGGCGGTAGCGATCCGCGTAACCCGGTGGGCAGTGCACGGGTCGAGAAGCCGGCCAAGGCCGACTGATCCGGCGCTACCGACGTGGTGATGGGAACCCCGCTTTCGAGCGGGGTTTTTCTTTGACGGGCTTCCAGTGCTTGCCGCTGCGTGGCAGGTAGCCGGGCAAGGCGTGAGCCCGGCCCTGTCGCGGGAGGCTGGGGCCAGCGAGGCCATAGGTCCTGGCGGGGTGGCGGACACGGCGTGCCGGTGGCCGATCGCGTCAATAATTCGCCACTCACAACTTGCGAATATTTAACGTGCGCCGGTTAGAATTTTTCACATGAAACTTTGGTCGATCCGCGGTAATTCGCAGAAGCTCGATGGTGGTGCCATGTTCGGCAACGCGCCCAAGGCGTTGTGGGAAAAGTGGTCGCCGTCGGATGAACTCAATCGCATCGAACTGGCTTGCCGGGCGCTGCTGGCCAGCCCGCTGGGCGGCAAGACGGTGCTGTTCGAAACCGGCATCGGCGCGTTCTTCGAACCCAAGCTGCGCGAGCGCTACGGGGTGATGGAGCCGCGCCACATCCTGATCGATTCGCTGCGCGAGGCAGGTTTCGAGCACGAGGACATCGATGTGGTGGTGCTCAGCCACCTGCATTTCGATCATGCTGGCGGCCTGCTGGCGCCGTGGTCGGAGGGGCGTGAGCCGGAGCTGCTGTTCCCCAATGCCACCTTCGTCGTCGGTGCGGCCCATTGGGAGCGTGCCCGCCATCCGCATCCGCGCGACCGGGCCAGTTTCATCCCGGAACTGCCGGGGTTGCTGGAAGCCAGCGGCCGGCTGGAAGTGGTGTCGGGTGCCCACTCGAAGGCACTGGGCGAATCGGTGCGCTTCAGCTTCAGCGACGGGCATACGCCAGGGCTGATGCTGGCCGAGATCGTCGGCCCGGAACAGGTCAACGGCCAGCCGCGCGGCGGCGTGGTGTTCTGCGCTGACCTCATTCCCGGGCGCTCCTGGGTACATGTCCCGATCACCATGGGCTACGACCGCAATGCGGAGCTGCTGATCGACGAGAAGCGCGCCTTCCTGGAGGACAAGCTGGCCCGCAACGTGCACCTGTTCTTCACCCACGACCCGCAGTGCGCAATGGCACAGGTGGTGCGTGACGAGAAGGGCCGTTTCGCCACCGCGCACGAGGTCGGCGAGTTGAAGGCACGCACGCTGGCGGCCTGAGCTGACCAACAGCACAAAAAAAACTGACTTCCGGCACTGAATCGCGAGGGCGCCGGAGAGGACATTGACCCCATCCTTTGATGCGGAGTCGATGCCATGAATATTTCCCGCCTGATCCGTCGTGCTGCCTTCTGCGCGCTGCTGCTGGTGCCATCCGTCGCGGCGCTGGCGGCCCCGTCCCGGGTGGAGCCGCTGCAGGTGAGCGCGCAGCGTTCCACCACGATGGCGGTATGGGAGCCGGCGCAGGTGCGTGGCGTGGTGCTGTTCTCATCCGGCCATGGCGCGTGGCCGGAGCGTTACGAGCGACTGTTCCAGACGTGGGTGGACGCCGGCTTCGCAGTGCTGGCGCCAGTCCACGTGGATTCGATGAAGTACCCGGAGCGCGACAAGTTCACCCTGCAGCAGAGCCTGGGCGAGCGCTTCAGCGACATGCGCGCCACCAGCGCCTACGCTGCCGCGCATTGGCCGGGCAAGCCGGTGGCCGCTGCCGGGCACAGCCTGGGTACACTGATATCGACCGCGCTGGGCGGTGCGCTGGCAACGCTGGGGCCGCTGCGTGATCCGTCCGTGGTCGCGGTGCTGGGCTTTTCCTCGCCGGGCAAGATTCCCGGCCTGATCGGGCCGGACAGCTATGCCTCGCTCGCGGTCCCGCTGCTGGAAGTCACCGGTGACAAGGACGTGGTGCCGGGCTTCGTGAGCAACCCCGCCGATCACCTGTACGCGGTGGAAACGGCACCGGCCGGGGACAAGACCGGCGTGGTGCTGGCCGGCGGCGACCACAACCTGATCGGCGGCGAGCCGGAGGCGTTGTTCGATCGTGCCCGGCAGCTGGGGACGGCATTCCTGCAGGCCGAGCTGCTGGATGATCCGCAGGCGCGGGCCGCGTTGGCTGCGCCGGCAGCGGCTGGAGAGCAGTGGCTGCGTCGCTGAAGGGGAGAACAGCGCTGCCCCCGGATGTCCGGGGGCAGGGAGCCGGATCAGCCGACCCGGGTACCGAAGATGCGGTCGCCGGCGTCGCCCAGGCCCGGCAGGATGTAGCCCTTCTCGTTGAGGCGCTCATCGATGGCCGCGGTGAAGATCTCCACGTCGGGGTGGACCGCCTTGACCGCCTCGATGCCTTCCGGCGCGGCCACCAGGAAAATGCCCTTGATGCGGCGGGCGCCGGCGCGCTTGAGCATGTCGATGGTGGCGATCAGGGTGCCGCCGGTGGCGAGCATCGGGTCCAGGATCAGCGCATCGCGCTCTTCCAAGCGGCCGGTCAGGCGCTCGAAGTAGGGCACCGGTTGCAGGGTTTCCTCGTCGCGCTGCAGGCCGACCACGCTGACGCGGGCGGCCGGGATCAGCGACAGCACGCCGGTCAGCATGCCCAGGCCAGCGCGCAGGATCGGCACCACGGTGATCTTGGCGCCGGCGATGCGCTGGACCTGCACCGGGCCGGCCCAGCCGTCGCGGGTATGGTTCTCGGTTTCCAGGTCGGCGGTGGCCTCGTAGGCCAGCAGGGTACCCAGCTCATTGACGACCTCGCGGAAATCCTTGGTGCTCATGGCCGGATCGCGGAGCAGGCCGATCTTGTGCTGGACCAACGGATGACGGACTTCGACGATTTTCATTGGGGTACTACGCGGTAGGGAGATGCCACAGTTTGACGCCTGCGTCCCGGCTCGGCCAGTGTGACTGAAACATTGCAGCCGCGTGGCTGTAACCCCGACGCAAACTTTCGGAAATACCTTGCCCACCCATCCTTTACATGGTTTGGGGGCAATAGTGCGCAAGGGTGTTCTGGTGGTGGCAGTCGCAACGGCGGTGGCCTGCATGGCATCGGCTCCGGCAAGGGCCCAGCAGGTGGGGCCGGATGGCTCGGCGACCGCGGCGGCCGCTGCGGCGGCAATCGACCTGGACCGGGTCGAGGTGCGTCCGCAATTGGAGGCGCAGACCCGCGCGGTGGAGCTCAAGCGGGATGCCAACGGCATCCAGGACGCGGTGGCCTCCGATTCGATGGGCGACTACCCGGACATGAACGTGGCCGAGTCGTTGCAGCGCCTGCCCGGCGTGAGCGTCACCCGCGACCAGGGCGAGGGCCGCTTCGTGGTGGTGCGTGGCCTGGACGCCGCGCTGAACAGCGTGAGCATCGACGGCATTGCCGTGGGTACGCCGGAAGACTCCTCGCGTGCGGCCCCGCTGGACGTGATTCCCACCGATTCAACCGAGCGCCTGCGCGTGGTCAAGTCGGCCACCCCGGACATGCCCGGTGACGCCATCGGCGGCAGCGTGGTGGTGGAATCGGCGTCGGCCTTCGACCGCGACGGCCGTTCGCTCAAGGGCAAGGTGGAGGCCAGCCACCAGCAGCTGTCCGGCGAGACCAGCCCGAAGGCGGCGTTCAACTACAGCGAAGTGTTCAACGACACCTTCGGCGTGGCGCTGGACGTGAACTACCAGAAGCGCACCTTCGAATCGGACAACACCGAAGTGGCATACGACACGTATGACGACGACCGGCAGGACGACCTGGTCGCCACCGAGCTGCAGCGCCGCAAGTACACCATCGAGCGTGAGCGCACCGGTGCCAACCTCAACTTCGACTGGCGCCCGGACGAGGACAACCGCTACTACCTGCGGACCCTCTACAGCCGCTTCGATGATGCCGAAACCCGCCAGCGTACCGTTTTCGCGCTGGAGGACGGCCAGATCAGCGCGCTGGGCAATGGGCGCTATCAGGTGGACGAGCTGCCCGCCGATGCGATCAGCAAGCGCATGCGCTACCGCACCAAGGAAGAGAACACCTTTGCCGCCAGCCTCGGCGGCGAGAACCGCCTGAGCGGCGCGGTGCTGGACTACCGCGTGGGCTATACCAAGACCCGCGAGCGCGTGAACGATGAAATGGAGGCGCGCTTCGACTACGACGGCGACGACCTGTCCGCGGTCATCGACCAGAACAGCGGCATCCCTGGCCTGTCGCTGAGCGATGCCGGCTGGATGGACAGCAGCAACTATGCGTTCAACCGCGTGGTGCTTTCGCCCAAGCAGGTGGATGACAGCGAGCGCAGCGCACAGGTCAACATCCGCTTCGACGGTGACCACGCCAGCTACAAGTTCGGCCTGCTCGGCCGCTGGCGCGAGCGCGCGGTCAACGTCGATGAAACCGACCTGCGCAAGGGGCCGGCGGTCGACCTGACCGACTGGAACGGCGAGACGCTCGACCACCGCGGCGGTCCGCTGGGACAGGGCATGCGTTCGGCGGCGATGCGGCGCTGGTGGGTCGAGAATGGCAGCCTGTACAGCGAGCGCTCCAAGGAAGCGCTGGGCAACACGATGGCGTCGCTGGAAGAGGACTACACCGCCAACGAGGACATCCTCGCCGCCTACGCCATGGGCACCTGGGACATCGGCGCGCTGCGCGTGATCGGCGGCGTGCGCGTGGAGAACACCCAGTTCGACGCGACCGGCAACCAGGTCGATGTCGACAAGGATGGTGATCTCCTGGTGTCGCCGCGACTGGCCAGCAGCAGCTATACCAACGTACTGCCGGGCCTGCACCTGCGCTATGACACCGACAACAACTGGGTGCTGCGCGGTTCGGTCAACAAGACGGTGGCGCGTCCGTCGTTCGGGGACATCTCGCCGCGCCTTTCCGTCAACGTGCAGGACGAGGAAGTGCGCGTTGGCAACCCGCAGCTGGATCCGTATGAGTCCACCAACCTGGATTTCTCAGTCGAGCGCTATCTGGGCGACAGCGGTATCGTCTCGCTGGGCCTGTTCCACAAGTCCATCGACGGCTACATCGTCGAAGTGACCAGCAAGAACGACAGTGAATACCCGGGCATGGATGTCACCCGTTCGCTCAACGGCGACAAGGCCAAGGTGTTCGGCGCGGAGTTCAACTGGCAGCAGCAGTTGTCGTTCCTGCCGGGTGCATGGTCGGGCCTGCTGGTCGGCGCCAGTGGTACCTGGCTGGATACCGACTTCGACCCGGGCATGGCCGACCGCGCGCGCGACGACTTCACCCTGCCGCGTGCCTCGAAGAACGTCTACAGCGCGCATGTCGGCTATGAGTGGGGCGGTTTCAGCACGCGCCTTGCCGGTGTCTACCGCAGCGAGTACCTGGACAGCATCGGCGACAGCCGGGCGTTCGATATCTACGTGGCGCCGCATACGCAGCTGGACTTCAGCCTGGACTACAAGTTCAGCAAGAACGTGAGCCTGTACCTGGAGGCCTCCAACCTGCTCGACGAACCGCTGGAGCTCTACCAGGGCGTGCGCTCGCGCACCCTGCAGAACGAAGAGTACGGCCGCACCTACGCCATCGGCCTGAAGGTGGCACTGTGAGGGCCGCCCTGCTGGGCACCGCGCTGGTGCTGGCGCTGAGTGCCTGCCAACCGACCGCCAAGTCGACGCAACCGCCCAGTGCCGAGGACGTCGCCGAGGGCGCGGCACCGTCGGTCCGCGTCACCGAGGCCTTCCTGACCCCGATGACGCCGGCCGACAACATCGACTCGCCCGCCAGTTGGCGGGCCGCCGACGGCGCGCTGTGGCTGATCGCCACCGCCAAGGCCACCGACAAGCTGGTCGTCTACGACGGCCAGAGCGGCAAGCACCTGCGTGACGTGGGTAGCACCGGTACCGCCCCGGGGCAGTTTGATCGCCCCAACGGCATCGCCGTCAGCGGCGACCTGGTGTTCATCGTCGAGCGCGACAACCATCGCGTGCAGGTCCTGCAGTTGCCTGATTTCAAGTCGTTGGGCGTGTTCGCCGCAGGTGACCTGCGCAAGCCCTACGGGCTCTGGGTGAACCCGGTGCAGGGCGGCTACGACGTGTACGTCACCGATTCCTACGACGACGGCGAGGACGCGGCCGGCAATGACATCCTGCCGGCGCTGGAGCGATTGAACGAACGCGTGCGCCGCTACCACGTCGAAGTCGGGGACGGCACGGTGCAGGCGCGGTTGGTCCGCAGCATCGGCGACACCTCGGCGAAGGGCGCGTTGCGCGTGGTCGAGTCGATCTGGGGTGACCCGGCCAATGACCGCCTGCTGGTGGCCGAGGAAGACGAAACCTATGCCAGCGAGTTCAAGGTCTACACGTTGGCCGGTGACTTCACCGGCAACACGTTTGGCAACGGGCAGTTCAAGGCGCAGGCCGAGGGCGTGATGCTGCGTACGTGCGGCGACGGTGGCTGGTGGATCACCACCGAGCAGGGCAAGGACCGCAGCGTGTTCCACCTGTTCGACCGCCGGACGCTGGCACCGGTGGGGGCATTCCACGGCGACGTGGTGGCCAATACCGACGGCATCTGGAACAGCCAGCAGGCATCGGCACGCTTCCCGCAGGGAGCGCTGTACGCCGTGCATGACGATCAGGGGGTGGTCGCGTTCGATTGGCGTGACATCGCCAAGGCCTTGTCGCTGCCGCAGGACTGCGCGCTGTGAGTTCCGGGGGCGGGAGGCAGTGGCTGCTGCTGGCAGCCCTGTGGGTCGCGGCCGGGGCGGTGGGGGCCGCTCCGGTCGCAGAGCCGAACACGCAGGTGCCGGTGGGGAGCCGGCACTATGCGGCGACCGCCGTGCCCGACCGCATCGTCGCTTCCCCGGCGCAGGATGCCGCCACCGGTTTTGCGGTGTCCTGGCGCAGCGTGCCGCTGGATGCGGCGGCGGTACTGCAGGTGACCCTGGCCGGTGACTCGCCGGACATGGGGCAGGTGTGGCGCATCACCGCCCGCAGCCAGGCGCTGCAGACAGAGAACGGCGCGGCCCAGTTCCACCACGCCGATGTCGGTGGCCTGCAGCCGGACACGCTGTATGCCTACCGCGTGCAGGGGCAGGGCAGCTGGAGTGCGTGGAACCACTTCCGCACCGCAGGTGCCGCCGACCAGCCGTTGACAGTGCTGTACTTCGGCGACACCCAGAACAAGAACCTCAGCCACGTCAGCCGGGTGATCCGGCAGGGATGGCAGGCGGCACCGGACGCGCGGCTGGCCTTGTTCGCCGGTGACCTGGTCAGCGGCGGCGACGGGCAGGACGACAGCGAATGGGGCGAATGGTTCGCCGCGGGCGGCTGGCTGCTGCCGGGAATGGCCGTGGCACCGGCGGCGGGCAACCATGAGTACTTCGAGGAGTTCGAGGACACCCCGCAGGAACGACGCGTACTGGGCCGGCATTGGCCGGTGAGCTTCGCGTTGCCGGGCAATGGTGCGGGCGTGGCCCGCAGCACCACGTACTGGTTCGACTACCAGGACCTGCGCGTGGTGGTGCTCGACGGTACCTCGGCGCTGGACCTGGGCACGGCCGCACAGCAGGCGCAATGGCTGGACGGCGTGCTCACCGGTGAGCGACCGCACTGGACCATCGTCGTCGTACATCAGCCGCTGTATCCACTGCGGGCCGAGCGTGACAACACGGTGCTGGCCGAGCAGCTGCGCCCGGTGCTGCGCCGCCGCCGCGTCGACCTGGTGTTGCAGGGGCACGACCACACCTACGGACGCCGTGCCGACGAGGCGGGCGACCTGCCGCAGTACATCTCCTCGGTGGCGGGTCCCAAGCAGTACCGCCTGTCCGAACAGGCGCGTGCGACGATGCGACCGGTGGCCGAGGACACCCAGTTGTTCCAGGTGCTGCGCATCGAAGGACGCACCCTGCGCTACGAGGCGCGGACCGCGACCGGGCGCCTGTACGATGCCTTCGAGATTCGTCGGGGCAGGGGCGAGGCACGGCGGTTCACCGAAGTGACCAAGGGGCGCATTGCGCAACGTGATTGCCCGCGCCCGCATTCGCCCAAGGGGCGCGACGACCGCTGCTGGGAGTAAAGGATGCGAGTGCTGCGATCAATGGTCCTGTTGCTGGCGTTGACGCCGCCGGGTGCCTGGGCGGGCGATGTCGTGCTGCATCCGATCCGGTTGGCACAGCCGGAGACGGCCCCCGACGACGTGCTGCTGGTGGTCGAGATCCCCGCCGGTGGCGCGATCAAGTACGAGCTTGGCGAGGACGGTGAGTTGCGGGTGGATCGGTTCCTGTCGATGCCCGTGGCCTATCCGGCGAACTACGGTTCGATGCCGCGCACGCTGGCTGGCGATGGCGACCCCTTGGACGCCCTGGTACTGACCCGCTTCCCGATCCAGCCAGGGGCCGTGGTCCGGTTCCGTCCCTTGGGCGTGCTGCGCATGGTCGACCGGGGCCAGGCCGATGAGAAGATCGTCGGCGTGCCCAGCGATGCGGTTGACCCGAGCTACAGCGCGCTGCGCACCCTGCAGGACCTGCCGGCGATGGAGCGCGAGCGCATCGAGGCATTCTTCCGCGTCTACAAGCAGCTCCCGGCCGGTGCCCGGATCGAGTTGCATGGCTGGGGCGATGCCGGGGAGGCGCGGCAGCTGATCCGCGCCGCGATGCAGCGATTCGGGCAGACCTCGCCCGCTCGCTGAGCCGCGCGTGCGCGGCTTCACGATCTGCCAGTGGAGGCTGGCATATACTCGGCCCCTGTGCCGAGCGTGGGGAAGGCCGGGACGCCCGTGATGGACGCGCTCCGTCGGGCCAACCAAGGGGATCGGCGAAGGCTCAATCATCGGCTCCGGCAGGCACCGGGGCGGTATCACGGAGGATAGTCATGCGTAGTCACACGGCATTGATCAGGATGAGCGCGGCACTGGTGTTGGTTGCCGCTGCATGTGGCGCGAGCGCCGCGCCGCCGATGGAGGAAGAACAGGTCAACCCCAGCGAAGTGGTGTTCGAGAATGGGCAGGCCTATGCCGACGCCGGCGGTGGCCAGCTCGAGCGCCTGCACAGCCGCAAGCAGGGTGGGGAAACCGTCTACTACCGGCTCGTGCGTTACGACAACGAGTTCGGTTATGTCGCCAATGACGGTGCGCCGTCGGAAGCCTACACGGCGCGCCAGACCAGCTCGCTCGGCAGCACGCCCTACACCTACCACGGCTCGGGCATGTACCGGCCGGATTTCTACAACAGTCCGTACAACCGCGATGCGCGCCAGCGCTACTGGGGCCCGGGGTACTTCGGCAGCTGCAGCCGCTATGACGGGTGCCGCGAAGTGCAGTACGTACCGCTGGTGCCCGTCGTTCCGGTGTACCGGTCCGGGTACTGAGCGCAAGGCAAGCGGGAATGAAGCGAAGGGCGGCCAATGGCCGCCCTTCGTTTTGGCAGGCCCGACTCCGTTTTCATGCTTGCGTCACGGTTTGTGGTGCGTCGACGTTGGGCACATGCAAGGCCTGAATTGGGAGCATTCCTAAGCGGGGCTGCAGAACCGTCTTGTTTAGCTTTGTGATTGAATTTTGAGGCGTCAAAATGATGGCGCTTTCCCGGTGCTGATGGCAAAGTCGGGCTCGACCTACATGGGACGACGGAGCGCCCAATGTCCGCTGCATCATTGCTTACCGCCCTGGATGTGCAACGCTTGCATCAGGACCGACGCCTGATCCGCGTGGAGACGGCATTGGAGCCGGAGACATTCCTGGTCAAGCAGTTCGATGGTTCCGAAGGCGCGTCACGGCCCTTCAGTTACCGCATCGAGTTGCTTTCCACCCAGCCCCGGCTGGAGCTCAAGCAACTGGTGGGCCAGCCGCTGCGCCTGCAGCTTGGCGATGAGTTCGGGAACCGCAGCGTGCACGGCTACGTGCGTGAGTTCGCCAGCACCGGCCAGCAGGCACAGTTCAGCAGCTATCGCGCGGAGGTGGCTCCCTGGTTCGCTTTCCTGGACTACACCTGCAACTGCCGCATCTTCCAGGACAGGAACGCGCTGCAGATCATCGAGGAGGTGTTCGGCGGGTATTCCGAGCTGGCGCGGTACCGCTACGACCTCAATGCCGGCAAGCTGCCGACGCTTTCCTACTGCGTGCAGTACAACGAGTCGGACTTTGCCTTTGTCAGTCGCCTGCTCGAAGACGCCGGCCTCTACTACAGCTTCGTGCATGACGAGGACGGGCATACGCTGGTGATCAGCGATGACTCCACGCTCAGCACCGTGCACGGTGACCCGCTGGCGGTCTCCTTCGTCTCGGACCAGGGCACGTTGGCACGGACCGGCCTGCATCATTGGGGCGCACGTCGTCGTGTCGGCCCCAGCATGCAGACGTTGCGCAGCTTTGATTTCAAACAGCCCAGCCAGCAGCTCGATGGCGATCGGGGCAACGAGGTGCCGCTGGGCCTGTTGCCGCCGCTGGAGCAGTACCGTTACGACGGTGCGGCACGGTTCTCCAACAGCCGTGTCGGACAGGCGTTGGCAGCGGTGCGCAACGAAGAGGTGGTGTGGCCGACCAAGTTGTTCGAATGTGCCGGCAATGCCGGCGAGCTGGATGCCGGCGGTTGCTTCAGCCTGGAGCGTCATCCGGACTTCCACGGGCGTGACGGTGCTGACCGCGAGTTCTTCGTGGTGGCGTTGCAGCGGGAAGGGCGGAACAACTTCGCCAGTGACTTCGGCAGCGCCGAAGCGCCGAGCGTGGAGATGCGCGCTGAAGTCCTGCGCCGTCGCATCCCGTTCCGCCCGTTGCGCACCACGCCGTGGCCGCGCATGCCCGGGCCGCAGACCGCGACGGTGGTCGGGCCGCCGGGCGAAGAGTTGCATGCCGATGCCTATGGGCGGGTGAAGGTGCAGTTCCATTGGGACCGCCAGCTGGATCGCCGCGAGAACGCCTCCTGCTGGATCCGCAGCGCCAGCCCCTGGGCCGGTGCGGACATGGGCGGTGTCTCGCCGCCGCGCGTGGGGCAGGAGGTCATCGTCGACTTCCTCGATGGCGACCCGGACCGGCCGATCATCACCGGCCGCGTGTACAACGAGCAGAACATGCCACCCTTCGGCATGGAGGTCAGCGGCCTGAAGTCCAAGACCGTCAAGGGCGCGGGCTGGAACGAGATCACCATGCACGACAGCGCCGGCGGCGAGCTGCTGAACATGCGCGCCCAGCGTGACATGGTCACCACCGTGCTCAATGACCAGAACGCCACGGTCAAGAACAACAAGTCCACGTCGGTGACGGTGAACCACAGCATGGACGTGGGCGCCAACCAGGACATCAGCGTGGGCGGCACCCGCGGCATCACCGTGACCGGCGCGGACACGTTGACGGCAAAGGACACGCGCACCACGAACGTCACCGGCGCGGTCACCGAGAAGTACGAAGCCGGCGAAACCAAGACCATCACCGCTGCCGGCTACACCGAGACCATCACCGGCCCGTTCAAGACCACCCTGACCGGCGACTACACCAGCCAGCGCACCGGCACCTGGCTGGAGACGGTGACATCGACGTCCACGCGCAACGTGGTCGGCCTGGTCACCGAGACGTTCGATGCGGGGCGCAAGACCACCATCACCGGCGAGGACAAGCGCTCGGTGCAGGGCAAGGTGGACGACAGCAATGTCGGGGCGCGCGTGGTCGATGTGACCGGCAACTACTCGCAGGACGCCTCCGGCACCTTCAGCCAGGGGTCCGATGGCGACATGAGCCTGGAGTCGGCGACCAAGCTCACCGCGAAGGTGGGTGGTTCATCCATCGAGATCACCGACAGTGCGATCACGATCAGCGCCGGGGGTTCGGTGGTGGTGATCGATGCCAGTGGTGTCTCGGTCAATGGCAGCGAAATCAAGCTCAACTGCTGAGCCGGCCCGGGAGGCAATGCATGCAGGACAACCCGATGCTGCGCGGCTTGAGCGCGTTGCGAGATGCCTGGCTGCAGGCCAGTGCGGAGCCGGCCCACCGGTTGCTGGTGTGGCGCCTGCCGGCCAACGCCAGCCGCCTGTTGGCTGCGTTCTTCGAAATGCAGCGGCACGACGAGGGGCGCGATACGCCGGACTACTTCCTGCGCATCGACACCGCCTATGAGCTGGGCTTCCGCTACAGCCGGCAGATCAAGCGCGACCTGCTGGAGCGCTACCTGGCCAGCCAGGACGAGCTGCGCGAGCAGCAGGTGCCGCTGGGTTGGCGCGGCCCGCACGAGGCGCACGCGGACAGCGCCAAGGGCGTGGTGGAGGTGCTGGAGAGCTTCGTCGAACACCACCGCGAACAGATGCGGTTGCTCGCGGCCGTGCTGGAACCGGAGCGCTGCGTGCCGGGCGAGGGTTTCGAGCGCTGGGTGGAGGCCGCCCTGGCGGCCGGCCCGGGGCCGCGGCTGCGGCTGGTGCTGATCGACAGCCAGGAGCAGCCGCGTTGGCAGGGCCTGCTGGATCGCCTGGGCGACAAGGCCGGCTTGATCACGGCGGAGGTGGACCTGTTCTCCATCGCCCGCGACACCGCCGCGCAATCGGGCGGGCGCGGCCCGGAGGTGCTGTACCGGCAACTGATGGCCGACATGATGCTGCTGATCGAGCGTGGCACGCCGGCGCAGGTCGCCGCCCGCGCCGAGCGAGCCCAGGGCCTGGCGTTGCGCCAGGGCTGGCAGGAGCAACAGTCGGTGGTGCAGATGATGCTCGCCGGTTCATGGCTCAAGCACGGTGACCACGCGCAGGCCATCAACGCCTATCGACAGGCACGTAGCGCGGCCGAAGGGGCGCGCGTGGCCGGCAATGCCGGCGCACCGGAACTGGTGATGCAGAGCTGGTTCGGCGAGGCCGGCTGCTGGTTGGCGGCCAAACAGCCCGAGCGTGCCGCCCAGACCTACCTTCAGGCCTCCACCTCGGCCGCCAGCATCCCGCACCCGATGTTCACGCTGGAAGGGCAACGCATGGCCGGCTGGTGCCAACTCCAGGCCGGCCAGCGCGAGGCAGCGCGCACGCACCTGCTGGAGGCGGTGCGGACCGCCAAGCCCCTGTCACCGGCCGACCGCAAGGCCACCACCTTGCCGCAGGCGCTGTGGGACCTGCTGTTGCTGCAGGACACGCGCCGTTGCGAAAAGCTCCAGGAGGTGTCGGCCCACTACCTGCAGGCAAGTGCGCTCCTGCTTGAAAAAGCCGATGCGCAGGCACGTGCATTGGGGCCGCTGCCGCCACGGGCGGAGCTGGACCGGATCGACGCGCAGTTGGATGGCGCGTTGGAGCAGAGCTTCCACCGTGCCCAGCAGGAGCGCGAGCGGGTGATCCAGGGGGGCGACGAATTCTTCCGCAAGATCGTGGCGGTGGGCCGCGACTTCCTTGACCCGGGCTGGAATGGCCTGCCAGCCATCGAGCACCCGCTGGACCACGACATTCCGGTGTGGAGCGAGCCGCCGGCCATGCAGCCGCTGCCGGACCCGGCCGCGCTGCTGCAGCCGGCACCTGCCATCCCGGCCACGCCCGCAACGACCACGGGAGTGGCCCTGGCATGAAGTCGAACAAGATCCTCTGGATGAGCGTGGCCATCGTCGTCGGCATCGCCGTCGTGGCGTGGATCAGTGCCGATTACCGGGACGAGGTAAAGGCTTTCCTGCGCGCCCTGGCGCGCGCGCTATAGCGGACAGGGAGTGTTGCCATGAGCATCGCCGCCAAGCATTTCGACCCCCAGTTGGGCATCGACATCCATATGTACGCGGTGCCGCCGAGCCCGCTGCCGACGCCGCACATCGGCCTGGTGCTGGACCCGTTCGACTACATCCCGTTCATCGGCTCGACCATCAAGGTCAACGGCGTGCATCGCGCCACTGCCGGTACCGGGGGCCTGGACATCCACATCCCGATGGGGGTGTGGGCGCCGCCGTTGTCAGCGCCGATGGGGCCGCAGTTCGACGGTGAAGAGATCTTCATGGGCAGCCGCACCGTGTCTGCCGACGGGGAGCCGTTCTCGCGGCTCGCCATGCCGGTGCTGGACTGCAACCTGGCTGGCATGATCAACCCGTTCCGGGTCAAGAAGCCCAAGAAGCCGCTGCGCGCGATGTCGTTGCCCACCGGGTTGAACGTGGCCATTCCCACCAGCGTCACCGTGGGCGGTCCGCCGACGGTGTCGTGGACGGCACTGGCATTCCGTGCGGCGTTCGCGGGGCTGGGCAAGCTGCGCAAGAGTGCGTTCTTCCGCAAGAAGATGGACGCATTCGCGAACTGGCGGCGAGCGCGGTGGGGCAACCTGCCGCCGGGATTCCTCAAGTGCAAGGTGCTGCGTGCCGAGCCGGTGGATATCCGTGACGGCAGCGTGGTGGTCAACCATCAGGACTTCCATGTTCCCGGCCGCTTGCCATTGGCGTGGACGCGCAGCTATGGCTCGCGCCGTGGGTCAGAGCCGGGCCTGTGCGGCAACGGCTGGCTGACGCCGGCCGATATACGCCTGGAACTCCTGGACGATGGCAGCGCCTGGCTGTCCGCGCCGGACCAGGTGGCGTTTTTCCCTGAGCTGCCGGCGGTGGACGGCGAGGTGGGTGCGATCCTGGACTTTGTCGATGGTGCCCGGTTGCTGCGCGGTCAGGGGCAGTGGCGGGTGCGTTTCAAGGGTGGGTTGCAGTATGTATTCGGCGTGCTGCAACCCGGCGGGGTGAGCACGTTGCCGGCGAGGGGCGCGTTGGTCATCGAGCGCATCGAGGACGCGCATGGCAATCATTGGCGGTTCGAGCGACGCGATGGCCATCTCGTCCGCATCGTCGAAAGCGGGGTGGATGACCTGCAGGGGCGCTTCATCGAGGTGGATGCGCGCCATGGCCGCATCGAGCGGATGGCCCTGCACGATCCGGCCACCGGCCGGCTTCACCCGCTGGTGAGCTACCGGCATGGCGATGCCGGCGACCTGCTCGCAGCCGTCGATGCACTGGGTGCGCCGCGCACGTTCGGCTACGAACAGCAGCGGATGGTGCGCCATACCGATCGCGTCGGCCTGTCCTTCCACTATGCGTTCGACGCACAGGGCAGGGTGGTGCACTCCTGGGGTGATGGCGGCCTGTACGACTATCGCTTCGAATACGACGCGTTGCTACGGGAGACGCGCGTCACCGATTCCTTGGGCCACCTGACGGTGGTGAAGTTCGATGAAAACCAGTTGCCACTGTGCGAGATCGACCCGCTCGATGGCGTCACGCTGTTCGAGTACGACGACTTCGGCCGCACGGTAGCGGTGACCGACCCGGAGGGACTGCGCACCGGCTTTGCCTATGACGCCCACGGAAACCTGACCTGCCTGACACGAGCCGACGGCACCTCGGTCCAGATGGAGTACGACCAGGACGACCATATGGTGTCGTTTCGTACACCCGATGGTGCCGATTGGCGCCAGACGTACGACCTGCAGGGCCTGTTGGTCGCGCAGGTGGATCCACTGGGCGCCACCACCTGCTTCGACTACGACCGGCAGGGCCAATTGCTCGCGCAGACCAATGCCCGGCAGGCGGTGACGCGACTGCGCTATGACCGCCACGGGCTGGTGGCCGCGGTGATCGATGCACTGGGCCATGAGAGCCGCTACGTGCATGACCCGATGGGCCACCTGCAGGAGCAGACGGACCCACTCGGTCAGGTCAGTCGTTACGAGTACGACATCAAGGGACGCCTGCTGGGCACGGTCGGACCGGACGGCAATGGCGTGCGCTGCGAGTACGACGCCGAGGACCAGCTGGTGCGCTACACCGATGAAGCTGGCGGTCAAACGCGCCTGCAGTACGTTGGTATCGGTCAGATCGGCAAGCGGCTGCAGGCCGATGGCCACAGCGTGGAGTATCGGTATGACTCCGAGGAACAGCTCGTCGCGGTCATCAACCAGCGCGGTGAAACCTACCAATTGGTGCGCGACGCCTTGGGCCGGATTGTCGAGGAGGTCGACTACTGGGGACAGGCCCGCCGGTACACCTATGACGCAGCGGGACGACTGACCGCCACGGTGGACCCGCTGGGCCAGCGGATCGCCTTCACCACCGACAAGCTCGGACGCATCATCCGCAAGACGCTGCCCGATGTCCGTCATCCGGGCCAGCAGGTGCAGGAGCACTTCATCTACGACAAGCTGGGGCAGATCGTTGAGCTGCGCAATCCGGCGCGAACGGTCAGGCGGCAGTACGACCAAGTAGGACAGTTGCTGGAAGAGCTGCAGGATGGCTTCCGCGTGGGCTATGCCTACGATGCGGTCGGCAACCGCGTCCTGCGCGAGACCTCGGCCGGCAACCGGGTGGCGTTCGGCTTCGACCTGCGTGATCAGGCGGTGTCGGTGGCCATCAACGATGAGCCGCCGATCGCGATGGAGCGCGACGCACTGGGGCGCACTACCCGGGAGCGGCTGAGCCCGCACCTGCAGCGCGAGTTCACCTATGACAGCCGCAACCTGTTGACCTCGCAGTCGGTGCTGAAGGATGCCGCACCGCTGTTCGAGACGCGTTACGACTACGACCGCAGTGGCAACCTGACCCGGCGCAGCGACAGCGTGCAGGGCATGGATGAGTACCGTTACGACGCCATTGGTCGCCTGCTGGAGCATATTGATCCGAAGCAGAAAGTGGAACGCTACTTCAACGACCCGGCGGGCGACCGGCTGCGCACCGAAGTGAAGCAGGTGCAGGCGCGCAAGGTGGTGGGCGGCGACGAAGACGAGCTGACTACCTGGACGCGCGAAGGCACCTACCAGGGCGTGCACTACGTGTTCGACCGCGCCGGCGACCTGGTGCACAAGGGCGCACCGCATGGCGATGCGCCGGATGACCTGACGCTGATCTGGGATGCCAACCATCGGTTGGCGGAGAGCCGCCGCAACGGGCAATCAACGTACTACGGCTATGACCCGCTGGGACGTCGGGTGTTCAAGCGCAATCCGACGCAGACGACGTGGTTCTTCTGGGATGGCGATGCGTTGCTGGGCGAGGTGCAGCAGGCCAATGACGCCGAGGATGCGGTGCCGGTCTGGGTAGGGAACGTGGCCAGCCTGGTGGAAGTGAAGCGCAGGCAGCGGCGGCTGGAGATGTTGCATGGGCGGGTGCGGGAGTATGTGTACTACCCGGGGACGTTTGTGCCGTTGGCGTTGGTTGGGGCAGCGATGATGAAATGCCTGGATCGTGTCGCTGTTGTGGAGGCTGCGGTTGCGACGCGAGCTGGTGGTCAGCTTAAGACGCCATCGGGTCAATCAGGATCGAAGTTGGACCGGAGCGCCTCGAAGATGCTCGGAGGGTTTAGCGGCCAGATACCCAGTCGACTTGGAGATTCGAAGAGTTTTGTGGATGGATCCCTTGGAGCCGGGCTGGCGCTCAACGGTAACTTTGGCTTGGGTTCCAGTCCTGCAGGCGGTCCTGCTTCGGCTGCGCCTGATATGGTGGTGGGTGGGAGTGCACGGACATCATCCTCGCATGGGCTTCTCGGTGGGCAGGTAGAGGGTCGAGATGACGCTCCGGCGAGCCGATCAGATCGTTTGTGCCTGTTCCATCTCGATATCAACGGCTATCCAATGCAGATGACTTCAGCCTCCGGCGAGTTGATTTGGAGTCGTGCCGCGGCGCCCCGAATGGCTGAAATGAGGGGGGCGGGTGACAGTGAGGGCATGGAGCTAGAGCTGCAGGGTCAGTATCGGGATCACGAAACAGGCCTTCTCTACAACCGGCATAGGTACTTCGATTCCGCGGTAGGACAGTTTTTATCGAGTGATCCTTTGGGTCTTGCTGCGGGAGAGAATTTCTACGAGTTTGGCCCAAACACGCTGGGTTGGACTGACCCATTGGGGCTGAGTTGCAGGTCCACCAGAAAGTTGCAGAGCTTCGTGGATCAGGCGGTCAGGGAGCTGGTCGCCAATCCCAAGATGGCAGAATCGCTGATGAGCGAAGGCAGCTATCGCCACCTCAAGAATGGCACTAACCTCTATGCAGCAAGCTTTGGCAAGGCTGTTGAGCGACGGGTTGCTCAGTTGGTCAGGGAGGACCCGAATCTTAGGAACACAATCCTGCATACGGGTCTTGCCAGGGGAAGCAACGGGCGATTCATTTCGAGCCCCGATTTCACGCGTACGACCGGACGGCCCAAGGTGTGGGACGTTACGACGAATGCAGACGTGCCCGCGCATGCAGATCGCTACGGGGATGATGCCGTTACCTATCTCACGTATGATGTTGTCAAGGGACTTCCGTTCTAGGTCTGGTGATGCAGAACATTGACGCGCAGCAGTTCAAGATGGTGTTTGATGATGGCGGGAAGGTCTTCGAGGCACTTCGAATAACGAACAGTAGCTTTGACAACTGTGGGATGTCGCTGTCAAAGCGGCCCTCGAAGATGAGTGTTGTTCGCGATGTGCACATCTCAGGCTGCAAAGTGGTCAATTCCGAGATCGGGCCGACGGAATTCGAGGATGTTCATGTTGAGGGTCTGGACGTAAATCCTATTCTCCTGCTTTGGTCCTGTTTCTTTAGGCGTGTATCACTTGTTGGTAAAATTGGAAAGATAAAAATCAATCTGGAGCCTTTCGCATTCTGTACAGATGCCGGGGTTATTGCGGCGTTTGAAGAAAAGCGATCCATATTCTATGCGGCTACGGAGTGGGCGCTGGATATCAGTGGGGCGAAGTTTGTCGACTTTGCGTGCAAGGGTGTTCCTCTTGCTCTGATCAGGAGAGATCCAAAAACTCAGGTGATAGTTCGGAGGCGGAATTTCTCAGGGGTCAGTATGCTGGGTCCCGAGTTCGAAAATGCTTTTCCCGAGACACATACGAGGTTGAGTATTTTTAGTGAATCGAATGCTGAGGAAGTCCTGCTGGTGGTGCCTTTGGCTGCTGCCAAGAAGCGGCGCGAAGATTGGGCGGGCGGCATTGCGGAGTTAAGGCGTTTGGGAGTTGTCTCGGAGTGAGGTAATGATTTTCAGGTTCGTGCACGAATTGATGAATGGCTCGAGCTTGAAAGCGATGAGGCGATAGCAGAGATGGCAGTGATAGCAGTGATCGCTGGAGTTCCGTTACGGTTACTTGTTGGTGATGTCAGCTTGTTTTTGTGAAAGCATGTGCTAATTGGAGGTTTGCTGGTGGATGACCTTGAACGACAGCACGCATTGGCTGGCCCGTCAGAAAAATGGCCGGCGATCTCTTGTCGGAGTAACTTACTCGGATAGGCGGTTTGAGAGATTGCTGTTCGGACCCGGTGATCCATTCTCCGGAGGCGTTGAAGTCGAAAGCTGCAAATTTATCTCGTGCTCGACTGAAAGCACCTTCTCCATAACTCATGGTGTGCGTATGTGTAATGACCCACCGCTTTCTGCTCAGGTCATACGGTTAATGTAGCGGCATAGGCCGCATCCGGGGTCATCATCTTCAGCGCCTGGTGTGGGCGCTGTTGGTTGTAAAAGGCGATCCAGTCGGCAATCACCCGCAGGGCATGGGCCTGGCTTTCGAAGCGGTGCCGATGCACGCATTGCTCCTTCAGTGTCCGGATCCCCCGTTCCACCATCCCGTTCTGTTGCGGGCAGTGCGGCGTAATGAACTCCTGCTTCAGGCCGTGGCTGCGCACCAGGCGGGTGTAGTCGCGACTGGTGAAGACCAGCCCGTTATCCGAGCGCAGCAGGAACGGCTCCCGCACGCGGCCCAGCGTGCCGTAGCGGGTGATCAACACCTGCTCCAGAGCCGCCGAAGCCGTACTGGCCTTGCCGGTCCGTGACAGATGCCAGCCCAGAAGCTGCCGGGTATGGCAGTCGATTGAATTCCTTGGGGACGGTTGATTCGCTCGGGCTGTCAAGTACATGCCAGTTGACAAAGAGTTTGGCCGCGGCCGGTCGCCCATTGCTGCCCGGACAAACGGCCCATCATATAGTTCAGCAAAACAATCCAAGTAAATATGCGGTGCTTTCAAGGGACTTGCTTGTTAGAAATGGATTGGATGTTGAGGTTGCAGAAAACGGGGCCAGGCTATGGGGTGCGGCCGGTTCCCAAGTTGCTCAGGCCGGTCATCCTGGACGGGCGGCAGCAAGATCTGCTGGAACCTGTCATGCTGGAAAACACATTCACAGTCCGATAAATGACAAGATGATATGCAGAATGTTGAGAAATTCAAAAAAGCGTGGAGGCGCCGATGCAATAAAGGCAACACTCAGCGAGCTAGGGCGTACACAAGAGAATGGCAGTTGGAAGGATACACTCAAGGCGTGCAGGGATTGATGTGATAAAAGTTAATCAAATAAGATCGGCTGGCGAAGCGGCGAAACTCGCTGGTATCGATGTGGCGGGTTTTGTTGTGGCGCGTTCATGTTCCCCGGGTGTGTTGGACATGGATCAATGCAGGAGCGTCGGTGCTGTGCTTGATTGTGCGCATTCCATCTTTCCGGTTGGTGGTGTTGATGACATTGGGTTTTGCAGGGAGCTGATTGAGGAGTTGAGGCCTCGCTATCTAGAGTTCACCGTTGTGGATCCGGAGAAAACCGAGTTGAGTCTGGCGCAGTTGGAGGCTCTTTCAAGATTGAATGTTGGAAAAGTTGCCAGTGGACTGTTCCTGCTCAGGGATGATCTTTCCTTGCTTGATAGAAGTTCGCACATGGATGCGCTCGTGCAGGCGGGGGTTGAATTGTTTCAAGTTGAAGTTGAATCATTGGTTGATCCTGAAGTCAGAATTGGCCCCAAGGACCGTGCGCGAGTTGGGGAGTTTTTTTCTCGTTATCCTTCGATAATGGGGGGCTCATTTTCGCTGGGCGTAAAGGTCCCTGATGTGCATCAGCGTGGGTACTATTTAAATCTGTCTGTGGATGGTGGTCGCTCGTATGATTTCTCGCAGCAGCACTATGCATTGTCGTCGGCAGTTAGAGCGATTAAAGGGCTGCGGGCTGCTCCTGCAGGAATGAGTTGATTGCATGGGGTGCCTCTTCCATTCTTTGTAATGGGTTCAGGCGGATATCACGACGCCCGGCAGGCTGGGAAGCTGGCCAAGTAGAGTAGTGTCCTCGACACAAACTTCAATCTATGGTCGTCGAGGGTGCGGTTAATGAAGGTAAAAGAGGCGCGGGCCAGATGGCAAGCAGAGCAGTTGCAGTTGATTGAAGGTCGTCTTCGTGACGCGGCTAAGTCAATGAGGATGGGGGTGATGCCTGAATCGCCGTTCGGTCGAACTGATGAGGCCCTTGAGGACTATCGCGGGATTACACTCGCTGAAGCCGTTCGCTACCTGAGTATCGAAAGGGTCGATCTCTCTGATGCTGTGTTCAAGGACGGAGCCAGCATCAATGAGTCTGAGGCCAAGGGGTGCAAGCTTGATCGCGTGGATATGCGTAACGTGTTTGTGAGGCGGAAGTTCGATGCATGCAGCTTTGTTGGGGCGAAGCTCAATGGAGCGCGATTGGGTGGGGAGTTCATTGACTGTGATTTCTCGCGATCGAATCTATCCAGGTCATTTGCGACAGATTGCAGGTTTGTTGGTTGTAGGTTCTTCGAAGCAAATCTATCAAGTGTTCATTTCATCAGCTGCGTATTTGAGCGATGTGACTTTGCGGGAGTTAAGGTGATTTCTGGATCTGTTGCGAGGAGCAGGTTTGTGGGGGGCTCCTTGCCAGAGCAACTTCAGGGCTGTATCACGGATGGAGTCGTGATTCGTTGAATACCATCTGGATGAATCGAAATTTGATATCCCGAAGCATCGATCTGACGTTCTCCCGGTTTTGAGTGGTACGGCGTGACATGGAGTCCAATCCCCAGCTAGACGGAGATTGGACATGAAGAGGCACTTTTCCGAAGAGCGTGGAGCCGAGGCCGAAATTCCGGTCAAGGAAACTTTTTGGTGGCATGGTCACAGGGAGGCAAGTCAGGCTCTGGCACATTGACTCTCAGCGGAAGGTGGATAGATAAGTTGATGGCTCGACAAGCGACCGGCTGCTTCAAGGAGGAGCGCATTACGAACGCCGTAGTTTTGATGCATAGCAGGCACGAAGCAGCATTTCCGACTCCGGGTGCTGAGTTGGTGTTCTTCAATGCCCCCTTCAGCACCGAGAGACTTGCCAAGATGGAGCGGGCTCATCTGTGGTCACCGCCCGGCGACAAGCTTGAAGTGCTGCCAGAGATCCTCAAGGAAATGCGAGGTCTCAAAACGCTCAGCATAGGGCCGGGATCAATCGCGCCGTCGATCATGGATTCACTCGAAGAAGGCCTTCTGCCTGAAGGAATCGAGGCGCTGAGTATTCATCTTGGCGTGGGCACGCTGGCTTGGCCAGGTGTTGTGCTGTCCAAGCTCAGAACTCTGTACGTTGACGTGCCGGTGCGCTTCGATGCGTCGAGCTTCCCAGCTTTGAAATCGCTTTCCATCTATCCCGACAGGTCATTGAATAACCTCAGGCAAGCCTTGGCTTTACCTCTGGAGGAGCTGAACCTTCTGAATGTTTCTGAAGGAAGTGAGATCTTCAATATGCTTTCCACGTTGGCCGGTGGCCTTGAACGCTTGGGGCTGTTGGGTGGAACAAAGCTGAGAAGTCTTGATGGTATCGAGGCGCTTGCGCGACTGCGGTCGGTATGGCTGAAGAATATGAGTTCGCTTGATGACATCCGTGCACTTGCTGGCCTGGAGCATCTCCAAAGTCTGGACGTTCAGTACTGCAAGAAGATTGCGAACATCGAGGTCATCAATGATCTATCCGCGCTTCGAGAGCTGACGATTGTGGGGTGCGGGAAAGTGGGGCTGGAGAAAATAGAGGCGAAGATCAAGTCGCTTCAAAAAAGTACTGTCGGACGTACAATCTAGGCAAGATCTGAATAGCTCGCCCAGACGATGCCAAGTTTGCCGCTGGCGATTGAGACGGATAACGGCAAGGAGTTCGCTGGCAATGTGGTGGTGACATGGGAACACGAATGTGGCGTGCAACTTCGGTTGATCTAGACGGGCGGGCCAAGCCGGCGTGCCTATATCGACGGTTCCAATGGGCGTCAGCGCGATGAGTTCCTTGACGAGCACTGGTTCCCGATACTGCTACACATTTGCGCCTTGATCGAAACATGATGGAGGGATGCAGGTACTATGCGCACAATAAATGAAATCACCGAAGAGGCGCGCGACGGTGCGCGCGCGGAATCCAATCACGGTGATGACCTCAGTCTTGATGGTGTGATGAATGCGGTCGGGCGTCTGAATGGGATCGACAGGACGCTTGTGAGCATCCGGACTTCTGATGGGGATATTCTTGTGGGGGGCGGATGTGGCGAGTATGTCGTTACGATGGATTTCCTGGATGAAGTCGTGAACATTGTTGACCCTGCGCGCGACGTCGACGACTTCACCGAGGTGACGGTGGGAGGGCAGGTCGTCGACTATCCGTCGATCTATGTGGTGCCCCTGCGGTCGGTTGAGCTGGCGTTGAGGGAGTTCTTGTTGGGCGATGGGAGCAAGGTGCCGCGCGAGGTGGTTCAGAAGTAGTCTTCAGAGGGAAGGCGCCTTGCCTTGCAGGAATGATGATGTTGAAAGAGAAGTTTTTTCGTTTGGCGCGCCATTCCGATGGGCCCTCGCGGGTCGGTGGCGGAGCGCCTGACGCGGTTCTTGGCATGGCGGAATTTCGTGCTGGCTCCCGTTTTCTTCTGCTGCTTTCAGGTTCTGAATTTCCAGAATTGAATGGAAGGGATCTGTCGGTCATGTTTGATGAAGAATTCCTTCCTCACGGCGTAGATACGATCTACCCGAGGATTGGGGTGCGGTGCCTTCTCCATGAGCCAAGTCCGGAGAGCTCGGAGGCTTCCACTGTCCTTGATTCAATAGATCGCGGTTCCCTCGTGCTTGCGGCGGAAGGGGATCCCTGGTTCATAAAGGTCGGTGGGGAGCCGGTTCTGATCCAGCAGGAGGAGTACTACGCCAATGCGGTGACCGCCGCCGGATATGACTTCTTTTTTCAGGTTGACGAGAACGGATTTCCGGATGGATTTGTACTCGAGGATTACCCGTTGAACTACGGGGGCCTTTACCTCTATGCGAAGCGCGGCGTTGGCGGCGAGGTAGTGGAAGTGGTAGCAGGTTTCACGCAGTTCTAAGACGCATCGCATCCCTTGTGGCTGGCTGCAGGTGTTTGAGCCGGCCTGGGACACCCTGAACATCTCGTCATGGCTTGTTATCGAATCTCGGCTATCGCCGATTGGTCCAGGATGGACACTCGTGGTGGATCCAAGGCGTCATTCGCCCGGCACCCTTTGGTGATGGGTAGAAAGTGCAAGCGGTTCCGGCGTTGTATCTTCCCGACCGAGATGCATCGTGTTCAACACACGGATCGGTCGGCACGCGCGGGTTGCGCTGGCTGCCGACCTTGACCGTGTTTGGGGGCTGATCATGGGTGCCATGGTGCATGACGCGGGCCGCCATCGGCGCGACATGGAGCTGTACCATCGAGAAGTTGGGTGGCAGTTATCAGTCGCGGCGTTTCGGCCGGGAAGCCATCAAAGTGGCCAATCACGTAGAAGACCCGCCGTGACAGGATTACATGAAAGGTTTGTCGACCATCTGCTGTCGAAGGGGTGGATGCGCCAACCCAGGAGCGACAGCTTGCTGCATACGGAATCCCTGGTGGCGGATGCGGCTTCGATAGCTGCAGTTCCTCCGTCGTACATCGAATTCCTGTCGGGTTTCCAGTCGCTTTCGAGCGAGGACGAGGCAACCTGGTTCCTGACGCTGGAGGATTATGCAGGTGCGACGGCCGGTGCTTTTTCCTGGGATGAGTTTGAGAGGATGAGTCTTGATGCAGCGATGGACGGCCAGGATGCCGAATCGGTGCGCGTCTTCTGGCGGGAGTATCTGCCCGTTGTCCTGTCGGTCGGTGGCGACTACGAGTTCATCGCTGTAAGCAGGCTGTCCGGCTTGGTCGTGCACGGTGTTGAACCGGAATTCGAGAGTGTCACGCGCTTGGCGGAGAACGTCGATGCGCTGATGCACAAGGTAATTGAAGGGCAGCACGCCGGATTCTTCTTCGATTGAGGGAGCATCGGATGCAATGGCGTGTGCTTCGCAGGCGTGACCGCCGGCCGAACGCCCACTGTATCCAGTGGGCGGTGGCAGATCACGGGTCGATGAGTCCGGTCGCCCATGTGGAATCGACCGGTTTGCGATGTGGCTCGAGCCATCAGGGTGCGATGATCGTCGCTTGGGTGGCGAGGCCGGCAAACGTGCAGCTGGGGCTGGCGCGGCATGGGCCGCCTGGTCCGTTGACCTGCGGATCCCTGTGCCGTCGCAGATGCACGACCGTGTATCGCCTGCATCGAAGGAGCGGCGACGCTACACTCCCGGCATGCATGACTCTCCGGTTCCTTCGATCAATCCGCAGCTGGCCGCTGTTCACCGCGTGCTTGAACGCCATCTCGGTGACACGATCATGGCGGTCCATTTGTTTGGCTCGGCCCTGTTGGGCGGGCTCAAGCCGTCGAGTGACGTCGACCTGCTCGTCACCGTGGCCGTGGCACCGGATGAGGGGGTGCGGAATGCATTGCTGGTGGATCTGCTGACGGTATCGGCGCCGCCATCTGTCGATGCGGTGTTGCGTCCGCTGGAGTTGACGGTGGTCGCGTATGACGGTGTGGTGCCATGGCGGCATCCCGCGCGCTGGGAGCTGCAGTTCGGGGAATGGTTGCGGTCGGACATCGTCGCGGGCCGCTTCGAGGCGCCCGGGCTTGATCACGACCTGGCCATTCTGCTCAGGCAGGTGCAGGCACACGGCGTCGCGCTGGTCGGGCCCTCGCCGGGAGCGCTGTTCGAGCCGGTCCCCGATGCGGATGTTGGCCGCGCATTGCAGGACACCGTCGCGCAGTGGCAGGTGCCGGAAGATTGGGCAGGGGACGAGCGCAACATCGTTCTGGCGCTGGCGCGCATCTGGTACACGACGGTCACCGGTCGGATCGCCGCCAAGGATGATGCCGCCGATTGGCTGCTTCCGCTGCTGGACGAGCGGTATCAACACGTCCTGGCCGCTGCGCGGGCGGCGTATCTCGGACATGCACCGGACACACTTTCCGGTCAGGCAGATGCGGTTGCCGATTTCATCCGCTACGCCTGCCATTCAATCACGGTGCTTCACACAGGCCGGCAGGGGGCTGTCGGGCTGTGAGCGATGTGCGGTCTCGGTACGCCGCATGGGGAGAGCGTTCGGGCAGGCTCGGCGAAAGTGCCTCGATCAAACACCCGTAGATCGAGCGGGCCTGCGGCGCCGAAAGCGCAGGCAGGAGGCGCCGAGAACGGCCGAAGTCCAGGCGCTCGCGGACGATGGCCTAGCGTCCCGGAGCCTAAGCGGATGGGCGGGCATGTCGCGGTTACTCATTCGAGGAGGAGGTCCTCGGGTGCGTCGGCAATCTGCGTGAGCGAGAGCGGCAACAGCGCGGCGAACCCGTCGCAGACATGGTCCATCGCATCCGGGTCGTGGGTGAAGCTGATGATCTGGCCGGGACGGCCGTGCGCGGAAGGGCTGTGGTCGAGGATCAGCATCAGGATCGGGGCATGGAAGCCGGCGAAGGGCAGCCAGCCCTGCTGCGCCCAACCGGATTGGAGCCGCACGTCCCGTGGGCGGGGATCCTCGTAGCCGTCGTACTGGGGCGCGCGCCGGTGCATGCCGCGCCATTGCTGCATCGCCTGTTGCAACGACAGGAAGCGGTAGCCGGTGAGATACCCCGGGCGCGCGAATACGGTCTGGGCATCCTCGCTGCCATTGGCATGACGCCAGGCGCTCTTCAGCAGCGGGCAGATCGTGAAGCCAAGCTCCCGTTCGGCATCAGCGAGCGCGCGCTCGCTGATGCCGGGGGCCAGTTGCAGGGCCTGATCGTTGGCCGCATACAAGGCCGCGAGTTCAGTGAGATAGGCAGGGAAGTCCATGGGCATCGGTTGTGTCGGGGCGGTGGGCGCTTCGTGCCCGCGGATCGGGCGGGCGCGGCACCGGCAGGGATATTCGGGGTGGCAGCGGGTAAAATGCGCCAATTCACTGCTGCGGTACACCCTGCGCGCCATGACTACATTCCCTGAAGACATCTACACCGAGCCGACCCCCGATCCCAACACGCTGGGCAACTTGGGCCCGCTGGCACCCATGGCCGGCGTCTGGCGCGGCGAGCGCGGCATGGATGTGAATCCCAAGGCGGACGGTCCGGAGCACCAGGCGTTCATCGAGCACTACGAACTCCATCCCATCGACGCGCAGACCAATGGCCCGCAACTGTTCTACGGCCTGCGCTACCACACGCGCATCGTGAAGCCCGACGACGTGGAGACGTTTCACGACCAGGTGGGCCACTGGCTGTGGGAGCCGGCGACCGGGACGATCATCCTGACGCTGTCCATCCCGCGTGGACAGACGGCGATGGCCGTCGGCACGGCCGCGCCGGACGCCAAGCGCTTCCATCTGCGTGCGGTGCGCGGCTCCACCACCAACGGCATCCTCTCCAATCCGTTCCTGGAACATGCGTTCCGGACCGAGAGCTACGACATCGAGGTCACCATCCATGACGATGGCACCTGGTCGTATGAGCAGACGACGGTGCTGGTGATCCCGGGCCAGGCCGAGCCGTTCAATCACACCGATCGCAACACGCTGACGCGGATCGGTGCGCCGGTGCTGAATCCAACGGCGCAGGCCGCCGCAGAGGACGCGGAGCCGATGCCGGCCTGACACCCGCTGCCCATCGTCCGGTTCTGCACAAGCCCCGCTACGCGGGGCTTGTGCTTGAAGGCGAGGCCGACGCCCCGTTCATTCTTCCTCGTCGTCGTGCTCGCGGTGCTTCTTGGGTTCGGGCGGTGTACCGGGGCTCGGCTCGCGGCGAGGCGCCGGATGCGGGAGGTTGTCGGAAGGAACGGGCTTGGCGTCGTTCCGCGATGAAATCCCGAGCCGGTGACCGGCCTGCAGGAGGGTCATGGCGTTGCTCCGTCGGCACGGCAGGCATTGCCGTGCCAGTACCCTGCGCGCAGGGCAGCTAGTGCGCCGTGGCTGTCGCGTTGCCGGTACGCTGACAATGATGACCGCGGTGGATGCCCCAGCTGTTAAGCAATGGTGACGTACCCTGCGCCGATGAAACCACCGATGGAATTGCAGGGCCTGCAGGCGCTGCCGCCCGCACCCGGCGTGTACATCTTCCTGGGGCAGGACGATGAAGTGCTCTACATCGGCAAGAGCATCAACCTGCGCCGTCGCGTGGCCGATCACCTCCGGGCACCGGGCTCGCGTCGCATGCTTGAGCGGGCGCGATGCATCCGCCATGTACGCACGGCCGGCGACATCGGCGCACAGTTGCTGGAGGCCCGGCTGGTGAAGCAGCAGCTCCCGGTCTTCAACATCCGCCTGCGGCGGCACCGGCGCCTGCTGGGCATCACCCTGCCCGGGGACACGCCCGAGATCCGCAATGTACATGCGCTCGGCGCTGCCACCGCCTACGGGGTCTTCGCCAGCAGGTTCGCCGCGCAGGCACTGCTGCGTACGTTGGCCGATGCGCATGGGCTGTGCTGTTCGGTGCTGGGGCTGGAGCCGTCGACGGCGGGGCAGCCCTGCTTCCGGTACCGGCTTGGGCGCTGCGCGGGCGCATGCTGCGGCCAGCTTCCGATGCAAGAACACCGCCGACGGCTGCACGAGGCGCTTCGCGCGCACCACCGGCGCGTGTGGCCCTATGCCGGCGGCATCGGGATCGTGGAGCAGTGCGAAGGGCTTCGGCAGATCCACGTCATCCGCAACTGGGCCTATCTGGGGAGCGTGGACACCCTCGCGCGGGCCGCGGCGCTGAGCCGCCCCGAAGTCGGGTTCGACCTGGACGGCTACCAGATGCTGGTAGGGCCGATCCTGCGCGCAAGCGTGGAGATCCTGCCGCTCTGAAGCGTTGCCGTTGCACCCCCGTCAAGCCGGATGAGTATCCGGTGAGGGCCGCGGCCGGTTCCTTTCACGGGCCGCTAAAGGCGCGCTTGTTCTCATGCGTTCATGCACATGGGAGACCGCAATGGACACTGACGTACTGAGCGTTCCGCACCTGGATATCGAGCGCTACCTCGGCCTCTGGTTCGAGATCGCGCGCAAGCCGATGCGCCACGAGGATGTGGGCGCGCGCGACATCACCGCAGACTACTCGCTGAACGAGGACGGCTCGATCCGCGTGGTCAACTCCTGCATCAACGAAAAGCGCGAGCTGGAGCAGTCGGTGGGCACGGCACGCGCGGTGGACGAGAGCAATGCACGGCTGGAGGTGAGCTTCCTGCCCGAGGCATTGCAATGGGTGCCGTTCACCAAGGGCGACTATTGGGTACTGAAGATCGACGCGGACTACCAGAGCGCGCTGGTCGGTGAGCCGTCACGGAACTACCTGTGGCTGCTGCACCGGCAGGGCCACATGGAGCGCAGCGTCGCCGAGGAATGGTTGAATGTGGCGCGCATGCAGGGTTATGACCTGTCCGACCTGATCTGGCCGGAGCAATCCGGTGCGGTCTATCCGCCAGCATCGGCCTGAGCCCCGCACCGGAGCAGGTAGCCATGAAACGTCGTCGCCTTCTGTCCAAGAGGAACATGGCCATCATCGGCGCGATCGTCATCATCCTTGCACTGATCATCAGCATCCCGCCGTGGTAGTGGCGATGTACATGATTGTCATCGGCGCATGAGCAACCGATGTGCCGCTGATGCGGCTGGTTAACCCCCGCAGGCGGATGCTGGACCCGGAGCTGACCTGCTCCGTCAAAGGAGAAATCCATGAAACGAGCACTACTCAGCCGTTGGGCCCTGCTGGCTGCACTGCCGCTGTGTGCCCCGGTCGCCATCGTCAGCGCCGAGAACCCGCCGACCGAGCGCGAAGAGGCCAAGGCGGACTCGGAACAGCCGGGCAGCGATGCCTGGATCACGACCAAGGTGAAGGCGGACCTGTTGACGACCTCGAACGTTCCTGGCCTTGAGATCAAGGTGGAGACCGTCAATGGCACGGTGAACCTGAGTGGCACGGTAAGCAGCCAATCCGAGAAGGAACATGCCGTCGCGGTTGCGCGCGGCATCCAGGGTGTGAAGCAGGTGGATGCGACCGGCATCCGGGTCATGGGTGCACCGGCCCGCTGAGGATGATGGCGGGCAGCGGCGACGGGCCGCTGCCCGCAAGGGGCAGGGAAGGAGCGCATGGCGATGGGCGCAGGCCTTCGATATGTCAATGACGACGCGCCGGGAATACGAAGGCTGCGTTGCGGGCGTGGGTTTCGCTACGTACACGCCAACGGCAAGCCCGTGGTGCAGGCGGCCACGCTCGAACGCATACGTTCACTGGCCATACCGCCGGCCTACCGCGACGTGTGGATCTGCGCGGCTCCTGATGGCCATCTGCAGGCGACCGGTCGTGATGCCCGCGGACGCAAACAATACCGCTACCACCCCGACTGGACCCGGCGTCGCAGCGCCGACAAGTTCGCGCACCTGGTGGAGTTCGGCACGGCGTTGCCACGCTTGCGCCGCCAGGTGCGTGCCGGCCTGCGGCTGCCCGGCTTGCCGCGCGAGAAAGTGCTGGCGCTGGTGATCGCGGTGATGGGGCGCACGTTGGCTCGGGTGGGCAATGACACCTACGCCCGTGGCAATGGCTCGTATGGGTTGACGACGCTACGCAACCGACATCTGGGCCGATGCGCCGGAGGTGGTCTGTTGCTGGAGTTCACCGGGAAGTCCGGGCGCAGGCAGCGCCATGCAATCGATGACCCACAACTGGTGCGCCTGCTCCGCCGCTGCCAGGAACTTCCCGGTCAATCGTTGTTCCAGTACGTGGACGCGCAGGGAACGGCCGTGCCGATCGATTCGGGGGACATCAATCACTACCTGCGGCAGGCCATGGGAGGCGCGTTCAGCGCGAAAGACTTCCGAACCTGGGGCGGCACCGCCGCCGCCGCGTTCGAACTGGCGAGATACGCCGCCGACCCCGCTGCAGCGGCCACGGTGGAACGGCAGGTGATGGATGCGGTGGCGGCCGTGCTGGGCAATACCACGGCGGTCTGTCGCAGGGCCTATGTGGACCCCTGCCTGTTCGACGCCTGGCATGCGGGGGCATTGGAACCCCTGCGTACATTGCGGGGAGCGCATGCCCGCGAAAGCGCCTTGCTGCGCATCCTGCGCGCGCATCACCGGAACGGGAAGGGCGCGGGGCGAATGCGCTGATCGCAGGTGCGAGCAGGGAGCTAGCTGCTCCAGGCATCGCCTACACGGTGCGTTTACCTGTTTTCACCTTTCCGGCCGGTGCGCACGCGGAGAATTCCTTCCCGCTTGATCACGCGAGGAACTGCAGATGGCTACCTGCGATGTTTGTGGCAACAACTATGCACACAGCTTCACCGTGACCCAGGGTGAAGCAACCGGCACCTTCGATTCGTTCGAATGTGCCATCCATGCGATGGCACCGCGGTGCGCGCATTGCGGATGCGCGGTCATCGGACACGGCGTGGAGGCAGCGGGCTCTGTCTTCTGCTGCGAGCACTGCGCACGTCATGGCCAGCCCGCCTCGGCGTGAGCGTCCCCCCGATCCTGCGCCATACCCGTAGCATTCACACATGAGCCCCGCAAAGAAGACCGCGCGCAATGCGGCGAAGAAGGCCGTCGGCAAGAACGCCGCCGCGACCACGGCCGCGCGCCAGCGCCAGTTGCAGGCGCGCACCGACAAGGCCGATGCCCGTGCGGACAAGAAGCCGAAGCCACGCGCCGGTGTCCAGGCCGGGGTGCGCCACCAACCCGTGCGCATGCCGGCCCAGCATCTGCCCAAGCCCGGCGTGGAGGCGGAGCTGGAGTTGGCCCCGCGCTATCTGGCCTCGGCGTATCACGGCAGCGGCAAGCTGCGCGGCATGCGCGCAATCATCACCGGGGGCGACTCCGGCATTGGTCGAGCGGTAGCGGTGTTGTTCGCGCGCGAAGGCGCCGACGTGGCGCTGCTGTATCTGGACGAGCATCAGGACGCCGAAACGACCCGCGCACAGGTGGAGCGGGAGGGCGCGAGCTGCCTGGTGATCAGCGGCGACGTGCGTGACCCCGCCTTCTGCAGCGCGGCGGTCCGCCAGGTGGTCGCGGCGTACGGCGGGGTCGAGATCCTTGTCAACAACGCTGCCTTCCAGTTGCACTGTCACCGGCTGGAAGATCTTGGCGATCCCCAACTGCAGGAAACACTGCAGACCAATATCGCCGGTTACATCCACATGGCCAGGGCGGTGCTGCCGCACATGAAGGAGGGCGCCTGCATCCTCAACACCGGCTCGGAAACCGGCATCTTCGGCAGCCCATCGCTGATCGACTATTCCGCCACCAAGGGGGCCATCCATGCCTTCACCCGATCATTGGCGGCACAGTTGCTGGGACGCGGCATCCGCGTCAACTGCGTGGCGCCAGGGCCGGTGTGGACGCCACTCAATCCCGCGGACAAGGCGGCGGACGATGTAGCTGCGTTCGGCAAGGACAACGACATGGGCCGGCCCGCGCAGCCGGAGGAGCTGTCGCCGGCCTATGTGTTCCTGGCGTCCCCGGTGACCGCGAGCTACATCAATGGCGTGATCCTGCCGGTGATGGGCGGCCCGCGCGGCTGAGCGTGGTGCGGTGATTGCCTGGAGAAAAGGAAAGCCCCCGGGAGGGGGCTTTCCGCTCATCCAACGATCAGGTCCCAGTGCATCTCCGAGCCCTGGAACTTGTAGCGGTAGCCGTCGTAATCGACCTGGCGTGCGATGTTGCCGTGGTCGTCGACCAAGGTCCGCATCTGGATCTCCGAAGAGCGTCGATGCGCGATGCGAATGCCGTCGCTTGAACCCGGGCGAACCTGGGTGGGCTCGCTGGCGAGCAGTGTTACTGGCCGGCGCTCCCGGCCTGGGCCTTCAAGGTACATGGATACCGATCCCATGAGGCTGACTCCGTCAGTGTGGTTCGGACCCCCCGCTGGTTCATATCTAGAGGGCACCCGTCGGCTGAACAAGTCAGGGCTTCACACTTTGTGCCATCGGCAGGGTCTTTCGGGGGAAATTATTCATGTTTGTCCGATCCTTGTGCATGAACATGCGGGGTTGGAGCCGTACACCGTCAATGCTGGGCATCATCACGTGGCTTGCCGGCGGTGATGCCGCTGATCTCATCGAGCAGCGCACGCAACTGGTCATGAAAGTATGCGCGGTCAGGCGCGGGGATATGTGACCGGACGCTATCGACTTCGCACGCGACAAACACCGCGATGTCGCCGGAGCGGGCGTTGGCCAGCCTGTCGCGCGCACGCAGTGCGATGCCCTGCAGCCAATGGTCGATATCGTCACGGGTCAGCATTGTTTCCATCGTGCAGTCCTGGCATGTCGCCGTCACAGCAGATGAAGGCAGGGTACGCCTGTTTCCAACGCGCGCTCAGTCAGTGAGGTCAGCAGTGCACGCCGGGGATCTGGACATGCACGTAACATCAGCGGGCGTTGCCTGAACCCTGATGAGGGTCGGGCAGATGGGTAGAACGATGTGTCATCTACCGCAGCGCAGATATCCGCGCGATGTAACGATGTCTTAATCGTCGCGACGATAGGCTTGCGTCACCAGCTATGCGACCTTCTGCCTTCACGCCTGCAGGGTGAAGGCAGAAGGCGCTAGTTGGACCAGAGTTCGAACGCCTTGCCATGCAGGCGCGGCGTACCCGGTGTACATGCGTCGCCGGCTTCGCGGCGGCGGCCGTGGCTACCGTTGGCGGCGCAGCACGAAGTAGATCGGCAGGCCGGCGATGATCAAGCCGACGCCCCAGAGCAGGGCCTCGGTTCCGATGCCGATGACCGCATACAGGCTGAAGGCCAATGCGCCCGCGGCGGCGACGCGCGACACCGTGCCGGTGCCGCGCCACAGCCAGGCCGCCGCGCCGGCCAGATAGGGCAGCAACGTCGCAGCGGTGGAGAGCAGTACCGAGAACTTGAACAGGTCCACCAGCGAACGGTTGTAGTTGCAGATGACCAGCACGGTGGCCAGCAGGCAGCTGACGATCACCCCGAATGCCGGTGCGCCACGCCGGGTTTCATGGGCAAAGGCACGCGGCAGCACGCCATCGCGCGCGGCGGCCATTGGCAGCTGCGCCGACAACAACGTCCAGCCATTGAGCGCGCCCACGCAGGACACTGCCATCACCACGGCCAGCAGCATGCCGGCGGTCGGCCCCCACAACGCGGCGGCGGCGTCGGCCATGGGCGCGCCGGAGTTGGCGAGCACGTCGGCCGGCAGCAGGCCGAGCACGGTGGTGCAGGCCAGCACGGTGGCGATGCCGGCAATGGCGGTGCCGGCCACGGTGGCGCGGGCGACGGTACGCGGCGCGTCATCGACCGATTCGGCCGGCACGGTCGCCGCTTCCAGCCCGATCATGGCCCACAACGTGAGGGCCACGGTGCTGGCGGCCACGCTGCCCAACGACTCGGCCGTCGGGTTGAACGGAACGTAGTGGCTGGTATCGACGAACCACAGCGCGACCAGGCCGAACAGCAACAGCGGGACCACCTTCAGCACCGTGGTCAGCAGTTGCAGGCGACCGGCTTCGCGTACACCGAGCAGGTTCACGCCCGCGCACAGCCACAGCGCGACCAGGCCGCAGCTGGCGGCGCGTACCGGGGTCGCGGTGAGTTGCGGGAAGATCGCCCCGATGCTGCCGGCGAAGGCCACCGCGATGGCGGCAATGGCGCACCACATCGAGATCCAGTAGCTCCACGCCACTATGAAGCCCGGCAGTTCGCCGAAGGCGTTGCGCGCAAACACGTACGGGCCACCGGTCTGCGGCCAGCGCCGGGCCAACCGGGCGAAGGTGACGGCCAGCAGCAGGGCGCCGCACAGGGTGATGCCCCAACCGACCAGGGTGGCGGCGCCGTACGGGGCGAGGGTGGCCGGCAACAGGAAGGTTCCCGAGCCGATCATGCTGCCCACGACCAGGGCAGTGGCGGACCAGAAGCCCAGCGGGCGGCGCGAATTCGTCATGACTACAGCAACGGCAAGGGCTCTGGCCACGTGCCGGAAGGCGGTGGGCGGGGCAGGAAGCAAGGGGTGTGGCCGGCCCGGACGGGCGGCGTGGCGGTGAATTATGACGGTTTGCCGACCGGAGCGCGAATTCCGGCCGCCACCAGTGACCTTTGGCCCTTTCCGGGTGCTTCGGCAGCACCGACGCTGCCGGTCTTGTACTTACCTTGGAAACCTTCCATGAAGCTGCGTCCCCTGGCGTTTGCCGTCTCGTTGTCCCTGGCCACCGTGCTGGCCGCCTGTTCGCCGTCCTCCGAGCCCAAGGCCGGCGAGACCGCCAGCCAGGCACCGCAGGCCGACAAGGCCGCGCAGCTGAACCAGCTGTACGCCGACTACTGGGAAGGCGTGCTCAAGCAGAACCCGCTGCAGGCCACCTTCCAGGGCGACAACCGTTACAACGACCAGCTGCCGGACTTCGGCTCGGCGCAGTTCCGCACGCAGAGCCATGACTTCACCACCGAGTGGCTGGGCAAGGTGGAGGCCGTGGGCGAGGCCGGCCTGAGCGGCCAGGACCTGCTGAGCTACCGCATCTTCGTGGAAGAACAGAAGCAGTCGCTGGAAGGGGAGAAGTTCCCGTCCTGGATGATGCCGGTCAACCAGATGGGCTCGACCGTGAGCTATGCGGTGATGCTGGGCTCGGGCCAGGTCGCCCAGCCGTTCAAGACGGTGAAGGACTACGACAACTGGCTGGCGCGCGCGGCGCGTGTGCCGGTGCTGCTGGATACCGAGATCGCCAACATGCGCGAAGGCATGAAGGCCGGCGTGGTGCAGCCGCGCGTGCTGATGGAGAAGGTGGTGCCGCAGTTCGACGAGATCATCACCGCCAAGCCGGAGGACAGCCAGTTCTGGGGGCCGATCAAGTCGCTGCCGGCGGACTTCCCGCAGGCGGACAAGGAACGCCTGACCGCCGCGTTCCGCACCCTGATCGCCGACCAGCTGATGCCGGCGATCAAGAAGCAGCGTGACTTCATCGCCAACGAGTACCTGCCGGCGACCCGCGAAACGGTGGGCCTGGATTCCCTGCCGGACGGCAAGGCGTGGTACGCGTTCAATGCCAAGGAAAGCACCACCACCGCGCAGACCCCGGAGCAGATCCACGAGATCGGCCTGAAGGAAGTGGAGCGCATCCACGGCGAGATGCGCAAGGTGATGGAGGAGGTCGGCTTCAAGGGCTCGCTGCAGGACTTCTTCAAGTTCATGCAGAACGACAAGCAGTTCGAGTTCAAATCCGAGCCGGCGCTGCTCGAGCACTACCGTGGCCTGGAGGCGAAGATCAACGCCAACGTGCCCAAGCTGTTCTCGCTGACCCCGAAGGCGGGCTTCGAGATCCGCCCGATCGAGGCCTTCCGTGCCAAGTCGGCCGCCGGTGGCGAGTACATGCAGCCGAGCGAGGACGGCACGCGCCCGGGCATCTTCTACGTGAACACCTACGACCTGCCGACCCGCAAGACCTGGGACGCGGAGGACCTGTTCCTGCATGAGGCCATTCCGGGCCATCACTTCCAGCTGGCGTTGCAGCAGGAACTGAAGGACGTGCCGGCATTCCGCCGCTTCGGTGGCGAGACCGCCTTCATCGAGGGCTGGGGCCTGTATGCCGAGAGCCTGGGCAAGGACCTGGGCGTGTACACCGACCCGTACAGCTACTTCGGCCGTCTGCAGGGCGAGTTGTGGCGCGCGGTGCGCCTGGTGGTGGACACCGGCCTGCATTCCAAGGGCTGGACCCGCCAGCAGGTGCTGGACTACATGTTCACCAACTCCTCGGTGAGCGAGCCCGATGCCATCGCCGAGGCCGAGCGTTACATTGCATGGCCGGGCCAGGCGTTGGCCTACAAGACCGGCGAGCTGAAGATCCAGGAGCTGCGCAAGCGTGCGCAGGAGCAGTTGGGTGACAAGTTCGACATCCGCGAGTTCCATGCCGAAGTCCTGAAGGACGGCTCGGTGCCGCTGGATGTGCTGGATGCCAAGATCAACGATTGGATCGCGGCAAAGGCGAAGTAAGCCGGCGCTCCCCCTCTCCCGGCTGCGGGAGAGGGGCGCAGGTGGCCCCTGAAAACCAAACACAGCAGTTCAGCCGCCGCTACCTTCCCGGCAATCAGGCTGTGTCAAAGTACGTGGCATCCCCTTGAGTCCTTCCTGGCGGCCTGATGGCGGGCGAAGCCTGCATCGCGGTTGTCGCAATCAATGATGACGCTCCTTGTTTCCCTGATCCTGCCGTTGCTGGCGCTGTGGTTGTGGCTGCCGGTCAACGCGCTCAGCAGGCGGCAGCGCCGTTGGCGCATTTCCCTGACCATGGGGCTGGCCTTCGTTGGGCTTGGCTTCGCCACGCTGTGGCGGTTGGACTGGCTCGAGTACGAGGTGGTGGCCTGGGTCCAGCTGGTGTTCGGCTGGGTGCTGGTGATGTTCGTATTGCTGTTGGCCTTCCTGCTGCTGCGTACGCTGGGCTGGCTGGCCAGTCGCCTGCTCGCGCGCACGTCGACGTTGGCCACGGTCTGGCACGGGGCCCGGTTGAACGACGTTGCCGCGGTCGCCATCGTCCTGCTGGCCAGTTGGGGCATCGCCAACGGCCTGCGTCCGCCCAAGGTGCAGGAACGCGACCTGGTCGTGCCGAACCTGCCCGCGGAGCTGGACGGGGTGCGGGTGGCGGTGCTGGCGGACCTGCATATCAGCCCGGTGAAGCGCACCTGGCGGACCCAGCGCATCGTCGACGAGGTGCTGGCCGCCATGCCCGACCTGATCGTGCTGCCGGGCGACATGGCCGACGGCGGCCTGGAGGCGTCGGGTCGGTTCGCCGCGCCATTGGCGCAGTTGAAGGCGCCGTATGGGGTGTGGCTGGCCCCGGGCAACCACGAGTACTACTACGACTACACCGCATGGATGACCCACTTCCGGCGGATGGGGCTGGGCGTGCTGGAGAACCAGACCGCGAAGCTGTCCATCCACGGCCGCACCCTGGCGATCTCCGGCATTGGCGATCTGGCCGCGTTGAAGCCTCGTCCCTATGTGCGCGGCGGCATGGCGCCGGACTTGTCGAAGGTGATCGCGGGCGCGCAGGGCAGCGACGTGCACATCCTGCTCGCCCACCAGCCCAAGCAGGCGCGCAATGCGTCCAGGAGCGGGGCGGTGGACCTGCAGATCTCCGGCCATACGCACGGCGGCCATCTGCTGGGCTTCGACCGTCTTGTGGTGGCGCCGTTCAATGACGGCTATGTGCGGGGCGAGTACAGGGTGCGCGACATGACCCTGTTCGTCAGTGCCGGTGCCGGGCAATGGGACGGGTTCACCGCGCGGCTGGGGGTGTCTTCCAGCATCGACGTGCTGGTGCTGCGCACGCGATAGCAGCCTGGCGCGGCGGCCTGCCGTGGATGGATCAGTCGTTCTTCTTTTCGGGCATGAGGTGGGGCAGGGCACTGACCACGGCCAGCGCGGCCAAGGTGGTGAAACCGGCTGCCAGGTACATGCCCATGCCCGCGGCCATGCCGATGGCCGAGGTCATCCAGATGCCTGCGGCCGTGGTCAGCCCCTGGATGCGTTCTTCGTTGTCCAGCTTGAGGATGGCCCCGGCGCCCAGGAAGCCGATGCCGGAGACGATGCCCTGCATGACCCGGGTGACGTCGCCGGGCGCAACGCCCATCTGCAGCGGCGCCAGGACGAACAGCGCCGAACCCACCGAAACCAGGATGTGCGTCTTCAACCCGGCGGCACGTCCCTTGCTCTCGCGCTCCAGTCCCAGCGCGCCGCCGAGCGCGATGGCCGTCAACAGGCGGGCGCCGACCACGGTGAGGGTTTCGGCGTCGGGCAGTGAAAACTCATTGGCCAGGGTCTGGCTGACCGCGAATGGACTGATCATGCGTCGATGCCTCCAGCGACCGGCAGACGGGGCTTCCGCGTCATCGGTACCCTAGCAGCCCCGCGCGTGCGCCGGCGTGAGGCCATGACGCCCGGCGACACATGCGAAAACGGCCCCACCGGGGCCGTTTTCCTGTCCAGCGGCAACGCGGTATCAGAGCGTGATCTGCTCGAAGTTCTCGACCCGCGCATGGCCGTGCGTCGCTTCGCCGGTGCGCGGCAGCGGATAGTCGCTGAGCCGGTCGACCAGTACGGTCCGCAGCCCGGCCTCGCGCGCGGCGTCGAGTTCTTCGACCACGTCGGACAGGAACAGGATGTCCTGCGGCGCGATGCCGATGGCCTTGGCGATGTGCGCATAGCTCGGGGCCTCGCGCTTGCCGCCGACCTCGGTATCGAAGTTGCCGGAGAACAGTCCATTGAGGTCGCCGGCATCGCTGAAGCCGAAGAACAGCTTCTGCGCCGGTACCGAACCGGAGGAATACACGTACAGCGGCAGGCCGCTTGCGTGCCAGCCGCGCAGGACGGCGGCCACTTCCGGGTACAGGTGGGCGGTGTAGTCACCGTTGCGGTAGCCCGCGTCCCAGATCATGCCCTGCAGTGCCTTGAGTGCGGTGTGCTTGCGGTCCTGGTCGATCCAGCCCTGCAGGGTTTCCGCGATCACCGCGTCCTGGCAGGCGCCGGCGGCGATCTCGGTGGCCACCGCATCCAGCCACTGGCGCACCTGCGGTTCGTTGCCGTGGCTGCGGACGAATTCCGGCAGGGCGTTGCGTGCGTACGGGAACAGCACTTCCTTGACGAAGGAGATGCTGGAGGTGGTTCCCTCGATGTCGGTGAGGATGGCTTTGATGGTCATGGACGGGGTGTTCCTGCGCCGGGCTGGCCGGGTGCTGGCGGGTTTACGGTCGGGTTGTCGGGGGGGGGGGGGCTTGCCCACCAGGGGCTGCCTCATCCCGACTCCTCTCCCGCAGGCGGAAGAGGGGGGAGAGCAGATCAGGCCGCGCTGGGCTCATAGCGCGGGAAGCGCTGGGCGATGTCGGTGCCGGTGAAGTGACCGACCCAGCCGTCCGGCTCGGTGAAGAAGCGGATGGCGGCGAAGCTGGGTTCCTCGCCCATGTCGAACCAGTGGGTGACGCCGTCCGGGACCGAGATCAGGTCGTCCTTCACGCATTCCACTTCGTAGACCTTGTCGCCCACGTGCAGGGTGAACAGGCCCGAGCCGGCGACGAAGAAACGGACTTCGTCTTCCTTGTGGTAGTGCTCGTCGAGGAACTTCCTGCGGATCTCGGCGCGGTTGGGGTTGTCCGGGGCGATCGAGGCCACGTCCACGCTCTTGAAGCCATGCGCGGCGACGAGGCGGTCGATGTCCTCGCGGTAAGCGGCGAAGACCTCGTCCTGGCTCGCGCCCGGGGCAACCGGGTGCTTGGCCTGCCAGCGCTCGAAGGTGACGCCGATGTGCTTCAGTTCGGCGGCAATGACCGCGCCGTCGCGGCTGTCCAGCAGCGGGGTGTCCGGGGCGGTGTCGTTGAAGATGCGCAGTCGGCTCATGGCCAGGGACTCCTCGAGTGGGGGAGGGGAGCATACCCGCACGGGCCGGCGCGGGCCCATGCGGAGGGGTAATCAGGAAATGGCGCGCAGCTTGCGCAGTTCAAGTTCGCAATGCAGCAGGAACTCGAAGGCTTCCAGGTGGCGGCGGGCTTCGGCCATATCGCGGCCCCAGGCATACAGGCCGTGGCCGTCGATCAGGTAGCCCCACATCGGGCCCTTGTCCAGTTCGGCCTCGACCTGGGCGGCCAGCACGTCCATGTCCTGGGTGTTGGGGAACACCTTCAGGTCGACGGCGGTCTCGTGGGTGGAGTTGCCATGCAGCGCCTTGAGCAGCTCATAGCCTTCCAGGCGGATGTGGCCCTGGCCGCCGAACAGGCGCGAGGCGATGGTCTGGGTCGGGGAGTGGGTGTGCAGCACGCAACCGACGTCCGGGAAGCGGGCATAGAGCTGGGTATGCAGCAGGGTTTCGGCGGACGGACGCAATGGGCGGCCCACTGCCTTGCCGGCCAGGTCCACGACCATGATGTCGCTTTCGATCAGCCGCCCCTTGTCCTTGCCGGACACGGTGATGGCGGCGTGCTGGTCGTCCAGCCGGTGCGAGAAGTTGCTGCTGGTGGCAGGCGTCCAGCCGGCCTGTGCCAGTTCGCGGATGTTGTCGATCAGCAACTGGGCCAGTTGGCTCAGCCGCTCGCTGTCGTAGGGGACGGAAGGCGCGTTCATGGGGCGCATTCTACTAAGCCGGGGGCGCTCTTAGGGGCTGCGGGGCGGCGGGCCCGTCGCCCCGCAGGTGCCCTGTGCCCACGAACCCGTACGCCGGTGCGACTGCGTTCCGGCTGATCCCGGGTGTGTTTGGCGTGCCCGGGCGGCGCGTGGTGTCGGGCAGGGAAAAGCCTGGGTGTTTCCACCCGGGCTTGGAGGGCCGTCGGCGCCGCCGCCGGGTCAGCCGTTGCGGCCGCGCAGCTTGCTGTGGCGCATGCCGTAGGCGAAGTAGATGATGAAGCCGGTGGCGGTCCACAAGCCCATCAGCATCCAGTTGTGCAGGGTCATCGCGGTCAACAGGGCGATGCAGCTGAGCACGCCGAGGCTGCAGATCAGCCAGGCCATCGGAATGCGGAACGGGCGCGGCAGGTCTGGCTGGGTGCGGCGCAGGACCAGCACGCCGGCGCAGACCGCGGCGAAGGCGATCAGGGTGCCCATGGAGGTCAGCTCGCCGAGGATGTCCAGCGGGAACAGCGCCGCGAGCAGGGCGATGCCGATGCCGGTGATCACCGTGTTGATGTGCGGGGTGCGGTACTTCGGGTGGATCTTGGTGAACACCGGCGGCAGCAGGCCGTCGCGACCCATGATCATGAAGATGCGCGGCTGGCCGATCACCATCACCAGCACCACCGAGGACAGGCCGATCAGGGCGCCGACCTCGACGATGATGCGCAGCCAGTCCAGCTGCGGATGCGCGGCCACCGCGGTCACCACCGGCTCGGCGGTGCCCAGCAGCTTGTACGGGACCAGGCCGGTCATCACCGCCGCCATGGCGATGTACAGCACGGTGCAGATCACCAGCGACAGCAGCATGCCGATCGGCAGGTCGCGCTGCGGGCGGTGCGATTCCTGGGCGGCCACCGAGACCGCCTCGAAGCCGATGTAGGCAAAGAACACCATCGCCGCGCCGCGCAGCACGCCGTCGAAGCCGTACTTGCCCGGGCCCTCGTTGGCGGGGATGAACGGGGTCCAGTTGGACGGGTCCACGTACTTCCAGCCGGCGAAGATGACCAGCAGGATCAGGCCGGTCTTGAGGATGACCATGGCCATGTTCATCGCCGAGGACTTGCTGATGCCCACGTAGCACAGCCAGGTCAGCAGCAGCACCAGCACGGCAGCGGGGATGTTGGCGATGGCGCCGGTCGGGCGCAGCTGGGCGTCCAGTGGCGCGCTGACCAGCGCGGACGGCAGGTAGATGTCGAAATGGCTGAGCAGGCTGAGGAAGTAGCCGGTCCAGCTCACCGCCACCGCCGAGGCGGACACGCCGTATTCGAGCACCAGCATCCAGCCGATGAACCAGGCCGAGAGCTCGCCGAAGGTGGCGTAGGTATAGGTGTAGGCGCTGCCGGAGACCGGCACCATCGAGGCGAACTCGGCGTAGGCCATCGCGCAGAACGCGCAGCACACCGCCGCCAGCACGAAGGACAGCATGATCGCCGGGCCGGCGTGGTTGGCCGCGGCCTGGCCGGTGATGACGAAGATGCCGCCGCCGATCACCGCGCCGATGCCCAGCGCGGTGAGGCCCCACGGGCCGAGGGTGCGCTTCAGGCTCAGGCCATTGGCCTCTTCGTGCGCGGCGTGCGGGTGTTTGGTCGCCCAGAGTTGCTTGAACATGTTTCGGGTCTTCGCTCGTCGTTGCGCAGCGGGGAGGCGCAGGGAAACGCCGGCGCACAAGGCGCCGGCATGAAGGGAATCAGGCGTTGTCGTTGAGTTTGCTGTGGCGCATGCCGTAGCCGAAGTAGATCAGCAGGCCCAGCACGGTCCAACCGACGAACAGGTGCCAATGCACCACGAATGCCTGCAGGAACAGGGCGACGCAGGCGATGGCGCCGAGCGGGCAGATCAGCCACGGCAGCGGCACCTTGAACGGACGGGTGATGTCCGGCTTGGTGTAGCGCAGGACCAGCACGCCGATGCAGACCGTGGCGAAGGCCAGCAGGGTGCCCATCGACACCAGCTCGCCAAGCACGTTGAGCGGGATCAGGCCGGCCAGCGCCGAAGCCAGCACGCCGACCACCACGGTGCTGACATAGGGTGTGCGGAAACGCGGGTGGACCCGGCCGAACGCCTTGGGCAGCAGGCCGTCGCGGGAAATGGTGTAGGCGATGCGGGACTGGCCCATCATCATCACCAGCACCACCGAGGACAGGCCGGCGATGGCGCCGATCTCGACGAAGGTCTTCAGCCACATCAGCTTGGGATAGGCCTCCAGCGCGGTGGCCACCGGCTTGTCGGTCCCCAGCAGGGTGTAGTTCAACATGCCGGTCAGCACGGCGCAGACCACGATGTAGACGAGGGTGCAGACCGCCAGCGAGCCGAGCAGGCCGATCGGCATGTTCTTCTGCGGGTCCTTGGTCTCGCCGGCGGCGGTGGAGACCGCGTCGAAGCCGATGTAGGCGAAGAACACGATGGTGGCCGCGCGGAACACGCCGCTCCAGCCGAACTCGCCGAAGGTGCCGGTGTTCTGCGGGATGAAGGGCTGCCAGTTGGCGGGATCGATGTATTGGATGCCGAAGCCGATGAACAGGCAGATCACGGTGATCTTGATCGCCACGATGATGGCGTTGACGAAGGTGGACTGGGTCACGCCGACGTAAAGCAGGCCGGTCACGGCCGCCACGATCAGCACGGCCGGCAGGTTGAACAGCTTGCCGGAGCTGACGAACTCGCTGCCCGTCCAGGCCAGCGGCGCGGCACTGAGCGCGTCGGGGAACGGCATGTGCAGGGTGGTGGTGATGAAGCTGATCAGGTAGGCCGACCAGCCGACCGCGACCGAGGCCGAGGCGAACAGGTACTCCAGCACCAGGCACCAGCCGATGAACCAGGCCATGCCCTCGCCAAGGGTGGCGTAGGAATAGGAATAGGCGCTGCCGGAGACCGGCATCATCGCCGCGAACTCGGCGTAGCACAGGCCGGCCAGGGCACAGGCCAGGCCGGCGATGACGAAGGACAGCATGATCGCCGGGCCGGCGTGGTTGGCGGCCGCCTGGCCGGTCAACACGAAGATGCCCGCGCCGATGACCGCTCCGATGCCGAGCATGATCAGGTGCTTGGCTGTGAGGGTGCGCTTGAGCGTGGCTTCGCCTTGGAGGCTGCCCTCGATCGGCTCGCCCGCATCGACATGTGCGGCCGGTTCGACCGGTTTGACCCTCAACAGTGTTTTGAGCATTCCGCTGGTTCCCGTACTGAGTGCTGGCCCGCCGACTGGAAGGGCGGGTCCGGTAGAGTGCGCCGAAAGCTGAACATTCGGCAACGCGCCTACCTTGCCAAAGGCGATGAAACTCGACAAGCGCAGGTGCAACATCGACAGCGATAATGGCCGCCGGCATCAACCCGACGAATGTGCTTACAGTCATGCATGAACAGGATCAGGCGCTGCGCCAGGCGCTGCAGGAATATGCGCGGACCGTCCCGCAGCAGGCGGAGGTGGTGCAATCGTTCCTGGCGCTGTTGGCCGACCAGGAGCCGGATCCTTTCTGCCGGGAGCGGCTGGCCGGGCACTTCACCGGCAGTGCCTGGCTGGTCAGCGCCGACGGCGAACGGGTGCTGCTGACTCATCACCGCAAGCTTGCACGGTGGCTGCAACTGGGCGGGCACGCCGATGGCGACCACGACCTGGCGGCCGTGGCGCTGCGCGAGGCGCAGGAAGAATCGGGCCTGCCCGGCCTGAGCTTGGGGTCAACGGCGATCTTTGACCTGGACAGGCACTGGATCCCGGCGCGGGGCGAGGTCTCCGGGCATTGGCATTACGACGTCCGCTACGTGGTGCAGGCGGGGGCGGACGAGCGCTTCGCGGTCAGCGAGGAGTCGCTGGACCTGGCTTGGTGCACGGTGCATGAGGTCGCCGGGCAGGACGATGCGTCCCTGCGGCGCATGGCGCAACGCTGGTTGGCGCGGCCAACGCCCCGGTAGGAGCGCCTTCAGGCGCGAAGCCGGAATGAGATCCGATGGCGCGCGGGTTGATTGCCAGCTTCGCGGCACTTCTGCCGCTCCTGGACGAAGCGGCAGAAGTGCCTTCAGGCGCGAAACAGGTGCAACTGCCGCGGTCAGTAGAGGATGCGCGTACGCAGGGTGCCGGGGATGGCCGCCAGCTCGTCGCGGATCACGGTGGCCTGCTCCTCGGTCGCGCCGATGTCGATCACCACATAGCCGACCTTGGGGTCGGTGCGCAGGAACTGGCCGTCGATGTTGAGGTTGTGGCGCGAGAAGATCTCGTTGATCTTGGACAGCACGCCCGGCACGTTGCGGTGGATGTGCAGCAGGCGCAGGCTCTCGTCGTGTTCGGGCAGGGTCACCTCGGGGAAGTTGACCGCCGACAGGGTGGAGCCGTTGTCGCTGTAGCGCACCAGCTTGGCGGCGACCTCGATGCCGATGTTCTCCTGTGCCTCCAGCGTCGAGCCGCCCACGTGCGGGGTCAGGATCACGTTGTCATGCGCGGTGAGCGGCGACTCGAAGCGGTCGCCATTGCCCTTGGGCTCGACCGGGAACACATCTACTGCCGCGCCACCCAGGTGGCCCGAGCGCAGCGCCGCGTCCAGCGCGTCGATGTCGACCACGGTGCCGCGCGCGGCATTGATCAGGTGCGCGCCCTTCTTCATCTTCGCCAGCTGCGGGGCACCGATCATCCACTGGGTGGAGCCGTTCTCAGGCACGTGCAGGGTGACGATGTCCGAACGCTCCAGCAGGCTGTCCAGGCTGATGGCCGGGTGCGCGTTGCCCAGCGACAGCTTGGTCTCGATGTCGTGGAAGATCACGTTCATGCCGAACGCCTCGGCCAGCACGCCGACCTGGGTGCCGATGTGGCCGTAGCCGATGATGCCTAGGGTCTTGCCGCGCACCTCATGGCTGCCGTCGGCCGACTTGGACCAGCCGCCGCGGTGGCATTCGGCGTTCTTCTGCGGGATGCCACGGGTCAGCAGGATGGCTTCGGCGATGACCAGCTCGGCGACCGAGCGGGTATTGGAGTAGGGCGCGTTGAACACCGGGATGCCGGCCAGCTCGGCCGCTTCCAGGTCCACCTGGTTGGTGCCGATGCAGAAGCAGCCCACCGCGATCAGGCGCTTTGCGTGGGACAGCACCTCGGCCGAGAGATGGGTACGCGAGCGGATGCCGACGATGTGGGCCTCGGCGATGCGGGCCTTCAGCTCCTCGTCCGGCAGCGACTTGGTATGGAATTCGATCTGCGAGTACCCGGCCGCCTTGAACGTGTCCACGGCGGTCTGGCTGACCCCCTCGAGCAACAAAACGCGGATGTCCTGCTTCGGGAACGAGGTCTTCTTGGGCGACATGTCGGGTACGACGGCACAGGGGGAAGGGCCGCCAACTATGCCAGATCCGAAGCCGCTTTGGTGCGCTGCGCAACGCGGCAAGGCATTGATGGAGAAAAGGTTTCAGATGAATTTACCTGCGCTTGGCAGCGGGCTGCCAAGGTGACTGGACGAGGCGCGGCCGGACTGTCACGCTTGGCGGCTTTCACGCCGCCGAAACACCGCCATGACCGATCCACGCCTGCAAAGCCTGCAGCAGTCCTGCCCGAGCCTGCGTCTGAAGACCGATCCGGCCGACCTGGAGCATTACGGGCGTGACTGGACCCGCCGCTGGACCCCGAACCCGCTGGCCATCGCCTTGCCGGGGACGGTCGAGGAAGTGCAGGCGGTGGTGCGCTGGGCCAACCAGCACGGCGTGGCGGTGGTGCCGTCCGGCGGCCGCACCGGGTTGTCCGGTGGCGCGGTGGCGGCCAACGGCGAGCTGGTGCTCAGCCTGGAGCGCATGAACAAGGCGCTGGACTTCAATGCCGTGGACCGCACCCTGACCGTGCAGGCCGGCATGCCGCTGGAGGCGTTGCACAACGCGGCCAGGGAGCACGGGCTGATCTACCCGGTGGATTTCGCCGCGCGCGGCTCCTGCTCGATCGGTGGCAACATCGCCACCAATGCGGGCGGCATCCGCGTGATCCGCTACGGCAACACCCGCGAATGGATCGCCGGGCTCAAGGTGGTGGCCGGCAACGGCGAACTGCTGGAGCTCAACAAGGGCCTGATCAAGAACTCCAGCGGCTACGACTTCCGCCAGCTGGTGATCGGCTCGGAAGGCACGCTGGGCATCGTGGTCGAGGCCACGGTCAAGCTGACCGACCCGCCGCCGGCCACCAACGTGATGCTGCTGGCGCTGCCGTCGTTCGACGTGCTGATGCAGGTGTTCTCGGCGTTCCGTCAGCGCCTGCAGCTGGAGGCCTTTGAGTTCTTCACCGACCGCGCCGTGCAGCACGTCACCGCGCACGGGGCGCAGTACCCGTTCGGGGAGATCCATCCGTACTACGTGGTCACCGAGTACGCCTCGGCCGACGAGGCCGGCGAAGCGGCGGCGATGGCGGCGTTCGAGCATTGCATGGAGCAGGGTTGGGTGCTGGATGGTGTCATCAGCGCCAGCGAAGCCCAGGCCCAGCAGCTGTGGCGCCTGCGCGAAGGGATCACCGAGGCGGTCGCGCGCTACAAGCCGTACAAGAACGACGTATCGGTGCGGATCTCGGCGATGCCGGCGTTCCTGGCCCAGTCGCAGGCGCTGATCAACGGTGCCTACCCGCATTTCGACGTGGTCTGGTTCGGCCATATCGGCGATGGCAACCTGCACATCAACGTGCTCAAGCCCGACGACACCAGCGATGCCGAGTTCCTGACCCAGTGCGAGCATGTCACCAAGCTGCTGGCCGAGGTGCTGCACCGTTTCGACGGCAGCATTTCGGCTGAACACGGGATCGGGCTGGTCAAGAAGGCCTACCTGGGCAGCACCCGTGGCGCGGCCGAGATCGCGCTGATGCGCGGGGTCAAGCGGGCGTTCGACCCGAACGGCCTGATGAACCCGGGCAAGTTGTTCGACCAGTAAGGGTTTGCCAGTTACTCTGTGCGCCCTCCAATCGCCAAGACCGACCTGACGATGATCCGCCCGATCCTGTTCTGCGCCCTGCTTGCCCTGCCGCTGTCGGTGTTCGCCTCCAGCTTTGCCGGAACATCGGCCGGATCGGCCTCGGGCGCGTCCTCCAACTCGTCGGGCAGCTCGTCCGGCGACGACAAGGTGGTGCTGGATGCGCGCGAAGACGCCGCCGGCTTTGTCGCCAGCAATGGCGCCATCCGTGGGGCATGGCTGGAAGCGGCCCTGATCCACCTGCGCGAGCGTGATGCCGCCGCCCGTGAAGCCAGCGACATGGAACTGGCGCGGAAGATCCTGGCGCTGTGACCGGCACCGGCCGGCTGCCGCGTGCGCGGTGGCTGGTAGTCCTGCTGGCCGGCCTGTTGGCCGCCGGCCAGGGCCAGGCCGCACTGCGCATCAGCGTGGACGGCCCGGGCTTGTCGCCGTCCGAACGGCGCGACAGCCAACAACTGGTCGAGGATGTCCTGCAGCGCGCGCCGCCTGCGCTGCGTGCACGTGCAACCCGCCCGTTGCGGTTGCGCTGGCGCGAGGATCTGCCTGAACACGTGCAAGGGCGCGCCCACGGCGATGTGCTCGGCCTGGACCGGCGCCTGCTTGATGCGCTGGACGGTGGTCATGAGCCTGATTGGGCCGTGGTGCGCGCCGCGCTGGTCCACGAGCTGGCACATGCGTTGGATCGCGCACCCGACGGTGGCTGGTCGAAGCAGGCCCGCTTCCGCGACCTGGCCGGTTGGCAGGAGCGCCCGCTCTGGCCGGGCCGGGGACGCAACCGCTTCACGCTGCGCAGCCCGGATGCCTACGAGCGGGACAACCCGGTCGAGTTCTTCGCGGTCAACTTCGAGCACTACCTGCTTGATCCGCAGTTCGGCTGCCGGCGCCCGGCGCTGGCGGCCTGGTATGCCGCGCAACTGGGCGATCTCCCGGCGGAAGCCTCAGCAACTTGCGCCCAAGCCGTGCCGCTGATGAAGGCCGGCGAACAGGAAGGGTCCGCCGAGTTGGTCGAATTGGATCCTGCGCGTGTCTACCAGGTGGACTACCTGCTGGCCGAGGGCAACGACGTGCTGATGAGCCGCTGGGGCCACAGCATGTTGCGATTGGTGGTGTGCGCGCCGGGGCGGCCACCTGGCCCTGCCTGCCGGATGGACCTGCAACATCACCTGGTGCTGTCCTTCCGTGCCTTCGTCGGCGACGTCCAGATCTCCAACTGGCGCGGCTTGACCGGTTCCTACCCGTCACGCCTGTTCGTGCTGCCACTGAACCGGGTGATCGACGAATACACCAAGGTCGAGCTGCGTGGCGTCTCGTCGGTGCCACTGGCGCTGGACCGGCAGGAAATCACCGGGCTGCTGCAGCAGGCCGCGCAGTTGCACTGGAGCTATGACGGCCGCTACTTCTTCATCAGCAACAACTGCGCGGTGGAAACCTGGAAGCTGCTGCGCGACGGTGCCCCGCGGCTGGGCCAGGCCGACCTGCAATCCATCACCCCGACCGGCCTGCGCGCGAAGCTGCAGCGCCAGCACCTGTTGGCGGCCGCCCCGCAGGACACCGCCGAAGCGGTGCGCGGGGGCTATTACTTCGAATCGGCCGCCGGTCACTACGCGCTGGTGTTCGCCTTGGCGCGGGAGGCCTTGGGGTTGCCGGTGGCCGATGTCGCGCACTGGCTGGCGTTGCCGGCCGGGCAGCGGCGGCCATGGATGGAGCGGGCCGACGGGCAATCGCTGGCGGCACTGCTCCTGCTGGAACAGGCCGGATGGCGGCGCCAGGAGCTGCTGGCCCGTGACCGCCTCAAGCGTGAATTGCTGGGGGGGAAGGACGCGGCGCGGCAGCATGCCGAGTTTCTGGCCCTGATGCAGCGCGCTGGCCTGCTGGTGGCACCGGGCGGGCTGCCGCTGGGTGGATATGGCATCCCGACCCCCGCCGAGCGCGATCTTGCCCGTGGGGCGGTGGCGGCGGGCGCACCGGAAGCCATCGCGCAATGGTCGGCGCTGCGCGCGGAAGCCTTGGCGTTGCTGCCTGCCGGGCAACAGGCGCAGATGGCCGGCATTGAATCGAATCTGGACTACCTGCGCCAACGCTTGCGTTTGCGGTACGGTACGTCGTCCTCCTTGCCAGTCGTACTGACCGGGGAGCGGGGGAGAGGACGACTTGTGGAGGGTGCGGTTGAGCATGGCAATGAATGATGTGCAGCTGCCCGATGGGGCGACGCAGCTGGCCGAGGATGTGATGCGACTGCGCTCATGCGCGGTCCTGCAGATGGACCACCACGGGCGGATCCTGGATTGCAATGCCGGTGTGCTGGGGGTCTTCGGCTATCGTTCCGATGAACTGGTTGGCCGTAACTTCGCCTGTCTGTTCAGCAGCGCCGAAGTGGACCGTGGCTCGGACCGCGCGGCCCTGACCAAGGCATTGCTGCACAGCTTCGAGAACCAGGGCCTGGCGATGATGCGCAAGGACGCCACGCGCTTCCGTGCCGGCTTGCTGCTGGAGCGGGTGGAAGGCAGCGGGGACACGACGCCGCGCGTGCTGATGGTGGTGCGCGACCTGAGCGATTTCTTCCAGACCCAGAAGCGGGTCAACGAGGCGCAGGAGATCGCGCTGCGCGCACAGCGGCTGGACGCGGTCGGCAAGCTGACCCTGGGGCTGTCGCATGACTTCAACAACCTGTTGTCGGTGATCGCCAACAGCCTGGACATGCTCGCCGCTCGCCGTACCGGTGACGAGAGTGCGCGCCGCATCCTGGACATCGCCCACCGTGCGGTGGAGCGGGGCACGCAGCTGACCCGGCAGATGCTGGCCTTCGGCCGCGGGCAGACGCTGGTGCCGGAGGTCAGTGACGTCGGCCATCTGCTGCAGTCGTCGCTGGAGCTGTATCGCCGCGTGTGCGGGGAGACCATCCAGCTGAACATCCAGGTGGCGCAGGGCCTGCCGCCGATCGCGGTGGATACCGGCCAACTGGAGGCCGCGCTGCTCAACCTGTTGAGCAACAGCCGTGACGCGATGCACGGGGTGGGCCGGGTGGTGCTGGAAGCCCGCCTGGAAACCGCCGTGCTGCCCGGGGGCAAGGGCGAGGAAGAGGATTTCGTCTGCATCACCGTCGGCGACAGCGGGCCGGGCATCCAGGCCGAGATCCAGGGCAGCGTGTTCGAGCCGTTCTTCACCACCAAGAGCGTGGGTGACGGCAGCGGGCTGGGGCTGAGCCAGGTGTACGGGTTTGCTTCGCAGTCCGGGGGCACCGCGACGATCGGCCGGTCGGCGTTGGGGGGTGCGGCGGTATCGCTGTACTTCCCGGTGGTGCGCTGATCCCGGAATGCCCTGTCATCCGGTGATGTCCGGATGACGGGCCCTGATGCAGGTCGAGGCCGGCATCAGCTTCGCGGCCGAGGCCGCTCCTGCCGGGGCAGGAGTGCCTTCCGGCGCGATGCCGGGTGCACCCGGCTGCGGATCAGTCGGCGCGGCCGCCGAACTCACCGGTGGTGGTGTTGACCAGGATGCGCTCACCGTTGGTGATGTATTCCGGGACCATGATCTCGATGCCGGTGCTCAGCTTGGCCGGCTTCGGACGCTTGGTCGCGGTGCCGCCTTTCAGTTCCGGCGGGGTCTCGACCACTTCCAGGGTCACGTGCTGCGGCATCTGGATCGCCACCGGCTGGTCGTCGATCACCTGCACGTAGATGCCGGTCAGGCCTTCGGTGATGTAGCCGGCGTCGTCGCCGATCACGTCCGCATCCAGCGTGTACGGGGTGTAGTCCTCGTCATCCAGGAACACGAAGGCGTCGCCGTCCATGTAGGAATAAGTGGACTGGCGGCGCAGCAGCTCGACTTCGCTCAGGTTGTCATCGGCGTCGAAGCTGGCATCGAGCTTGTTGCCGCCCGGCACGCTGTACATGATGAAACGGAAGCGGACGTTGCCGCCGCGGCCCTGCGGTGAGCTGCGCTCGATGTCGCGGATCTGATAGACGCCGTTGTTGTATTCGACGACGTTGCCTTTCTTGATATCGCTGGCTTTCATGCTTGGAAAGTCGGTTGGGGTAAACGGAGGCGGGCGCCCTGGGGGCGCCCGCGGGGGGATCACTTCGGTGCCAGACGCACGGCACCGTCAAGGCGAATAGTCTCACCGTTGAGGTAGGTATTGCCAATGATGTGGCCGACCAGGCTGGCAAAGTCGGCCGGCTGGCCCAGCCGCGACGGGAACGGGATGGAGGCGGCCAGCGATTCCTGCACGTTCGGCGGCATGCCATCGACCATCGGGGTCCAGAACACGCCCGGGGCGATGGTCAGCACGCGGATGCCGAAGCGCGACAGCTCGCGGGCCATCGGCAGGGTCATGCCGACCACGCCGCCCTTGGAGGCGGAGTAGGCGGCCTGGCCGATCTGGCCTTCATAGGCGGCCACCGAGGCGGTGTTGATGATCACCCCGCGCTCGCCATCGGCCGAGGCCTCGTTGTGCTGCATCAGGTCGGCCGCGGCCTTGGCCACGTTGAAGCTGCCGACCAGGTTGACCATCACCGTGGTCTGGAAATTGGCCAGCGGCATCGGGGCCTCGCGGCCCAGCACGCGGCCGGCGCCAAGGATGCCGGCGCAGTTCATCACCACGTTCAGCCCGCCCAGGAAGTCCCTGGCGGCAGCCAGGTTGGCGGCCACGCCGGCCTCGTCGGTGACGTTGGTGGTGAAGTAGCGGGCATTGTCGGCGCCCAGCTCGGCGACGGCGGCCGCACCCTTCTCGTCATTGAGGTCGAACAGGGCGACCTTGCCGCCGTTGGCGACCAGGAACTGGGCGACGCCGAGGCCGAGGCCGGAAACACCACCGGTGATGACAGCACGCACGGAGGACAGCTGCATTGGAACGATCCTGCGGAAAAATGGACCACCGATTCTAGCGGATGCGCCTGCTCCGCCCAGAGGGGCAGGCCGGCTTGCCGTTTCAGCGCAGGCGCAGGGCCAGTTCCCCGGGGGACAGGCCCGGGGAGAACAGGAAGCCCTGGCCGACCGGCACGCCCAGCTCCAGCAGGAACTGGCGCTGGGCCTCGGACTCGATGCCCTCGGCCACCAGCCCCAGGCCCAGGCTGCGGGCAATGCCGCAGACCGCCTCGCAGACCGCCACGTCGGAACGGTTGCGTGGCACCCCGCCGATGAACAGCTGGCTGAGCTTGAGGCCATGGATGGGCAGGTTGCGCAGGTAGTTCAGGGCGCTGTAGCCCTCGCCGAAGTCGTCGATGGTCAGGATCACCCCCATCCCGCGCAGCTCGGCGAAGGTGCGCAGGGTGGCCGGGGCGTCCTCGATCAGGACCCGTTCGGTGAACTCCAGCTCCAGCGCGCTGCCGGGCAGGTCGAACGCCTGCAGTGCCGACTGGACCTGGTGCGCCAGCCGGTCGCCGCTGAACTGGCGGTAGGAGACGTTGATCGCCACTCGTACCAACCCCAGCCCCTGGTCGCGCCATTCGCGGATCTGCTGGCAGGCCTGGTGCAACACCCAGTCGCCGATCCGGACGATGTCGCCGGTGTTCTCGGCATGGCTGATGAAGATATCCGGGCGCAGCTCGCCCAGTTGCCGGTCGTGCCAGCGGATCAGCGCTTCGCAGGCGACCAGTTCGCCGCTGCGCAGGTCCACCTGTGGCTGGTACACCAGCCGGAACTCGTCGCGTTCCAAGGCCTTGCGCAGGCGCCGTTCGATCTGCAGGCGGTCGCGCTGGCGCCGGGCCAGCTCCGGCGAGAACGCCTGCCAGCCATTGCGGTCGCGGCGCTTGCACTCATACATGGCCAGGTCCGCGTTCTGGATCAGCTGCTGCGGGCGTTGCCCATGCTGCGGCGCGCGGGCGATGCCGATGCTGGTGGTGACCGCGAACTCATCCTTGCCGAACTGGAAGGGCGGCACGAAGGCGTCGGTGATGGCCTGGGCCAGTTGCTCGGGGCGCTGTGGCAGGTCGCGGGCATCGCAGGTGACCACGAATTCGTCGCCACCGAAGCGGGCCAGCAGGCCCTCGGTGCCGATGGCCTGGCTGATGCGGCGGGTCGCCTCGATCAGCAACTGGTCCCCGGCATTGTGGCCGAGCACATCGTTGACGGTCTTGAAGCGGTCCAGGTCGATGTACAGCACCGCCACGCCGGCGTGGGAGGGGTTGCTCAGGCGCGCTTCCAGGTCGGTGAGCGCGGCATCGCGGTTCATGATGCCGGTCAGTGGATCGGTGCGGGCCTGGTTCTTGAGCGTTTCCTCGGCCTGCTTGGATTCGGTGATGTCCTGCAGGGTGCCGGCGATGCGGCTGGAGGCCAGGTCGCCGGGCTCGACCTCGCCGATCATGCGGATCCAGAAGCTGTGCCCGTTCGCGCGCTGCCCCTGCAGCTCCAGCTCGAAGCCGGCACGCTGCTCGACCACCCGGTCCATGGCCTCGCGCAGCAACTGGCGCGACCCCAGGTTCAGGCAGCCGAGCAGGGTATCCAGGTCCTCCGGCGGCTGGGCCTGGCCGAGGATGCGCTGGGCTTCGCCGGTCAGGTACAGGCGCTTCTGGCCGCGGTCCCATTCCCAGCCGCCGATGTGGGCCAGGGCCTGGGCGCGATCGAACAAGGCATGGTCGCGCTTGAGTTCGGTGATGTCGCTGAACAGCGAGAACACATGGTCGGGCAGGTCGCAGTTGGACGAGAACACCGGCACGGTGGTCATCGAGATCCAGATCATGCGGCCGTGCGGCCGGTGGTACAGGCCGACGATGGTGCTGGGGATGATGCGTCCGTCGCGGAACGCGCGTGCGACCGGCCATTGCTCCATGCCCAGGCGGCGGCCGCGCTCGTCGACGGTGATCCACTCATCGGCATCCACCGGTGCGCGGGCCGGCAGGTGGTTGGTCAGTTGCAGGATGCGGTGCGCGGCGGGGTTGGCCGAGAGGATGTTGAAGCTGCGGTCGAACAGCATCACTCCCTTGTCGATGGACTCCAGCAGCAGGCGGTAGCGCGTTTCGGCCTGCCAGCGCCGGCTCAGGTCGCGGGCGACGGCGACGATGCACTGCTGGCCGTCATGCTCGAACACCGCCGAATGCACTTCCACCGGGAAGCGGCTGCCGTCGCCGCGCATGTTGGTGACTTCCACCACGTAGGTCTCGCCGCGGTGGAGGGTTTCCCAGACCGGCTCCAGGTGGTCGGCGGGCAGGTCGGGGTTGAGCAGTTCGATGGGCTGGCCGACGATTTCCTCGCGGGTCCGGCCGTAGGCCTCGATGCCGGCCTTGTTGAGGTCCAGTACGACTCCGGTGGCGCTGAGGATGCTGACCGGGTCAGGCACTGCATCGAACAGCGCCTCGTAGCGGCGCTGGGCGGCGTGCCGCTCGGTCATTGCCTCGCTGAGTGCGGCGCGGGCGGCGACCAGTACCTGCTGCAGAGCAAGCGGCAGCGGCTGGTGCAGGGCCTGGTCCAGCCCGGCGAGCGCATCGACGTGGGCGGCGGGGTGTTCCCCCTCCGCGTGGACTATGCGCTGGCCGGTTCCGGTCATGACACTGTCAAAGCCTTTCCTGTCTTGCTGCCTGTCTGCCGGCCCAGCCGTTCGGCGAGCCAGTTCCCCGTGGCGGCAAGCGCCGGCAGATCGACGCCGGTGCTCATCCCCATACCGTGCAACATGTAGACGACGTCCTCGCTGGCGACATTACCACTGGCGCCACGCGCATAGGGGCACCCCCCGGTGCCCGCGACCGCCGAATCCACCACCCGGACCCCCACGTCCAGGCATGTGGCGATATTAGCCAGTGCCTGCCCATAGGTGTCGTGAAAATGGATGGCCAGGGCGTCGACCGGCAGTTCGGCGGCAACCGCCTGCAGCATCGCCCGCGCCTTCAGCGGGGTGCCCACGCCGATGGTGTCGCCCAGCGAGATCTCGTAGCAGCCCATCGCATGCAGGCTGCGCGCCACGCGCACCACGTCGGCCAGCGGCACCTCGCCCTGGTAGGGGCAGCCGAGCACGGTGGAGACATAGCCGCGGACCTTGATGCCATCGGCCTTGGCGCGGGCCAGCACCGGCTCGAAGCGACGCAGCGATTCGTCGATGCCGGCATTGGTGTTCTTCAGGTTGAATTGCTCGGAGGCGGCGGTGAACACCGCCACTTCCTGGACCCCGACCGCCAGCGCGCGCTCGTAGCCTTGTTCGTTGGGTACCAGTACCGGGTAGTTCACGCCGGGGCGGCGCTGGATGCCGGCAAACACCTCGGCGGCGTCGGCCAGCTGCGGCACCCATTTGGGGCTGACGAAGCTGGTGGCCTCGATGCTGCGCAGGCCGGTGGCCGAGAGCCGGTCGATCAGCGCGATCTTGTCGGCGGTGGTCACCTGCTGCTTTTCATTCTGCAGGCCATCGCGCGGGCCTACTTCCACGATGCGGACGAAATCGTTCATGGCGTTGCGATACCTGCGGTCACGGGGAGGCCCAGGCGGGCGGGCGCTTCTCGAGGAAGGCGGTCAGGCCTTCGCGGCCTTCGTCGGAGGCGCGCAGCGCGGCGATCAGGCCGGCGTTGGCACGGTCCAGGGCATCGCGGTCACCGCCGGCGGCGGCCACTTCACGGACCAGGACCTTGGCCGAGGCCGCGGCGACCGGGCCGGCCTTGGCCAACAGCGACAGCTGGGCGTCCACGGCCGCGTCCAGGGCCTCGGCCGCGACCACCTGGTGGACCAGGCCGATCTGCGCGGCGGTGGCCGCATCGAAGTGCTCGCCGGTGGCGAACCAGCGGCGCGCCTGGCGCGGACCGATGGCCGCGATCACATAGGGCGAGATCACCGCCGGCAGCAGCCCGAGGCGGCTTTCGGTCAGGCCGAAGCGGGCGCCTTCGGCAGCGATGGCGATGTCACAGCAGGCCACCAGGCCGACGCCACCACCGAACGCGGCACCGTGGACGCGGGCGATGGTCGGCTTGGGCAGCTCGTCCAGGGTGCGCATCAGCCGGGCCAGGGCCAGCGAGTCCTGGCGGTTCTCGTCCTGGCTGGCGCTGGCCATCGCGCGCATCCATTGCAGGTTGGCGCCGGCCGAGAAGGAGGCGCCGGCCCCCGAAAGGACCACGGCGCGCACCGTCGGGTCATTGCCGACGGCTTCCAATGCGGTGGTCAGGGTCTGGATCAGCGCGGCGTCGAATGCGTTGTGCAGTTCCGGGCGGTTCAGTTGCAGGGTCGCGACGGCGCCCTGGCGGTGTACGAGCAATGCATCGCTCATCGGGAAAGCCTGAGTTGAACGGTAAGTGCGCGAATCATAGCGGTGCAGGACTGGGACGCCATGACGCGACGCGGCGATGCTAGAATTGATAACCATTCTTATCAACTCCTTAGAAGGGCCCATTCAGTGACGTTGTCCGAGTTGCCGCTGCATGCCTCCGCCAAGGTTGAAGACGTACAGGACCTGCATCCCAATGACGCCATTGCGCGCCGCCTGCGTGAGCTGGGCTTCGTGAACGGCGAGGAGGTGCGCCTGGTGGCGCGGGGCCCGGTCGGCGGCGAGCCGCTGCTGTTCCAGGTGGGTTTCACCCGTTTTGCCCTGCGCCGCAGCGAAGCGGCCCGGGTGCGCGTGCGTACTGAAGGAGTATCGGCATGAGTGGGGCAGTGGCACGGCTGGCGCTGGTCGGCAACCCGAACAGCGGCAAGACCGCCTTGTTCAATCAGCTGACCGGCAGCCGCCAGAAGGTGGCCAATTACACCGGCGTCACCGTCGAACGCAAGGAAGGCCGCATGCGCGGCCCGTCCGGCCGCGAGTACGCGGTGCTGGACCTGCCCGGCGCCTACAGCCTGCATCCGGCCAGCCTGGACGAGGCGATCACCCGTGACCTGTGCCGTGGTTTCTACCCCGGCGAGGCCGCGCCGGACGCGCTGATCTGCGTGATCGACGCGACCAACCTGCGCCTGCACCTGCGCTTCGCGCTGGAGGTGCGTGAGCTGGGCAAGCCGATGATCGTGGCCCTGAACATGGTGGATGCGGCGCGCCGTCGCGGCATCGAGATCGACGTGCCGGCGCTGGAAAAGGCACTGGGCGTGCCGGTGGTGGAAACCGTCGCGGTGCAGCGCAACGGGGCCAAGGCCCTGGTCGAGCGCATCGACGGGCTGGTGCCACAGCTGGCTTCGCAGCCCCTGCAGCAACCAGTGGAAGCCGGCGAGCACCACGCCCAGGTGCGCGCCATCCTGGAAGCGGCGGTGCGCATGCCCAGCCGCACCGGCAAGATCGACGACACGCTCGACCGCTGGCTGCTGCACCCGGTGTACGGGCTGCTGACGCTGGCGGTGGTGATGTTCCTGATCTTCCAGGCGGTGTACGCCTGGGCGACCCCGCTGATGGACGGCATCGAGGCCGGCTTCGGCTGGCTGGGCGAGTTCGCCGCGGCCAATCTGCCGGAAGGGCCGCTGAGCAGCCTGCTGGTGGACGGCATCATCGCTGGCGTGGGCGGGGTGATCGTGTTCCTGCCGCAGATCCTGATCCTGTTCTTCTTCATCCTGGCGCTGGAGGAGTCCGGCTACCTGCCGCGCGCTGCCTTCCTGCTGGACCGGATGATGGCGTCGGCCGGCCTGTCCGGGCGCTCGTTCATCCCGCTGCTGTCCAGCTTCGCCTGCGCGGTGCCGGGCATCATGTCGACCCGCTCGATCCAGGACCCGCGTGACCGCCTGGCCACCATCCTGGTCGCGCCGTTGATGACCTGTTCGGCGCGCCTGCCGGTGTATGCGCTGCTGATCGGCGCGTTCATCCCGGCCAAGACGGTGTGGGGCGTGTTCAACCAGCAGGGGCTGGTGCTGTTTGCCCTGTACGTGGCGGGCATCCTCAGTGCGCTGATGATGTCCTGGACGATGAAGAAGTTCCGCCGCGACAAGAGCGAGCACCCGCTGATGCTGGAGCTGCCGTCCTACCGTCTGCCCAACCCGCGTGACCTGGCGGTGGGCCTGTACGAGCGCGCGATGATCTTCCTCAAGCGCGTGGGCGGCATCATCCTGGCGCTGACCATCCTGCTGTGGTTCCTGCTGTCCTTCCCCGGCGCGCCGGAGAACGCGACCATGCCGGCCATCGACTACAGCTTCGCCGGCCAGATCGGCCATGCGATGGCGGTGATCTTCGCGCCGCTGGGCTTCAACTGGCAGATCTGCATTGCGCTGATCCCGGGCATGGGCGCGCGCGAAGTGGCGGTGTCCTCGCTGGCCACCATCTACGCGCTGTCCGCGGCCGATGACGATGCCGCCATCCAGGCACTGACCCCGGTGATCAGCGACGGCTGGACGCTGGCGACCGGCCTGTCGCTGATGGTGTGGTTCATCTACGCGCCGATGTGCATCTCGACGCTGGCCACCATCCGCCGCGAGACCAATTCCTGGAAGCAGATGGCGTTTGCCACGGTGTACCTGTTCGCGGCGGCGTACCTGGCCGCGCTGGTGACCTACCAGGTAGCCAAGGCGCTGGGGGCAGGCTGATGGACAAGGGCATGCTGCTGCAGTACCTGGTCATCGCGCTGGCCGTGCTGGTCAGCGCCTGGGTCGTGCTGAAGAAGCAGTTCCCTGGCGTGGTTCGGCGCCTGCGCGGTGCACTTGCGCTGTGGCTGGTGAAGCCGGCGCATTCGCAACGGTTGCAGGAGTGGGGGCGGCGGCTTGCGCCCCCGCCCGCCAATGGCGGCGGTGCCTGCGGTGGTTGCAGCAGCTGCGACACCAAGGCGCCCAAGCAGCATTGAACCGAACGCCGGGCCTGCCCGGCGTTCGTGTTTCCAGGTCAATCGCGGACCAATCCGCCATCGACGACCAGGTTCTGCCCGGTCACCGCGCGTGCCCACGGTGAGGCGAAGAACAGCGCGGCGTCGGCGAACTGTTCCGGCGTGGTCACCTCGCGCAGCGGGGTGTTCGCGGCGATGTAGTCGAACACCGCCTCCGGGGTGGCCGCGCTGGCGTCGGTGGTGCGCAGCAGGCCGCCGGACACCATGTTGACGGTGATGCCGTCCGGCCCGAGGTCGCCTGCCAGGGTGCGGGTCAGCGAGAGCAGGGCGGCCTTGGCGGCGGTGTAGTCGTGATAGGGCACGACCGGGTTCTGGAACAGGTTGGTGCCGACGTTGATGATGCGTCCGAAGCCCCGTGCCCGCATGCCGGGCAGGGTGGCCTGCACGGTGTTCAGCGCGCCCTGCACGCTGCCTTCGAACTGGCGGTGGAAATCCTGCCAGCGGATCGTGTCCGCCTTGGCACGGGCATCACCATTGAACGCGAAATCGACCAGCGCGTTGTTGACCACGACATCGATGGGCTGGCCGAAATGGGCGGCGGCGGTGGCGACCATGGCATCCACCTGGGCGCGATCGCGGACATCGGCGCGCAGGGCCAGCGCGCGTGGGCCCAGCTCCCCGGCCAGTGCCTCGGCGGCGGTCTGGCTGTGGCAATAGTTGAGGACGACGCTTGCCCCTTCGGCCGCGAACGCGCGCGCCAGCGCGGCCCCCAGGCCGCGGCCGGCGCCGGTGATCAGGACCCGTTGCTCGGAGATGTTCATGGGTGTTGCAGACCGTTGGTTCGAAGTGCGCGCAGGGTAGCAGGCGCTATACAATCAGCGGTCTTGCAGGATGCAGACCAAGGGGGCTTGGATGAAGTTTCTGGTATCGCTGGCCGTGGTGATCGCGGCGGTGGTGGGGATTTACCAGTGGGGCGGTAATTCGCTCAGTGAAAGGCAGGTGCGGGCGTTCTACGAGCGCGCCGACGAGGCCATGGCAATCGCAGACGACAAGGCGCTGTGCGAACTGCTGGCCGAGGACTACCAGCAGTCAGTGGTCATGAAGACCGAGAACGCGCAGTCCGAGCGTTCGCTCGGCAAGAAGGAATACTGCGCCGAGCTGGCCCGGACGATGGACATGATGCGCCAGTTGCAGGCGCAGCTGGGGCGCATCCCGCTGCGCCACCAGCAGACCATCAAGAGCATCACGCTCTCCGAGGACGGCAGCACGGCCAAGGTCGAGTTGTCCTCGGTGCTGGAGATCCCCGGCATGCGGATGGTCAGCCGTGGGCGCGACACGATCGAACGCAACCGCTGGAAGGTGCTGGTGACGCGCAGCGTGGCGGTGGTGCACGCCGGTGCGAATCATTGATGCAGGCGTGCGGCTTGTCGCAGGTCGGTCGCAGGCGTTAGTTTCCCCGCCATGAACAACACTCCGATCCGTCTGTTGATACACGGCGCCTCCGGGCGCATGGGCCAGGCCCTGCTGCGCCTGGCTGCCGAGGATGCATCCCTGCAGGTTGTCGCCGCCGTGGTGCGCAAGCCGCCGACCCAGCGCGTGGTCGAGGGCATCCCGTACTTCGCGGCCAGTGAGCTGGCCGGCGTGCCGGCGTTCGACGTGGCCATCGACTTCAGCCTGCCGGAAGGCTTTGACCCGGTGCTGGCGTTGTGCGCCGAACGTGGCGTCGGCCTGGTGTCCGGCACCACCGGCATCAGCGACGCGCAGCAGGCAGCGTTGAACAGCGCGGCAGGGCGCATCGCGCTGGTATGGGCAACCAACTTCAGCCTGGGCGTGGCAGTGCTGGCCGAGCTGGTCGAGCGGGCCGCGCAGGCGCTGCCCGGCTGGGACTGCGACATCGTCGAGTCGCACCACGTGCACAAGAAGGACGCTCCGTCCGGCACCGCGCTGACGCTGGGCGAGTCGGCCGTGCAGGGCGGGGCCGAGCCGCGCTACGCCAGCCTGCGCGCCGGGGACATCATCGGCGAGCATTTCGTCCAGTTCACCGGGCTCGGCGAGCGGGTGGAGCTGGTGCACCGGGCCACCAACCGCGACATCTTCGCCCGTGGCGCGCTGCATGCTGCCCGGCAGCTGGCCGGCCGAGCGGCCGGCCGTTACCGGGTCCGCGACCTGCTGGGCTGAGCCGGCGGGGCGGGGGTCAAGCTGAATACGCCTCAGTACGTGCGTTCGTTGGCTTTCTGTTACGGCTGAAACCCTTGGGAATGGCATCACGGGGCGCTGGCGCTGGCGCCCCCTTGGCCTTACAATTCCCGCTCGCCGAAACACGTCAGCCGGACCGGTTACAGACCGCCGTCCGCGCTTTTTTGCAACCGGTTTTTGCCGGCGACGCAGGCGTGGCTTCGGAGTCCCCCGGTAGCCAAAGTGAGATTCCCGTGACCCAAGCCGCAATCCTCGTGCTCGAAGACGGCACCGTATTCGAGGGCGAATCCGTAGGCGCGCCCGGCCTGTCCGTGGGTGAGGTGGTGTTCAACACCGCCATGACCGGTTATCAGGAGATGCTGACCGATCCGTCCTACGCCCGGCAGATGATCACCCTGACGTATCCGCATATCGGCAACACCGGTATGAACGACCAGGACGACGAGGCCAGCAAGGTGTGGGCCGCCGGCCTGATCGTCCGCGACGTGCCGCGCCGCCCGAGCAGCTGGCGCAACCAGGTGTCGCTGCAGGACTGGCTGATCCAGCGCGGCGTGGTGGCCATCGCCGGCATCGATACCCGCAAGTTGACCCGCATCCTGCGCGAGCGCGGCGCCCAGAATGGTGCGCTGATGGCCGGCGACATCGATGTGGAGAAGGCGCTGGAAGCCGCCCGCAAGTTCCCCGGCCTGAAGGGCATGGACCTGGCCAAGGTGGTCAGCACCGACAAGCCCTATGGCTGGGCCGACGGCCAGCTGGACCTGGACCGCAATGAGTTCGTGCGCGCCGCGCCGAAGTTCAAGGTGGTGGCGTACGACTTCGGCGTGAAGACCAACATCCTGCGCATGCTGGCCGAGCGCGGCTGCGAGCTCACCGTGGTGCCGGCGCAGACCCCGGCCGCCGAGGTGCTGGCGATGAATCCCGATGGCGTGTTCCTGTCCAACGGCCCGGGCGACCCGGAACCGTGCGACTACGCCATCGCCGCGATCAAGGCGTTCGTCGCCGCGAAGGTGCCGACCTTCGGCATCTGCCTGGGCCACCAGTTGCTGGGCCTGGCCTCCGGTGCCAAGACCATGAAGATGGGCCACGGCCACCACGGTGCCAACCACCCGGTGCAGGACATCGACAGCGGCCGGGTGATGATCACCTCGCAGAACCACGGCTTCGCCATCGATGAGAGCGTGCTGCCGGCCAACGTGCGGGTCACCCACCGCTCGCTGTTCGACCAGACCATCCAGGGCATCGCCCTGACCGATGCGCCGGCGTTCTCCTTCCAGGGCCACCCGGAAGCCTCGCCGGGCCCGCACGACGTGGCGCCGTTGTTCGACCGCTTCATTACCCTGATGGAAGAGGCAAAGGCCTGATGCGCGCCATCGCGCTGATCGCCGGCCTGCTGCTGGCCACCTCCGCGGTGGCGGCACCTGCTGAGCGCAAGGACGTGGGCGAGATCATGCAGGCGCTGGGCATGAGCAACCTCGCAGGCAGTGCCATCGGTCCGTTGCTGGCACAGCTGCCGGGCATGCAGGACCAGGATGCGGCCGGCATGGCCTGCGCCTCCACCCAGGTGTCCCGGCTGATGGGCGAACAGTTCCAGCAGGGCATCGCCGACGCCTTCGGCGACGACGGTGCGCAGCTGGTGGCCGAGTGGAAGCAGTTCCTGGCCACGCCGGCCGGCACCGACATGGCGCGGACGTTCCGCGCCACCGCCGCAGCGGCCGCCGCCGGCAAGGAACCGGCCGACCCGGGCGTGGACGAGGCCACCAAGCGCAAGATTGCCGATTTCATGGGCAAGCCGGCCTTCCAGCGTTTCATGCAGGCCTTCAACGACAACGAGCCGCCCGCTGACTTCAGCCAGCGGATCGTCGATGTCCTGCAGCGCGAGTGCAAGATCGCGCTGGACCCGGAACAGATTTCCTGATCGACAGCGTGCGATCACTTCCCCCAGACACGCTGTACTGACTTAGAGAAGACAATGCCAAAGCGTTCCGACCTCAAGACCATCCTCATCATCGGCGCCGGCCCGATCGTCATCGGCCAGGCTTGCGAGTTCGACTACTCCGGCGCACAGGCCTGCAAGGCGCTGCGTGACGAGGGTTACCGCGTGGTGCTGGTCAACTCGAACCCGGCCACGATCATGACCGACCCGGAGATGGCCGATGCCGTCTACATCGAGCCGATCAACTGGCAGACCGTCGAGAAGATCATCGAGAAGGAGCGCCCGGACGCGCTGCTGCCGACCATGGGCGGCCAGACCGCGCTGAACTGCGCGCTGGACCTGGCCGACCACGGTGTGCTGGAGAAGTACAACGTCGAGCTGATCGGCGCCAAGCGCGACGCCATCCGCATGGCCGAGGACCGCGAGCTGTTCCGCGTGGCCATGCAGGAGATCGGCCTGGAGTGCCCGAAGGCCGCCGTCGCCCACACGCTGGAAGAGGCGCTGGAGATCCAGACCCGCGTAGGCTACCCGACCATCATCCGTCCGTCCTTCACCCTGGGTGGCAGCGGTGGCGGCATCGCCTACAACCGCGAAGAGCTGATCGAGATCGTCAACCGCGGCCTGGAGCTGTCGCCGACCACCGAAGTGCTGGTGGAAGAATCGGTGCTGGGCTGGAAGGAGTTCGAGATGGAAGTGGTCCGCGACACCGCGGACAACTGCATCATCGTCTGCTCGATCGAGAACCTGGACCCGATGGGCGTGCACACCGGTGACTCGATCACCGTGGCCCCGGCGCAGACCCTGACCGACAAGGAATACCAGCGCCTGCGCGATGCCTCCATCGCCGTGCTGCGCAAGATCGGCGTGGACACCGGCGGCTCGAACGTGCAGTTCGGCATCAGCCCGACCACCGGCCGCGTGGTCGTGATCGAGATGAACCCGCGCGTGTCGCGTTCCTCGGCGCTGGCTTCCAAGGCCACCGGCTTCCCGATCGCCAAGGTCGCCGCCAAGCTGGCCGTGGGCTACACGCTGGACGAACTGAAGAACGAGATCACCGGTGGCCTGACCCCGGCCTCGTTCGAACCGTCCATCGACTACGTGGTCACCAAGATCCCGCGCTTTGCCTTCGAGAAGTTCCCGGCGGCCGACGCGCGCCTGACCACCCAGATGAAGTCGGTGGGCGAGGTGATGGCGATGGGCCGCACCTTCAAGGAGTCGCTGCAGAAGGCCCTGCGTGGCCTGGAAACCGGCAAGATCGGGCTGGACCCGACCGGCCTGGACCTGGCCAGCGAAGACGACATCGCAACGCTCAAGCGCGAGCTCAAGGCCCCGGGACCGGAGCGCCTGTTCTACGTCGGTGATGCACTGCGCACCGGCATGAGCGTGGAGGACGTCTACGGCTTGTCGCACATCGATCCGTGGTTCCTGGACCAGATCGAGGAAATCATCGCCGACGAGAAGCAGGTGCAGGCCGAGGGCATCGACGCGCTCGACGCCGCGCGCCTGCGCGTGCTCAAGCGTGCCGGCTTCTCCGACGCCCGCCTGGCCCAGCTGACCGGCACCAACGAAGCCGCCATCCGTGCACTGCGCCGCGCCCACAAGGTGCGCCCGGTGTACAAGCGCGTGGACTCCTGCGCTGCCGAGTTCGCCACCAGCACCGCCTACCTGTACTCGACCTACGAGGACGAGTGCGAGGCCGCGCCGACCAACCGCGACAAGATCATGATCCTGGGCGGTGGCCCGAACCGCATCGGCCAGGGCATCGAGTTCGACTACTGCTGCGTGCACGCCGCGCTCGCCCTGCGCGAGGACGGCTATGAAACCATCATGGTCAACTGCAACCCGGAAACCGTCTCCACCGACTACGACACCTCCGACCGCCTGTACTTCGAGCCGCTGACGCTGGAAGACGTGCTGGAGATCGTCGAGCTGGAGCAGCCCAAGGGCGTGATCGTGCAGTACGGCGGCCAGACCCCGCTGAAGCTGGCACGAGCGCTGGAAGCCAACGGCGTGCCGGTGATCGGTACTTCGCCGGACTCCATCGACCTAGCCGAGGACCGCGAGCGCTTCCAGAAGCTGGTCCAGGACCTGGGCCTGAAGCAGCCGCCGAACCGCACCGCGCGCACCGCCGACGAGGCGCTGGCGCTGGCCCGCGAGATCGGCTTCCCGCTGGTGGTGCGCCCGAGCTACGTGCTGGGCGGCCGCGCGATGGAAATCGTGTACGGCGAATCCGACCTGGCGCGCTACATGCGCGACGCGGTCAAGGTCTCCAACGACTCGCCGGTGCTGCTGGACCACTTCCTGGACGCAGCCGTCGAGGCCGACGTGGACATCATCTGCGACAAGGACGGCAACGTCCTGATCGGTGGCGTGATGGAGCACATCGAGGAGGCCGGCGTGCACTCCGGTGACTCGTCCTGCTCGCTGCCGCCGTACTCGCTGTCGGCCCAGACTCAGGCCGAGCTGCGTCGCCAGGTCACCGAGCTGGCCAAGGCGCTGAAGGTGGTCGGCCTGATGAACACCCAGTTCGCGATCCAGACCGACGCCGACGGCAACGACGTGGTGTTCCTGCTGGAAGTGAACCCGCGTGCCTCGCGCACCGTGCCGTTCGTGTCCAAGGCCACCGGCATGGCGCTGGCCAAGATCGCCGCCCGCTGCATGGCCGGCAAGACGCTGGCCGAGCAGGGCGCGACCGAGGAAGTGGTGCCGGACTACTACTCGGTGAAGGAAGCCATCTTCCCGTTCGCCAAGTTCCAGGGCGTGGATCCGATCCTCGGGCCGGAGATGCGTTCCACCGGCGAAGTGATGGGCGTGGGCCGCAGCTTCAGCGCCGCCTTCGCGCGTGCGCAGGAAGCCGGTGGCATCAAGACCCCGCCGCTGGGCAAGGCCTTCATCTCGGTGCGCGATGCCGACAAGCAGCGCGTGATGCCGGCGGTGCAGGGCCTGGTCGAGCGTGGCTACTCGCTGGTCGCCACCCGTGGCACCGCGGCGTGGCTGCAGCAGCAGGGCTACACCTGCGAGGTGGTCAACAAGGTGGTGGAAGGTCGTCCGCACATCGTGGACAGCATCAAGAACGGCGAGATCGTCTACATCGTCAACACGACCGAAGGCCGTGCCGCGATCAACGACTCGTTCTCGATCCGTCGCGAGGCGCTGCAGAACCGCATCACCTATTCGACGACGGTTGCAGGTGCCAAGGCATTGGTGCAATCGTTGGAATTCCGCGGCACCGGCCCGGTCTGGTCGCTGCAGGAACTGCACAAGGAGTTGAATGCATGAGAGCCCCGATTACCCTGAAAGGCGCACAGCGCCTGCGCGAGGAACTGGATCACCTGAAGTCGGACAAGCGCCCGAAGGTCATTGCGGCCATCGCCGAGGCGCGCGAGCACGGTGACCTGAAGGAGAACGCCGAGTACCACGCCGCGCGCGAGGAGCAGGGCTTCATCGAAGGCCGCATCAAGCAGCTGGAGGGCGAGCTGTCGCATGCCGAGATCATCGACATCACCAAGCTCAACGCCGGCAGCAAGGTGGTGTTCGGTGCCACGGTGACGCTGGCCGACGTGGAGTCAGACGAGGAAAAGCGGTACCAGATCGTGGGTGACCTGGAAGCGGATATCAAGCTGGGCCTGATCGCCATTTCCTCGCCGGTGGCGCGTGCGCTGATCGGCAAGAACGAAGGCGACAGCATCGCCATCGATGCGCCGGCCGGCCAGCGCGAGTACGAGATCGTCAGCGTCGAGTACCTCGACTGACGATGGCCAAGGCCACGCTGCTGCTGCCTGCGCGCAGCCGTTTCCCGGCCGGCGCATTGCCGGCACCGGTGGCCGCCGCGCTCGGGCGGGCCGAACATGGGCTCGCCGATGCAGGAGAGTCGGCGCAGCTGCGCCGGCATTTCGACATCGCCGCCGACACCTGGTCGGCGGCGGCATTGAGCCGCCACGCCGATGCCGGCGATGCCGCCGGTGCGTTGTGGCTGCGCGCCGACCCGGCCAACGTGGCGCCGGACATGCAGGGCGCACGGCTGATGGCATCGGCCGAGACGCTGCGCCTGGAGCAGCCCGATGCGGACATACTGTTGCCCGCGCTGCAGCCGTTGTTCGCCGGGTTCGGCTTCCAGCTGGACGCCCCCACGCCGTCGCGCTGGTACCTGCGCCTGCCCGAGGACACGCCGCTGCCGGACTTCGTCGACCCGGACGTCGCGCTGGGCGATGACCTGTTCCTGCACCTGCCCGAGGGCGAGGCCGGCCGCCAATGGCGGGCCCTGCTGACCGAAGCGCAGGTGGTGCTGCACCAGCATTCCTGGAATGAGCAGCGCATCGCGCAGGGCAAGCGCGCGGTGAACTCATTGTGGTTCTGGGGTGCCGGCCGGCTGCCGGCGTCGGTACAGACCGCGCATGCGCAGGTGCGCAGCCGCGACGCGCTGTTGCAGGGCCTGGCCAAGATGGCCGGCGTGCGCGTGGGCGGGGAACAGACCGTCGATGCGTTGGTCGACCTGCGCCAGTTGCGTTCGCTGGAGCAGCTCACGCGTGATGCGATCACGCCGTTGCTGGAGGCGATCAACCGCGGTGAGCTGCAGGAGCTGCGCCTGGATTTCGAGGACGGCACGCATTACCGCATCCATCGCGGGCAACGGTGGCGCTTCTGGAAGAAGCCGGTGGCGACGTTGGCCGATGAGTGATGCCGTGAAGATCGTCCGGCGCGACGTGCTCGACGCCGGGCAATGGGATGCACAGACGCTGCCCCTGCTGCAGCGGATCTACGCGGCGCGTGGTGCCCGTTCGGCGGAGCAGGCGCAGCCGAAGCTGGGCCAGCTGCACGCACCGGAGTTGCTGGGCGGGATGCAGGCGGCAGTGGAACTGCTGGCCGCGGCGATCGCCGGCAACAAGCGCATCCTGGTCGTCGGTGATTTCGATTGCGATGGCGCCACCGCGTGTGCGGTGGGCGTGCGTGGCCTGCGCCTGCTGGGTGCGTGCGACGTGGTGCACGCCGTGCCCAACCGCATGGTGCATGGCTACGGCCTGTCACCGTCGTTGGTCGAGGAGCTGGCCGCGTTGCAGCCGGATCTGCTGGTCACGGTGGACCATGGCATTGCCTGCCATGCCGGCGTCAACGCCGCCAAGGCGCTGGGCTGGCAGGTGCTGGTCACCGACCACCATCTGCCGGGCGAGAAGCTGCCGCCGGCCGATGCCATCGTCGATCCGAACGTGGATGGCGATGCGTTCCCGAGCAAATCACTGGCCGGTGTCGGGGTGATCTTCTACGTGCTGATGGCGTTGCGTCGCCATCTGCGCGGGCAAGGGGCCTTTGCCGGGCAGCCCGAGCCGGACCTGCTGACGCTGCTGGACCTGGTCGCCGTCGGCACCGTGGCCGACCTGGTCGCGCTGGACGAGAACAACCGTGCGCTGGTGGGCGCGGGCCTGCGCCGGCTGCGCGCCGGCAAGGGCTGCGTGGGCCTGCGTGCGCTGATCGAGGCCAGTGGTCGCGATGCGCGTCGACTGACCGGCAGTGACATCGGTTTTGCACTGGGGCCGCGCCTCAATGCGGCCGGGCGCCTGGAAGACATGGCGCTGGGCATCGAGCTGCTGTTGACCGAAGACCCGGCGCAGGCCCGTGAGATCGCGGCGTTGCTTGAAGAGATCAACGCCGAACGCCGTGCCGTGCAGCAGCTGATGACCGACGACGCCGAGTTGGCCGTCTCGCGCGCACTGCTGGCCGACGACGGGCAACGCCCGGTTGCCGCCTGCCTGTTCGATGCCGAATGGCATCCGGGCGTGGTTGGGCTGGTGGCCTCGAAGATGAAGGATCGGCTGCACCGGCCGGTGATCGCATTCGCACCGTCCGAACCGGGCAGTGCAGCATTGCGTGGCTCCGCGCGCTCGATTCCCGGTTTCCATATCCGCGATGCACTGGCGGCGATCAACGCCACTCATCCGGGCTTGATGGAGAAGTTCGGCGGCCATGCGATGGCTGCTGGCCTGAGCCTGCCGCGTGAGCGGCTGGATGCCTTCAAGGCCGCGTTCGAACAGCAGGTGCTGGCCACGATTGACCCCACCGCCCTGCAGCAACAGCTGCTCAGCGACGGCGAGCTGTCGGCATCGGAGCTGGACTTCACCCATGCCGAAGCGTTGCGTCTGGCTGGGCCGTGGGGCCAGGGTTTCGCCGAGCCGCTGTTCGATGGCGCGTTCGACGTGCTGGAGTGGCGCGTGCTGAAAGAGCGGCACTTGAAGCTGGTGCTGCGCGCGCCAGGGGGCAACGCGAAGATCAGTGCGATCCATTTCAGCGGCTGGAAGGGCGCTGACCCCGGTAGCCGTGTGCATATCGCCTACCGGTTGGTCGGTGACGACTACCGTGGTGGTCAGGCCATCCAGTTGATCATCGAGCATTGCACCCCGGCAGAAGCGCCGTCCCCGTAGGCGCGCCTTCAGGCGCGAAGCCGGGCAATTGCGGGCATACGGAGCCTTTGCTACTGCAGGCGTCTCAGCTTCGCCGCCAAGGCCGCTCCTGCGACGTTCGGCTTCTACGGGCGGTCGGGTACCGCCGCCGCTGATGCCGCGCTGCCATTGAGCGAGTGCAGGCCGAACAGCGGGCGCAGGATGCGGCTGCGGCGTATCAAGGCATATCCGGCGAAGCACAGGGCGAAGGTGGCTCCAACCAGCAGCATGGCCTCAAGCGCGGGGGCAATCTTCAGTGGCTTCAGTGCATGGGCCAGTACCACGATCACGGTCTGGTGCAGGATGTAGACCGGGAACACCGCCATGGTGAGGTAGCGCAGGGCGCGGCTGTCGGCATGGCGCCAACGGTAGGCGAAGCCGAGCAGGGCGGCGATCGCGCACCATTGATCGGCCGCCCAGGCCAGTCGCAACCACAGTCGCAGCGCTTCGGGAATGGGGTGCGCATCGTCATATCCGGCGAAGTACCACGCATGGACGAAGGCGGCATAGCAGGCGGCGGCCACCAGCAACGACACCCACCGCAGGCGCTGCAGCGCTTCCCAGAAGCGGCTGTCGAACGCGGCCAGGAATCCGATCAGGAACACGCTGAAGTACTGTGCGTGGCTGTACCAGTCATCGATCAGCGCGTGGGTCTGCTCGAAGCGCTCGACCATCAGCAGGCGGGCCGCCGCGAGCACGGCAACCGGCAGCAACAGCGCGCCCCACCCCGACAACATCCGACCGAGCGCCGCACTCAGGCGCTGCAGCGCCGTCGCTGGCAGCAGTCGCCACGCCAGCCATGCCAGCACCGTATAGCTCCACAGATAGGGCAGGAACCACTGGTGGTTCCAGGTAGGCAGCCGCAGGCAGTCCCCGTCGGTCCCGCAGAACCCGTGGTACCCGCTCAGGTACCTGCCGTAGAAGGCCAGGTACGACTCGGCGTAGCCGCCTGGCAGTTGTTCGACCACCTGCAGGTAGGCCTGCGGTGGAACGATCACCAGCATCCCGAACAGCAGGGGCAGCAGCAGTTGGCGCGAGCGGCGGCGGAAGAACCCGCTGGCGGGGCCGCGCAGCATGTAGGCGGTGGCCACACCGGAGATCAGGAACAGCAGCGACATGCGCCAGGGACTGCTCAGCAGCATGAATGGCTCGGGGCCTTCATTGGCGAACGGACTTTTGACGTGCCACCCCCAGCTCACGTAGTACATGCCCACGTGGTAGAGCACCAGCAGTCCAAAGGCGATCACCCTGAGCCAATCCAGATCGTGGCGGCGTTGCATGGTCCAGTCCCGTTGGAAGTGGCGTGCATCAGAGCACTGCCTGCGTCCGTCGGCGCAGGCCAAGTGATTGATGGAAGGGGATTTGGGACGGGTGGTGGCAACGAGGGGACGAGCCGCGGCAGCGTGTCGCGCCAGCTCCCCTAGAATGCGCGGATGGAACAACGACCTGCTCTCGATGCCTTCACCCGCTTCCGTCCATGGCGACGCCGAGTGGAGGTGGTGTTCTGGTTGCTGGTGGTCCTGCTCAACTGCAGCGGCAATGCGATCACGACATGGATGGATGCCAATCGCTCTGGCCGGCCGCCGATGGCGGCGTGGGAACCGTGGGTCTGGGAGTTCTCCAGCGGCCTGGTCTGGCTGTTCGTGCTGGTGCCGGCCATCGTCTGGCTGACCTCGCGCTTCCCGCTGCACCGAGACAACTGGCGGCAACGATTGCCGGGGTACCTGTTGGCCAGCGTGCCGGCGTCGCTGCTGCACGTGCTGGCGATGTTCGGCCTGCGCATGCTGGTCTACCGGCTGATGGGCGAGCAGTACCGGGTCCACAGCTGGGGCCAGGAACTGCTCTATGAATACCTGAAGGACATTCGCACGCTGGTGGTGATCGTCGGTTTCATCGAAGGCTATCGCTTCCTGCTGCGCCGGCTGCAGGGCGAGGCACAACTGCTGGCCGAGCCGGACGAAGGTCCACCGGTGGAGCCCATCGAGCGGCCGGAACGGCTGCTGGTGCGCAAGCTTGGAAGGGACTTCCTGATCGCCACCGAGGACATCGAGTGGGCGCAGGCCGCCGGCAACTACGTCAACCTGCGGGTGAAGGGGCATGACTATCCGCTGCGCATCACCATGGCCGGCCTGGAAGAGCGCCTGGCCGGCGGACGCTTCATCCGGGTGCACCGCAGCTGGATGGTGCAGATCAAGCACCTGGTGTCGATAAGATCACTCGACGGCGGCGAAGCGGAACTGCAGATGGATGACGGGCAGGTAGTGCCCTGCAGCCGTCGTTACCTGTCGTCGGTGCGGCAAACAGTGGGCGAGGGCGCAAAAGCGCCGGCCGCAGGGTTGCCGGGCCGGTGAAACCGTGACGGTGCGCCAGTCCTGACGCCGGAACGGGGCCACTCGATGGATGCGTGCACGGGCTTGTTGGCCGGGCCAGGCATCCCTGGGATCAGGCCCCATCACGTGAGCAGGCGCACTCCGGGTGCGCCAGAGGCTCGTCACATCACCGGCCTCCCGGGGCCAGATCAACACGGTTGGCCGTGCCCATGACGCCCCACGCAGCACACGTTCTCAAAGACCTTCGGTCCAGGCTCCGTCCTGCGGCAGTCGCACGGGTCGGCGGCTTCAGGCCCCCGGTAGATCCGACCACCTCCTGGTTCTGCCGGGCGGTCGGCCTGCCCGGCGAGACGGTTCCGCAATGGCAGGGCGAGCCGATGTTCCCCCTCCTGCAGGTACGGGTATCCGAGCTCCCGGTGGTCCCCGAGGCGCTTGCGGGCATCGCACTGCTGGTGCTGTTCCTGAATCGGCACGAGTGCCCGTTTGACCGTCCGCACGGAGAGGGCTGGCTCATCCGCGAGTACACCCGCCTGGAGGGGCTGGTCCCCCTCCAGGCCGATACCGGGCCGTTCCGTCCTTTTCCCGTTGCCTGGAATCGCGTCGACGATGACGCACCGGGCTGGGAAGATGCGTGGGAGTTGGTCGACCTGGGGCCGGTGAATGACGACGAAGCGGCGAGCAACGCCTTCTTCAACGCCTTCTCGCGGTACGGGGGCACCAAGTTCGGTGGCTATCCCACGGAAATCCAGCATGGCGTAGGTCTGCAGGATTACGTGTTCCAGGTCGCTTCGGAAGAGAAGGTCGGCTGGATGTGGGCCGACAACGGCCGTGGCTACTTCTTCCGCACCCCGCCCGGCGACTGGCGCTGGGCGTGCCAGTTCTACTAGACGCGGCGATTCATTCCCCCAAGGCGGGTTCACCTCGGACGTTGCGAACGTCTGCAGGGGGCATTGTGCGGGGCAACACCATCTGTAATGCGCGCAAGGCGTGGCGGTGCGTTGTGATGAATGGGGATGAATCGACGAAGTCACGAGGGCCAGTCGATGCACAGCGGCATCAATATTCATGCGCCCGGTTCACTTTCGGTGGATGCGCGAGTCACCTTCAGACGGACGATACGCGTTCAACGGCTGCGATCTATCGTGATGAATGAGGGTTTCAAGCAGGAACGCTGCCGATTCACGCACTTTCACGGCGCATCGATGTACGCCAACGTCAGCTGAAAGCAGGTTGCGGGCTGCGCAAAAAACACCGCTATATTCCAGACTCCCCAGACGAAGGAGGGAGTGGAATGTTTCTGACCAAACAACAGCTGGTGATGGCACGCAGGCTTGGTGTGGCGATTCTCGTAGCCGGGAGTCTTGCGTCCTGTGCAACCTACAAAGAGGAGTTTGCAGGGATCAACTCGCGCCTGGACCAACTCGATGCGAAGGTGCAGGGCGCTGCGCAGAGTGCCGAATCGGCCAATCAGTCCGCGCAGCAGGCAAACCAGCGGCTGGATCAAATCGAAGGCCGCGTCCAGCAGCTCGAAAGGGCCCCGCGCCGTACGCCGCGTGGCTGATCCCCTTTTCCGCACGCGATTGATGACGAACATCTGAATCCAGGATCCGGTGGCCGTTGCTGGCCACTGGTTTCCTTTCCATCGCGCAATCCCCATTCCAAGGAATCGTCCCATCCGTACGCACGCATACCCCGCAATCCGAGCCATTTCCGTGGCAATGGCGCTGGCGTTCGTGAGCATCGGCGTGGCCAGCGCCAAGGATGACGTGGCACCGCCGGTTGCCGCGGTCGACCAGCTGCCGCCGGGCCAGGCAGTGTCCGACACGGTGATTGAACTCGCAGGCTGGGTTGTCGCCAGCAAGGACAACCAGGGCTACCCGTTCGCGATCATGGACAAGGCCGCTGCACAGGTCCTCGTGTTCGGCGGCGATGGCCGTCTTCGTGGCGCAGCACCCGCCCTGTTCGGTTCGGCGACCGGCGATCACACCGCGCCCGGCGTCGCCGGCCTCGCGCTTCGTGAAATCCCGGGCCGGGACCGCACCACGCCCGCGGGTCGCTTTGTGGGTGGCTTCGGCCCCTCGATCGACGCCGGGCGCGTCCTGTGGGTGGACTACGACTCCGCGGTTTCCATCCATCCCACGGCCACCGGTGTGCCGGCCGAACGACGCGCCGAGCGTCTGGCTTCGCCTTCCCCGGACGACAACCGGGTCACCCACGGCTGCATCAACCTCTCGCCCGAATTCTACGAACAGGTCGTCCGCACGACGTTCGAGCGGGGCGGGGTGTTCTACATCCTGCCGGACAAGGCATCGCTGGCCGAAACCTTCCCGGAGTTCGCGCAAAGCCGTGCAACGGCGCCGCACGACGACGGCAAGCGCGAGCGGTCCGCGGGCCGATAAGCGCGTCAACGCGTTGTGTCGTTGGCGTGCCCGATAGCGGCGCGCTGAATTAGCGTTGACGGTTGCCCTGACTCCGGTCTTGCGGCCCACGCTGCAGGCTCATTCAGGATGCTTCAGCGGAGCAGCATGTCCCGTTGAGATGCCTGTATCCCCAACGCCGAAGCCGCGCTGGGATTCGCGTATCGGTGGCAGTATCCTGCCTGCATGCGCCTGCTCGTCCTGGAAGATCAATCCGATTTGCGCGAGTCCGTGGCGGGCAGGCTGCGCGCGCAGGGCCATGCGGTGGACGAAGCAGGCGACCTGGCAGAGGCGGAATCTTTCGTGCAGTCCTATGCCTACGATGTTCTGCTTCTTGATCGCAGCGTGCCAGACGGTGACGCCTTGGGCGCGCTGCTGCGCTGGCGCCAGAGCGGTATTGTTGCGCCAGTGCTGTTCCTCACTGCACGTGACTCGATCAAGGACCGGGTGGAGGGCTTCGCCGGCGGTGCCGACGATTACCTGGTCAAGCCGTTTGCGATGGACGAACTGGTCGCGCGCGTCAGTGCAATCGGCCGTCGTGGCGGCATGATCCGCCCCAGTACGGTCCACATCGGCGATCTTGAAATTGATCTGGCCCGGCGCGTGACGCGGCGGGGCGGCATCGCTTTGCCGTTACGGCCCAAGGAATTCGCGTTGCTGCAGGTGCTGGCCGAGCGGGCAGGGCAGGTGGTGTCGCGGCAGGACCTTCTCGCGGCCTGCTGGGGCGAAGACCAGCAACCGGCATCCAATGCCGAGGAGGTGCTGATCGCGGCCCTGCGCCGCAAGCTCGGCAATCCTCCGTTGCTGCGCACCGTGCGTGGAACGGGCTACGTGCTGGAAACTCCCGATGTCGCGCGCGCGTGAGCGGCTGTTGCGTCGGTTGCATCTGCGTCTGACGGCGATCTGGAGCCTGGCCTGGTTGTTCTGTGTGATCGCCTTGTGCGTGGTCGCGATCCTGACGCATGCCCGGCTGACCCAGCTCGATATCACCTCCACGCTGCGGCTCCGCGCGACCGCCGTGTATGGGCTGACCTGGTTCGATGCCAATGGCAGGTTCCATGACGAGGTGCTGCGCAAGGAGGCGGATGTGCTTGATGGTGGCGCAGACGTCTGGGTGGTGAGCCAGGGTGCACCTGCGATGGTGCTGCTGCGTCCGGATCGCCCTCGGTTCGAACTGGCCGACGTCACGGCCATTGCCGATATGGCGACGCGCGACGGTACCGATACGGTTCACGAAGGTCGGGATCAACGTGGTCGCCCATTTCTGTTGTATGCCAAGGAAACCTACGATGAGCGTGATCGCCCTGCGGCCATCATCCTGGTGTTGGGTGATCCTGCCGCGCGTGATGCCGCGCAGTCCGCCTTTGTGCGCTCGACACTGTTGATCGCGATCGGTTTTGCGGCGTTCGGGATACTGGTTGGCTACTTCCTTTCGCGGCGTTCGATGCGTCCGGCGATCGCGTCCTTCGAGCAGCAGGAACGCTTCCTTTCGGCCGCGGCACACGAACTACGTACGCCGGTTGCGCGATTGCAGGCATTGTGCGGGACCGCCAGGGATGGGCGGGAAACGCCCACGCAGGTACTCGAGAAAGTCGAACGGGTGGCTGGCCAGACGACCCGGCTGGTGGACAAGCTGCTGGTGCTGGCCCGCCTGGATGCCGTTGACACGCCGGTGTCGAAGGAGCCGATGCGTCTGGACCTGCTGGTTGAATCTGTACTTCCGGAGGATGCGCAGGTGGACCTTCACGCGACCGAGTCCGTAGTGAACGCCGACGTCAATCTGGTTCAGATCGCAGTCCGCAACCTTATCGACAACGCGCTGGTGCATACGGCGAATACCGGGACGAACGAGGGTGTTCGCGTGACCGTGGCGGGCAGCTCCGTCGTTGTCGAGGACCGCGGCCCGGGTTTTCCCGAGGCACTGCTCGAACGCGTCGGCGAGCCCTTCATGTCTGGTCCCAACAGTCCCGGCAGTGGCCTCGGGCTGTCCATCGTGCGACACATCGCGCAACTGCATGGCGGTGAACTACGCCTTGAGAACCGGGATGGCGGCGGGGCCCGCGTCGAACTGCGCCTGTGGTAGCCGGGATCGGGACCGTCAGCTGGATATCAGGTTGGCTCTCTAAGGTAGGCCCCGTCCAACGGCACTCCGCCGTTCGCAGCCCACCACCGAGTGCTCCGCATGTCCACTTCCGCCACGACCCGTACCCCATGGTTCTCGCTGATGACCAGCCTCCTCCTCGCCGCTGCCTGCATACTCCCAGGCACCGTCCGTGCCCAGTCCGGTTACATGCCTGACGAAACATCCCCCCACGAAGGGACCTGGTTGCAGTGGCCGCATGATTACACCTATGGCCGTGCCTATCGCGACCGGATCGAACCCACCTGGGTGGCGATGACGCGGGCATTGGTGACCAGCGAGAACGTGCACATCGTCGTCTACGACAATGCCGAGAAGGCCCGCGTGCGCAATGCGCTCCAGGCCGCGGGCGTGTCGTTGGCCAGGGTCGACTTCCTGGTTCGCCCCACCGACGACGTATGGGTGCGCGACAACGGCCCCATTTTCGTCTACGACCGCGACGACAAGCTCACCGTCACTGACTGGGGCTTCAACGGCTGGGGCTACGACGCGCCGTACCGGAAGGACGACCGCGTGCCCGGCGCAGTGGCGCGCACGTATGGACTTCCCACCGTGGACCTGAACGATGTGGTGTTGGAGGGCGGTGCGATTGAGGTGGACGGGCGCGGGGTGTTGCTGGCCACGCGTAGTTCCACGCGCGAGCCCAACCGTAACGCAGCGCTGAGCCAGTCCGAGTTCGAGCAGGTGCTGCGCGACCAGCTGGGCGTGGCCAAGTTCATCTGGCTGGAAGGCGCTCCAGGTGGCAAGGAGGACATCACCGACATGCACATCGATGGTTTCGCCCGCTTCGGGACGCGCGACACCATCGTCACCATGAGTCCCGCCAATCTGCGCGAATGGGGGCTGTCGGACGCTGACGTTGCCACCTTGTACCGCGCCACCGATATCGACGAGGCACCTTACCGCTTCGTGCAACTGCCGCTGACCCACCGTGACGTGGTCACCGGCTATGGCTACAAGCTCGGCTACAAGGGGTCCTACGTGAACTACTACGTCGGCAACACCGTGGTATTGGTTCCGGAGTACAAGGACCTCAATGACGCAGTCGCCAGAAGCATCCTCCAGCGCCTGTATCCGGACCGTACTGTCGTGGGCATCGACGTGCGCAACCTGTACCGCAATGGTGGCATGGTGCATTGCGTTACCCAGCAGCAGCCCGTGGCGCTGTGATGGTGTGCTTCGAGCAGTCGCTGCCTTTCATCTGGCGATCGCCGGCACATAATTGCCGACACTAACCAACGGCCATGAAAGCCAGGGCGATTCAACTGCCTGTTGGGCTCGAGCCTGCTTGGCCTTCATGGGCATCGCGAGGTTGAGGTGCTTCGCGTTCTTTGGGCGATCTGATGAAGGGTTTTGCAGTATGGCAGCCGGGATCAGGCCTTTTGATGATGCGGGAAAAGCCATCCGGTGTTATGCAGCGATACCAGATGTCCAGCTTCAGTGACTCCGTGGGAGGAGGCGTGGGGGGATGCGCCGAGGCAACCGCGAGGGCGCAGAGTGAACCGATGACAGTAGAAAACACGGGGAAGGCCTCGGCGGTAGCCATGCGAGCGGATGCCAGCATCGTAGTCTCGTCTTGAGGTGCGTGTGAACCTGGAAAAGTCCTGACTTTTTGCCAGCGGAAGATGGCGGCGCCTTCTGGGAAGCAATGGCCATCGATGGCTTCGAGAAGCCGCGCAGCTGATGCAGCGGGTATCGGGTGATCGGTTGCCAAGGCACGCACAGCGGGTGAATCGCGGGGGCTGGGCGATTGCGTCTAGAATCCGGTAAACGCCGCTTCACTGGATGTGCAATGAGAATCTCCGTCGCTGCAACGATCTTCTTCTGTTGTTTCTCCCTGTCGGCCACTGCACAGGACGCGGTCAACGGTCCGCTCCGGGGGGATATCGCGAAGGCAGTGGGATTCGACCTCTCCAGGCGAACGGAGAATGCGCTGCCGGTGTTGTCCGCATGGGTGGAGGTGGTTGATGCAAGGGCGCTGGACTACGACTGCTCCGCGAGATTGGATGACCTGGTGGAGTGCGTGGTTACCGGCAGCTTTCAGGGAGTTCTCAGCCTGAACGGAAGCGCGACCTCCGCGGAGCCCAGAACGTTCGTAGTGAAGAAGGCGCTGCGCTTCAGGAAAGTTGAGGCGGCTTGGGCTTTCATCGATGCCGAGGATATCCAGAGTCCCCCGGGCAAGGGATGAGGCGCGGTCCATGCGTCATACGTCCATCAGGACGACACCGCTGACTTCCGCGCGTTGGGTATTGAGCGGGCTGGCATCGTGGTGCATGCCAAAGGGCTGCGGATCGCGATGGGTTCCGTGCGGCAATTCGGCAGGACGCTGAATCATCTCCACGGAAAACAGGACCTCCGCGTCATGCTTCTTTACTACGGCATCAGTCTCGTCCTCAGCATGCTGGCGTTGGCGGCCTGGTTGATCGTTGCGGTGACGCATGTGCCTGTCCATCAAAGCGATGGTTCCGGGCCCGACGGCGGCGTCATTCTGCTCTACCTGTCACTTTGGCCCGTTGCTCTACTGCTGGTGCACTCCGCATTGCTGGCATGCCTGGTACGGGAGAGGAGCCCGGCAACGCTCATGAAAGGCCGCTGGGGTCTTTCCCTACATGGCGTTCTGGGTGCCGGCTTCTTCCTCTACGCGCTGCACCTGTTCCATCCCGGCTGATTACTGCATCGATGTTATCCAGTGGGACGAAGGCGGACGGGCCTGAATGCTGGCGCGGATCACCCTCCGTCGTGCCTTGGTTTGGCCGGCGAAATCCGTCCCGGCAAGCACCGGGAATCGTTCACATGGGCTGATCTATAGTCCGCGCCGTGACGCCGCGTGGCGCGGCCTGGACAGGAGGTTTCCTCATGAAAGCTGGACGTTTGCTGGGCATGGCATTGACCGCTGCGGGGGTGTTGGCTGTTGCCCCTGCCTGGGCGGACCCGCCCCATCATGCGCGGGGCAACGGCCCGCCCCCCCATGCGGGCGGGCCGCACAACCGTGATGCACCGCCGCCGGGCTGGCAGAAGAAGGCATGGCGTCGTGGCGATCGCCTGGCCTGGGCGGAAGTCGACCGGCGCTACTGGGTGGAGGATTACGACCATTACCACCTGCGTGATCCGGGCCGCGGAGAACGTTGGGTGCGTCAGTCCGATACCGAGTACCTGCTGGTGGAGATCGCGACGGGGCTGATCATCGACGCGCTGCATCGCTGAGCCGTGACTTCGTGGAAGGGGCTTCCGGGCGTTGGAATCGCCCGGAAGCCCTTTCTTTATTGCCTGTCCCCGCATCGCCCATGATTCCGGGGCGCAGGGCAACTGGCCGGTCCGCGTCCGCAGTGCCGCCAGGCTGGGATTTCATCCCCGCTCACGGTTACCTTCTGCGGGTAACCCCGAAGCTGGTGTCTGTACGTTCAATCTCCCGGTCCCTGGATGGAGCATCGAGATGGTCCCGAAATCTTGGCAATGGTGTTTGGGTTGGGTGGCGTGGCTGGGCGTGCTGGCTGGGCCTGCAGATGCACAGCAGGCGTGGCGTGCCCCGCCGCTGATCAGCGTGGCCAAGGCCGAGCAGCCGATCCAGCTGCTGCGCGCGAGCATCGAGGGGGAAGTGCAGGCCGGGGTGGCGCAGACCCGCATCGAGCTTGAGTTCCGCAACCCCAACCGGCGGCTGATGGAAGGGGAGTTGCAGTTCCCGCTGGCCGATGGTCAGCAGGTCACCGGCTTTGCGCTGGACATCGACGGGGAGCTGCGGGCGGCGGTGCCGGTGCCGAAGGAACGCGGCCGGCAGGTGTTCGAGCAGGTGATCCGCCAGAAGGTGGACCCCGCCCTGCTGGAACAGACGGCCGGCAACCAGTTCCGGCTGCGGGTCTATCCGCTGCCCGCCGGCGGCACCCGGCGCGTGCAGTTGACGCTCCGGGATGCGATGCCGGTACGTGGTGAGGCCTGGCAATGGCGCCTGCCATTGCAGTTCGCGGCGGGGGCAGGGCAGGTACGCCTGCACCTGCAGGCATCGTCCGTGCCGCAGGGCGGCACCGATGGGTTCCGTTTCAACGGCCGTGAACTGGCCTGGCAGGGCAGCGGCCGGCAACTGCCCGCCGAACTGCAGTGGCAGCTGCCGATGCAGGCGACGGCACGCATGCAGGTGGCCGCGTACGACGGCCAGCAGTACCTGCTGGCGCAGGTGCCGGTGGCGCGCCCGGGTGCGCGCCGCCTGCCCGGCCAAGTCGGGCTGCTGTGGGATGCCTCCGGCTCCGCGGTGCATCGCGACCGGGCGCGGGAGTTCGCGCTGCTTGATCGCTATTTCGCCGCCATGGGTGAGGGCGAGGTGCAGTTGACCGTGCTGCGTGATACCGCCGCTCCCGCGCGCCGCTTCGTGGTTCGCGGTGGTGATTGGAGCGCGCTGCGCAAGACGCTGGAACAGGAGCCGCAGGACGGTGCCAGCGGGCTGGCGGGGTGGCGCGCCGATCCGGGCGTGGGGGAGTACCTGTTGTTCAGTGACGGGTTGTTGAATTGGGGCGGCGATGCCCAGCCCAGCCTGTCCGCGAACCAGCGCCTGTTTGCGATCAGCAGCGCGGGCGCGCGTACCGACAGTGCTCGCCTGCGCGGCTGGGCCGAAGGCAATCGTGGTCGCCTGCTGTTGCTGGAGGGCGGTGATGTCGCCGCGGTTGCCGCTGAGCTGTTGTCCATGCCGGTGGACGTGGCGCTGGCCGATCCGGTGGGCCTGCGCGAAGTGGTGCTGGACCGTCGCAGTATCGGCCAGGGGTGGTTGTGGATCCTGGCGCGCAGCGATGACGACACCCCGGCATTGAAGCTGCGGGTGGGTGAAGGTGATTGGCAGAGCGTGCCACTGGCAACGGACAAGGCCGATGGAGCGTTGTTGGCCGGGTTGTGGGCGCAGGCGCGGTTGCAGCAGCTGGGGACGGACCCTCGCCGCAACCGTGAGGCGATGCAGCGCTTGTCGCAGGCTTTCTCGTTGGTGAGTGAGGGGACCTCGCTGATCGTGCTGGATTCCCTGGAAGACTACCTGCGCTTTGCGATCCGGCCCCCCGCACCGATGCGGGCGGAGTACGAACAACGTTTCGCCCGGCAGGTGGCCGACCGCGATGCCGCGCGCAGGTCGCACCTGGATGCGGTCGCCGCGCAGTGGAAGGAGCGCGAGCAATGGTGGAACCGGCGTTGGCCGAAGGATGCACCGCCGAAGGTGGCTGGGCCGGATGCGCGCCAGCGGGCGGCGTATGCCGAAGCCCCCGCGCCAGTAGCGGCCATGGCGCCGGCGAGGCCATCAATGCTGCCGCCTCCGCCTCCGCCTTCACCGCCGACGGACCTGGCCGCCGAAGTCGCCGATGGCGCCAGTCTGGACAGGGTCGTGGTGAGTGCTGCCTCGGCCAACGCGGCGCCGGCGGCCGCGGCCGCTGCCAACGACGGCGCGCTGGAGATCCGGCTGGCCGCCTGGGTGCCGGATTCGGAAGCGGCCAAACGCTTGCGCAACGGGCCGTCCAGCACGCTGTACGCGCGCTACCTGGCCGAACGCGCCGCCAATGCCGACAGCAGTGCGTTCTTCCTCGACGTGACCGACCTGCTGCTCGCCGCCGGGCAGAAGCCGCTGGCACTGCGGGTGCTGTCCAACCTGGCGGAGATGGACCTGGACAACCGCCACCTGCTGCGCGTGCTGGGCTACCGCCTGATGCAGGCCGGCGAACCGGCATTGGCGGTGCCGGTGTTTGAACAGGTGCGGGTGATGGCCGAGGACGAGCCGCAGAGCTTCCGTGACCTCGGCCTGGCGCTGGAGGCCAGTGGGCAGGCACAGGCGGCATTGCAGCCGCTGTACGAGGTGGTGCAGCGCGAATGGGACTCGCGTTTCGACGGCGTGGCGTTGATCGCGCTGGATGAGCTGACCAACCTGATCGCCCGCAGTCGCACCCCGCTGGACGTGCAGATGATCGACCCACGCCTGCGCAAGGCGATGCCGCTGGACCTGCGCGTGGTGCTGGCCTGGGACAGCGACAACAGCGACATGGACCTGTGGGTGACCGACCCCAATGGCGAGCGCGCCTACTACAGCAATCGCCTGACCCGCCAGGGCGGGCAGATGTCGCAGGACTTCACCGGGGGCTACGGGCCCGAGCAGTTCTCGTTGCGCGATGCCAAGCCCGGCATCTACAAGGTGGAAGCCAACTACTTCGGCAGCCGCGAACAGCTGGTGACCGGTTGGGCGACGTTGATGCTGCGCCTGAGCACGCATTGGGGCACGCCGGGGCAACAGGACAAGGCGGTGACGATGCGGTTGAGCGAAACCGAATCCACGGTGCTGGTGGGCGAGTTCGAAGTGCGCTGAGCACCGCCGATGGCGACAAAAGAACGGGGCCGGCAATGCCGGCCCCGTTCGTATCCTGCCGCGGTGGTTACTTGCGGCGTGCCAGCAGGCGGTAACCGCCGGTGGCGTTGGAGTCGTAGCTGTGCGCGAGCAGCACGTAACGGCCGGCGTCCAGCTCCACTTCCAGCGACGGATCCAGGCTGCTGTCGCTGTCGTCCTGCTGGGCGACTTCCTCGCCGTTGCGCATCAGCGTGAGCATGCCGTCCAGGCCACCGATGCCGGTCATGCTGATCACGTAGGTACCCTTGCGCGGGATCTCCAGCGTGTACAGGTCGCGGTTGCCCGGGCGCAGCTGGCCCTGCACTTCGCGGCCGAGCTTGAGTTCCGGGCGGGCGGAGCCTTCCGGTGCGGCGGTGGTGGTGGTGGCGAGCTGGAACACGCCGCCACGGCCGTTCACCGAACGCACCGAGACGTTGTACTGGCCGGCATCGAGCACTTGGGTCAGGCGCGAATTGGTGCCATTGCCGGCACCGTCGTCGTCGCTCAGCACCAGGTCGCCGCCCTGCACGGTCAGCAGGGTGTCGAAGTCACGGCTGGTGGCATCGAACTGGACGCGGCGGGTTTCCGGCAGGGTCATCACGAAGCTGCGGGTGACATCGCCGGTGACGAAACTGCTGGTCGAGCCGTCCACCGGCAACGCGCTGCCGTCCTCGAAGACCAGGCCTTCGGGCATGTCGGCGCGCTGCACGCCCAGATAGAACGCGCCGGAGGCTTCGCTGAAGCCGGCGGCGGTCAGGGTGTAGGTGCCGGGCTTCAACGGCGCCAGCAGGCGCGAGTTGAGCTGGTTGCCGCCGTCGTCGTCTTCCATGCTCACGCCGTTGCCGCTCAGGGTCAGGCGTGCGTCGAACTCGTCCGACTCCAGGTCGATGGTGTACAGGCCAGCCTGTTCGACTTCCAGGGTGAAGGTCTTGTCGCCGCCGCGCAGCCAGTCGGTGATGCGGCGGCCGGCGGTCAACGGCTTACCGTCGTAGGTGGCGATCGGCTCGGCCGACAGCTGGTACGGGCCGAACGCACGGGCGTCCGAGCCGCTGACGGCGACCAGGTACTGGCCGGCCTTGTCGGCGCGCATGCTCAGCGTGGTGCCGCCGTTCTCGCCGGCTTCGGTGCGGCTGATCAGGCTGTCACGCAGGAACACCGCCAGCGAGCCGTTCAGCGGGCCATCCAGCTTCAGCGAGACGGCCTGGCCGGCGGCCAGCTGCAGCGTGTACAGCTGGCTGCGGGTGCCGTCGCTGTAGTTGACCGGGGTCGAGGAGGTGATTTCGCCGTCGGCTTCACCGTTGAGGGTGAGGGAACGGGCGGGACCGGCGGCCTGAACGGGGGAATTCACGGCGGCCGCGATGGCGAGGGACAGCAGTCCTGCTGTGAGTCGCTTCACTTCGATTTCCTTATGGATTGGTACAGGGGTGGAACAGGGGAATGGCTGGCCTTCAGCCCATGGCTGCCGGCAGCGGCCATGGGGCGGGACCGCCGGGGCAGGGACCCCGGCGGCACGGCGCGTTACTGGATGACCGGCTCGGCGACGGCGGCAGCATCGGCTGCGGCGCTGGCGGCCTCTTCGGCGGCATCCTTGCGGTTGCTCGGGCCGGCCACGTCGATGGCGTCACCGCTCAGGTCGGTGGTTTCCAGCTCGAACACGCCCTGCTGGCTGCCCAGGCTGGTGACCGCGACGATATAACGGCCCGGACGCAGGTTCAGGGTCAGGCGCGCGTTGGTGCCGTTGCCGCCGTCATCGTTTTCTTCGTCCACGCCGGGGCCGGTGATGTGCAGGACCGAGTCGAAGCCATCGGCGATGGCATCGAACTGCACCTGGCGCGGCTTGTCCACGGTCAGCACGAAGGTGCGGCGGGCACGCGAATCCATCATCGACTGCGCGGTCTGGCCGATGGTCAGGGCGGTGCCGTCACGGGTGACCAGGTTGCCGTCGGTCGCGGTCATGGCCACGCTCAGCTTGAACGAGCCGGTCTTGCCGTTCACCGAGGAGGCATCGATGGTGTACTCACCGGGCTCCAGGAAGGTGCGGATACGGGCGTTCAGGCGGCCGCCGTTGTCGTCGTCCTCCAGCTCGACGTTGCGACCATTCAGGCGCAGGTAGGCGTCGAAGGCACTCGATTCCAGGGTGATCGAGTACAGGCCGGCCTTGTCGACCTGCAGCTTGTACTCCTGCTTGTCGTCCATCAGCCAGTCGATGGCCTGGCTGCCCGCGCCCAGCGGCTTGCCGTCGTAGGGGACGATCTTGCTGCTCTTGAGCTTGAACGGGCCGAAGCTGTTGGAGCCGGCGCTGTTGACCGCGACCAGGTAGGTGCCGTCCTTCGGTGCGCGGAAGGCCAGGTTGACCGCGCTGCCGGAGTCACCTTCTTCCATGTCCGAATTGCTGCTGGCGTTGGCGAGCATGGTCTGGCCGTCGAACACGGCCAGCTGGCCGTTGAGCGAGCCGCCCAGCTCCAGCGACACCGCCTCGCCGTTCTTCAGGGTGACGGTGTAGGCCTGGTGGCGGCTGCCGTCGTTGTAGTTCAGGGTGCTGCGGGAGGTGATCTCACCGGCGACGCTCTCGCCGACGGTCAGCTTGGGGTTGCTGTCGCCGCCGGCGACGCCCCCCAGCTTTTGACAGGCGGCAAGCGCAACTGTCATAGAGATCGCTGCGAACAGGCGGGCATGACGTGTGTTCAAGCGTGGGTCCTTCAAGTAAGGGTGGTTTCCGTTCCCCGCGGGGGCGGGTCGGACGGGATTCTAACGGGTCCGGCGTTGTGTATTCAGCGAGAATCCTTCACACGGGCCGGGGGAGGGCTGGCGGACCGCTTGGATGCTAGAATTCCCGGCTTGTCTGCCTTTTTCATCGACCGACCATGATCGAATTGAATCCCATCCGCCAGCGAATCGCCGATCTGACCGATCGCGTGGTCTCGCTCAGGGGGTATCTTTGACTACGACGCCAAGAAAGAGCGTCTTGAAGAAGTAACCCGCGAACTCGAAAACCCCGACATCTGGAACAACCCCGAGTACGCCCAGTCGCTGGGCCGGGAGCGTTCGATGCTGGACAAGACCGTCGGCGGCATCGCCGTGGTGCTGGACGGCATGACCGAGGCCAACGAGCTGTTGGAGCTGGCCGAGAGCGAGCAGGACGAGGACACCGCGCTGGCGGTGGTCGCCGACCTGGACAAGCACCAGGTCCACATCGAGAAGCTGGAATTCCAGCGCATGTTCTCCGGCGAGATGGACGCCTGCAACGCGTTTGTCGATATCCAGGCCGGTGCCGGCGGCACCGAAGCCCAGGACTGGGCCGAAATGATGCTGCGCATGTACCTGCGCTGGTGCGAATCGCGCGGCTGGAAGGCCGAGCTGCTGGAAGTGTCCGGCGGTGAAGTGGCGGGCATCAAGTCGGCCACGTTCCGCGTGGAAGGCGACTTCGCCTACGGCTGGCTGAAGACCGAGACCGGCGTGCATCGCCTGGTGCGCAAGTCGCCGTTCGACTCGGACAACCGCCGCCACACCAGCTTCACCTCGGTGTTCGTGTCGCCGGAAGTGGACGACAGCATCGAAGTGAACATCAACCCGGCCGACCTGAAGACCGACGTGTACCGGTCCTCCGGTGCCGGTGGCCAGCACGTCAACAAGACCGAGTCGGCGGTGCGTATCACGCACGTCCCGACCGGCGTGGTGGTGGCCTGCCAGACCGAACGCAGCCAGCATGCCAACCGCGACCGCGCGATGAAGATGCTGGCCGCCCGCCTGTACGAGCTGGAAGTGCAGAAGCGCAACGCCGAGCGCGATGCGGTGGAAGCCACCAAGTCGGACATCGGCTGGGGCAGCCAGATCCGCAACTACGTGCTCGACCAGAGCCGTATCAAGGACCTGCGTACCGGCATCGAGCGCACCGACACCCAGAAGGTGCTCGATGGCGACCTGGATGAATTCATCGAGGCCAGCCTCAAGTCCGGCCTGCAGGCCGGTGCCAAGCGCAGCGATGCCTGATCCGGCTCCCGCGGCGGCCTGGGCCGCCGTCCGGACCGTGGGCGGGTCCCGTCGTGGGGCCCGCCTTGCCGTCGCCGGCCGTGGGGCAGGGCGATGATGCGCAGCGAAGAAGAACGCAGGGAACTTGGCGGCTTCCTGAAGGCCTGCCGGGCACGCGTGGATCCCGGCACGCTGGGGCTGCCGGTGGGGCGCCGGCGCACGCCCGGGCTCAAGCGCGAGGAAGTGGCGCTCGCGGTGGGTGTCAGCGTCAGTTGGTACACCTGGATCGAGCAGGGGCGCGACGTGCGGGCCTCGCCCGAGGTGCTGGAGCGGCTGGCGCGGGTGCTGCAGCTCAGTGACGACGAGCGTGCCTATGCGTTCGCACTGTCCGGTTACGGCGTGCCGCTGGAATCGCCCGATGAAACGGTCACCGAAGGGCTCCGCCAGCTGGTCTTGGCGATGCAGCCGATCCCGGCCTATGTGCGCAATACCCGCTTCGACATCCTGGCGTGGAACCCGGCCATCGCCGAGCTGTTCGTGGACTATGCGCAACTGGCGCCACACGAGCGCAATACGCTGCGGTTGATGTTTCTGTACCCGCCGTACCGGCAGTTGATCCTGAACTGGGAAGAGATGACGCGCGGGCTGCTGGCCAGCTTCCGCGCGGCCATGGCGCAGGCGCAGGACAAGGCGCCGTTCCTGGCGCTGGCCGAGGACATCGCCACGCACAGCGCCGAGTTCCGGGCGTGGTGGCCCGAGCACGATGTGCGGCGTTTCGATGAGGGCGCCAAGCGCCTGAACCATCCCACCCGCGGCCTGCTGGACCTGCAGTACGTGGCGTTGATTCCGGAAAGCCGGCACGACCTGTCATTGGTGACCTACCTGCCGCGGACCTGAGTACCGGATGCAGGCGCGGCTCCGGCCGCGAAGCCGGTGACGTTTCCGTGCCAGGTGAAGCGCGACCCCTCCCCAACTCTCCCCTTGGCTTCTCCAAAGGGAGGGGGCCGTTGCGCGGCGCGCTGGAAGCGCCCGGTAGGCGCGGTTCCGGCCGCGAAGCCGGCGGTGTTCTCGTCCCGTGCGAAGCGCGCCCCCTCCCCAATCCTCCCCTTGGCTTTGCCAAAGGGAGGGGCCGTTGCGCGGGGCGTTGGATGCGCCCCGATGGGAGCGGCCTCAGCCGCGAAGCCGGCAACACCTCCGTGCGCGAAAGAAGCAGCTGCCTGGCAATCACAAGCCTTCGGCAATGGAACGAACCCGCGCTGCAACAAAGGGGGGAGTGCCACTCCTAGGATGGTCACACGCCTTGTTGTCGGTGGGTGGTAGGGTCCAGATTGCGTTCCAGGAAACGGACCGTTGGTCCGTTGTCGACACGACAGGAGAACCTGATGTCCGCCGTCCCCGTAGCAAGCGGCGCCGCCGCGATTTCCCGCGACCCCGCCACCGGCGAGCTGATCGCCACCCACCCCTTCATCAGCGATGCCGAACTGGACGAACTGCTGGACCGCAGCCGTGCCGGCTTTGCCGCCTGGAGCGCGCAGACACCGGCGCAGCGGGCCGAGGCCCTGCGCCGCATGGCGGCGATCCTGCGCCGTGACCGCGAGCCGTTGGCGGCGTTGGCTACCGCGGAGATGGGCAAGGTCCTGGCCGAATCGCTTGCCGAGATCGAGAAATGCGCGCTGCAATGCGAGTGGTACGCCGACCACGGCCCGCAATGGCTGCGGGACGAGCCGGCCGAGGTGTTGAGCGGTGAGGCGTACGTGTCGTTCCTGCCGCTGGGCGTGGTGCTGGGCGTGATGCCATGGAACTTCCCGTACTGGCAGGTGATGCGCGCCGCCGTGCCGATCCTGCTGGCGGGCAATGGCTTTCTGCTCAAGCCCGCCGAGAACATCGTCGGTACCGCCAAGCTGCTCGATGCGGCCTGGCGCGAGGCGGGGCTGCCGGACGGCACCTTCATCGGCGCCAACCTCAACCGGGAGCAGACCAGCCAGGCCATTGCCGATGATCGCATCGCCGCGGTGACCTTGACCGGCAGCGTCGCGGCCGGGCGCAGCATCGCTGCCCAGGCCGGGCAGGTGTTGAAGAAGGTAGTGCTGGAACTGGGGGGCTCGGACCCGTTCATCGTGCTGGCCGACGCCGACCTGGAGAAGGCGGTTGCCGCGGCGGTGACCTCGCGCTTCCAGAACGCCGGGCAGGTGTGCATCGCCGGCAAGCGCATCATCGTCGAGGATGCCATCCATGACCGCTTCGTGGCGTTGTTCAGCGAGCAGGTCAAGGCATTGACCGTGGGTGACGGACGCGACCCGGCCAACCGGCTTGGGCCGATCGCCCGCCAGGACCTGCTCGACCAGTTGCACGCGCAGGTGCAGGCCTCGGTGGCGGCCGGTGCGCAACTGCTGGTCGGCGGGCACCAGCTGGATCGGCCCGGCAGCTTCTACGCGCCGACCGTGCTGGCTGGCGTCGCGCCGGGCATGCAGGCGTTCGACGAGGAGACCTTCGGGCCGGTGGCGCCCATCATCCGTGCGCGTGACGCCGACCACGCCGTCGCACTGGCCAACCAGAGCGAGTTCGGCCTCAGCGGCAACCTGTGGAGCGGTGATGTGGCACGCGCCACGCAGCTGGCTCGCCGCCTGCAGACCGGCGGGGTGTTCATCAATGGCTTCTCGGTGTCCGACCCGCGGGTGCCGATCGGCGGCGTCAAGAAGAGCGGGTTCGGCCGCGAGTTGTCGTACTTCGGTGTCCGCGAGTTCGTCAACGCGCAGACGGTGTGGATCGACCGCGCCTGAGCCGCGCGCATCGTTGCCTGCCATACAACCAGTCCAGCAAGAAGGGCGTCATTCCATGTCCAAGGGTTCTGATCTGCTCGTCGCCGCACTCGAGAACGAAGGCGTCGAGCGTATTTTTGGCATTCCCGGCGAGGAGAACCTCGATGTGGTCGAGTCGCTGCGGCACTCGCGCATCGAACTGGTCATCACCCGCCACGAACAGGCGGCGGTGTTCATGGCCGCCACCTACGGCCGCCTGACCGGCAAGCCGGGCGTGTGCCTGGCCACGCTGGGCCCGGGGGCGCTGAACTTCACCACCGGTGCGGCGTATGCATTGCTGGGCGCGTGGCCGGTGATCATGATCACCGGGCAGAAGGGCATCGTGGCCAGCAAGCAGGCGCGCTTCCAGATCGTGGACATCGTCAGCACGATGAAGCCGCTGACCAAGTCGGCGCGGCAGATCGTCTCGGCGCGCACCATCCCGACCATCGTCCGCGAAGCATTCCGCACCGCGCAGCAGGACCGCCCCGGTCCGGTGCTGCTGGAGCTGCCGGAAGACATCGCGGCGATGGAAGGGGACGAGGTCGCGCTGATCCCGCCGCATCCGCTGGAGCTTCCCATCGCCAGCCCGGAAGCGCTGGATCGGGCCGCCGGGATCATCCGCGCCGCCAAGCGGCCGTTGCTGATGATGGGGGCCGGCGCGTCACGGCCGCGCTCCAGCGAGGCGCTGTCGGCGTTCGTGCTGCGCGCGGGCATCCCGTTCTTCACCACCCAGATGGGCAAGGGCTCGGTGGCCGGCGGCTCGGGGCTGTACATGGGCACCGCCGCGCTGACCGAGCGCGACTACGTGCACATGGCCATCGACCAGGCCGACGTGATCGTCACCATCGGCCATGAAGTCACCGAGAAGCCGCCGTTCGTGATGCGCCCGGGTGGCCCGACCGTCATCCACGTCGGCTACCTGCCGGCGGAGGTGGAGCAGGTGTACTTTCCGCAGGTGGAGGTGATCGGCGACATCGGCCGATCGCTCACCCTGCTGGCCGACCGCATCGAAGGCAAGGTGGCCAACGCCGACGCGCTGCTGCCGCTGCGCGAGCAGATCCTGTCGCATATCACCGACCGCGCCGGGGAAGACCGCTTCACCCCGCAGCGGCTGGTACACGACGTGCGCCAGGTGATGCCGCCGGACGGCATCGTGGCGCTGGACAACGGCATGTACAAGGTCTGGTTCGCCCGCAACTACCGCACCCAGGTGGCCAACACCCTGTTGCTGGACAACGCGCTGGCGACCATGGGCGCGGGCCTGCCCTCGGCGATCACCGCGGCCATCCTGTATCCGCAGCGGCGGGTGCTGGCGGTCTGCGGCGACGGTGGCTTCATGATGAACAGCCAGGAGCTGGAAACCGCCCGCCGGCTGGGCCTGAACCTGGTGGTGCTGATCTTCAATGACAACGCCTACGGGATGATCCGCTGGAAGCAGGCGGTGGACGGCTTCGCCGACTACGGCATGACCTTCACCAACCCGGACTTCGTCAAGTACGCCGAGGCCTATGGCGCCACCGGGCACGAGGTGCGCGAGATCGGACAGTTCATCCCGACCCTGGAAGCGGCCTTCAACGCTGGCGGCGTCCATCTGGTAACGGTGCCGGTGGACTACTCGGAGAACGCGCGGGTGCTGGTGGACGAGCTCCGCCAAGCCTTCCCGCCGGCCGTCCATTGACGTGGGCGGGGCAGGGGCCGGGCCGACCGGTCCGGCCGGGGGAGGGTGGTTTTGGTATGCTGTACGACCGGCGTTGCCGGCCGTATCCCCCCACTATCCACCTGCAGATCCATGAGCGAAGCCACCGAAACCCCACCCGTCGACGAAAACAAGTTGATTGCCGAGCGTCGCGAGAAACTCAAAGCGCTGCGCGGGCAGGGGATCGCCTATCCGAACGACTTCCGTCGTGAAGACTTCGCCGGCAAGCTGCAGGCCGAGTACGCCGACGCCGAGCAATGGACCGCCGAAACGCTGGAAGGCAATGGCCGCCGCGTGAAGATGGCCGGCCGCCTGATGGCCAAGCGAATCATGGGCAAGGCCAGCTTCGCCCAGATCCAGGACGAGAGCGGCCGGATCCAGCTGTTCCTGCAGGGTGCCACGTTGGGCGATGCCTACACTGCCTTCAAGGGCTGGGACGTGGGCGACATCATTGCCGTCGAAGGCGGACTGACCCGCACCAAGACCGGCGAGCTGTCGATCAAGGCCGAGTCGATCCGCCTGCTGACCAAGTCGCTGCGCCCGTTGCCGGACAAGTGGCACGGCCTGGCCGACGTGGAGCAGCGTTACCGCCAGCGCTACGTCGACCTGATCGTGACCCCGGAGTCGCGCGAAGTGTTCATCAAGCGCTCGCGCATCATCCGCGCGATGCGCGCCTGGCTGGACAACCGTGACTTCCTGGAAGTCGAGACGCCGATGATGCATTACATCCCCGGCGGCGCGACGGCCAAGCCGTTCACCACCCACCACAACGCGCTGGACCTGGACCTGTACCTGCGCGTGGCACCGGAGCTGTACCTCAAGCGGCTGGTGGTCGGTGGCCTGGAACGCGTCTACGAGATCAACCGCAACTTCCGCAACGAAGGCGTCAGCACCCGCCACAACCCGGAATTCACCATGATGGAGTTGTACGAGGCCTATGCCACGTACAACGAAGTGATGGACCTGACCGAAGGCGTGATCCGTGACGTCGCCCAGCAGGTGCTGGGTACGACCGAGGTGGAATGGGACGGTGCACGTATCAACCTGGGCCCGGCGTTCCGTCGCTGGCGCATGGACGAGGCGGTGCGCCACCACAATCCGGAGATCAGCGTCGCCGACTGCACCGATCGCGAAGCGCTGCTGCGTCATTGCGAGCGCCTGAAGATCAGGGTCAAGCCGTCCTACGGCTGGGGCAAGCTGCTGTTGGAGATCTTCGAAGCCACCGTCGAACACACCCTGGTGCAGCCGACCTTCATCACCGACCATCCGGTGGAAGTTTCGCCGCTGGCCCGCGCCAGCGACAACGAGCCCGGCTACACCGATCGCTTCGAGCTGTTCATCAACGGCAAGGAGATCGCCAACGGCTTCTCCGAGTTGAATGACCCGGAAGACCAGGCGGCGCGTTTCCAGGCCCAGGTTGCAGCGAAGGACGGCGGCGACGACGAGGCCATGCACTACGACTCGGATTACATCCGTGCGCTGGAATACGGCCTGGCGCCGACCGGCGGCCTGGGCATCGGCATCGACCGCCTGGTGATGATGCTGACCGGCCGTGCGTCGATCCGTGACGTGCTGCTGTTCCCGTACATGCGCCCGGAGGCCTGAGGCCCGCCGGGTTGAACCGAGAGCCCCGCGAGAGCGGGGCTTTTTCGTGGGCATGGCGGTAAGCGCAGTTCCGGCCGCGAAGCAGGTGATGCACAGGTGCAGCGGGTTGCCGTGATTGCAGTCGGTTTCCGTGGCGGTGCAGGTGCGCCGGCTTCGCGGCCGAGGCCGCTCCTATTGGCCTGCGTGTGCACAAACAAAAAGCCCTCCCGGTGAGGGGAGGGCTTGGGTCATTCCGGGGCCGGGAGGATCAGGCTTCCGGCTTGGAGTCGCGCAGTTCGCGGCGCAGGATCTTGCCCACGTTGGACTTGGGCAGCTCCTTGCGGAACTCGACGATGCGCGGGTGCTTGTAGCCTGTGAGGTTGGCGCGGGCGAACTCCTTGACGTCTTCCTCGGTGAGCTTGGGGTCCTTCTTGACGATGACCACCTTCACCACTTCACCGGACTTCTCGCTCGGTGCGCCGACCGCGGCCACTTCCAGCACGCCGGGCATCATCGCGATGACGTCCTCGACCTCGTTTGGGTACACGTTGAAGCCGGACACCAGGATCATGTCCTTCTTGCGGTCGACGATGTAGAAGAAACCCTGTTCGTCCATGCGCGCCATGTCGCCGGTATGCAGCCAGCCGTCGGCATCGAGCACCTTCTCTGTCTCGTCCGGACGATGCCAGTAGCCCTTCATCACCTGCGGGCCGCGGATGCACAGCTCGCCGACTTCACCGACCGGCAGCACCTGGCCCTCGTCGTTCTTGACGCAGGCATCGGTGGAGGGGATCGGCAGGCCGATCGCGCCGTTGTAGTCCTTCAGGTCCAGCGGGTTGATGCAGGCCGCCGGCGAGGTTTCGGTCAGGCCGTAGGCTTCCACCAGGGTGACGCCGGTGACCTTCTTCCACTTCTCGGCCACGGCGCGCTGCACGGCCATGCCACCGCCCAGTGCCACCTTCAGTTCGGAGAAGTTGATCTGGTCGAAGCCTTCGGTGTTGAGCAGGCCGTTGAACAGCGTGTTGACGCCGGTGATGGCGGTGAAGCGGTTGTTCTTCAGCTCCTTGACGAAGCCCTTCATGTCGCGCGGGTTGGTGATCAGGTAGTTCAGCGCGCCGATCTTCATGAAGACCAGCCCGTTCGCGGTCAAGGCGAAGATGTGGTACAGCGGCAGCGCGGTGATGATCACTTCCTCGCCCTGCTTGACGCCGGAGCCACTGATCCAGGCCGAGGCCTGCTGCATGTTGGCGATCAGGTTGCGGTGGGTGAGCATCGCGCCCTTGGCCACGCCGGTGGTGCCGCCGGTGTACTGCAGGAAGGCGATGTCGTCATGGTCGATGTCCACCACCGGCATCGGGTGGCGCTTGCCCAGCTTCAGCGCGTCCTTGAAGCGGATCGCGTTGGGCAGGTCATAGTCCGGGACCATCTTCTTCACGTACTTCAGCACGAAGTTGACGATGCCGCCCTTCGGGAAGCCGAGCATGTCGCCCAGGCCGGTGGTGATGACCTGCTTGACCGGGGTCTCGGCGATGACCTGCTGCACGGTGTCGCCGAAGTTGTCGACCACCAGCAGCACGCTGGCGCCGGCATCGACCAGCTGGTGCTTGAGCTCGCGGGCGGTGTACAGCGGGTTGACGTTCACCACGGTCAGGCCGGCGCGCAGGATGCCGAAGATGGCGATCGGGTACTGCAGGCAGTTGGGCATCATCACCGCGACGCGGTCACCCTTCTTCAGCTGCAGCTCGCCCAGCAGGTAGGCGGCGAACTGGGTGACCAGTGCGTCGGTTTCACCGTAGGTGAGGACCTTGCCGAAGTTGGAGTAGGCGGGGCGATCACGGAACTTGGCTACGGACGTATCGAACACCGCGGCAACGGAACGGAACTCGTTGACGTCGATTTCAGCCGGGACACCGGCCGGGTAGCTCTGCAGCCAGGGACGTTCCTGATTCATCTTCCCCTCCAGGAAATGGATGTGATCTAGTGATGGGAGCGGGGCACCGGGGCGCCACAGCCGCTGATGCCAGCATACCGTCCAGAATGGAAAAGGCGAAGGGTTCAGATGATCCGAACGGTTCTGAAATGCATGCTTATTGCGGTGATTGTGCTTTCCGTCGCCGGTTGCAAGCGCGCGCCGCCGGAACAGCGGCTGCGCGACACGATTGCTGCAATGCAGAAGGGTGTGGAGTCGGGCAGTCCCGCGGACTTCATGGAGGCGGTCTCGCCCGAGTTCGTGGGCAACGAGGGCGTGGACCGGGCGGGGCTGGAGCGCCTGGTCAAGGCGCAGCTGCTGCTCAACAGCAAGGTGTCGGTGCAGACCGGTCCGATAGCCATCGAGATGGCAGCGGACAACAAGACGGCGACAGTGCGTTTCAGTGCCCTGCTTGTCGGGGGTACGGGCGGCTTGCTGCCCGTGCGCGGCGACATGCAGGAGATCCAGACCGGCTGGCGGGATGAGGACGGCCAGTGGCGGGTGTACAGCGCCAGCTGGGGGCCGGTGGGTGGCGAGCGCGGGTAAGCGGGTGGGGGAGTGGAGGTAGAAGCAAGAGCAGGAGCGGGAGCGGGAGCGGGAGCGTCACCCCTCCCCAGCCCTCCCCTTCGCGATGCGAAAGGGAGGGGGCGGTTTCTGTTGACCTGTCAGACCGCGATCGAGCTGCACGGCGGCGGCAAGAGTTCGAGATCGCAGCGAACCGGCTTCTTCCCCCTCCCTTTCGCATCGCGAAGGGGAGGGCTGGGGAGGGGTAAAAAAAGAACGCCCCGAAAGGGGCGTTCCTTGCTTCATCAAGTCAATCCATCCGTCAGGCCGCTTTCTTCGCCGCCAACTGGCGCAGCACGTACTGCAGCAGGCCGCCGTTGCGGAAGTACTCCACTTCCTTGGGCGTGAGCAACAGCACCTTGGCCTGGAACTGCTGCTTGCTGCCGTCAGCCTTGGTCGCAGTGACGGTGGCGGTCTTGGCCTTGCCGTCGTCCAACCCGGTGACGTCGAAGGTCTCCGAGCCATCCAGGCCCAGTGACTGTGCGTTCTGGCCGTCGATGAACTGCAGCGGCAGCACGCCCATGCCGACCAGGTTGGAGCGGTGGATGCGCTCGAAGCTCTCGGCGATCACGGCCTTGACGCCCAGCAGGTTGGTGCCCTTGGCCGCCCAGTCGCGCGAGGAGCCGGTGCCGTATTCCTTGCCGGCCAGGACCACCAGCGGCACGCCGTCGGCCTTGTACTTCATGGCCGCGTCGTAGATGGCCAGCTTCTCGCCGTCGGTGCTGCCCGGGGCGTAGTACAGGGTGTTGCCGCCTTCCTCGCCACCGAACATCAGGTTCTTGATGCGGATGTTGGCGAAGGTGCCGCGCACCATCACGTCATCATTGCCGCGGCGGCTGCCGTAGCTGTTGAAGTCGGCCGGGAGCACGCCACGCGACTGCAGGAAGCGGCCCGCCGGCGAGTCCTTCTTGATGTTGCCGGCCGGGGAGATGTGGTCGGTGGTGATCGAGTCACCGAACAGGCCGAGCACGCGCGCACCGTGCACATCGCTGATAGTGCCGACCTGCATGGTCATGCCGTCGAAGTAGGGCGGGTTCTTGATGTAGGTGGAGTCGCCGTTCCACTGGTAGGCCTGGCCTTCCGGCGATGCGATCTGCGCCCAGCGGGTGTCGCCCTTGAACACGTCGGCATAGTTCTGCTTGAACATCTCCGGGCCAACGGTGGCGGCGATCATGTCGCCGATGTCCTTGTTGCTCGGCCAGATGTCACGCAGGTACACATCCTTGCCGCTGCTGTCCTGGCCGATCGGCTCCTTGGTCAGGTCGATGCGCACGGTGCCGGCGATGGCGTAGGCCACCACCAGCGGCGGCGAGGCCAGGTAGTTGGCCTTCACTTCCGGATGCACGCGGCCTTCGAAGTTGCGATTGCCCGACAGCACCGAGGCCACCACCAGGTCGCCGGCGGCGATGCCGGCGCTGACTTCGACCGGCAGCGGGCCGGAGTTGCCGATGCAGGTGGTGCAGCCGTAGCCGACTACGTAGAAGCCGAGCTTCTCCAGGTCGGTCAATACGCCGGCCTTTTCCAGGTAGTCGGTGACCACGCGCGAGCCCGGCCCGAGCGAGGTCTTGACCCACGGCTTGGCCTTCAGGCCCAGGCGCGCGGCGTTGCGCGCGAGCAGGCCGGCACCGAGCATCACCGCCGGGTTGGAGGTGTTGGTGCAGGAGGTGATGGCGGCGATGACCACCGCGCCGTCCTTCAGGCGCACGGACTGGTTGTCGATGACCACGTCAGCGTGGCCCTTGGCCAGCTGTTCGTTGCCGACCGCCGCGCCGCCTCCTTCATTGATGAAGTCGGCGACGTCGCCGTTGCGCTGGTCGCGGTTGACGGTCAGGCCCTTGAGCGCCTCGGTGAAGTTGTCATGCACATCGCCGAGCAGGACGCGGTCCTGCGGGCGCTTGGGGCCGGCCATCGACGGCTTGACGTCACCCATGTCCAGTTCCAGCGTGGCGCTGTACTGCGCGTGCGGGCTGCTGGGCTCGTGCCACAGGCCTTGGGCCTTGGCGTAGCTTTCGACCAGCGCGATCTGCGCCTCGCTGCGGCCGGACAGGCGCAGGTAGTTCAGCGACTCGGCGTCGATCGGGAAGATGCCGCAGGTGGCACCGTACTCCGGGGCCATGTTGGCGATGGTGGCGCGGTCGGCCAGCGGCAGGTGCTGCAGGCCGTCGCCGTAGAACTCGACGAACTTGCCGACCACGCCGTGCTTGCGCAGCATCTGGGTGACGGTCAGCACCAGGTCGGTGGCGGTGGTGCCCTCGGGCAGCTTGCCGGTGAGCTTGAAGCCGACCACCTGCGGGATCAGCATCGAGGACGGCTGGCCGAGCATGGCGGCCTCGGCCTCGATGCCGCCCACGCCCCAGCCCAGCACGCCGATGCCGTTGATCATGGTGGTGTGCGAGTCGGTGCCGAACACGGTGTCCGGGAACGCCCAACGGGTGCCGTCGACGTCACGTTCCATCACCACGCGGGCGAGGTTTTCCAGGTTCACCTGGTGGACGATGCCGGTGTTGGGCGGCACCACCTTGAAGTTCTCGAAGGCCTTCTGGCCCCAGCGCAGGAAGCTGTAACGCTCGCGGTTGCGCTCGAACTCGATCTTGCCGTTGAGGTCCAGTGCGTCGGCGCGGCCGAACACGTCCACCTGCACGGAGTGGTCGATGACCAGTTCGGAGGGGATCAGCGGGTTGATCTGCTCGGCCTTGCCGCCGAGCTTGGTCACCGCGTCGCGCATGGCGGCCAAGTCGACCACGCAGGGCACGCCGGTGAAGTCCTGCAGCACCACGCGGGCCGGCATGAAGGCGATCTCGGTGTCCGGTTCGGCCTTGGGGTTCCACCGGGCCACCGCCTCGATGTGCTCCGGGCCAACGGTCTGGCCGCCGTCCTCGTGCCGGAGCAGGTTCTCCAGCAGGATCTTCATCGAGTAGGGAAGGTGGGAGATGTCGAACTTCTGGCCGAGCTTGGGAAGGCTGCAGTAGGTGTACTGCTGGCCGCCAACTTCCAGTTGGCTGCGGGTGGAGAAGGTATCGCTCATACAGCTGACTCCTCTTTACAGATGGCTTGCCACGGTGCCGGTGCGGCGCCGCGCGGGCTTTCAGGGCCGTGGGCCCTGTCACTGAATGCAGGTCCGAGTATGGACGATGCACGCATACTTGGGCGCATGGCGGTCCGGGCCAGTTTAGACAACGGCGTGTTGCGGTTGTGTAACGGTGCTTTTGCCGGGGAGGCCAGGCGGGGCGGGGCCTGGCGGGTCAGCGGCGGGGTGGGGTATGCCGGTGGAAGTATGTATAATTCGTGCATACTTCATTGGAGGTCCCATGGAAGCCACCGTAGCTGAACGCGGGCAGATCACCCTGCCCAAGGCCGTACGTGACGCGCTGGGCCTGACCAAGGGCACGCTGCTGAAGGTCGAGCTGGAAGGCAGCCGGATCATCCTGCGCAAGAGCGTGGACGACGCCATTTCCCGTGCGCGCGGCAAGTTCGCGCTGGACGGCTTCGACTCGGCCGAGCAGGCCGTACGCACCGTGCGTGACGAGGCCGACGACGCATGATCGCCGTCGACTCCCCGGTCCTGATCGAACTGTTCAGCGATGGCCCGCGTGCCGACGCGGTGGAGGCCTGCCTGCGGCAGGCGCTGGTCGGCGGCCGGGTGGTCATCTGCGGCACGACCTTGGCCGAGGTCTGCGCCTCGCTGCGCGGCGGTGCCGAAGTGCAGGAGGCGCTGGAGGAAATGGGCGTCCATTTCAATCCGCTGGAAGCCAAATCCGCATTGCGCGCCGGCGAGATGCACCGCCGTCACCGCCAGCGCAGCGGCGAGACTCGCCGTATCGACGATTTCATGGTCGGTGCCCACGCGCTGCTGCAGTGCGACGGCCTGATCACCTGGAACGACACGTTTTATCGCGACTACTTCAAGGGCCTGAAGCTGATCGTGCCGCAAGCCTGAGCCCATCCATTACTCAAACCGTAACACCCGGGAGTTGTCATGTTGGAAGCCTACCGCCACCACGTAGCCGAGCGCGCCGCGCTTGGCATCCCGCCGCTGCCGCTGACCGCACAGCAGACGGCCGACGTCATCGAGCTGCTGAAGAACCCGCCGGCCGGTGAGGCCGAGTTCCTGCTCGACCTGATCACCCACCGCGTGCCGGCGGGTGTGGACGACGCCGCCAAGGTCAAGGCCTCGTACCTGGCCGCCATTGCCTTCGGCACCGAAAAGAACGCACTGATCAGCCGTGCGCGCGCCACCGAACTGCTGGGCACCATGCTCGGCGGTTACAACGTCGCCCCGTTGATCCAGCTGCTGGACGACGCCGAAGTCGGCGCCATCGCCGCCAACGGCCTGAAGCACACGCTGCTGGTGTTTGATGCCTTCCACGACGTGCAGGAAAAGGCCAAGGCCGGCAACGCCAATGCACAGGGCGTGCTGCAGAGCTGGGCCGATGCCGAGTGGTTCACCAGCAAGCCGGAAGTGCCGCAGAGCCTGACCATCACCGTGTTCAAGGTGCCGGGCGAAACCAACACCGACGACCTGTCGCCGGCCCCGGATGCGACCACCCGCCCGGACATCCCGATGCACGCGCTGGCGATGCTGAAGAACAAGCGTCCGGATGCCCCGTTCGTGCCGGAAGAAGACGGCAAGCGTGGCCCGATCCAGGAAATCCTGTCGCTGAAGGAAAAGGGCAACTTGGTTGCCTACGTCGGCGATGTGGTCGGCACCGGTTCCAGCCGCAAGTCCGCCACCAACTCGGTGCTGTGGTTCACCGGTGAAGACATCCCCTTCATCCCGAACAAGCGCTTCGGCGGTGTCTGCCTGGGTTCGAAGATCGCCCCGATCTTCTACAACACCATGGAAGATGCCGGCGCGCTGCCGATCGAGCTGGACGTGTCGAAGATGGAGCACGGCGATGTCGTCGAGCTGCGTCCGTACGACGGCAAGGCGCTGAAGAACGGTGAAGTGATCGCCGAATTCCAGGTCAAGAGCGACGTGCTGTTCGACGAAGTGCGCGCCGGCGGCCGCATTCCGCTGATCATCGGCCGTGGCCTGACCGCCAAGGCGCGTGAGGCGCTGGGCCTGCCGGTGACCGACCTGTTCCGCCTGCCGGTGCAGCCGGCCGATACCGGCAAGGGCTACTCGCTGGCCCAGAAGATGGTGGGCCGCGCCTGTGGCCTGCCGGAAGGCAAGGGCATGCGCCCGGGCACCTACTGCGAACCGAAGATGACCTCGGTGGGCTCGCAGGACACCACCGGCCCGATGACCCGCGACGAGCTGAAGGACCTGGCCTGCCTGGGCTTCTCGGCCGACCTGGTGATGCAGTCGTTCTGCCACACCGCCGCCTACCCGAAGCCGGTGGACGTGAAGACCCACCACACCCTGCCGGAGTTCATCTCCACCCGTGGCGGCGTCTCGCTGCGTCCGGGCGACGGCGTGATCCACAGCTGGCTCAACCGCATGCTGCTGCCGGACACCGTCGGTACCGGTGGTGACTCGCACACCCGTTTCCCGGTGGGCATCTCGTTCCCGGCCGGTTCGGGCCTGGTCGCCTTCGCGGCTGCCACCGGCGTGATGCCGCTGGACATGCCGGAGTCGGTGCTGGTGCGCTTCAAGGGCAAGATGCAGCCGGGCGTGACGCTGCGTGACCTGGTCAACGCGATCCCGCTGTACGCGATCAAGTCCGGTCTGCTGACCGTGGCCAAGGCGGGCAAGAAGAACATCTTCTCCGGCCGCATCCTGGAAATCGAAGGTCTGCCGGACCTGAAGGTGGAGCAGGCGTTCGAACTGTCCGACGCCTCGGCCGAGCGTTCGGCCGCTGGTTGCTCGGTGCGCCTGAACAAGGAACCGATCATCGAGTACCTCAACAGCAACATCACGCTGCTGAAGTGGATGATCGCCGAAGGCTACGCCGATGCCCGTTCGCTGGCCCGTCGCGTGGAGAAGATGGAAGCCTGGCTGGCCGACCCGCAGCTGCTGGAGCCGGATGCCGACGCCGAGTACGCCGCCGTCATCGAGATCGACCTGGCCGACATCCACGAGCCGATCGTGGCCTGCCCGAACGACCCGGACGACGTGAAGACGCTGTCCGAAGTTGCCGGTGCCAAGATCGACGAAGTGTTCATCGGTTCGTGCATGACCAACATCGGTCACTTCCGCGCCGCTGCGAAGCTGCTGGAAGGCAAGCGTGACATCCCGACCCGTCTGTGGGTGGCCCCGCCGACCAAGATGGATGCCTCCGAGCTGACCAAGGAAGGCGTGTACGGCACCTTCGGCAGCGCTGGTGCTCGCATGGAAATGCCGGGCTGCTCGCTGTGCATGGGCAACCAGGCGCAGATCCGCGAAGGCTCCACCGCGATGTCGACCTCGACCCGCAACTTCCCGAACCGCCTGGGCCGCAACACCAACGTGTACCTGGGTTCGGCCGAGCTGGCCGCGATCTGCTCGCGTCTGGGCCGCATCCCGACCAAGGAGGAGTACATGGCGGACATCGGCGTGATCAACGCCAATGGCGACACGATCTACCGCTACATGAACTTCGACCAGATCGCCGACTACAAGGACGTGGCCGATTCGGTCAACGCCTGAGTCTGATCTGCAGTAAGTGTTGAACAGAAAACCCCCGGCGCAAGCCGGGGGTTTTTGTTTGGTGCGGTTCCGGAGTGAGAAAGAGGAAGCATGCCTGCCTCGCTCTGTGTCGGTGGTCAGCGACGGCTCAGCGTTCGCGGAATGCCTCGCGTGCCTTGAGGACGGGCTTGAGCAGATAGTCCAGGACGCTCTTCTCGCCGGTGCGGATCTCCACCGAGGCGACCATGCCGGGAATGATCGGCAGCTCCTTGCCGCCCGCCTGCAGGGCGCTTTTCTCGGTGAGCACGAGCACGCGGTAGTACGTGTCGTCCGCACGGCCGGCCGCGGCCTTCTGGTCATCCTTGAGCGTGTCCGGACTGATGTGCTCCACCTTGCCGGTCAGGCCGCCATAGATGGCGTAGTCGTAGGCGGTGATCTTCACCGTGGCGGGCAGGCCGGGCCGCAGGAAGGCCACGTCCTTGGGCCGGATCTTGCCTTCGACCAGCAACTGATCCTCCAGCGGCACGATCTCCAGGATGTGCTCGCCGGGTTGGATCACGCCGCCGATGGTGTTCACCCGGACGTTCTTGATCGTCCCGTGCACCGGCGCGGTGATGGTGGTGCGTTCGACGACGTCGGCGCGACCCACCAGGTTCTCGTTGGTCTGGGAGAGCTCCATTTCCAGCTTGACCAGTTCGGAGTTGGCATCGGCGCGATAGCGGTTCTGGCGCTCGACCACCTGCGACTTGATGTCGTTGGCCTGGCGGCGCATGCGCAGCAGTTCGACGTCGGACAGCAGCCCCTTGGCGGCCAGCGGTTCGGCCAGGTTGATCTCGCGGATGGACAGTGCATAGCTGCGCTCCAGCGATGCGACGCTTTCGACCAGGGCACGGCGACGCGCATTGAACGCACGCGTCTCCTGCTCCACTTCCTCGGGGAACTCGCGTACCTGTGCATCGAACTCAAGCGGTTGGCCATAGGCTTCGGCGCGCAGGCGGGCGATGGTGGCCTTCAGCGCGATGACCTTGCTCAGTGCCTCGCGGTAGCTGGCGTTGGCGCGGGTGGCCTGGCCTGCGTGTTCCTGGATGAAGCAATCGACAGCTTCCGCCACGATCTGGCCGCGGTGCTGGCTTGGAGGGAAGATCCGCAGGTGCCTGCCCTGGCGGCGCTGGCGCACGGCATAAAGGGCGGTGCACGGATGGTGGACGCCGGCGAGGTGGTGCACGCTTGCGAGCGTGTGGAACAAGCCTGCCAGTACCCGCTCCACCCGCAGCTGTTGGAGACGGCGGTGACGGAGTTGGCAGCCCGGCTGGAAACCACGACGGCGCAGGCCATCGCATTGCGCGAGGTGCTGTGCGACGGCAGGTGCCCTGCGGCGGCATGAGCCCGGCTTCAGCAGCTTGAGCGCGGCGCAACCAGGCCGTGCAAGCGGGCGGTCAGGCCCGCGCCAGTGCCAGCAGGCGCTCGGCGATGCGTTCCAGCGGCAGCACTTCGTCCACCGCGCCCAGGCGCACCGCGCTGCCGGGCATGCCCCAGACCACGCTGGTGGCCTCGTCCTGTGCCAGGGTGGCGGCACCGGCCTGCTTCATCTCCAGCAGGCCACGCGCGCCGTCCTCGCCCATGCCGGTGAGGATGGCGCCGATGGCGTTGGCGCCGGCGTTCTGCGCCACCGAACGGAACAGCACGTCCACCGCCGGCTTGTGCAGGTTGACCGGCGCGGTGTCGTCCACGCGGCAGCGCCAGCGGGCGCCGTCGCGGATGATGCGCAGGTGCTTGCCGCCGGCCGGCAGGTAGGCATGGCCAGGCAGGATGGCTTCGCCGTCGCTGGCCTCGCGTACCGACATTGCCGAATGGCGATCCAGGCGCTCGGCGAAGGCCGCACTGAAGGCCGCAGGCAGGTGCTGGGTGAGCACCACGGCCGGCGCGTCGGCGGGCAGGGTCTCCAGCACGGTTCGCAGTGCTTCGGTGCCGCCGGCAGAGGCACCGATGGCGATCAACCGGTCGGTGGTGCGGAAGCCGATGTGGCTGGAGGCGCTCTGCACGGGCAGGCGGCGCAGCGGTGACGCCGAGGCACGTACGCGCGAGCGCGCGGCCATCTTGACCTTGGCGCGGATCTCGTCGGCGTAGGCTTCCAGGCCGCGGGCGATGTCCAGCTTGGGCTTGGCCACGAAGTCCACCGCGCCCAGGGCCAGGGCCTGCAGGGTGGTATCGGCGCCGCGCTCGGTCAGCGAGGACACCATCACCACCGGCATCGGGTGCAGGCGCATGAGGTTCTCGAGAAAGGCCAGCCCGTCCATGCGTGGCATTTCCACGTCCAGGGTCAGCACGTCCGGGTTCAGGCGCTTGATCTTCTCGCGCGCCAGCAGCGGATCGGCGGCGGTGCCGACCACCTCGATGCCGGGGTCGGCGGCCAGCAGTTCGGTGAGGACCTGGCGCACCAGCGCCGAGTCGTCCACCACCAGCACGCGGCAGGGCGGGGCCAGGCTCATTCGAACAGCTCCACGCCACCGCTGACCGGCGTGCGCGACAGCTTGGCGCGCACCGCGGTTTCGGCGGCCAGCACTTCGGCATCGTGCGCATGCGGCAGGCGCTGCACCACGACCCGGCCGGTGGTCGGGAAGAACCACACCTTGCGCGGGTGGATGCCGCACAGGTCCTCGGCGACGATGGGGATGTGCTCGGCCTGCAGGTACTGGCGCACGAACTCGGCGTTGCGGGTGCCGACCGGGTTGCTGGTGAAGCCCTTGAGCACGTTGGCGCCGCCGAAGACCTTGGCTTCCAGGCGTTTGCGGTGCGCGCCGCGCTTGAGCAGGTCGTTGATCAGCAGTTCCATCGCGTAGCTACCGTAGCGTGCGGGCGCGCCGTCGCCGACGTTGCCGTCCGGCAGCAGGAAGTGGTTCATGCCGCCGATGCCGAGGATCGGGTCGCGGATGCAGGCGGCCACGCAGGAGCCGAGCGTGGTGGTCAGCGCGGTGTCATCGTCCACGACCAGGTACTGGGTGGGTAGCAGCTTGGCGGCGACGGTCTGGAAGCGACTGTCGCGGTAGCGCATGACCTCGTCGGGATAGGACTGGGAAGGCTTCATGCACCGCTCCGGCGGGTACGGCGGTACAGGGTGCGGCCGCATGGCTGGATGAGGTCGGCCGCATGCAGGTAGTTCTCGGAATGGCCGGTGTAGAGCAGCCCGTCGTCGCCCATGTGCTCGACCAGCCGCGACAGGATGGCGCGCTGGGTGGGTTTGTCGAAGTAGATCATCACGTTGCGGCAGAACAGCGCGTCGAATGGGCCGCCGACGTCATAGCGGGAGCTGAGCAGGTTGAGCTGGCGGAACTCCACCAGCGCACGCAGCGCCGGCACCACCCGGCATTTGCCCTCGTTCGGGCCGGTGCCGCGCTGGAAATAGCGGCGCTTGGTTTCCGCATCCAGCCCGGCGATGCGTTCGATCGCGTACACGCCCTGGCTGGCGGTGGCCAGCACCTGGGTGTCCACGTCAGTGGCGAGGATGCGTACCGGCGGGGTCATCGTGCCGAACGTCTCGCAGGCGGTGATGGCCATGGAGTAGGGCTCTTCGCCGGTGGAGGCGGCGCACGACCATAGCTTGATCGGCGCATGCGAGGCACGCTGCTGCAGTTCCTCGTGCAGCTTGTCGAAGTGGTGCGGCTCGCGGAAGAACGAGGTCAGGTTGGTGGTCAGGGCGTTGGTGAATGCTTGCCATTCCTCGCCGCCGTGCTGCTCGAGCTGGTCCAGGTAGTCCTTGAATGACTGCAAGCCCAGCGAGCGCAGCCGGCGCGACAGCCGGCCGTACACCATGTCGCGCTTGGCCGGTGCCAGCGCGATCCCGGCACGGGCATGGATCAGCTCGCAGACGCGGCGGAAGTCGCGGTCGTTGAACTCGAAATCGCGCTGGGTGGTGTCGACGCTGGACATGCTGGCAGGTGCTCCGTTCAACTGGCCAACGCCAGCGCGGCCGGGACCTCGGCCGGCGCGCCGACGCCGGTGGACTCGATGCGGAACACCGCCACGGCCTGGTCGAGCTGGATGGCCTGTTCTTCCAGCAGGCGCGCCGCGGCACTGGCTTCCTCGACCAGGGCGGCGTTCTGCTGGGTGGTTTCGTCCATCTGCACGATGGTCTGGTTGACCTGCTCGATGCCGGCGCTCTGTTCCTGCGAGGCGGCGGAGATCTCGGCCATGATGTCGGTCACGCGCTGCACCGAAGTGACGATCTCGCCCATGGTCGCACCGGCCTGGTGCACCAGCTGCGAGCCTTCGGAGACACGCTGGGTGGAGTCATCGATCAGGCCCTTGATCTCCTTGGCGGCCGCCGCCGAGCGCTGCGCCAGGGTACGCACTTCACTGGCCACCACGGCGAAGCCGCGGCCCTGTTCGCCGGCACGCGCGGCTTCGACCGCGGCGTTCAAGGCCAGGATGTTGGTCTGGAAGGCGATGCCGTCGATCACCGAGATGATATCGGCGATGCGGCGCGAGGACTGCTCGATCTGGCCCATCGTGACCACCACTTCCTCGACCACGTTGCCGCCGCGGGCGGCGACGCCGGCCGCGCCGATGGCCAGCTGGTTGGCCCGGCGGGCGGAGTCGGCGTTCTGGCGCACGGTGGAGGTCAGTTCTTCCATCGAGGCGGCGGTTTCCTCCAGGTTGGCCGCCTGCACTTCGGTGCGGCGCGACAGGTCGCTGTTGCCGGTGGCGATCTCGCCGGCGGCCAGGTTGATGCTGTCGGCGGCGGACTGGATGCGCGAGACGATGCCCGAAAGCTGGGCAATGGTGCTGTCCGCGTCCTCGCGCATGCGGGCGAACACGCCCTGGAAGTCACCGTGCATGGTGGCGGTCAGGTCACCCTGGGCCAGGGCGCGCAGCAGCTGCGAGATCTGTTCCAGGTTGTGGTCGCTGGTGCGCATCATCGCGTTGAGGCTGCGCACCATGTCCAGGAAGTCGTGCTCGAAGCGCTGCTCGTCGCCGCGTAGGCTGAAGTCGCCGGCGGCGGCCGCGTTGCCCAGCCGCTTGATCTCGCTGTTGATGGCCGACAGGTTCTGCTTGATGGTGGCCATGGTCTCGGTGATGACGCGCTTCTCGCCCGGCAGCAGGGGCATGTCCGGGGTGAGGTCGCCCACCGCGTAGCGCTGCGCGATGGCGATGACCTGCATCTTCACGTCGATGTGGTTGGCCACCAGCACGTTGGTTTCGGCCACCATCACGCCGTAGTCGCCCGGGAACGCCTCGGCGTCGATGCGGTAGCTGATGATGCCGGCGTCGTGCTGGCGGGCCATTTCATTCTGGGCCTCGATCACCGCGCGCAGCTGGTCCTGCATGCGCTGCATGCTGGTGAGCAGCTGCCCGGTCTCGTCGCGGCTGGGTGCGGGGATGGTGTTGTCCATGCGGCCGCGCGCGATGGCATTGGCCACCGCGGTGGCGTTGCGCAGTGGCGTGACGATGCGGCTGCCGATGACCCAGCTCAGGCCGACCACCAGCAGCACCAGTACGCCACCGGCGACGGTCATGATGGCGGTGAACTTCAGCGCCTGGCCCTGCACCTCGTCCATGTAAACGCCGCTGGACACCACCCAGTTCCACGGGCCGTACAGGCCGGCGTAGGCCAGCTTGGCGACCGGGCCCTGCGTGCCGGGCTTGGCCCAGGTGTAGCCGACGTAGCCGCCACCGCGGCGCGCGGCCTCGACCTGGTCGTAGTACAGGCGTACGCCGTCCTCGCCACGGAAGTCCTTCATGTCCTTGCCGACCAGGTCGGCGCGGAACGGATGCATCAGCAGCACGTAGTCGGTGTTGTAGACGTTGAGGTAGTTGACGTCGGCGTTGGAGCGCATGTTCTGCAGCGCGGCCAGCGCCTGCTGCTGTGCGTCGTGCAGCGACAGCTCACCGGCCTTCACGCGGTTGGCGTAGTAGTCCAGCACGCCCTGGCTCATCTCCACCTGGGCCTTGAGCGACTCCTTGCGGGTTTCGTACAGATCCACGTACTGCATGCGGGCGGCGATCACCGACAGCGCGATCACGCCCAGCGCGATCAGCACCGTCAACAGGTTCAGCTTGCGCCGCACGGAGATGTTGCTGATGTAGTTCGACCAGAGACGGTAGGGATTCATGGCAAAGGGCAGCGCCCGTGGGGGGCGAGCGGGAAAGGGGAAGTTACGGGTGTATCGGCCGCGCGAGCCGAATGTTTAGCCGGCGCATAACGCACGACCCCGGCCGGAGCCGGGGTCGTGTGGGTCAGAACTCCTGCCAGTCCGAATCGGCCAGCTCGGCAACCGCGGTCCGGTTGCCGGCAACCCGCCGGCGCACCGGTTCCGGGGCGGGTGCCGGGCGACGCGGCTCGGGCTTGCTGGCGAGCGGCGGCGTAGCGATGGGTTCTTCCGGCTGGCTGTCATCGAGGCGGAACACCGACACGACGGTGGCCAGGTGGCCGGCCTGTTCTTCCATCGAACGGGCCGCGGCGGTGGCTTCCTCCACCAGTGCGGCGTTCTGCTGGGTGGTCTCGTCCATCTGGGTGACGGTCTGGTTGACCTGCTCGATGCCGGCGCTCTGTTCCTGCGAGGCGGCGGAGATCTCGGCCATGATGTCGGTCACGCGCTGCACCGAGGCCACGATCTCGCCCATGGTGGTGCCGGCCTTGCGGACCAGCGCCGAGCCGTCGGACACCTTGCCGACCGAGTCATCGATCAGGCCCTTGATCTCCTTGGCGGCACCGGCCGAGCGCTGGGCCAGCGTGCGTACTTCCGAGGCGACCACGGCGAAGCCGCGGCCCTGCTCGCCGGCGCGCGCGGCTTCCACCGCGGCGTTGAGCGCCAGGATGTTGGTCTGGAAAGCGATGCCGTCGATGACCGAGATGATCTCGGCGATCTTCTTGGACGAGGCCTCGATGGCGCTCATCGTGGTCACCACCTGGCTGACCACCTCGCCACCCTGCGAGGCCACTGAAGCGGCACCGATGGCGAGCTGGTTGGCCTGGCGGGCCGATTCGGCGTTCTGGCGCACGGTGGAGGTCAGTTCCTCCATCGAGGCGGCGGTTTCCTCCAGGTTGGCGGCCTGCTGCTCGGTACGGCGCGACAGGTCGTTGTTGCCGCTGGCGATCTCGGTGGCGGCCGCATTGATGGCAACCGAGGACTGCTTGATGCGGCCAACGATGCCGGTCAGCTGCTCGGCGGTGGCGTTGGCGTCGTCACGCATGGTGGCGAACACGCCCTGGTACTGGCCATGCATGCGCACGGTGAGGTCGCCGCGCGACAGCGCCGAGAGCAGCGCGGAAATCTGTTCCAGGCTGCTGGCGTTGGCGTCGAGCAGGCTGTTGATCTGGCCGGCCAGCTGCAGGAAGAAGCCGTCCTTGTCGCTGGTCTCGATGCGGCCGCTGAGGTCGCCGGCGGCGGCGGCTTCGATCACGCGCGCCACTTCCTTCTCCACCAACGCTTCGGTGGTGCGATCGCGCCATTCGACCACGTGGCCGACGGCCACGCCGCTGTCGTTGCGGATGACCGAGATCGCCTGCGCGAACTGGGCATCGCCGAAACTCATCTGGCGACGGGCCACGCCGTTCTTTTCCAGTGCGTCGAGCACCTTGTTGTCGACCTGGCCGTTGTGCTCCAGCGCGGTGACCGGTTGGCCGACCAGGGCGATGCTGGCGTCATAGTGGGACAGGGCGCCGGTCAGCGCGTCGTTGTACTGGACCAGCGTGTCCAGCAGGGCACGGTTGGCGTAGACGATTTCCAGGTCTTCGTTGGTCAGGTACACGCCGGTGGAGGAGTAGTCCAGCGCGGTACGGATGCGCAGGTTCTCCGCAGCCACGGCCTGGTCGCGCTCGATGCGCTCGCGCAGGTCGCGCTGCATGCGCTGCATGGCGCGCAGCAGGTCGCCGACTTCATCGGCACGGTTGACGTCGATATGGCCGTCGAGCTTGCCGCTGGCCACTTCGTTGGCCACGTCCACGGCGCCGCGCACCGAGCCGACCAGCGAGCGGGCGAACAGCCATACCAGCAGCACGCCGCCGGCCGCACCGACCAGGATGGCGATGGCGGTCAGGATGGCCGAGGTGGTGTAGGTCTCCGCGGCGGCCTTGGCACCGGCCTGGGCGCGGGCATTGTCGTTGGCGGCCAGTGCCTCCAGCGACACGTAGGCCTTGCGGTGCAGGTTGCGGGTTTCGCCGACGAAGGTGTCGATGGCGTCATCGGGCAGGTCCAGCGACAGCATCTCCGTCACCGAGTCATAGGACACCGTGGCGGCCTTCCAGTCGGCAGCGAAGGCGTCGAACAGCTTCTTCTGCTCGGGGTTGTCGATCAGCTTGGGATAGCTGGCGATGGTGGCGTCGATCTCCTTGCGCAGTTCCTCGGCGCGGCGCTTGGCGTCGGCCTTGACCTCGTCACTGGCACGCACCAGGCCCTGGTAGGACGCGTTGCGGTATTCGCTGACCATTCCGCTCAGTTCACCGGTCGCGCGCAGGCTGGGCATGCGGTTGTCGGCCAGGTCGGTGGTGGCTTCATTGAGGGTGTACAGGCCACGGAACGCGACGATGCCCTGCAACAGCATGACGAACAGCACTACGCCGAAGGTAAGCATCAGCTTCGGCTTGAGTTTGAGCGAGTTGACCCACTGCATCTTGGAGATCTCCGGTGACGTCCCGCGCGCGCACGGGCAGCGTGCGCCGCACCGGCGGGGCCGGCGCGGCACCAGGCTGGGATTACTTGATGTTTGCCAGCTTCAGGCTGGCCGGCGAGCTGACTTCGATCTCGGCGCGCGAGGAGTCACGCTGGATCTTGCCGATGACGCAGACGGTCTTGCCTTCCAGCGACTCCAGCGGGAAGCCGAAGTTGCCACGGTTGGCGCCGGAGATGCGCGCGGAGAAGGTGTGGCGCGGGAACTGGCCACCCATGTGCAGGAAGGTCGGCTGGCCTTCGGAGCCTTCGGCGTAGCGGGCCTTCTCGACCTTGCCGCAGACCATGCCGTCCTTGCCGGCGAAGCGGGCGGCGTTTTCCGGCGGGATCATCTCGGCCGGGTCGGCGGCGACGTGGAACGAGGCGGTGGCCAGGACGGCTGCCGACAGCAGGCAAATCAGGTGCTTGGACATCAAAATCTCCGGGGATGACGAGAGGGCGCCAGTCGGGGAGGACGGGCATGCAATGGGCTATCGGCCGACAGGGCAGGCGGCTGAGGGCGCATGTTCGGAAATGTGATGCGCCTCCCGGTTGGTTGGATCAGGCCGCGGCTTCTTCGGTCGCCGCGGCCTGCCCGAGGTCGGCGGTGTCGAGCAGGGTTTCGATGTCCAGCAAGATCAGCATGCGGTCGTCCTGGGTGCCGATGCCGGAGATGAAGCGGGTGTCCACCGCGGCACCGAATTCCGGGGTCGGGCGGATCTGCTCGGCCGACAGCGGGATCACGTCCGAGACGCTGTCCACGACGATGCCGACCACGCGGTCCTCGACGTTGAGCACGATCATCACGGTGAAGGCGTCGTAGCGTGCCTCGTCCAGGCGCAGTTTCAGGCGCAGGTCGATGACCGGCACGATGGTGCCGCGCAGGTTGATGACGCCCTTGATGTAGTCCGGGGCATCGGGCACGCGGGTGACCGCGTCGTAGCCGCGGATCTCCTGCACCTTGAGGATGTCGACGCCGTAGTGCTCGGCGCCGAGGGTGAAGCTGAGGTACTCGCCGCCGGTGCCTTCGGCGGAAGTGGTACGCGTATCGTTCATGGCAGGTCCTAGTCCTGGCGTGGCGCCGGTGGCTGTTGCACCGGTATCGGCGCCAGGAGGCGGGACTTTAGCGACGGACGGCCACGGACGGTGGGGCGCGTTCGGCCAGGTGGGGTGCACGATGGCGCCCGGGCCGGGTCAGTCGCCGTTGCTGCGCGCCTTGCGTAGCCGATCGATGCGGAAGATGTACCGCTGGATCAGCGTGTCGGCACCGCGTGGCAGGTCGTCGAAGCGCAGGCCGGCGCGGATGGTTTCCATGCCGTTGGCCTGTTTCTGCTGGCGCAGGTTGCAGACCACCAGGGTGGTGGTCACCGGCGGCGCGTCGGGGATCAGCAGCCCGCAGCCGCGATAGCGGCCCTGCAGGGCGAGCAGGTCCTGCGGCGAGGGCAGCATCAGCGCCATGCCGCCGGCGCTGATGTCGATCACCCGCCAGCGGCTGGGCTCGCCGCCGTCCGGGTCGGGGATCAGGCAGTAGGGTGAGTCGCCCACCGGGGTTTCCAGCCGGTAGAACTCACGGCGTTGCAGGTGGTAGACCTCCTCCGGCAGCGGTACCCGGAATGCCACCCGGCCGTCCTGTTCGATGCGGCGGTGGCCGTGCAGCTGGAAGCGCACGGTGACCTTGTCGACCTGGCCAAAGCACAGCAGGGAAGCGGCGACCTCCGCGCTGCGGTTGATCGCCGGCAGCGGGCTGGCATCGAGCAGCAGGCCGTCCTCGTCCACTTCCAGCACGGCGCTGGGGAAGGACTGGTCGCGTCCATCCGGGTGCGCGTTGACCATCGACCGCTGGTCGATCATCTGCTGCAGCAGGTGCCGGATCTGGTGCGGGCTGCGCACCATGTAACGTTCATCGGCATACAGGTTGCCGGCGACGGTGGACGGGCTCGACTCGAAGGATTCGGGTACGGACATGGAGGCGCTTGCAGAGGGTCGAAGCCAGGGAACCCGCAATCGGTCTCCTGGAAACTGTGATATCGGCCGCTCTTTCTAACTCTTTAGGCGCACTGTTACGAGCCTTTTGTGTGACGCATGGCGTTTGCTGATGGTCGGAGAGGCGTGCGACGGCTTTCCGGCGCTGCATGGGTATCCCGAGCAGGAGCCGCTGGAATGGCGCGGCCGCAAGGCGGGAGCGCATTATGCGGGATGGGAACGGGCCATCGCCGCTCTTCGAACGGCCGTACCGTGCGGCGGTCGGTGGTGAGCGTTGGGCCAAAGAGGCCGGCGGTGGACAGGCCGGAGAGTTCCCGACCACCGCCGGCAAGCAACGGATCAGAACTCCTGCCAGTCCTCGCCACTGCTGACCGGTGCATGGACTGCCGGCTTGCCCGGGATGGCACGCAGGGTGGGGCGTGGCCGCGGGGCGGCCGGCGGCGGTACGCTGGCGGCAACGCGGGCCAGTGATGCGCTGACGGCGTCGGAGAGGCGGAACTGGGCCACTGCATCGGTCAGCTGGCGCGCCTGGTCTTCCATCGAGCGTGCCGCCGCGGAGGCTTCCTCGACCAGCGCGGCATTCTGCTGGGTGCTCTCGTCCATCTGCATCACGGTCTGGTTGACCTGTTCGATGCCGGCGGTCTGTTCCTGCGAGGCGGCGGCGATGTCGGCCATGATCGTGGTCACGCGCTGCACCGAGGCCACGATGTCGTCCATGGTGCTGCCGGCGCGGCGGACCAGTTGCGAGCCTTCGCTGACCTTGCCGACCGAGTCGTCGATCAATCCCTTGATCTCCTTGGCCGCGGCGGCCGAACGCTGCGCCAGGGTGCGCACTTCCGAGGCCACCACCGCGAAACCACGGCCCTGGTCGCCGGCCCGGGCCGCTTCCACCGCCGCGTTCAAGGCCAGGATGTTGGTCTGGAAGGCGATGCCGTCGATCACGCTGATGATGTCGGCGATGCGTTGGGAGGACTGCTCGATCGAGCTCATGGTGTTGACCACGCGCCCGACCACTTCGCCGCCCTGCGCGGCCACGTCGGCGGCACCGCGCGCCAGCTGGTCGGCCTGGCGGGCATGCTCGGCGTTCTGGCGCACGGTGGAGGTCAGCTCCTCCATCGAGGCAGCGGTTTCCTCCAGGTTGGCGGCCTGCGTCTCGGTGCGGCGCGACAGGTCGCTGTTGCCGGTGGCGATCTCGCTGGCCGACAGGCTGATGCTGCCGCTGGCGGCCTGGATGCCGGAGACGATGCTGGCGAGCTGGTCGATGCTGGCGTTGCCGTCGTCACGCATGCGCGCGAAGATGCCGTGGAAGTCGCCTTCGACACGACGGGTCAGGTCACCGTCGGCAATGGCCTGCAGCAGCCGCGAGATGTGGCCGAGGTTGTCCTCGGTGGTCTGCATCAGCGCGTTGAGCCCGCCGACCATCTCGCGGAAGTCGTGCTCGTAGCGGTCGATGTCGCCACGCTGGCTGAAATCACCGGCGGCGGCGGCGCGCGACAGGCGCTTGATCTCGTTGTTGATGGCCGACAGGCTGGCCTTGGTGCCGTCCATCGCGTCGGTGATGGCGGCCTTCTCGCCGGGCAGGCGGTCCATGTCCACCGACAGGTCGCCACGGGCGTAGTGGCGCATCACCTCGACCACCCGCATCTTCACGCCGATGTGCTGGGCGACCAGGGCATTGACTTCGCGCACCATGCGCCCGTACTCGCCGGGGAAGCGGGATTCGTCGATGCGGTAGCTGATCTGGCCCTGGTCGTGCTCGCGCGCCATGTCGGACTGCGCGGCGATCACCGCCTTGAGCTGGTGCTGCATGCGCTGCATCGAAGCCAGCAACTGGCCGACCTCGTCACCGCGTCCGGCATCGATGGTGCCGTCCAGGCGGCCGGTGGCGACCTCGTCGGCGGCCCGCAGGGCGTCCTTCAGCGGGCGCACGATGGCGCGCACGATGACCACGCCGAGGGCGACCGACAGCAGGCCCAGCAAGGCCATGCAGGCGAACAGTGCGTTGGTGCTGCGCGCCTGGGTGGCATCGGCGAGCGCCACCTCGCTGTCCAGGGCCGACACGACGTAGCTGCTGAGCTTCTCCACGTCGCTGAACAGGTCGCGGCGGCTGACGCGCGAGTGTTCGTTGGAGATCTGCTGGGCCAGCTCGAACTGGCCATCGGCCACGGCCTTTTCCATCTGCGCATGGGCACTGAGGTATTGCTCCAGGGTCTTGAGCATCTGGCCGTACAGGCGCTTCTGCTCATCGCTGGCGGGCAGGGCCTCGTAGCGCTTCTGGTGCTCGGCCAGCTTGGCGCGCTGGTCGGCGATGCGCTGGTTGTACTCGGCGACGAACGCCGGCTCGTGCAGGTGGGACAACTGTGACAGCTCGGCGATGCGGATTTCGGCCAGGTCGGCGCGGATGCTCTCCAGGTGTTGGACGGCCGGCATGTAGCGCTGGCTCATCTCGTTCAACTGGGTGGTGGCCTGCTTGAGGCGGACCACCGCGAACGCGCCCATGCCAACGGTGGCGACGGTGGTGAGGGTGAAAGCGATCGCGAGCTTGCGGGCGATCGTGAGGTTGCGGAAGAACTCCATCTCTTTCTCTCCGGATCGACTTTGCGGGTGACGCCCTCGCCCGAGGATGTTGCCGGCGCGTTGGCGCGGATAAGGCCGGCGTTCATTGCCGGCTGTTCAGCGGATAGCGGCGCGATCCGGAGGCGGCTTGATGGCTGAACAGGGGGTGTTTTATGAACTGAAAGGGCATGTGATGAAGTCGTGAGGATCGTGATGAAACTCTTACGATTCAGAGCGTTATCTGTAATCCCGGCTACGCGGAAAGTGGGTTGGATGTCCCAAAACACGACGACCACGGGTAGGCCGTGGTCGTCGTGGGGGTGAAGCCGGAAACCGCGGGAAAATCAGAATTCCTGCCAGTCCTCGGCCGCGGCGCCCATCGGTTCGATCCGGCGTGCTGCCGGCGCGCGCGCGATGCGCGGGCTGGCCGGTGCCGGGCTGGCCGGGCGGCTACGCGGCGGGCTGGCGAT